>DALYCY010000038.1:0-2249 GCA_031973495.1 Candidatus Aquirickettsiella sp. | reverse complement strand
CCTAAGAAACCAAATAAGTTCATTGCGGTAGAAAAGACCGCGATAGTCGTACCCATCGGCGCTTTGGGGATTTCCACCGCTGTACGATGTAAAGAATAAAAGATAAGTCCGGTACTGACGCTAAAGAAGATAATACAACCCATCACGACCATTAAGAACTGGGGGAAATACAGCAATACCGCTAAACCAAAAATAAAACAACTAAAAGCGAAGATTAAACCACCTAGAAAAAATTTATCCGGAGACTGTATTAAAATAGTTTGCAAGTTGATACCTAGTATAAAAAAAATATACACCAGGGCTTGTAGCAAACCGAATTGAAGTACACTGAATTTTAAATATCCCATCAAGTAAAAAGGGCTCAAGGTATCCCAAGCCATTAAGCCGGCAAATAAAGCACAAAAAGCTAAGGTGTACCGCCAAAAATTAACGTTAGTTATTACCTTGCGGTAATCTCTCTGTATCTTTCTCAGGTTTAGCCTTTTGGCTTGAAACGGATCAACCGGCATAAAAACCTGTAATAGGTATAAACTGACCGTCGTCCAAGCTATTAAACCCACAAACAGCCATCGCCAACTCATCCAGTGTATCAATAGACTGCCTACTATCGGCCCTACCGCGGGAGCCATGACGGTAATACTGCCCATCCAGGAAATAGTTTCGATCTCTTGCGCTCTATCCAGTCGTTCATGGATCGTCGCATAACCGGCAATTAAAATAGTACTCACCACACAGCCTTGTAAGAATCGCGCCACTAAAAACCATGTGATCGAAGCTGTCACACTGCAGATAGCGGTGGCGACTAAAAAAAGCAGGCCGCCTAGCAACAAGATCTTCTTGCGCCCATAGTGATCCGACAGCGGACCTAATATCACTTGACATGTCGAAGCGCCAAGAAACCAAAAGGCAATACTCAGCTGCGCGGTTTTACTAGATACGGTAAAGTCTTGTTGTATCTGCGGCAAGGCCGGTAAGAATAGATTATTGGAGAAATACAACGGTAATTCATACAGAATTAAACTTAGTGGAAACAAAAAGTTATTATTTTTATAAATTGATGACATTATTTTATTCTTTTGTTCGATAAAAAGGTTTCATTATTTAAACGCTAGCCATTTTTTCTAATAAGCGCTTCGCAGCGATGAAAAAAGGTTTGTGTTAGATCCTCCATAACAGGCTGTGGATAGGCGGGTTGAAAAAAATGAACCGCGTTGTGACGTGCAGGAAATATCAAGCAGCGTATTGCGGTAAGAAATTGGCCGAATAAAGTCCTTAGCTGCTTCCAGAAGGAATGCGTTTCCTGTTCTTCACCGGGCATTAAATCGCATATCTCCTTGTGATAGCGTGAGAGAGCCCCGGCAATCTGCCATAAGAGATCGTTGCCCGCGGCTTGTTTGAGCTGCTGATATTGCCCATTCGTCATAGCCGCTATCAACGTCATCCCGGCTTCTGCGCAGTGCGCAAAATATTCATCTAAATAGTTTTGCAAGCGCTCAATCAGCTGCTTCGACCTATCTTTGAAAATACCCGGTGGCACTGGCCATACACAAAGGTGAAGTTGATTAATCATGGCTTGTAATTGATGTCGATCCTCTTCAAAAAGTTCAAGCTGATATTTAATGCCACTGACATCCTCTAAAGCCGCACCAACGGACGCTTCCACCCAAGGGGTCTTAGGCCATTCGCCCCAATAATGGCGCTCAAAGCGCTCAAAATAAGTAGGATTGTCGATTTTTTTATTCAGAAGTTCTCGAATGAGGGCGCGATGATTTTCTCGATCGAGTCGTGGATTATAAGCCGAAAGGTAATCCCCTAATTGACGGTAATGTAATACGGCTAATTTGGGCGCTAATGGCGCAAATATTCGATGGGTTGTTTTCTCGGCTTGGTCCATCCCTGTGACCGTAATATAGGGTGATTTTAGGAGGTAAGCGGCATTAAATGCCCGGATAAATTTATTAATGAGTTGTTCTTTTTTCATTTCAAGTCTCTTTTTTATCTGAAAACTTAACCGTTATGATGCTGTCCAATTAGTTCCCCCCTCCTTTTATGACTTTTAAGTGAACAGGGGATGGCAATGAACGACGCACTGAAGCCAATGTTCGCTTCAATTGATCCAGCTGCTCAGCACTGTCAGTTTTTTGAAAAAATAAGTAATGGCCACTCAGACATTTATTGACCATAAAAGCCACGCCTAAGGTGCCTATCAGTAGACATAAATTGCCTACGATCTTTTTACAGCCGCGATG
>DALYCY010000037.1:987-3013 GCA_031973495.1 Candidatus Aquirickettsiella sp. | reverse complement strand
AGTATCGCGACTGGGATAATGAATGAGCACGGCTTTATTAAATGCACGACCTGATTCTGAAAACAAAGTATCGGATACTTGCTTGATGCTCGAGTAAATAGAATTCACAAATGGAAGTCTTGATAGCAATAATTCCCATAGCTTTAAAAATTGACGGCCAAATAAATTAGACGCCAATAGTCCTATACCTAGTATCACGCCAACCGTTAAAAGAACGCCTAAGCCTGGAATATCAAATCCAAAAAAGTTTTTTGGTTGGTAATCGTAAGGCAACCAAATGAGCGTTTGGTCTAGGAAATGAATAAGTGAAGTAAGCACCCATATCGTAATCGCCAAGGGGACAAGAACAAGTAAGCCGGTTAAAAAATAACGTTTAAACATATGTAAAATTAACTCGAGGTTGAAGATGCGCTCGCATCTTTTTTGGTTTCAGTTTTTGTATCAGCTTTTGCTGAACTCTCTTTTGCTTTATTTTTAAAATCTGTGACATACCATCCAGAGCCCGTCAGTTGAAAGCTTGGTGCTGAGACTTGTTTTTTAAAAGTCTCTTTTTTGCACTCAGGACATGCCATCAAAATCGGATCTGAAATTTTGCGAAGCAATTCTTTAGAGCATCCGCAAGCTTCACATGTGAAATCAAAAATAGGCATGTGTTAAAAAGGAATGTCGTCTTCAAAATCATCAAAGTTTGTCGCAGCCGCTGCCTGAGGTGCACCACTTGTTCTTTGAGGGGTTTGATTAAAATCATCATTACCTTGCGATGCCGGTTGACTTGGTGCGCTTGATGAGCCACTTGAAGAACCCCCACCGCTATCCCGACCGCCTAACATTTGCATGCTCTCTGCGATGATTTCCGTAGTGTAACGATCTTGCCCTTCTTTCGTTTGCCATTTGCGTGTTTGAAGTCTACCTTCAATAAATACAGGGCGACCTTTTTTTAAATATTCGCCTGCGATCTCAGCTAACTTTCGATACATGACAATGTTATGCCATTCGGTGCGTTCTTGCTTTTCACCATTCTTATCTTTCCAGTTGTCTGTCGTTGCAATACTAAAATTGCAGACCGCGTCTCCATTAGGCATAAATCGCACTTCAGGATCTTTTCCTAAATTACCCATTAAAATCACTTTATTAACTGACGCCATGTTTTCCTCCTAGTAACCGAATAATTGATGCTTCATGAATCGTTTCGTGTTTGTTGACTTTGAGCATCACCTTACCTTCTTCAAGCAAGATCAAGACGTCACGCACACCTTTTATTTTTTTTAATTGTTGTTGCACTAGTACTAATTGTTTAGGACTTTTGAGTAATGATTTATTTTGAATCATAAACATCAAGGTTTTAATTGCGGGTGGTGCTTTCATTGAAAATGCAAAACCTACCCACAGCGTCATCAAAATGGCACAAAACGAAAACACTGAAAAACTGCCACCAAAATCGGCTAAAAAACCACCTAATAAACCGCCAAAAAAGACACCTAATGACTGACACGTATTATACACCCCAATCGCAGTCCCTTTAGCGCTTGGCGGGGCAATTTTGCTGATCAAACTGGGAAGACTTGCCTCTAAAACATTAAAAGCTACGAAGTAGACAAATAGGGATGCGACTAGACCCCAAAAAACATTAATTAAAATACCAAACATCAGTTGGGCAATGAGCATCAGAAAAATAGAGCTAATAAATACAAGCTTCGCTCTATTAAATTTTTCGCTCACGATAATAATAGGTACCATAAAGACGAAAGAGCTTAGGAGCACAGGTAGATAAACTTTCCAATGCTGGTTGACATCCATGCCACCTGAAGTGGCAAGCGCTATGGGGACCACAATAAACATGGCCATTTGGGCCGCATGAAGTGCAAAGATCCCAAAATTTAATCGTGAGAGTTCTTTATTTTTTAGAATGGATTTAAATGAAGGAGCAGGCTCTTTTAATGTTTTGGAAGCATTTATATTTAATGGGGTAGGCACCACAAAACGCACGACTAAAATAGCTGACAATGATAAAAAACCTGTCAGCATA
>DALYCY010000037.1:0-977 GCA_031973495.1 Candidatus Aquirickettsiella sp. | reverse complement strand
AAAATACCAGGCACACCTAAGAGGCGATTTAATACCGGAGCACCCACTAAAGATAAGGCAAAAGTAATACCAATCGTGGCTCCAATCATGGCCATCGCTTTGGTGCGATGTTCATCCCTTGTTAAATCTGCTACAAGCGCTGTAATCGCCGCCGAAATCGCCCCCGCCCCTTGTATTGCACGGCCCAAAATAATGATATTAATATCGTCTGAGTATCCTGAAACAAATGAGCCTAGGGCAAATAAAAGAAGTCCAATATAGATAATTTTTTTGCGTCCATAACGGTCAGACAACATACCGAAAGGCAATTGAAATAGAGCCTGAGTGAGACCATAAGCCCCTAATGCAAGTCCTACTTGAAAAGCCGAGGGGCTTCCTGGCAAGCCTTCCGCGTAAATAGCAAAAATAGGCAGGATTAAAAACATGCCTAACATTCTTAAGCCGTAGATCGATGCCAAGCTTAAGCTGGATCGAATTTCGAGCGGGGTCATACCTTGTTCTATCTTCATAAACTTGAATTAGATATTTCTTATTTTCGAATAATTTCGTATATTAGCAGGTTACCTTTAAAAAGCTTAAGTTGCATGGATACGATTAAGATTCGCGGGGCTAGAACCCATAATTTAAAAAATATTTCACTCGATTTACCCCGCAATAAATTGATTGTGATTACAGGCCTATCCGGTTCCGGCAAATCATCCTTGGCTTTTGATACGCTATATGCCGAAGGCCAACGTCGATACGTGGAGTCTCTATCGGCTTATGCACGTCAATTCTTAGAGCGCATGAATAAACCTGATGTCGATTTAATTGAAGGTTTATCGCCTGCAATTTCCATTGAACAAAAATCGACTTCACATAATCCTCGCTCCACCGTAGGTACGGTCACTGAAATCCATGATTACTTAAGGCTTCTTTATGCAAGAGCAGGCGAGCCTGAATGTCCCACACACGCACATATTTTGGAATCTCAAACG
>DALYCY010000036.1:0-3357 GCA_031973495.1 Candidatus Aquirickettsiella sp. | reverse complement strand
ATAATCCTCATAAACAGCTTTTGCGGCCATCATTTCCTGCGTCAATTGATGATAGAGGACGTTAGCACGTTCCCCTGAATCATTTTCGCGCAAATAATCTATTATTTGTTGACACGCTTGCTCCAGGCGTTTCGCTCCGCAATAACCAGAACCACCACGTAATTTATGTGCAAGCTCGCGTATTGATTTCCAATCAGAAACTTGATGTAAACGAGGAAGCTTAGCTAAATCTCTCTCTAGACCTATGAGCATTAAATTAACGCAATCTTTCATTAAATCGTTTTCTTTTAATAATTCTTGCATAGACTCGATATCGAATACCGGGCCAGTAAGTGGCCGTGTATCAAAATGTAATGGCTCTTGATGGATATAGGCATCTGGCACGAAAGTCGTCAGTAATTCTAAAGCCGTTTCTTTCTTTAAAGGTTTTAAGATAACGGTATTCATCCCGGCATCCAAACATCGCTGTCTATTTTCTACATCGATATGGGCGGTTAAGCCAATAATCGGTGTCGTGTCTCTACACTGCCACTGCTGAAGACGGATACGATGGGTTAAGCTAATGCCATCCATATCCGGCAAGCCAATATCCATCAAAATAAGATGGTAATCTTGCTCTTGAAGTCGTTGTAATGCGCTGTTTGCATCAGGGGCTATATCAATCACGCCATTTAAACGCGACAAAATGCTTACTGCAATTTTGGCGGCTAATGGATCATCTTCCACCAGTAATATTTTTCGTTGCTGAAAGCCCAACTCATCGTTATTGCGAGTACTCCTATTAGCCCTCAGTTTTGAAGTCTTTGGATAGGCTTTGCTTTCGAGCACTAAAGGGATGTCTTCTACCCCCGAACTATCCATTAATAGCGGCTCCTGAAAAGGAACTAAACAAGTAAAAACCGTACCGTGATTTAATTGACTTTCCACGTAGATCTCGCCACCGAGATCATCTACAAACTGCTTTACTATCGATAACCCCAAACCTAAGCCTTTATAGATTCCTTGACAGGATGGTGTTAAACGGGTGAAGCGAACAAAGATCGCTTCTTGCTTATCCTTTACTATTCCAACACCGGTATCGGTAACGCTTACTTCCACTACGACTCGTTGTGCTTCCTGCTTCTTCAGCTTAATACTAAGATCAACCTTTCCTTGCTGGGTAAAGTTTAAAGCATTCGTCACTAGCTCCAATACGATGCGCTGTAGTCGTATGGGATCTCCGATTAAATAAAGCGGAATCCTTTCATCGTCATTAAAGCTTAATTGAATATTTTTTTTAGCCGCTAGTGACTTATTCAAATCGATAATCGCTTGCAGTTGTTTACGAATATCGAATTTCTTCTTTAAAAGCGGTACTTCACCCGTCGCTACCTTGATGCCCTCTAACACTTTATTTAAGAATTCAAGTAACGCTTCGCTGGATCGGACCAGGTCTTTAGCGTATTCAGATACTTTTTCTGGATTATCCGCTTGGGATTGAATAATCTGCGCACAGCCTACCATACCACTTACCGGGGTACGAATATCATGCCGCATGTTTTCTAAAAATTCTGTTTTGGCGCGACTGGCAGTCTCAGCGGCTTCTTTAGCTAATTTTAAGGCTTTTTGAGTTTGTTTTAACTCAGTAACGTCTATAGAGTTACCTACCGTACCAATAATATTGTTAGCTTTATCTCTAATGGGCGCTTTTGCCACTATGAATGTACGCACGTCTGCTTGTTTTGTTTCAACTATCTCTTCTTTTCCTTTTTGTGTAATTCCCGTATCCATGACTTCTTTATCATGCTTTATCAAAATATTAGCTTGCTTTGCCCATGGCAACTCATTGTCAGTTTTACCAATAATATCATTACGAGAACTCAGTCCTAATGCTTCTACCATGGCTAAATTACATCCTTGGTAAACGCCATTTATGTCTTTCCACCAATGTATTCCAGCAATTGAATCAATAACCGCATTTAAAAGACTTTCAAAATTATCCTCCCTACTCGCTTTTGATTGGGTCAAATTTTTTTCGCGTTCAAGAGAAGCTATTTTATTTTTTAATAATTTTATTTGTTGTTCTTTATTCATTTCATCGCTCTTCCTATTAAGAAGGTAGCTATTTATTTTCTAAATTACCCATCGTTAAACCTAGAACCGCTTTTCCAATGTGTAATCTGTTTTCTGCAATAGTATAAATTGCTGATCTCGGACCACTTGCCACTTCACTTTCAACTTCATTATCACGATCAACAGGCATAGGATGCGTAAATATTGCATTGTTGGTCCATTCCATTTTATTTTTTGTTGTTATCCAATCCTTTAAATTAAGCGCTTGGTTGGTCTCTACTTGTTTTTGCAAACGGCCATCGACATACGCATTCGAAGAAAGCCAATGGCGGCTGTACACAATATCAGCGTCTTTGTAACCCTCATCAGGATCATCGATGATGCTAAAGTCAGCATTATTTAAATGACAATGATCTTTAACCTTGTGATATATTTCACTGTCTAAATCATACCCGTTAGGCCGAGCAATCGTAATATTTAAACCTAACCGGCTTGCAAGTAATAAGGCGGCCTGTGGGCTATTCCACGACCTCGCAAGTGTTCCTTTCCCCCAAGTTAGTAATAATTTTTTACCGCGTAAGCATTCCAAATCAGCTTCTTCGGATGATTTATTCTTTAACCATTCAGCCCAGCCCATAACATCGGCCATAGCTTGACAAGGATGGCATTTATCATCCGCCATGTTGATTATTGGGACTTCTGCCCATTTAGCATATTCACGAATAATATTATTTCCTTCTCCATAAAACGAAATTTCATTTTCCATTATCCGAATACCTATACCACAAGAAAATTTTGACATAACCTGCGCAACGTCCTCAATTGTTTCTCCATCAACAAATTTACTCTTAAAACGTCCCATAGCCGCTGTTATATATTGAGCATGCCCACCTAATGCCGTTGCAGCTGTCGAAAATGATAAATGAGTTCTCACAGAAGGACTAAAAAAGAGCATAATAAAATTTTTATGGGACATACAGTTTGTCCATTTTTTATTATTAGGATCTTTCTTCATCCGGGAAGCTAATTGAATAATTGATAGTATTTCTTCCTTAGTTAAGTCTTCCGTACAAATAATATCTCTATTAATTAACATAACGGTTACCTTATTATAGTTATAAATATAAAAAATAATTTTTTCATAGGCGATCCATTATATATTAAAAAATTATTTTTTAATGGTAGTAACAATAGATCAATAGGTTATCAATCATTAGTTTCAAAAATGTAGGCCCCTAGCGGACAAACTACCTAAGAAACCAAATAAGTTCATTGCGGTAGAAAAGACCGCGATAGTCGTACCCA
>DALYCY010000035.1:0-3735 GCA_031973495.1 Candidatus Aquirickettsiella sp. | reverse complement strand
ACATACCCCTAATTAATAGGAATGCGTGAAACCTAGTTATGAGCAATCTGTTTAAAGGTTTGAGAGTGGGTATCACCGCGGGGATATATCTAATTATTCTCACTGGGTGGTTTGTATTATTAGCCAGCGTAGGTTTATTACGTTTTATTATTCCTTTAAAAGCCTGGCGTCGAGCGAGCAAACGCTTGATGGAAAGATTACACGCTTGTTGGTTGCGCAGTAATCATCTTATTCTGAAATATACCACACCCACGGTATGGGACGTCAAAGGACTAGATTTGCTCTCTTATCATGAGTGGTATTTACTGATTTCTAATCACCAATCATGGACTGACATACTAGTTTTACAATATATTTTTAGTGATAAGATTCCACCTTTAAAATTCTTTCTCAAAAAGGAGTTACTTTGGACCATGCCGATTGCAAGTTGGGCATGTTGGTTATTAGATTTTCCGTTCATGCATCGATATAGTAAAGAAGTATTAGCAAAACATCCCGAACTTAAAAACAAGGATATTGATGCAACTAAAAAGGCTAGTTTAAAGTTTAAAGCCATACCGACGACGGTTGCCAATTTTGTCGAAGGTACTCGATTTTCGCAAGAAAAGCGCCGTCGGCAAGCGTCACCTTATCAATATTTGCTTCGCCCAAAAGCGGCAGGAATTGCATTTAGTCTGGCTGTTTTAGGTGATTTTTTTCATCAAATTTTAAATGTAACGATTATTTATCCTCCGCAGCAAGCTAGCTTATTTGATTTTTTATCAGGAAGTATTAAAAAAATAACAGTGAATATAGAAACTATCCCTATTAGCAAAGATTGGTTAGGTGATTATCAAGATGATCGTCAGTTTCGTATCAGTTTTCAAAAGAAACTTAATGAATTATGGCAGCAAAAGGATCAGCTGATCAAAGAAACTCAACTGAAAAATTATTAATAGCTTGAGGCAAATTTTGCATCAGAACAGATCTTTACGTATTGCGACTCGGAAAAGCCCTTTGGCCTATTGGCAGGCTAATTCGATTAAGACGCAATTAGAGAAAAAATTCCCATTTTTAACCGTCACATTGCTTCCTTTATTGACAGAAGGAGATAGACGGCAAGATAGTCTAAATAAATTAGAGGGGAAAGGGCTTTTCGTTAAAGAACTAGAATTAGCTTTACTTAATGGGCAGGCAGATATAGCTGTTCATTCTATGAAAGATCTGCCGATGGATTTACAAGAAGGTCTTGTCTTAGGTGCAATTTGCAAGCGTGAAGATCCCAGAGATGTACTGATTAGCAAATCAAATCAAGCATTACCTCAATTGTTATCGGGTGCTTATGTGGGGACTTCAAGTTTGCGACGTCAATCTCAATTAATGGCTTTGCGTCCTGATTTGAAGATTGGTTTGCTAAGAGGGAATGTAGGCACTCGTTTAGATAAGTTAGCTGCGGGTGAATTTGATGCCATTATTTTAGCAGCCGCGGGTCTTCTTCGACTAGAAAAGGCAGATTGTATTAGTCAATACTTAGAAACGAATTATTTTTTACCGGCGCCGGGTCAAGGCGCTTTAGGCCTTGAATGTCGAGCGGATGATCGTGATAGTTTGGCATATATCTCGCAGTTAACGCATCAGCCGACCTATTATTGCGTAATAGCAGAGCGTGTCTTGAGTCGAGCATTAGGCGGTAATTGCCAGGTGCCGATCGCCGCTTATGCTACTTCTTTGCCTGGCGAGCAACTCAGCTTGCAAGCTTTGGTTGCAAAACCCGATGGAACGGTATTACTTAAAGTAGAAAAACAAGGCGCTATTGCTGATGCGGAAAAATTAGCGATTTTAGCCGCGCAGAATTTAAAAGAATTAGGCGCAGATGCCATCTTGCAAGATATCTTGACGAAAAAATTCAATTAATCAAGAATTTTTCGAGTAAATACAACATACCTGGTAGAATAAAATTTATTGTATGGAAGAGCTTAGTCAACAGAAGGAAGGGTTGTTTTGTGGCGGTATTCACAGAGATCTTTAATCATACATTCAGGACATTTAGGTTTTCGTGCTAAACAGGTATAGCGTCCATGCAATACTAGCCAATGGTGAGCATCTTTTAGATAAATTTTCGGAACAACTTTTAATAAGGCTTTTTCAACCGCTAAGGGGGTTTTGCCAGGAGCAAGGCCGGTTCTATTGCATACTCGAAAAATATGCGTATCAACGGCAATCGTAGCTTGATTGAAAGCTGTATTGAGAATGACATTGGCTGTTTTTCGACCAACACCAGGCAAACTTTGCAACTTATCACGATCAGCGGGTACTTTCCCTTGATACTGATGTAACAAAATTTTGCAGGTTAGTTGAATATTTTTGGCCTTAGTATTATATAAACCGATAGTTTTTATATATTTCTTTAAATTAGCTAGTCCCAACAACTCTATTTTTTTAGGTGTGTTTGCCACAGTAAATAATTTTTGCGTCACTTTATTGACTGACTTATCGGTGGCTTGAGCAGAAAGGATAACCGCAATTAACAGTTCAAAGGGTGAAGAGTAAATTAATTCGGTTGTTGGATGTGGGTTGTTGGCATGAAAACGTTGAAAAATAGCCGTGCGCTTTTTTAGATTCATGGTTAAATTTGCTAAAAAATAGTTACTTATTTTATCCTAAAATGTTCGAGCGATCGATTTGTGATCAATATCTATTTTAAAGGAGGAATAAGCTAGCTTGCCAAGTTTTATTTAATTTCAGAGAAATTATTTTTTCTTTTTGAAGTCCATTCTAGATTGCACCATGACACCTAAAAATTTATGTGGCCTATCTAGTAATAAGGTTTTGAAATCGGTATTAAGCGGTTTAAGAATGGTATGTCCTCCATCGATTAAAACCTGTTTAAAGTTTGGCAAATCGTAACCTTCCACATGGACGATAGCAAAATCGAGACTATTTGGTTTTAGGTTTGGGTCTATAAGGAGTATCGTGCCTTCAGGGAAGCGTGGCTCCATCGTTGTGTCTCTAGTAGAGACAGCGTAAGCATGTTGTCCCAACTCAATATCGGTGGAAATAGTTGGTAGAGGGGCTGATTTTTCAGTGAGATTTGGCCAATGCAGTACCTGGTTCCAAGCCAATAATGGAATTTGGCGCCAACCTTGGGCATCTGGGTTAAAAGTGCCTGGTATGCGATCAGGTGATAAAGGCTCATCGCCGATTAACTGACTAATGGAGATGGCAAAGAAATTTGCTATGGGGCTTAATGTCGCGACCTTGGGGTTATCGGTTTCTCCGGAACAAATTCGATGCACGACAGGTTGGCCTATGCCGGTTCGACGCGCTAGTTCCGATTCATTGATTCCTAACTCAGCCATTAATCCTTTAAGAATTTTACTCATGCTACTAGTTTTCATGTCATTTTCACTTATTAATTAGCGGTGATTTTATCTGTCCATGCTTATAATTTCCATCGCTGGCAAACGAGGATAAGATAGCGGTCAGCGCGGGGGTGGGTATTCTAACATGACATAGCGCTTATACTAAATAATGACGCTATCTTTTGTGGGGTTTTAGGCAAGTCTTCATAGCGCGGGATGTGCGCGTTAAAATGTCAGTATTTTACACGTTCCCTGCAAATTATTTCTCGTGTAAGGAATATTGACCGGAAAACAGGTTATATAAGGGTGGATCGGCGAAGATATCCCTTGTCAGTTGAAGGGATTATGCATAGAATAGCGGGTTCATTTATGAAGAGGTAAAAGGTTCTATGTT
>DALYCY010000034.1:0-3756 GCA_031973495.1 Candidatus Aquirickettsiella sp. | reverse complement strand
ACCAAAAGAAAATAGCCAGGCTGCCGTATTGTTTAAGCCAGGGTAAAAAGTGATCTAATAAGGACGGTAATAACATAAACCCACTTGTTTTAAATAAGCTATCGATGCGGCTATCAATAACGCTTTGATCTCAGCTAGTGTAGCAAACCCTTCTATCGCTTACTCAAAAGCGATTAAGTAGTTTGACAGCTAACCAAAGACAAGGTATTAAATGTGAAGTATCAAGCTTTTGCTGGATCCTTTATATTAGCCTCTTCGACTTGATTAAGCTCAGGCGTATCCGGTTTAGCGGCATCAAGCTTCGTCGCATCAACAACTTTATTGACCTCATTACTCTCGAGGTCATTATCAGCCACTTTATTATCGCTAATCGCTGTATCCTCTACATTAGCGATAATATCATCGTCATCTTCATCGTCATCTTCGCTCAGCTCTGCATAACGATTCATCGGATAAGGTAAAATAATAACCTGTGTGCCAATATCAGCAAAATCTTGGCTAAGCCATTGGGCATCTTCTATGAATAAACGTACACAACCATGGCTGGCATTGTAGCCAGGCAGACCACCGTGTGAGCCATGCATGGCAAATCCACCTTTAAAAAACATGCAATAAGGCATCGGTGCACCACCATAAGGTTTTGGAAATTTGCTCGACCGACAACCGGGCCCACGTTTATCATAAACCTTAAAATTTCCCGATGGGGTATGACAAGGTCGCCCTAAATCAGGGCACCAATTTTGTCCACTGGATGCCGGCCCCCAGCGAATAATATTGCCGGCAGGACCATAGGCGGCCCAAGCATTTAATGCCGGCGAATAGATAATCATCTTCCGGCCGCTAGGCGCTCTATAAGGGGAAAATGGTGTATACTCCATCCAGTTAGTGCTGTCGAGATTGCGTGGTGCAGCAATGCGCATTCCAGGCCATAAGCCGGTATTCATACGGTTAATGCGCTGCACCAACTCGCGTCTTTGCGGGTTAGGGAATAAGGTATACCAAGTTTCCCCTTCCCCCACGACAAGACAATAAAGCCTAGGGTCATTACACAAGGTTTGTAATAACCAGCCCCGTGCGGCGAAACTATCGCCGTTCATGATGAGGAAGACAACAACTAATGCAAGTAATACACTGAATCTTATGAGTATACGCATACATCGCTCCTTCCGCCCGTTTCAAGCGGTTCGTTTGCTTTTTAAGAAAGCGTTTACTCTTAATAAAAGGATAGTCTATTTTAAAGACTAAGAAGAAATATCATGTTTAAATTTGCTGAGAAAAATCGTAAGTGGTGGATCTTGCTCGCCATGTCCAGCTCCTTGGCACTGGTATTTATTGACCAAACTGCCTTAGCGGTAGCCCTGCCGGCCATACAGCGGGAACTTAATCTCAGTAATAGCCTTACCCAATGGGTTATTAATGCGTATTTATTAACCTTAAGCGCCATTATCTTACTCGGTGGCAAAATAGGCGATCGACTCGGTCACAAACGCACCTTTTTAGCGGGGGTGATGGTGTTTATTAGCGCATCGATTTTATCGGCCTTGGCCGAATCCGGTGCTTGGCTTATCACAGCGCGTGCCATTCAAGGAATCGGCGCCGCTTTTATGATGCCCTCAACCAACGCCTTAGTCACCAACGCTTTTCCCAAACAAGAGCGTGGCAAAGCCTTAGGCATTTACATTGCCCTCGCCACTATCTTTCTCGCTTTAGGTCCTTTATTAGGCGGTTTTTTAACTCAAGTGTTTAGCTGGCGCGCTGTCTTTTGGATCAATTTTCCCATCGCTTTAATCAGTATTATTCTGGCGGTTTCCTCGGTGCCGACTTGGCAACGCCTGGAAAAATTAAATATCGACTACCTAGGATTCTTCATTTCAGTGGTTTTTATCAGTGGTTTTGTACTCGGCTTTATGGAAGCACCGAATTGGGGTTGGACTTCGTTACCGATTATGAGTTTATTCCTAGTGAGCTTTTTGAGTCTTATTGGGTTTATTGTCTGGCAGCACAAAGCAAAGTATCCACTGGTCGAATTAACACTGTTTAAAAATCTTACCTTCACTACCTTGTTCGGTGTGCTACTGATCATTCAGATCGTTGCCATCGTCTTCGTATTTTTAGCGATTTTTTTACAAAATGTTTTACATTATTCACCTTTAATGGCTGGTTTATTATTATTACCGGCCATGTTGCCGATTATGTTAATGGCACCTGTCGGTGGTCATTTACGCGATAAATATGGCCCTATCCCCCCTATGTTTTGCGGCGCTTTACTGGTAGGATTGAGTCTTATCTGGCTCGCTATTTTTAGTCATCAGCGAGTCTACGTGTGGTTATTTCCAGGTTTACTGGTTTATGGAATCGGCATGCCACTGATACTATCCGGCATCATGGCTACGGTGATGAATATGGTCAGCGCTCAACAGCGTGGTATGGCCAGTGCTATTTTTAATTGTGCTAGGCAATTGGGTAACACCATCGGTTTAGCGCTATTAACCGGATTATTAGCCAGTGTTAATAAATGGCAACTCAATATTTTTTTACATCAAAGCCAAGCGCCGCTCTCGCAGCTTAGAGAACAACAAATTGATGGTCTATTAGTACAATCGAATCAAGCCATGCAAGCGATTGAGCATCTATCCCTAGCGCACATCGAATTACTGAAAATGGCGGCACTCAAAGCTTATACGAATGCCTTTAGTATGACCCTATTAGCGGCGGCCATCATGACCTTCTTCTCGCTGTTTTTGATCGTAAAAATACCGCGAAAACCCTAAAAAATTTGTGTTTAATGGAAAAAATTAAAAAATAATCCGGCATTTGAGTTATCTTACTATCATAAATAGAGTCTAGTTAGTCGCTCAGGTAGTACGAGGAAAACAGATTTAATGGACGACAAAGTAAGTTATTCTGTTAAAAAAAAGAGATTAAAACCCACCTTAGAGTACCAACAAAAATTAATCACTACATTAGAGCAACTGAATGCTCTCGTTACAGATAGCCATCATTACGCCGGTTACCAAAATCGTCAAAAAGCACAGCTGCTGCGCCTTAATAAACTAAAAATAGCTAACGAGATAACACATGGCGAGATTATACGTAGCAACCCCGCCTATAAAAAACTTCTTGAAAAATTCCCAAATTGGAAAAATCCGGGAAAAGAACAACAGTATCAATTAAAAACTGAAAGAATCGCCCTAGGTGTCGAAAAATTACTCGGTGAATTAGCAAACGGTGAAACGGATAAATTGCTTAGTGACTTCTTTCAGGATAAAACCAAATCGAATACGCTTAATCGCGATAAGCCGTCGACATCCAGCGCCGTACCCATACAAGAGAGCGAGCCAGCCTGTTGTTATCGTCACAAAAAATTTCGCGCTATTCTAAAAAAAGTTTAAGATTTAAACCTTAGAACCCTTAACAGCAGTAAAAAGTATTAGTATACTCTAGCAAGTAGCTAAATTCGCAGGATAAAAATAAATCTAATGGAAAATAAAGCAATCGCTTCGATTGAAAAAGAAAAATCAAAACTAGAGTTATCATACAAACAACAATTAATACAAGAATTAGAGCAACTGAATGCACTCATTGCCCATAGCGACTCTTACTCAGATTACCAATACCGCCAAAAAGTACAGCTTCTGCTTCTTAATGAACTAAAAATGGCACACGAGACAGCACATAGCCAGATTATCCTCAGCAAGCCCTGCTATAAAAACCTTTTTGCCGCATTCCCAAATTGGCAAAGCCGCAAAAAAGAAC
>DALYCY010000033.1:0-5387 GCA_031973495.1 Candidatus Aquirickettsiella sp. | reverse complement strand
AAAAATTCAGATAAGCTATTTAATCGGCACGCTGACATAACAATTAGCTAGGATATAAAATTATGGATAATAAAAAAGTCGTCAACATAAATGAAGCCATATTGTCTATTTGTAAGCGCTATGGCAATAAATTAGACGCCTTATCGAAGCTTTTTGACGAAAATAAAAATCAATTAGATGCCATCAATCTATCGACTTTACTGCACAATCTTAGCAAACCGAATCCCGGTAAAATAACCGCCTCTGTTCAACAAGAAAAATATTTTATAGCCAAGATCGTAGCTCTCATTCCATCGCCGCACTTGCAGTTTGGCCCACAAGGTATTGCCAATATACTACGTGCCCTGGCGATATTAGCTATTTCACCCGATGAAACCCCTTATCAAGCCGCGATCGAGCATTTATTATATGCCACTCCTCAACAAGCTCACCACTTTAGCTCACAAGAGATCGCCAATGTACTCAATGCGCTTTCAAAGTGGTCGATCCCACTTCAGGATACGCCTTACAACGAAGCGATCTTTCATTTACTACGCGTCATTCCGCATAAAATAGCCACATTTAACGCACAAGAGCTTGCCAATACACTCCTTGCTCTCTCTAAATGGCCACTATCATTCAAAGAATCTCCTTACCAAGAAGCGATCCCGTATTTATTAGACGCTATCCCTCAACAAATCAATGGCTTTAATGCGCAAAATATCGTGAATATCTTAAAATCATTTTCAAAATGGTCGATATCGCCCAACACCGCCCCTTATAAGGGGATCATCCAGGCTTTAGCTAAAATTATTCCGGATAAAATAAAACTATTTAATGCTAAAGAAATAGCTAATGTATTAAATACGCTGGTAAAGTGGGAACTTCCAAACAATGAAACTCCTTATAAAGAGGCAATCTGGCATTTAGTGCAGGCTATCACGCAGAAAATTCATCACTTTAATGCACAAGACATCACAAACAGTTTAAATGCCATCTCAAAATGCAACATTTCAATCTATGCAACACCTTATCGAGAGGCTATCTATTGTTTAATTGATGCGATTCCGAAAAAAATAGCTTTATTTAACCGCAAAGACATTACTAGTAGTTTAAATGCGATCTCAAAATGGCCTATTTCAGCCAATGAAACGCCTTATAAAGAGGCTATTTATTGTTTGATGGCAATCATCCCTCAGCAAGTCAACACATTTACCAGCCAAGAGATCAGTAATAATCTAAACGCACTGTCAAAATGGAAGCTGCCATTTCATCTAGTACCTTATAAAGAAACCATCTTCTGTTTACTACAAAGTATTACCGAGAAAATCGATGACTTTAATCCACAAGATATCAGCAATAGCTTAAACGCACTGTCAAAATGGGATAGTTCACTTATTGAAACGCCTTATAAAGAGGCTGTTTCTTGTTTAGTACAACGCATCCCCCAGCAAATCAATAACTTTAAAGCGCAAGATATTAGCAATAGTTTAAACGCGATCTCAAAGTGGGATATTTCACTCACTGAAACGCTTTATCGCAAAGCGATTTCCTGTTTAGTACTCAGCATTCCGCAACGAATCAACACATTTAGCGCACAAGATATCAGTAATAGTTTAAACGCGATCTCAAAGTGGGATATTTCACTCACCGAAACACCCTATCTGCAAAGTATTCCTTGTTTAGTACGTGCGCTCCCTCAGCAAAGGAGTCGATTGAACGCACAAAATATCGCCAATAGTTTAAATGCACTGGCAAAATGGCCCATCTCAGCCAATGAACAGCCTTACAAAGAAGCCATCCTCTGTTTAGTGCAAATTATTTCAGAAAAAATAACTCACTTTGACACACAACATCTGGCGAACAGTTTAAGCGCCCTATCAAAATGGCGCCTAGCTATCCAGCAAAAACGCTATAGTATCGGGATTGCGTGCCTGTTAAAGCAGATAGAAAAAACAACCCGATTTACTATCTGTGACGGTATATCGATTGCCTTTGCCTTGTGTTTATTTAAATTTACTGCGCCGGATCATCCCTTATTTAAAAATAATGAAAAAATAATTCAAAGCTTGTTTGCGCAACATAAAAAAATCTGGCTCAAACAATTAAATAGCACTACGGCGCGGCAAATTTATCAAATTAATAGCTATCAACCGCATATAGTTCCGCACGAGTTTATAACGGCTATTCAAGGCTTCACACCTAGCTTTAAACAAGGAAATCTGATTAGCTCAGAATTACAAAAATCCGTGCTAGAACATTTAAATCATTTAAAATTAAGCTTTGTAGCCGAATATTTTATTAAGTTTACCCATGTCGACCTGGCTAATCCTAACAATAAACTGGCGCTACAAGTAAATGGACCTTTTCATTATGAAGGTAAAATTTTAAATGTATCGAGCCAATTTAATAATTATTTATTAGAAAAACTGGGTTGGTCAGTGGTCATGGTGCCTTATTTTGAATGGAACACACTGCTTAATTATCAAAAAAAAATTTATCTCCGCGAAAAACTATCGCCTTACCTGAAAAAATCAAGCTTGCACATCACCGATCCGGCAAGTATTAAAACAATCAACCGCTATAAAAGCATCGCTATCCAAGAGGCTATTTCAGTCAGCGTGCAAGCTCCTAAACGAAAAAAAGAGTTGCTGCAGAAGATAAAACGGAAACAGGCAACACCAACGCCGCTTAAACAAATATGGAACGATTTAATCGAAAAAATATCTATCCTAGAAAAAATAAGACCGGATGAACTACAAGAAGCTTATGCCGTTTTTACCGCCGCCTACCGATCTATCGCGATGCCAGGTAGCTTAAAATCACCTAGCGAACTCCAGACCTTCAAAAAAATAAGCGCTGAGCGATTGGAACGGGCTGTTTACTTGAAAAAAATAGAATTATTCTCACAAAAAAGCATCGCTGCTTTCTTTCAATGCAAACCTTGCCGCTATGGTCTACGTCTCAATTCCCAAAGTCATCCCAAACAAGCATTTAGCCAAGCGAGCTTAAAAGAAAGTTTTCAGAAAAAATCTCATTCAAGATAAGCGCAATTATTATCTAGCTTTGAGTTGGCCCTTCTGCCGATAAACCGACTGAATGGGCTAATTTTTCTACTTCATGGACTTTTAATTCGCGCCAATGACCTCGACCTAAATCTTCGGGTAAATCAACGCATCCATATCGAACCCGCATCAAGCGACTGACGTTAACACCCTGGGACTCCCATAAACGTCGCACCTCTCGATTACGACCTTCTTTAAGTACGACATGGTACCAATGATTAGCGCCTGCGCCCCCCCGCTCTTCAATACGGGTAAAGGCTGCCATGCCATCTTCTAACTTGACCCCTTTTCGCAAGCGCTGCAAAATGGCCTCATCGACTTTACCTAAAACACGAACTGCATATTCTCTTTCCACTTCATACGAAGGATGCGACAGGCGATGCGCCAGTTCACCGTCATTGGTAAAAATTAACAAGCCTAAGGTATTAATATCTAAACGCCCGATCATAATCCAACGCTCACCACGAATAGGCGGTAAATTTTCAA
Source organism: Candidatus Aquirickettsiella sp. (assembly GCA_031973495.1). Taxonomy (GTDB): domain Bacteria; phylum Pseudomonadota; class Gammaproteobacteria; order Diplorickettsiales; family Diplorickettsiaceae; genus Aquirickettsiella. The sequence continues at coordinate 1,857 of DALYCY010000033.1, read as the reverse complement.
ACACCGTCGGTCTATTTTCAGGATCGGAGCGCGCACAAATCTCGCCTTCAGGCTTATGATAGATTAAAACACGTCGTTTAAAACCAAGATCACGGACTAAACGAATCGTTTTGCCATCGAGAAAGACCTTTGCTGTTAGATCGATTCTATCGCCGAGTTTAGCCGGTTGATTGTTAATACGAATTCGTCCTTCTCGGATCCAACGTTCTACCTCACGCCGTGAACCCAGACCCAGATGGGCTAATATTTTTTGTATTTTTTCAGACATATTGAATAAGGTTAAGGATTTTAATGGAGTGTTTATAACCTATCTGCGACATAGCTCGCAACTTAAATTACATGAATTGCACTTTTTTTATAGCGGCTATCAATGCTACACTTTAAAATAATTTTAAGGATATTAAGATTGAGTGACAGGAGTTTTATGTTAGCCAAACTATGTATTACCGTATTGTTGATATTAATCGCCGTAACCACTTACACACAAACCCATAGTACAACGATTTACCATCCATACCGCTCAACTTCGTTAAAAAACTCACTGGCGCCTAAAGCAGCCTCGGCTAAAACGCAGCAAATCCATAAAGCGATTTTAACGCAACTTGCCTTCGATAATCGCGATGATTATAGTCTGGCCAAAAAAGGTTTTATAGCGCAATTTCCCGGCCTCAGTATAAAAAACAAAGACGGTCAAGTGGTGTGGTCACTGCGATCCTATGATTTTTTGTCGTCAAGCGAGGCGCCCTTCACCGTCAATCCCAGTTTATGGCGCCAAGCGCAAATAAACATGAATAGCGGTCTTTATAAAGTAACCGACTCCATTTATCAAATACGTGGTTTTGACCTATCTAACATGGACATTATTGAGGGCAAAACCGGCATTATCGTCATTGACCCGCTACTCAGTAAAGAAACGGCTAAAACAGCGCTCGAACTTTATTACCAACATCGCCCTAAAAAACCTGTAATCGCCGTTATCTATACGCACAGTCACGCCGATCACTTTGGTGGCGTGCTGGGTGTTACCTCTGAGAAGGAGGTTGCCTCGGGCAAAGTAAAAATTTTGGCACCGGAAGGGTTTTTAGAAAATGCGGTGAGTGAAAATATATACGTTGGTAATGCCATGAATCGACGCGCTATGTATATGTATGGCGCTACTTTAGCACCCGGTGAAAAAGGACAAGTAGATGCCGGATTAGGAAAAACACTTTCTTCGGGCGCCATAACACTCATCCCCCCTACCGATATTATAAAAAAAACCGGCACACAAAAACGGATTGATGGGGTTGAAATTATCTTTCAAATGGCGCCCAACACAGAAGCACCGGCGGAAATGATACTTTACTTCCCGCAATTTAAAGCCTTGTGTATGGCCGAAGATGCCAATCATACCATGCACAATCTTTATACGTTACGTGGCGCCAAAATACGTGACGCTGTGGCTTGGTGGAAAGCGCTTAATGAATCACTTGAATTATTTGGCGATCAAACTCAAGTGATTTTTTTCCAACATACTTGGCCAGTATGGGGGCAAGCTAATTTAATCAGCATGCTGAGAAAACAGCGCGATTTATATAAATTCATCCATGATCAAACACTTAATTTAATGAATAAAGGTTATACCGCCACTGAGCTCGAGAATCATTTAATTTTACCAGTCAATCTTGCTAATGAATGGTTCAATCGCGGCTATTATGGTTCTGTTTCGCAAAACGCAAAAGCCATCTATCAATATTACTTAGGCTGGTATGATTCAAATCCGGCTCATTTAGATCCACTTCCCACTATCGAAGCAAGTCGAAAATATGTCGCCTATATGGGAGGGGCAGCGGCAATTTTAGCAAAAGCACAAGAAGA
>DALYCY010000032.1:0-7343 GCA_031973495.1 Candidatus Aquirickettsiella sp. | reverse complement strand
GTATCCTCTTAAGGTATAGTGGTTTGCGCTAATTGCATTTGGCTTTAAGTCTAATAAATAGCTGGGTCTTCTTAAACGCTTGGTAATAGCCTGATTGTCGATAACTATACCTAGATTACTGCTACTTTTTGTGACAGTTGGGTGTGCTAAGTGTTGGTTAGATTTAACACTTAGACTAAAACAATTGCGATTGATGATGGTCGCTGTAACGGGTGCTGCATAGCAGAAAATTTTATCATCAATCACACGTCCTGGTGGCCAGGTACTTCGATCGATGACGGTATCATCAATAACGATATTCCCTTGGACCTTGGTTATATGTTGTTCATTTAGGGTCGTTAACATGTCCTTGAGATCGTCTAGCGTTAAATAAGGGTCCCCGCTAAATTTGATATAAAGATTTCCGGTTAAGAGTCCATTACGTATTTGCGCGCCAGGATTGGTTAAAAAACGTGTTTTAAATTGAAAATGAGGACCTAAATAATCTAGAGCGGCAATGCCGGTAAACAACTTTAAAGTGCTGGCAGGAACAAAACCGCGGTTTGCGTTATATTGGTAAAGTACTTTTCCGCTCGATAAGGACTGTATGGAGACGCCTATACTATAAGCTTTGAAATGACTCAATATATTATTTAAATTAATTTGAATAGAGGAAGTGTGGGATTGATAGCCGTCCTCATCATAAAATGCAAAACTTTCTGTTGTGCCCATCACTAGGGTAATGGCGAGTGCATACATGAGGTGACGGAGAGTTTTTAGGGATGCTATGTTGAGTTTATTCATACTACCTATTTGGTAAATAAACAAATTGCTTCGCTGTGATGGGTTTGCGGAAACATGTCCATGATGCCCGCTTGTTGTAAACTATAACCTTGTTTTACTAATTCTCCCGCATCTCTTGCAAGACTAGCAGGATTACAAGAAACATACACAATGCGCTCAATATTCCAACGTTTAATTTGTTGGATGAGCTCCAAGGCACCTGAACGAGGTGGATCCAACAAAATTTTGTTAAACGCTTGTTGGGCCCAGGTTTCTTTTTGTATTGATGTGGTTAAATCGGCCGTGTAAAAAGAGGCATTATTGATAGCATTGTGAATAGCATTTATTTTAGCTCGTTCTACGAGCTCATTATGTCCTTCGATGCCTACGACGGATTGACACCGTGTGGCAAGGGGTAGACTAAAGTTACCTAATCCGCAGAATAAATCCAATATCCGATCGCTGAAATTAGCTGCGAGCAACTCCATAGCGCGCGTTACCATCGCTTGATTAATATCGGCATTGATTTGAATAAAATGCTTAGGTTCGAATAATAACTCTAAGCGTGACGGCAAATAATTATCATTATTTAAGTGATAACTCAATAACTTAGGATTTTTTGGCCAAATACAATGCGTACTGTTTTCATTGCCAGGTTGTAAATAAAGCTGTAATTGGTGCTGTTCGGCAAAATCTCGTAGCTTTTCTTGGTCAGCGCTATCTAGAGGGAGTAGGTGTCGAAATACTAGCGCGACGGTCTCATCGCCTAGTGCCGCTTCAATTTGGGGGATAGTTTGATAGGCTTTGAGTGTGATAATAAGTTGCTGTAGAGGGACTAACAGCTGACCTACTCGAGGATCTAGTGTTTCACAGGCTTGTAATTGAGCGAGATAGCGTCCATTTTTTTCACGGAAACCGACTAATACCGCTTGTTTTTTAGCGACATATTTGACGCCTAGTCGTGCTCTGCGACGATATCCCCAACAATTGTCAGCTGTCAGTGGAGGAAGCAAGGAAGTAGGTTGTATTCCGGCAAAATGGGTAAATTGCTCAAGTAAGGTTTTCTCTTTGTGTTGTAATTGGGCTTCGCCACTGAGATGCTGTAGGTTACAACCGCCACAAATACTGTAATGTAAGCATTGAGGCTGAATTCGTTCTTTCGAAGCTTGTAGAATCTGAATAGATTTTGCTTCGTTGTAACAACGACGTTTTTTATTATAGGCAATTAAGACAGTTTCTCCGGGCAGTGCATTCTCAATAAAGGTGATTTTCCCGTTGATGTGGGCAATGCCACGGCCTTCATGGGAGATCCCTGTAATGAAGATAGGCGCAGAATCAGTGACTAAGGGGGTTAAATTTTCCATGCTTTTATAAATTGTTCAAAGTGAGATTTATTTTCTTCGGCGATTGTTTCGCGTGCATAAGCACATTCTTTTTGGTAGGTTTCAAATGAGAAATTTCCACGCATTAATTCAAAACGAAGATAAATTAAATAGGTATTTAATACATCAGTTTCGCAATAGTTTCTAATGGCTGCTAGTTTCCCGGCTAAAAAATAGTCCCAAACTTGACTACCATCCATGCCAAGCTTTCCAGGCAAGCCTAACATGACAGCAATTTCAGTCAGAGGGGCATTGGCACGACCTTGATAAGCTGCCAAGATATCCATCAGGTCACTATGTCGGTAATGATATCGGTTGAGATAGTTATTCCAGCGAAAGCTGGCATCATTGTCATTGCCTACATTCCAATAGCCGGGGCTACTAATTCCATATAGCAAAGCACGATAATGTAAAACAGGTAAATCAAAGCCGCTGCCATTCCATGAAACCAATATGGGTGAGTATTTTTCAATGCACTTGAAAAATGCCTCTATCAAAGCGGGTTCATCAGCGTTGATATCACCTAAAGATCCTATTTTAAAAAGATTTTTACTACGCAATGCCACAGAGATTGCAACAATGCGTTGTAGATGGTGTGGAAGAAAGGTAGTTGAGCCATTGGTTTTTTCTCGACGTTTTTCCAGCATTATCTCAGCGACCTCTCTGTCGCTCTCAATGCTTAAATTATATAGGAGTCGTCCATTTTTTGTATCAGGGACGGTCTCGATATCAAAAACAAAAATATTCATAGCACTATCATCGTTTAGGGATAGGGTAAGCTCCTTTAATAAGCTAGTATACTTCCGAGAACTCTACACGCTTGGCTTCTTTTTATAGTAAACTTCTTTTGACCTTCATTAAAATTAATTAATTTTGGCGTTGTTATTTACATATTTGCAGATGTAAACTCGGGGCCCTATAGCCTATATGGCTGGATTTTGTGGATTCCCAAGAATCCTAAGTAGTCATAGGATATGACGTGATAAAACCATATTTTTAGGTTTCTGGCTAGTATAAATCCAGGTTAATGCGCATAGATGAACGTTAGACACCCTTTAACTTTGAGATAATAAGAGAACATGAGAATTATTTTATTAGGAGCGCCAGGAGCAGGAAAAGGGACTCAAGCAAAATTTATAACCGCCTACTACCATATTCCACAGATTTCTACTGGAGATATGCTGCGCGCAGCGGTAAGCCAGGGTAGCTGTTTAGGTTTGCAGGCAAAGGCTATTATGGATTCAGGTCAATTAGTATCAGATAAGCTTATTATTGGGTTGGTCGAAGCGCGTATCCGGCAAGCAGATTGTATAAACGGGTTTTTATTTGATGGGTTTCCACGTACTTTACCTCAGGCTGAGGCGATAAGACTTAATTCTATTTTTATCGATTTTGTTATTGAAATTAAGGTAGATGATGAGGAGATTGTAAAAAGGCTCAGTGGACGCCGTATCCATCCTGCTTCGGGACGAATTTACCACCTATTATACAATCCTCCGCATATTCCAGATAAGGATGATGTAACCGGAGAAGCGCTTATTCAGCGTAAGGATGACGCTGAAGAAACAGTGCGTGAACGTTTACGAATTTATCATCATCAAACCAAGCCATTGCTTTGTTATTATCAAGATTGGCAGCGCCGTGATGGTCCTGGTGCGCCTCGTTACATCTCGATCAATGGTCATGCGAGTGTCCAAGAGGTACGCATGCAGATTTTTACCGCATTAGAGCAAACTAAACCTTAAAACGTAAAATTGTACAGGCTGTCAGCTGAAAATACAGGCCAAGATTTATCCTCGATGAGCATTCGCGCTTACAATCACATTACCTTATGGGATCAAGACTTATTATCCAATGAAAGAGACAACCGCTTTAAAACCTTATTTAAATCATCAGGCAATTCCGCATTGAGCGTTATGGTTTGTCCTGTAGAGGGTAAATTAAACCTTAGTTGACTCGCATGTAAAAAAAGCCGTTTGCACCCTAATGCGCGCATCTTTTTATTAATGTCTTTATTACCGTATTTTTCGTCGCCAACAATAGGATGTTCGGCATGTTGGGCGTGAACACGAATTTGATGTGTTCGGCCAGTGATAGGCATGGCGGCCACTAAAGTAGATTCACTAAAGTATTGTTTTACTGCAAATTGAGTTAAGGATATTTTCCCTTCTGTTTGAACACGGACTATGCGCTCTTTGGAACGCAATTGATTTTTAGATAAGGGCGCATCAACTTTTAATAGAGATTTAGGCCAATGACCCGCGACTAAGGCAAGATAAGTTTTTTTAATATTTCCTGAACGTAATAATTCATGCAGTTCTTTTAAAACACTACTTTTTTTAACCAGCAACAAGCAACCTGAGGTATCACGATCTAGGCGGTGGGCTAATTCCAAAAATTTTAGTTGTGGACGAAGTTGGCGCAAGGTTTCTATCACCCCTAGATGTATTCCACTGCCGCCATGGACGGCAATCCCGCTGGGTTTGTTGATTGCTAAAAAGCTTTTATCTTCGAAAATAACCGCTTTTTCAAATAAGCTTGCCAGTTGCTCACTCGGGATAGCCTTTTTAGTCGGAGGAGAAAGCCGTAAAGGAGGGACACGAATAATATCCCCTTCTTGCAGCCGATAATCGGGTTTTACTCTTTTTTTATTAATACGTAAGTCCCCTTTACGTATGATTCGGTAAAGACGGCTTTTCGGCAGGCCTTTCAGTCGCGACACTAAAAAATTATCTAGCCGCTGGCCTGATTGGTCGCTTGTTATGGTTAAATATTGAATAGTTGGCACAATATCGTTAATCTAGCATAGATAGAGTAAGTCTTTCTAATAATTTGATAAAATCTTACCTGATTAGGCAATTGCTAAAAATTGACATCAGTATTTTATCTTTGTTATATATCCCACTTCCTTTAGGCATTTGCTAGTTTAGTAGTTGGGCATACGAAATTAAATTTATAAATTCAGGGGCTATTATGACTCAATCTGCGGAAATAACCATTAAAGAACCATCTTCATCCACCGCGATTTTAACAGTTAATGATTTGCCTCCCATTAAGTTACCCGTTTGCAATGCTACATTAGGGCCTAATGTTCTGGATGTGACACAATTAGCAAAGCTGGGCACATTTACTTACGATCCTGGGTTTTTATCCACAGCTGCCTGTTCTTCGAAAATAACCTTTATTGATGGGGAAAAAGGTATCTTGCTTTATCGAGGCTACCCTATTGATCAATTGGCAGAAAAATCAGATTTTATAGAGGTTGCTTATCTATTGCTTAGTGGGGAACTCCCTAACAAAGTGCAAAAAGAAATCTTTAATGGAGAAATTAACCAACATACGATGGTGCATGAGCAATTACGCCATTTTTTTTATGGATTTCGCCGAGATGCGCATCCTATGGCAATTATGTTGGGGGTTGTAGGTGCTTTATCGGCTTTTTATCATGATTTATTAGATATTCATAATGAAGAACATCGTAAGCTAGCGGCATTAAGATTAATTGCTAAAATGCCAACATTGGCCGCAATGTCTTATAAATATTCTACCGGCTTACCTTTTATGTATCCTCTGAATCATTTAAGTTATGCAGAAAATTTTTTACATATGATGTTTGGTGTTCCAACTGAAGAAAGTCGACCGAATCCTGTTTTAGCACGTGCTTTAGATAGAATTTTTATTTTGCATGCGGATCATGAGCAAAATGCGTCTACCTCTACTGTTAGGCTTGCTGGCTCGACCGGTGCTAATCCCTATGCTTGTATCTCAGCTGGAATAGCGGCTTTATGGGGTCCGGCGCATGGGGGCGCTAATGAAGCTTGTTTAAATATGTTACTTGAAATAGGGGATATCTCTCGTGTCGACCATTATATCGCAAAGGCTAAAGATCCGAATGATCCTTTTCGATTAATGGGGTTTGGCCATCGAGTGTATAAAAATTATGATCCACGTGCCGCCGTGATGAAAAAGACCTGCCATGATGTGTTAGAAGAGACAGGTCAAAAAGAGGTGCCATTATTTAAACTTGCACTGGCGTTAGAAAAAATCGCTTTAGAAGATACTTATTTCATTGAACGAAAATTATATCCTAATGTGGATTTTTATTCGGGCATTACGTTAAGTGCTTTAGGTATCCCTACCAATATGTTTACTGTTATTTTTGCCCTAGCTCGTACAGTAGGTTGGATCTCACAGTGGGAAGAAATGATGGCTGATCCTAAACATCGTATCGCAAGGCCAAGACAATTGTATATTGGGGATACACAAAGAAATTATATCCCTATTGAAAAAAGATAATAAAATCCCCATAAATACTATGCACTATTTAATTTACTTTTTAGTAAAGTTAGAAAAAAGTATATTTTTTGTTATTTAAATAAAAAATATTGCTGAATTCTCTTTTATTTATCGATATAATTAAAGTGTCTATTTAGGTTTATATTTCTTGATTTAAGTAGGTTAAATTAGGCATGAATTAGTATTATCTTAATTTCAAGAAAACCACATTGATTTAAATATATATTAACTTACATAAAGGAACTCGAACTTATGACGAATCCAAAAAAACAAACAAAAGGCAAACGAGGTAGACCCCCTTTAAGCGCGGCTAAAAAAATGCAACGTAGTAAAGCGGCTCAAGCGGCTCGTATGACCCATAAAGCCCTACGTGCTAAAATTGCCTTACTTAAGGCCAGCTTTAGAGAAAAGCTAAAACTTGCAGAGCAAGAGGCTTACCAAAAAGCACTTGAAAAAGTTGTTAAAATTGAGCATAAAAAAATGGAAGCTAATTACAAAGCTTTGGCGGTTGCAAAAGCCAAATTAGGTAGTAAAAAAAGCGTGAAAAGAACCTTAATGACCAAAGGTCGTGGGAGACCGGCTCAGCTCAATATCATGAAAAAAGGGATGCGTAAACGCGGGCGACCCAGAAAGATGAAATAATTTTTTAGCTGAAAACGTCTTAGATAAACTGAACAAGGATTTTGATTAGAGTAAATAGCATTAAGAATAAGTGCATACTCGAAAAATTAGTCTAGCGAATGCCTTACTTTTTATTTAAGATTTGCAAATTATTTGAATATTTGTCCTTTAAAGGCTTACATTTAACAAGTATAAAAAAAGCTGAAATGTAAGCCTTTTTAAGGGTGAAAAGGGCTTAAATCGTACAAATTTTGTACTAATTATGCTATAGTGGTCTTCTTC
>DALYCY010000031.1:0-8150 GCA_031973495.1 Candidatus Aquirickettsiella sp. | reverse complement strand
ACTCAATGCGATTCTTTTAAGACTTTTTCGTACAGTGTCTTTAAACGCTGCCACATAAGCCAATGAGTAAACCTTTCCTTAACATAAAGACAGGCCGCTTTTCCAAAAAATTCAGCTAACCGCGGTTCATTATAAAATCTTAAAATAGCTTTAGCCAATGAACTAGCCGAGCGCGCCGGAACTAGCAAACCGGTTAAACCATCTTGATTCACTTGCCCTCCAGCCTGATTGATATCACAAGAGATAACCGGCTTAGCACAAGCCATCGCTTCTATTTGCACCACACCAAAGGCTTCATTTTGATCAATAGAGGGTAAACAAAACACATCACAGGCATGATAATACGCCGCTAATTCACTTTGCTCAATCTTCCCTAAAAAATACACTCGTTGTTCTAGGTGTAAACAGATAACTTGTTCCTTTAAGCGAGATGTTAAAGGCCCCTCCCCGCCTAATAGCAAAATACAATCAGCTGGTAGCTGCGCCATCGCCGCAATCAAATAAGTAAATCCTTTATAAGTGACATGTCGCCCTAAAGCAAACACTAAAAAACGCTGAGAATATTGTGCGCGCAGTTGTTTGATTTTTGCTTGATAGTTATCCGCTAAAAAATCATCTATATTAAGACCGTAGGGAATAAGATGAATAATATCACGTTGTTTGGCGATTGAAAGTTGTGTCGATTTTTCAGCCAAAAAAGGGCTGGCTACCGTCACGGCACTAACCTGTTTCAATAAACGATTCACCCAAGGCTGATAATATTTTAAGGCTTTTTTTTGATAAATAATATCGCTGTGCCAGCTAATGATACGCTTAACACCAGCAGGCAACACTAAAGAGGCCATGTGCGCCATAGGATTGGGAAAGTGCAAATGCACCAGAGAAAATTTATATTTTTTATGCAGCTTTAATAAACAATAGGGCATGCTAGGGCAACAGGGGGTACGCGCCAAAACAGCGGCGAGCGGCACATTGTATTCTAGATAGCCATCGCGTTGATTAATTTCAGTGCTGAAATGCGTATTTGCACTTAGCTTGACGATTTCAAAAAAAGGACTTAAACCGGCTATGAAACTATCAACAACAGTTTCTATACCGCCTAATTGGCTACTTGAAAATTTACCGATATGCAAAACCCGTTCCATGCGCGCATCTCACACCAGAATTAACTATTGATATCTTAACTAAGCTATGCTTGAATCATCAGCAAAGAACAGATATTTTTATTTTTAGATTAGCGTAGCTACTTATATCTAAACTTTATCGTCTCATCAAGCTTTTAATGATAACCCATTTAGATTGGGAATAATTTTAATAAAAAAGCAATGGACACATATCAAGGATGACATAAAATGCTTATTCCGATTATATTATCCGGTGGAACAGGTTCTCGCTTATGGCCTCTTTCGCGCGAAGCCCACCCTAAACCTTTCATTCGATTGAATAATAGTTCGCTATCCCTGATACAAAAAACTTATCAACGTGCGGTTAATATCCCCAAGATTAGCCAGGTTATTACCGTTACTAATACGGAATATTATCATCAAAGCAAAAAGGAACTCGCTCAACTTAACTATCTACCCAATTTTTCACGGATAAAATTTAATTTTTTGCTGGAACCTAGTTCGCGAAATACAGCACCGGCTATTGGCTTAAGCGCGCTATTAACCCAACAATTAGTGCATCCCGATACAGTGATATTAATACTTCCTGCCGACCACGTTATTTTGAATCAAAAAAAATTTAATGCTTGTGTAAAATCGGCCTATAAACTGGCCAAAAAAGGCTTTATAACCAGCTTTGGCGTTATTCCCAATAAAGCAGAAACGGCTTATGGTTATATTAAATATACTGTCGATAAGGCTATAAGCCCGGGATATTTAGCTGCAAGCTTTCATGAGAAACCTACCCTCGAGGAATCGCAACTTTTTATAGAACAAGGAAATTATCTATGGAATTCAGGCATCTTCTGCTTTACTGCTAAAGTGCTATTACAACAGTTTGAAAAATATGCACCTGAACTTTTCTTACAGATACAAAATTGTTGGAACTTGAACGCAAAAAAATTCCCTTTCTTTGAAGACAATGACAAACTCGATCTCGATGCGGAAAATTTCAATAAAATAGAAAAAATATCCATTGATTATGCCTTGATGGAAAAAGTTGAAAATTTAGCGATAATTCCAGCTAATTTTGGCTGGTCGGATATGGGTTCCTGGGATGAATTTAGCAAACAACTCAAAGCTAATAAACAAGGCAATCGCGTCCTTGGTGAGGCGATACTCGAGGAAAGCTATGATACCACCGTTTACAATCAATATGGTTCGGGGCGCTTAATTACCGGCTTAGGCTTAAGAAATCTAACCATAGTCGATACACGGGATGCCTTATTGATCGCTGAAAACTCTTATATCCAACAAGTCAAACAATTAGTCGAAAAAGTAAAAGATAAAGGCTGTGAGTCTTATCGCTTTCATCAAACCGTATACCGTCCTTGGGGAAACTTTACCGTATTAGAACAAAGCCATCACTATAAGCTAAAACGTATTGTTGTTCATCCCGGCGCTAGTTTATCGCTACAGTTACATCAGCATCGTAGCGAATATTGGGTGATCGTCGAAGGAATCGCGAGCGTACAAAATGGTGAAAAAAAACTTATTTTACACACACAAGAATCAACATTGATCCCAATAAAAACCAAACATTGCATCCGTAATTCGGGCGAAAATGATTTGATTTTCGTAGAAATACAAAGTGGCGATTATTTAGGTGAGGATGATATTGTTCGATTTAAAGATGATTATGGCCGTGAAACCGTCGCTTATGAAGACGCTAATATTCCCTCATAAACATCAATGGTATTATTAACGCAGCTTTGCCAAGAAAATTTGGCTGCTTGAAGAAGTCCTTTACGTTTTAGATCGGCCCGCAAAACTGGATCGCTTAATAAACGGCTTAGTGCTGCGGTGATCGCATCCACATCCCAAGGGTTTACTAATAACCCTGCTTCACCAACTACCTCTGGAATACTCGATACATTGGATGTCATGCAGGGTATTCCACTGGCCAGTGCTTCTAAAACCGGCAATCCAAAACCTTCATACAGCGATAGATAAACAAACGCATGGGCCCCTGAATATAAGTACGGCAAATCCTCCTCAGGAACATAACCTAAATAATAAAATTGCTCTTTTTGTGTCAATTGATGGATTAATTTTTCTAATTTATAGCTACACCATCCTTTGCTCCCGACTAAAATCAAGGGGTATTGCGCGCGCCACTGTGGTGGCAAACGACAAAAAGCCTGTATCAGCCGCTCTATATTTTTTCTCGGTTCCAAAGTACCAATATAAAGTAAATATTTTTTTCCTAATAATTGATAACGTGCCAAAACAGGCTTTAAATCATTCTCTGCACGAGGTCTGAAAATCTTAGCTACCCCATGATAAACGGTGGTTATTTTATTGGCCGGTAATTTAAAAAAATCGATAATCTCACGGCGTACAAAATGAGAACCGGTAATAATATGCTGCGCATGTTCTATACTGATGGCTAAATGCTTCAATAAAAATTTAACCCTTTCTCGCGGATGATATTGAGGATAATGAATGTGCGATAAATCATGCACAGTACATATCTTCAGCCCGGAATAAGGTCTTAAAATATAACTAGGTTCATGATAAATAAAATTTTTTTCGCTAAAAGAAGCTACTTTTTTTTTAAAATTAATATTACGAAATTTATTTAGCGCCGCATAAGTGCCGGGCAAGGAGCGAATAAAGCTATTTATTTTAGTCGACCAATAATTTTTTTTATCTAAATTTTCATCGTCGTTATTGATTTTTGGAATGCAAACAAGCTCACGAATACGTGCGTTGTGCTGTAAACCTTGTAACAGACATTGTGTATAATGCCCTATCCCCGTTAAAGGGGGCTTTAAGGAGTGTCCATTGATAATAATTCTCATAATCTTAGCAAAATAAGGTCTTAAGGTCCGCTTAGCACTCAACTGCCGGGTGAACAGCACAAAAATTACATACAGGTACAAATAATTAGCACTCAGTGCAAGAAACTATAGCATCGCCATTAAACTTTTGCTATCATTCGCCAGTTAAATTTCGTCGTCATATTTTTAAGGACATCATGACAGGAATATCTTACCTAGCCTTGTAGAAAACTAGTTTTTGCTTTTGCTTTTGCTTTTGCTTTTGCTTTTGCTCAAAATGTTATCTAAATTGCCAGGCAACCCAAATTGCTCGTTGTTTTTCATTTTATAGGATTAAAATGCTGAAGAAAGCCCTAATTACCGGAATTACAGGCCAAGATGGCGCTTACCTTGCTCAATTTTTACTCGCAAAAGATTATGAGGTTTATGGATTAGTGGCGCGCAGGACCAGTGATAGTCTATGGCGTTTACGTGAACTAAATATTGAGTCCACTATCCACTTCATTAACGGCGATATGATAGATTCAGCTTCTTTAGTACGTGCAATGGAAATATCCCAAGCCGATGAAGTCTATAATCTTGCCGCGCAAAGCTTTGTCGGCACTTCTTGGGAGCAACCTAGCTTAACCGGTCAAGTGACGGCACTCGGTGTTACCAACCTTTTAGAAGCGATACGTTTCACGCGTCCCAAAGCTAAGTTTTATCAGGCCTCTAGTAGTGAAATATTTGGCTTAATTCAAGCAGAACGACAAAATGAGAAAACCCCTTTTTATCCGCGCAGTCCTTATGCAGTGGCCAAGGTTTATGGTCATTGGATTACGGTTAATTATCGTGAAAGCTTTGGGATCCATGCCTCAAACGGAATATTATTTAATCATGAATCACCGCTAAGAGGTATGGAATTCGTTAGCCGTAAAGTGAGCCATGCGGTGGCTAAAATCAAATTAGGCCTCTGTGAAAAATTACATTTAGGTAATATCGATGCCAAACGGGACTGGGGATTTGCCGGTGATTATGTGGAAGCAATGTGGTTAATGTTACAACAAGAGCGGGCTGATGATTACGTCATCGCAACAGGATATAGCACTACGGTAAGAGATCTATGTCAATTGGCTTTTAGCCACGTTGATCTAGATTATAAGGATCATTTAGTTATCGATCCTAAATTATTTAGACCGGCTGAAGTGGATGTTTTGTTAGGAGACCCGCAAAAAGCTCATCAGCAGTTAAATTGGCAAGCCAAAACGCAATTGGCTGCCTTAATAGCCATGATGGTAGATAAGGATATGGCTCGCCTAAGCGTCAGATAAAATTAAACTATTTAAATTAATAGTTATTAAATAAGGAATTTTTAAAATGGCTGTGATTTCTTATGCGCAGAATCTAGAAGACATTTTACTGTGGCGTGCACTTAAGCATGTTGAAAAAGGGTTTTATATTGATGTAGGCGCCTATTCTCCTGATGTAGACTCAGTAACAAAACTTTTTTATGAAAGGGGTTGGAGTGGCGTCAATATAGAACCCAATTCTAAATGTCATGCTGAATTAGTGCGAAAACGGCCTCGCGATAAAAATTTTTGCTTTGCACTTAGTAATAAATCAGGTCAGGCAGAAATAAGTATCTTAAGCTATCCAGAATCAAAAAATTCAACAGGTTTATCAACTTTAAACCCTAATTTCGCTACAAAGCATATTGAGGCAGGCTATTTAGTAAAAGTAGACCAAGTTGAAACCCTAACATTAGTTAACTTTCTTGAAAGATATATCCCTGCCTCTCAAGAGATTCATTTTTTAAAAATAGATGTTGAAGGTCTAGAAAAAGAAGTCCTTGAAGGTAATAATTGGCAACACTGTCAGCCTTGGATTGTGTTAGTTGAATCAATTGATCCAACTAATCACGAAGAAAATTATTTAAATTGGGAGCACCTATTGATATCAGCCGGTTACCATTTTGCGTACACTGATCGATTAAATCGTTTTTACATTAGTCCAAAACACTTAGAACTTAAAACAGCTTTTAAATATCCACCTAATCTTTTTGATGGATTTATAATACATTGTCATGCAGCCGACTTTCAAACACAAATTCAAGAAATTCATAGTCAAATTATAGAAGCCAAAGCAAAGGTAAATGCACTTCTAAGCAGCAGATCATGGAAAATTACACAGCCATTACGTACTTTAGCTAGCTTACTTAGATCTTTTTTTCAGAGGCTAAGAAAATTCCCCTTAAGTAATAGAAAATGTGGAAACAGCAAATGAGAGAATTAATTGCTCAAAAAAATAAACGTATATTTTGGCTAGGTGCGCACAAATTACTAATCAATACGGAACTCAAACGGCTTAGAACTTTAGGTTATGAGGTCTTCAATCCACCTTACCTAAGTTCTGTCGTCGATCAATCGGCTATGCTCGACTGGAAATCACCTAGCTCTACATTACCCCAAGAAATCATTGCCATACTTGCTAAAACCAATTTTTTCTATGATGCTATTTCAGCAGAAGTTGGAGAAATTCTTAACCAATATTTTGCAACTGTCATCGTCACTATCAATCCATCGTGGTTAATAAATATTCTTAAGGTTTATCATGGCAAATTAATTTACAGAGTCTATGGTCAACATTACAACTTATCCCGATGTTTTACTAATGATCATATCCTCGATTTGATAACTGAACGTGAAGATTTTTGGTTTTGTCCGCACCATGAGCAAACCTTAATTACTGCAGATCGTTGGCTTAGTCGCTTAAACATACGGGTTATCCCTTATTGCCTAGACGATGATGTAATTGCCCTACAAGATACCTCATAATAATATAGGTTTAATGTGTCCGCGTATCTTAGATAATGATTATTACAATAATTATTATCATCTTCTGAAAGATTATTTTTCTGATGAACAATTTAAGATATTTGGTATCCAAATAGCGCCAGTTTATGATCCCCAAGTGCAAGGAACCTTAGAACGAAAAGAATTTCTACAGCGCCTTAGCCAACTGAGTGGTTTTGTATACCATTATCCAGAATATACTACCTGCTATTTACCGCCTATTGAATTCATGACATTAGGAGGGCCTGTTCTTTTTTTAAAAGGCTGCTTACTCTCTCGATATTTTGGGAACGATTCAATACCAGGTGAAAGCAAAGATATGATCGCATTAGCCATGCGTGCTGAACAACTAAGGAAAGGGGATAACACACTTACTAATGAAATTATAGAAAGTCAGAAAAAGGTTAGAATGCTCTATCATCCTAGCTATGTCTGGCCTATATTTGATAAGGCTATCCTAGAAATTGTAGGATCAAATACTCCAGCTCCCGCGGCCAAAATTATTTTCAAAATTCAAAAAAAATATTCCCACCAAGTTAATCTTGATACAGAAAAGTCTATCCTGATTCCTTTTCACAAGTTCGGAGCTAACATTGAGCAGGATGAGCAGTTCAGCTATTATTCGGTAGAGGGAATTTTGCGTGTTATGAATTTGATGGTTAATACGCTTATCAAGGATGGTAGAGCCATTATAATCACTAGTTATCGTAAAGATCTAGGTAATATTTATAGTTTTTTTGCGCAGCACCTTGAGGACCACTCTAAAATAAAGGTATTGATTATTGAAAATAGCAGCATTTTTTTATACAAAATAAAAAAATTGTTTTTTAACGTAATTATCTTTTTAAAAGAAATAGGCCATAAAGTTAAGTTACTTTTATACTTACCTAAGGTTAAAAATTTTATTATTTATCTACATATAAACTTTATAAAAAAATTTATTGATAGCCCGTACATTCGAGCTATCAATAAAGACGTTTCTATCTCTCATGCAATCATTCCTCACTACTATTTATTTCCTGAAATACAAGCTGCAAAAAAACCTATATTTATATATCTTCCCGACTATATGCCGCATTTTTATAAAGGTTCGGCAGAAATGGGGGATAATTGGGCATGGCGTCGTATTGGGAAAAAATTAACTAGCAAGGCCGAATTAATCCTCACTAATTCCGAATTTACTCGTAATTACCTGCCTAAATCAAGGCTAAAAATAAAAAAAGAAAAAATTATAAGCTTCCCTTTAGCTTATCTCAATACAATTCAGGGAAAAGGTGATAATTTTAGTGTTCAAACGTTTATAAAAAAATTACCTCCACTTTTTATTTTTTACCCTACCCGTAATAGACCTTCTAAACGATTAGAAGATTTCT
>DALYCY010000030.1:0-8593 GCA_031973495.1 Candidatus Aquirickettsiella sp. | reverse complement strand
ATAGTAAATAATCACGCATAAACTTACCTAACTCTTGATATTCTTTTTTTATTCGACTTCGTACCATCGGTAACTTTTTTAATTTTTTGTCCATATACTTTAAAAGTCTTTGTTTTGTTTTTTGTTCGTATTGACTTAATATTGGTGTAAATCGATTTTTTAACCAATTTAAATCACCCGCACGCTTTTCTAAAATCTTCTCACATTGTCTTATGTCTCGATCTAACCAAGCCACCAGCTCTAAAAGGAGTGCGCGTTCTCGTCCACTGCCTTTAAAAGCAGAAACCGTATGACCCTGTTGTTTCCGCACTTCACTAAAGGCAAGACAGCATTGATAATACGCATAGGCCTTGCGCTTGTAATGAATCGCCGTAAATAAACCCAACCACCATCGTTGCCAAAAGGGTTTCTTCCAATAATGTTGGAGCTCAGCATGTAGTGCTTGTGGCTCTAAACCAAAGAGCCGCAGACTCCTTAAACTCGTCTCATCTCGCTTCCACAGCGGGCATGCTTCACTTAATGGCGGGATAATTAAAAAAACAGCGATCCATCTCTTACCACGCCACCATGACATCCAGGTAAAGGGTTTTTTAGCCAGGCGATGCCCTATGTTCTCCAATAAGCTATTTAACATGCTCTCCTTGGATAACATCCTCCGTCAATCACATTAGCGTCTGGCAAAAAAACGGACGTTAATTTCTGGCCTTTCTTCCGGTATTGGATTCTGATTCATTACCCCATTTTGTGTCAGTAAATTGGTTAAGCGTTCAACGTGTCCTTCCATCCTATCGAGCCTCGCTTGCATCTCCGCTGCCGACTTTAAAAGGTTATTTATAATAGCTTCTTTTTCCTTTAGATCCTTACTCTGTTCCGCTATAATGTTGTCCTGTTCTCCTATCAAATCGTCCTTTCTATTATTAATTTTATCTGAGATTACTGATAACTTTTCATCCAGTTCACCTAAAAATATGAACATCGGGTCATGCAGTTTGGCTCGACTAAAAATACCTCGTGCCGCGCTAAAAGCATCATTTCTCATTTCCTGGATAATCTTACGCATCCCAGACACGGATTGATGGCTAAATTCTTCTTGTCCATTAGCGATACCCACTCTCATACTTTTACGTAACTTCAGATGATTGTCTGCATATTCCTCGCCTCTTTTCTCGGAAGGGGATTCAAGATTAAACATTTTTCGGCATAGATTGATGATATCTCTTGTAAAGACGAGGAAGCCTGGCAAATCATTTTTATGAATTAAAATATCGGCATACTGACAAAGATGTGCTGTAAATTTTTCAAAAATAGGCTGCAACTCTGGATGAGCCTTGAAATGTTCTAATGCCAATTCCGTCAAGCTCATGTCGCACGCCAGGTGACGAAGTAGGGCAATTTCCATAGCGCCGTACCGCCTCCCTTGCAGAGCTCTCTTTAAAAAAGGTTCCTCTTTATTATTGGGATTATCAGGCATTTCAAATAGGTCCACTTTGGCTTCCAGCAAAGCTTCCATGGCTTCTACATTTTTTGTGCCCAAAACCTTTTCGAGCAAAAGGTAGCCCACTGTTTTTCCTCGCTCCACAATGAATTCGTTTAAATGAAGGTGTACTAACTCCGCATAATTCTTCAGGTATTCCTTATGATTTGGATAAACATCCGGTAATACGCGCGCTTCTTCTAGCCACGCTTCTTTTTCAGGATCAGTAAGTGCCCGCGCTCCTTGATCGCTTAACAAAAAAATAAAACGATTCATGAGCTCCGTTTTTCTTTCGAGCTCTATCGGTTGTTCGAGATTAATTTTTTTCATCTCCACTAAAGCCTGGATCGCTAACTCGAGTAACGCCTCTAGCGATAAGCGTTCTTCTTTAAATCGAACCTGACCAGGTTTTGATACGCGCTGATTGAGTTGTTCATAAGCATCCCTCAATGACGAATTCGCATTAGGTTCGCCTATCTCAATCTCTTCTATTCGATAATTTTCATCCAATAATTTTGATAAAGCCAAATAAGCACTTTGACTAAGGACTTTATTTCCTAACTTTAAAGATTTAAGCGTCGGGCACATCGCCAAAGCCCGAGCAAACTCTAGCCATTCATCCCGAGCGGCACTGGCATCACTTAGCTCCAGATGTAAAGTTTCTAGGGATGTGCTTTGCGTTAAAAATTTAACTAGCGCCGTTAAATTTCTGGATAAAGTAAACGGTTTTAAACTGAGTTCTTTTAACGACGTTCCAGCCCGTTCGGCTAAATTATCTAATAAATCACTATGAAAACGTCGGTTTAAAATATTATGGAAATCTCTGTTTAAAATATCACGAAGCTCTGCGTTTAAATAACCCCTATCCTTTCGGAAACAAAAAAAGAATATCTCTTCGATTTTAATTGAGCTCCATGTATCGGCTTGACCTAATAAGTCGAGCAAGACCCAGTAAACCCATAGGCCATTAGATAAGCTGCCATTTCGCTCATTAAATCTTAGATCCATATTGAGCTCATTGGCTGGATTAGCCATTTGCGGAAGCGCTAGATCGGGAATTCCAGGGCTCCAATCGCGTTGTGCATGATGTTCTACCACAGCACCATCTACAACCTGTTCAGGTCTCGGTAAATAACCTGAAATGAGCTTAGCTTGACTTAAATAGAATTGATAAGAGGGCATCTCCGGTCTGTCTTCTCTAAGAAACCGCGCGCAAAGTTTCAGTTTCTCGATCTGTTCTCCATATAATTCAGTATCTAATCCAAAAAAACCATCCTCTTTAAATCTATCCAATGCTTCACTAAAGGTTGGCATTATTAACTCCGTTTATTATTGATTGCCTTTACGCTTTTTATTCCATTTTTATTATTTTTTAAAAGTATAATTTATATTTTTTATATTGAATAGATCCAAAATTATTTATTTTGTATAAGTTTATTTGAAATTAATTAGATCAGCAAAAGAGGAAATTGAATTTTATGCTGCCAGGAATCTAACAACGTTGAAAAAATTTGATAAAAAATGATGTAGGGAATTTGTAACAAAGCGACGTTCAATGTAACGTCATTACAGTCATTTTAAGTAAATTGTAGCGCAACCAACATATCGCAAGTTGTTGATTATTAATGTTTATTTAAAGTATATACCAAGTTCGTAGCCTGGTACTCTATCCAGCTGAGCTACGGGCGCATGATCCCAAAGAGCCCGGCATTCTAATAGTTTATAGTCGGTTCAGCTAGCCTCCTGTAGGTCCGTAATAGACTTATGAAGAAGAGCGGCTAGAGGCTTCTTCCTTAAAGCCATTAGTAAAATTTTAAAAAAGTATTATACAGCAGTACAAAGAGAAGGTATTACTTGGTGAGAACTATTGGAATGATTTGTTTGATGAGGCGCCTTAAAAAAATTACTTATATAACCGTTCTCAGTTAAGTTATTTTTAAAATCAGTAATCTCTGCACAATTTCTTAAGGATCTAATTTCATTTTCTAGATCTGTTTGTAAGGGACTTAATCGTAGGTTCGATGCATCGGCAGCAACAGTTGTTTCGTTTCCGAGCCTATTTGCTAAGGCTAACATTTGCGGTAAATTATAAATGAGGGCGGCGCCAAGGTTCGATAGCCAATTAAGTGATTCAGCCATATTTCCAGAATATTCCAATGCTTTTAAACTGTCGGCCATGGCCTTGTGGGTGGTAAATCCGGAAAATAGCGCCGGCAAAATAAAAAGCATTGCCAGTAAGGAAGGTTTTTCTAAAGAGATAATTTTTTTACTGCTTGAATTAACGCCTTTAATGGAAAATCCAGCGTTAGGTATGGCATTGCCAATAGCGGCTAGGTAGGCAAGTAATGTACTGACGGTTGGATTGGCAGCAAATTTTTTCTCGGCTAAGTCTTTCATGCCAAAATAGCTGATGAATACATAGGCTAAAAATTGTGGGATACTTAATAAACCGATGCTCGTCGTTAGAGAATAATACCTTATTTTTTGTCGTAAACTTAATGCATTATCTGTTTCAAATAAGCGAAGTAATTCAGCCTGGGTTTTTTTATCAGCACTTAGTTGCAAAAATCTTCTAATAGCGCTATTAATTTTTTCAATTAGTTTTTCTTTTTCTAATTCAGTTTTATTTTTGAATAAATTTGCAATACTATTAATTAACTCTAATGAGCCTACGACATTAACCCAGATATTTAAAAAGGCCGTACTTGCTTGAAGCGTAACAGAGGTCGTATCGATATAGTTTCCCTCTTCATCGACAATATCCATAAAGAAGTTAGGTGCAACACAGGCGATAGAAAATAGGGTAGCGGTTAAATATTTACTAGGCATACTACGAAATTTGGGCAGTTCAGCGAGGCTAAGAAAGCTTTCGTAATTAAAAATAGCATTCGTTGCGCTTCCGCCTAAGGCCGCTGTTACTTGTAAGGTTTTGCCGCCGAATGCGGCGGCATTAAATGAGGATGGCCAGTACATATAACCACTAAATGCCGATGCTCCTGCTAAAGCTAGTTTTTTCAGGGTTTGAATAGGTTTGCGGCTTATTTTTTGGAAAAATAAAGGAAGTCTAGAGGTGCTTGACGCAGAAAGTAAAGGTGTGGTTTCGCTAGGCATTTTATTTTCCTTAGTGAGTTGAGCATTAATTAAATTTATTATCTATAATATTATAGATAAATTAAGCTTATCTTAAGAAAGAAAAGGGAATAATATTAAATTTTATAAGCTGGTTTTTATATTTAATTATTTATTAGCTATTTAAACCGATAATAAGTAAATGACGTTTTTCATCGAGGCCAGCGATTTGTAGCGATTTGGTTTCAATCAGCTTAAAGTGGTGGTCGAGTTCTTTTATTTCTTCAGCCGGGTATTGGCCTTTCATGGCTAAAAATATCCCTTTTTCGTCGCATAGATGCCGGGTTTTAATTAAAAAATCATTTAAATGGCTAAACGCTCGGCTTACTAGGCTATTAAAACCAAGCGTAGGCTGATATTTTTCTACCCGTGAGGCAATAATTTCTATATTGGAAATAGCCAGTGTTTGCAGTACATGGGTCAAAAAACGGGTTTTTTTTCCGTTGCTATCAAGCAATGTAAAGTGATATTGAGGGAGGGTTAGTGCAAGGGGGATCCCGGGTAGCCCAGCCCCGGTGCCGATATCAATAATGTTAGGACCTTGTAAATAAGGCGTAATCGTCAGGCTATCGATAATATGCCTGGAAATCATCTTGATAGGGTTGCGAACACTGGTTAGATTATGAATTTGATTCCATTTATGCAGTAATAACAAGTATTCCACTAGTTTTTTTGCCGTCAGTTCGCTAACACTTAAATGATTCTGTGTTAATTGGTTTGACAGCTCTGTGTAGAGTTGTTTGAAATCGACCATTCAACTTCCCGTATTGGATGTTTAATTTTATCTAGTGTTATAGAAGGCTTTCTAAACCGTAAACTAATTTTTTTAACTGCATCACTTTTTTACAGGCTAATAAGACCCCTGGCATAAAAGCATGGCGATCTATCGTTTCATGGGTAATGCCTAGGCTTCCGCCCAAATGACCAAATATGATTTCTTGTTTAGCCAGAAATCCTGGGAGACGTAATGAGTGTATCGGCACTTGATTTTTACATGCCCCACGAGAACCAGGTAGGGTCTCATGGATTTTTTTAGAACTAGGATTTTTTTTTCGAGACAGTGCAATTAGCTCGGCTGTTTTTAAGGCTGTGGCGGAAGGCGCATCTAGTTTTTTTTCATGATGGGTTTCAATGATTTCAACCTCGGGAAAATAACAGGCGGCTTGTTCGGCAAAACGCATCATCAATAAGGCCCCCATACAAAAATTAGGTGCAATGATAGCACCTAATTTTTTTTCAGTACAAATTTGTTGCAATTTTTTAATTTGATCCGGTAGTAGACCGCTGGTGCCAATGACAGGATGAGCTCCTGCTAGGATAATATTTTTAGTATTTTCAAAGACGACAGAAGCATTGGTAAAGTCTATGACAAGTTCGGCCTTAGTTGCACGTATGCATTTTTTCAGATCGTCTCCACGCTGGGTTTCTCCCACTAATTGCAAATCTTTGTCATGAGCAATTGCCGCTACGGTGGTTTTTCCCATACGACCCGCAGCGCCATTAACAAGAACCCGAATAGACACAGTTAATTCTCCTTATCGGTTGTTGCAAGGAATGTGAATGACTATACTCTATATTTTATGAAATTATCCAGTAAGGCCAACCTTTATTTAACCTTTGCCACACTGATGTGGGGTATCACTTTCCCCCTTACTCGAAATGCCTTGACGGAGGTCGATCCCTTTGTTTTTTTGAGTTTACGTTTTGCTTTAGCCAGCTTGGTATTGCTTCCTAGCGTATGGTCTTTATTTCATAAGACCAGCCGATCGATGCTGTTTGGAAGCTTGATGATAGGTATTCTTAATGCGGGCGCTTATCTTTGTCAAACCATCGGTTTGGAAACCGTACATTCAGCACGAGCCGCTTTTATTACCGGCGCGAGTGTTATTTTGGTGCCGTTTTTAGCGCCATTATTTAAACTGGAAAAGCCGAGTTGGTTGGATAAGTTGTGTGCATTGATAGGTTTTGCAGGTCTTTATGTCATCATGGATATACAACATTTGCATATAGCGCACGGTGATTTATGGATTTTTTTGGGGGCTATTAGTTTTTCCTTACAAATCACTTATCTGCAGCGATTGAGCCAAATAATAGCCGATTATCAATTATTAGCCTTTTATCAACTTTTTTTCACCCTGCCTTTTGTTTTGCTTTTTACCCGGGGTCATTCATTTAGTGCGGCAATGCAACCGCGTGCCTTAGAGGGCATTATATTTTGTGCTGTTTTTGCTACAAGTTTGGCTTATTATTTACAGAATAAATATCAAAAATTTACTAGTGCCCCGAAGGCAGCATTAATATTTGCATTAGAGCCGGTATTTGCGAGTTTATTTGGCATGTTGCTTAATCGTGAATCACTGGCGAAAACGACTATTTATGGAGGCTCATTGCTTTTATTAAGCCTAGTTCTGCCTAGTTTAGTCAATATGCGTAAAGAATCGAGTTCATCAATAAAATAGTAGGGAATGATAATGACGCTAAAAACCACCTATCTGAAAGATTACACCCCACCTGCTTTTAGTATCAAAACAGTGGCATTAACTTTTAACTTGGATGAAGACCTAACCACAGTGAATGCGCGGTTGACAGTTAGTCGCCAAACAAAAGCAAATAATCACGCGCCTTTAGTATTACAAGGGGAGGATTTAGAGCTAATTTTTGTTAAAGTCGATGATAGGCTTTTATCGGCCAAAGAATACCAACTCACAGAGAATGAGTTAACTATTTTTCAGCTACCAGATGATTTTAGTTTAGAAATTGAAACTAAGATTAAACCAAAAGAAAATACTGCATTAAGTGGTCTTTATGTCTCGCGAGGTATTTTTTGTACGCAATGTGAGGCGGAAGGTTTTAGGCGTATTACATATTTTCTAGATCGACCGGATGTATTGGCGTGCTATACGACGACTATTATTGCCGATAAAACAAAATATCCGGTTTTACTTTCAAATGGCAACAAAATAGCGCAGCAGGATTTGGCCGATAATCAACATTCGGTCAGCTGGGAGGATCCCTTTAAAAAACCAAGTTATTTATTTGCACTAGTGGCGGGTAATTTAGAATATATTCAAGATGAGTTTGTGACGTTGTCGCAGCGTAAAATAAGCTTACAGATCTTTTCGGAGCTAGGTGAAAAAGAAAAATGTCATCATGCAATGGACTCTTTGAAAAAAGCCATGCGCTGGGATGAACAGGCTTATGGTCGCGAATATGATTTAGCTATTTTTATGATTGCGGTAATTGATGATTTCAATATGGGTGCGATGGAAAATAAAGGGTTGAATATTTTTAATGCGCAAACTATTTTAGCCGATGCAAAGACAGCGACAGATACGGATTACCATTATATTACCCAAGTAGTCGGTCATGAATATTTTCATAATTGGACCGGTGATAGGATCACTTGTCGCGATTGGTTTCAATTAAGTCTTAAAGAAGGCCTGACGGTTTTTCGTGAACAAGAGTTTAGTGAAACTATCGGTAAGCCCGCTATTGAACGTATTAATACCGTAAGACAGTTACGTGCCATGCAATTTGCAGAAGATGCCGGACCTTTAGCGCATCCAGTGCAACCGGATTCTTATATTGAGATCAATAATTTTTATACGATGACGATCTACGAGAAAGGTGCTGAAATAATTCGCATGATGAAGGTATTAGTGGGCGCAGAATTATTTCGCAAAGGCATGGATGATTACTTTACCCGCCATGATGGCCAAGCGGTCACTATCGAGGATTTTGTGCAATCCATCGAAAGGGCTAGTGCGTATGATCTGCAGCAGTTTCGAAGATGGTATAAGCAATCGGGAACACCGGAGTTACAAGTGGAGGGTCATTATTCAGCAGAAGCTAAGACCTTTGATTTAATATTGAAGCAAAGTTGTCCACCGACACCGGGGCAAGCCAATAAACAAGCTTTCTATATCCCTTTATCGGTTGCTTTATTCAATCAACAAGGTCAAGCTATGGTCTTGCAATTAGCCGACGAAG
>DALYCY010000029.1:6668-9091 GCA_031973495.1 Candidatus Aquirickettsiella sp. | reverse complement strand
AACCCTCTCGAGCCGCTATGTGCAGTGGGGTACGACCACTCTCATCTTTAGCCGCTAAATCAGCACCTTTCTCGAGAAGATACTTCACTAGCACTAAGTGACTATTCCTAGCCGCCGCATGTAGTAATGTAGAATTTAAATCTGCTACCTTTAAATGCACGTCTGTTTGCGCTAGAAAATATTTTAGCAGTTCCAAATGACCATTTTGGGCCGCCACGTATAAGGGTGTATACCCCACATTATCTTTAACTTTTAACAAATTAGGGTCTCTGCCAAGCAGGTATTTGATGATCTCTAAGCGATCATTTTGCACCGCCAGGTGTAATGGCGTATCACCTTGATGATTTTTAGCCGCTAAATCAGCGCCTTGCTGAATAAGATATTGCACGATGCTTAAATAATCATTTAAAGCGGCAATATGCAGCGAGGTATTACCATCACTATCTTTCATGTTTAAGTTTGAACCTTGTTCAACAAAGTATTTCACCACCTGTAAATGATTATTCCAGGTCGCCACATGTAGTAAGGTATTATTAGCGTCATCCCTAACCTCTAAACGAGCACCTTGCTTGATAAGATATTCTACGATTGCCGCGTGGCCATCCAAAGCCGCGATATGTAATGGTGTAGTATTCTGATTATTTTCAGCATTCAAATCAGCCCCTTTGGTGATAAGAGATTTTACTATCGGCAAATAATTATTCCAGACGGCAAGATGTAACGGCGTATTACCGAGGTTATCTTTAGCCTCTAAGTCAACCGCTTGTGTTAAAAAATAGTTAACAATATTGAGATCATCATTATAGAGCGCCAGGTGTAAAGGGGTATTGCCAAATTGATCTTGGGCCTTTAAATCAGCTCCTTTTGCGATAAGATATTTAACTATCAGTAACTCACCACTATTAGCCGCTATGTGTAGCGGCATATTACCCACCGCATCTTTAGCCGCTAAATTAGCGCCTTGCTCGACTAAGTATTTCACCACATAGAAGTCATCGCCTAAAACAGCCAGATGTAGTGGCGCATAACCGTCATCATCTTTAACTTCTAAATTTGCACCACCCTCTACCAGCAACTTTATGATCTCTACATCGCCATCCAAGCTCGCCACGTGTAACGGTGTATTTCCGCTATTATCTTTAATATTTACATTAAAGGCTTTGTTTATAAAAAATTTAATGAGTCCGACATGATGATTTGAGATAGCCAGATGTAACATAGTACTACCTTGCTTATCTTTATTTTCTAGATCCGCTCCTTTGACGGCCAGATACTCCACCAGCTTTGTGTAACCATGCCTGACAGCGGTGTAGAGTGGCGTATGGTCTGCCTTATCTTTAGTCTCTAAATTGACTTTTTGATCGACAAGATATTTTACGATTGCTAAGTGATTACCTTGAACAGCAGTATGCAGTGGTGTATTGCCTGCTTTATCTTGAACCTCTAAATTAGCCTTTTGAGTAACCAGATATGTTACGATTGCTAAATGAGCATTCCAGACAGCCATGTGCAATGGGGTATAACCGATATTATTTTTACGCTTTAAACGAGCCCCTCTCTCTCGCAAATATTTTGCGATTGCTAAGTGACCATGCCCGCTAGCCAGGTGTAATAGTGTATTACCACGCTTATCTTTGACCTTTAAATCAGCGGCTAGCTCTTCGGCAAAATATCTAACCAAACCCAAATAGCCTTTTTTTACCGCTGCAAATATACTGCCGAGATTAATATGGGCTTCTTCTATCAAGGTCTTCACCATCGCCAAGTGACCGCTGAGCGCCGCTCTCTGCCAAGCTGCCTTACCCTCGTTATCTTTTGCTTCTAAATTGGCACCCTTATCGACAAGGTATTTCGTGACCTCTAGGTTACTATTTAAGACAGCAATGTGTAATGGCGTATTACCCTTAGCATCCTTAACCTCTAAACTAACCCTTCTTGCTTCTACAAGAGATCTCATAATCTTTAGGTAACCACTTAAGGCCGCATTGTGCAGTGGGGTATAGCCAGCGTTATTTTCAACCGCTAAATTAGCCCCTTTATATAAAACAGACTCTACGATGTCGATGTCTTTACTCAATATAGCGACTTGTAGTGGTGTATTCCCTTCATTATTTTTAACCTCTAAATTAGCACCTTGATCAACCAGATATTCTAACAACTCTACATAAGCATTTTGAGCCGCTAAGGATAAAGGGGTATTTCCTGCATTGTCTTTAATCTCTAAAACAAGGATTTTTTTCTCCTCAATAAAATATTTCACGACGTTTAAGCAATTATTTTGGACAGCTATATGTAAGGGGGTATTTCCTGCATTGTCTCGCGCCAATAAATTAGCAAGCGCTTTCTCGACAAGATATTTTGGCAGCTCGAAATAATTATTTCGAGCTGCCAAATGTAGCGGCGCCCTACCAAGATCATCTTTA
>DALYCY010000029.1:0-6658 GCA_031973495.1 Candidatus Aquirickettsiella sp. | reverse complement strand
CATTGTGATAGACCAGATACTCCACCACATCGATATAAGCACTTTGGACCGCCACATGTAATGGGGTCTTATTTCTACGCTCTCTAACCTCTAAACCAGCACCATGATCTACAAGATATTTTACCAGCTCTATATAACCATACTGCGCGGCCAAATGTAGCGGTGTATTATCCGCATTATCATGCACTTCTAAATCGACTCTTCGCTCTATAAGGTATCTGATTACCTGCAAATGACCATATTGGGCGGCTAGATGTAGTAGCCGACTCCCGGCATTATCTTTAAGCTGTAAATCAAGGTTTTTTTCGGCCAAATATCTGACTATCGGTAAGTAACCATAGCGCGCCGCTAGGTGTAGTGGCGTTCTACCCGCATTATCTTTAGCTGCCAAATCAAGTTTTTGCTCTACTAGATATTCAGTTACTGGCAAGTGACCATACTGGGCCGCTATATGGAGCAGCGTACTGTTATTTTCATCTTTGGCATCAAGCTTAACCCCACCTCTTCGTAAAAATTTAACGAGGTCTAAATCGCCTTGTGAAACAGCTTGATGTATCAAATTACCTTTACTTTTTGGCTTAGTATTATCCCTTTTTCTATCAAACAATTCGACTGAATCTAGTGCATCTTTTTGAGATTTATAATGATTTAGTGGGGAGGATGCTGCTGATATTGGCGGGGTATTATTTTCTTTCATGCTTGACTCCTTGTCATTATTGTTAAATCTATTTCCTTATACTGGCTGCTTTTCGAATGATGAGAGAGAACTCATCAACAAAAATTAATAAGCGTTTTATGTTCGCAAACTTAACAAGAAAATGCAATTAGATTTTTTCTTAAATTTTATGTTTTTATTTCGCTTAGATTAAAACGGTAAAATAGAAAGCGTGTAGCGTGGCCTATATGATGAAATAGACTGCACCACCCGCTTTTATCACTTAATTAATTTATTGCCTTTACGACAGAGAATCAACTCTTTTTATCGATTCGATTCTCTTTAGTTTAAAGGCAATAAATTTACACTCTGCAGGGATGATGGAATATTTTAGTCGCTAAACTCGATTCAAATCGATCGATAGCCTCAATGATATGATCACCCGCTGCTCGATTTGCACTGGCCTGCTCTTTAAAGAAATTATACGCAGAACATTTTTGACCGGTTATTTTCCTTGCGATCAAATTACAAAGCAATAATGTGCCATTAGTATTTACACTCTCTATTTTTAGCGGATCACCTTCTATGTGTGAATTATTGCTATCTAGACCGACTAATGAAGTATTGGTAGAAGAAAAGAGTCGCTGCGGAATTTCTTTAAAAAACCCAACTACCCCATTTATCCAAGAAGAAGCTCTACTGGCCTCACTACGCACGGAATCATTTTCTACGCTCGGGAAAATAATTTGCTTAAATACAGATTCCGTATCACGACGGATACGCGCAAGGTTTTCTTTTGACGCTAAATATTCCACCAGCGCAGCATCCCCGCCCAAACGAGCCACGTCTTGCGGCGTATGACCGGCATTATCTTGCTCCGTTAAATCTGCGCCACGCGCTACCAGATATCTCGCAAGCTCTGTGTACTGACCTATGACAGCCACATGAAGTGGGGTATAACCAACAACGTCTTTAAGTGCCAAATCAGCGCCTTGATTGATTAGATATTTTGCGATCTCTAGATCACCATACCAACACGCTACATGTAAGGAGGTATTACCCGTCGTATCTTGCGCTTTTAAATCTGCACCTTTATCAATTAGATATTTTACTAATTCTAAATTTTGGCTCAAAACCGCCTTATGTAAAGCGGTATTACCGACATCATCGCTCGCCTCTAGCTTAGCCGCTTTATTTTCTATCAGATATTTCACCAGCGCTAAATTATCATTTAAGATAGCCAGCTGTAATGGGGTATTACCCAGACTATCTTTGGCTTCTAAATTGGCGCCTTGTTCTATTAGGTACGCTACAATCTCAAACTGACCATCCAAGACAGCCGCATGCAAGGGTGTACTACCCTCTTTATCTTTAGCTTCTAAATTAGCACCTTGCTTGATCAGATATTTAGCCACACTTACATTATCATTTAAGATAGCCGTATGTAACAATGTATTATCTATATCATCTTTAAACTCCAAATCGGCACCCTGCTCCACAAAAAACTTCATAAGCTCTATATAAGCATTCGAGACAGCTGTGTAAAGTGGTGTATTGCCATTATTATCCATCGCTTCTAAGTCAGCGCCTTGATCGACAAGATAGCTCACCACCTGTAAATGATTATTCTTAGTAGCCGCGTGTAGTGGTGTATTCCCGAGATTATCTCTTGCTTCTAAAGCGGCGTCCTTGGCGATTAAATCAACATTTTGATTGATAAGATATTTTAGCAACGCTAAGTGGCCATTCCCAGCCGCCGCATGCAACAAGGTATGACCGTCATTATCCTTATTATTTAAATCAGCAGCTCGTTTAACAAGGTATTTTACCAGTGCTAAGTGACCCTCCCAAACTGCGACCTGTAGCGGTGTACGGCCATATTTATTTTTACACTGTAAATCAGCGGCTTTTACTTCAACGAGGTATTTAACGATAGCCAAATACGCTTTCTCTACTGCATCAAAAAGATTACCGACATCAACCCCTCTTTCTTCAGCAAAATACTTCACTATCGCCAAGTGACCATTAAAAGCAACCACTTGCCAAGGCGTATAACCGGCATCGTCTTTAAGATCTAAACTAGCACCTTGTTCAAGCAGATATTTCACCAACACTAAATCATCATTTAAGATGGCCAAGTGGAGTGGGGTCTTTCCGGTATTATCTTGTGCTAGCAAATCGGCACCGTGTGCAATAAGACACTTCACCACCGCTAACTGACCGCCCAAGACGGCCTCATGTAATAAAGTATTACCTTCTTTATCTTTATCGCTTAAGTTAGCACCTCGCTCAACCAGGTATTTCACCAAATCCACATCTTTATTTACGATAGCCGCGTACAGTGGCACATTACCCACATCATCTTTGGCGTTTAAATCAGCACCCTTATAGAGCAGATATTCCACCACTGCGATGTGACCGTGTAAAGCCGCTAAATGCAGTGGCGTATTGCCCTTATCATCTTTAGCGGCTAAATTAGCATCTTGTTCTTCGACTAGATATTCGACCATCCCTAAGTAATCTGCCAAAGCGGCCAGGTGTAGTGGCGTATTACCCATATCATCTCTAGACTCTAAATTAGCACCCTGTTCAATAAAATATTTCACTAACTTCATATGATCACTGGCAGCGGCCACGTGCAGTGGCGTATCGCCTTTATCATCTTTAACATCCAATTTTGCACCTTTATCAAGCAAATATTTAACCAGTTCTAAATAACCATATTGCGCGGCAATACATAAGGGTGTACTCCCAGCGTCATCTCTGGCTTCTAATTGAGCACCTTGCTCAATTAGATATTTCACCACCTGTAAATGACTACTTTGAACCGCCACATGCAACGGCGTATAACCTACATTATCGCGCGCTTCTAAATCAGCATTTTGATCGTCTAGCAAATACTTCACTATCGGTAAATCACTATTCCTAGCCGCCGAATGTAGCAGCGTATTACCAAAATTATCTTTATTTTTTAAATCCGCACCTTGTTCAACGAAATATTTCATCAGCGCTAAGTGGCCATACCAGGCGGCTACGTGTAGCGGTGTACTTCCATACTCATTTTTGCTATCAAATTCAGCGCCTTCTTTTATCAAAAATTCAACTAGCTTTAAATTGCCCTGAAAAGCCGCCCAGCGCACCCAGTCTTGTTGATTTTTTACCCGCTCCGCCTCTTGCTCCTCAAACAATTCAATTAACTCCATATCACTGTCTTCTATCGATTTATATGGATCTAATTTTTCAGATGCAAGTGATATGGGGTAACTGTCATTCGGTCTATTATTTTCAATCATGTGATATCTCCCTATCGTTATTATTGAATATTAGATGCGATGAGCTAGGCCATTATACTGCCGCCCAACTCATCTGCTGACGTCACTGTTAAAACACACGCGCTATAATTTAAAGGTACGATTGGATCCTTGTGCCTCTTCCATGCGCTCTAACGCAGACGGAAATCTATTGATAGAATCAATGATACGATCGCCTGCTTCTACATTTACACGTACTTGCTCTGCAAAGAAATTATTGGTAGGATGCTTTTTCCCAGTTAGTTTCCTTGCCATTACATCATAGAGTAATAGTGTAGCATTGGTATCAACCCGACCTATATTCACATCGCTACTGTTGCCAGGCGAAGTATTAATAATTGGTCCGGCTAATGACACATTGGAAGAAGATGGCGTAATCTGAGAAATTTCCTTAAAAAACCCCGCCGCTCCATTTGTCCAAGCACTGGAATTACTGGTAGGATCACTTACTATTAGCGATAAATCAGGCTTAGATACCGATTCAATATCACGGTGTTCATGAGCAATAGCGACTCTCTCTGCGAAATAGTTTATGAGCGCTAAATTATCATTCAAGATAGCAAGGTGTAGTGGTATATTATTTTTCGCATCCTTAGCTTCTAAATCAGCACCTTGCTCCACCAGATATTTTACGATGTCTAAATTATCATTCAAGACAGCAATGTGTAACGGTGTATTACCTGCCGCATCCTTAGCTTCTAAATCAGCACCTTGCTCCACCAGATATCTTACGATGTCGATATGTGTAAACCAAGTGGCAAAACACAGCGGTGTATCTCCTGATCCATCTTTAGCCTCCAAATCGGCGCCAAGCTTCAGTAATAGATCCATAAGTTTTAGGTCGTTATTCGAAACAGCCAAGTGTAATGCGGTATCACCACTGTCATTTTTGGCCTCTAACAAATCTACATTAATACCAATAAGATGTTTTGCTACTTCTGAATGAGCCTTCCATACAGCAAGGTGTAATAGCGTATTCCCCTCAACATCTCTCACCATTAAATCGGCACCACTAGCAAGCAAAAATTCTACTAAATCAACATAGCCATGCTGAGTCGCTAGCTGCAATACGGTATAACTATCCCTATTTTTAGCCTCTAAATTAGCACTTCTCTGTTGA
Source organism: Candidatus Aquirickettsiella sp. (assembly GCA_031973495.1). Taxonomy (GTDB): domain Bacteria; phylum Pseudomonadota; class Gammaproteobacteria; order Diplorickettsiales; family Diplorickettsiaceae; genus Aquirickettsiella. The sequence continues at coordinate 1,572 of DALYCY010000029.1, read as the reverse complement.
AGTTTCCTTACCATAAATCGGATTACCGGGAACGAAGAATTATTCTCAACAGCAAGATGTAATGGTGTATCGCCCCTATCATCTCTAGGCTCTAAAACTACTCCCTTATTTACCAGCTGTTCCACTATCTTAAAATGACCATTCTGGACAGCGGCATGTAGTGGCGTATGACCATAATTATTTTTGGCCTCCAAATCTACACCTTCATTTATCAAAAAAATGGCCACATCTAAGCTGCCATCCCAAGCCGCTGTGTGTAATAGCGTATTACCATTGCTATCTCTACTATCTAATTTAGCACCTGATTTTATTAAATATTTCACTTGATTTAAATCATCCTGCAAAATAGCCTGGGATATCCAGCTTTCTTTTTCCGCAACGCTACTCTGTTTTGCAAACGATTCAACAGACTGCTTAAAAGCCTGACGCATCCATCTTTCTTTTTCCGCAAAACTGGGAATAAACTTGTCTGTTTTTTGCTCGTCTTGTTTAGATTTAGACTGGTTTAATGCGGTGGACGCTTGAGAGGTTTGATGGGTATTATTCTCTTTCATATGATATCTCCCTATCATTATTATTGAATATACATTGGTACGTGCTTGCTATGTTTTTAGCTTTGAACTGTCGTGATTAACTTAGCTAGCGCTGTTATAGTCACAGATCTAAGTAGCCAGCGCAACTACCTTTGCTTTAACTTATATGTCTATTTTTGTCATAAAATTAGAATAATTAAAACCAGTGCCTGTTATTCTTAGTGACTCGATTAAATATTTGCTTTAAGAAGTATGCTATCTTTGCTACTTTTAAGTACGCGCGGTATATTTAACCGCTAAAATCTTAGTTAAATGATTGGCAAATATCTGGCTCTCTTCTTGCCCGACAATTCGGGCATCGGTTAACTCTTGCCCATCGGGGGTAAAAAATAAAAAAGTCGGCGGTGCTACGACATGAAACTGCTGCTCTAAGGCTTTATCAACCGCATCATTGGCCGTGACATCGGCGCGTAATACGATAAAGCGTGCTAATAAGGATTTAACCGCCGGCGCCGTAAACACAATGCGTTCCATTTCCTTGCAAGACAAACACCAGTTGGCATAAAAATCTAATAGTACCGGTTTGTTTTGCTGTTTTGCTTGTATCAAAACACGTTTCAAATCGGCCATACTTTTTATCGTTTGGAAGTTACTCGTCGTTGCTTTTTCTAGCTGATTAGTATGCAGCAGATAAAAAGGACGCGAATTGCTTGGGATAATACGCGCTAACAGCCACACAGCCATGGCAAGCATCATAATTCCAAATATTATTTTAATCCCATTCATCCACGGGCCCGACTTAGGCAACCATCTGCCCTCAGAAGTCCCAATAATTAATAAAGGCACGCCCGAACCCAATCCTAAAGTAAATAGCGCCACGCCGCCTAAGATCGCATTACCGGTATTGCCAATATAAGTTAAGACGCCGACTAAAGGCGCGGTAACACAGGGTGAAATAACCAAGGTAGACAAGGAGTTGGAATGCCAGCTTAATTCCATTATCGCGCGCTAATGGAATTAAGCTGGCATACCAACTCCT
>DALYCY010000028.1:0-10258 GCA_031973495.1 Candidatus Aquirickettsiella sp. | reverse complement strand
TCTTCAATAAGCGCTTCAGTTCGCAGCGCTTCAGAGGACAGTGAATCCGTGTTAAATATAGTGCTATTTTTAGTGGTTATTGTTGGGTTGATCAAGCTTTCCGCTGTAGTGATGGCAGGTTGGTCCTCAAATGGGCAATCTTGGTCCAATAAAAGCTGACATAATACTTTCGCCTGATCTTCGTTTCCAGGGTATTGATTGAGAAAATATTTTCTCATTGCATTATTTAATAGCGATGAATCTACTTTTTTCTCTTTAAATTCTTGGTAAATTTCTTTAGCCACGTGTTCTATCATTTGAAAATAATTTTTATCAACAGGTTCACGGTCAAATGCTAAATGACCTAAAGCGCTAAAAAAATTCGTTACACTCACCCTAGCATTAGTTGAATTTGATTCTAATATATTTTTTAATATATCATGTGAGGATTCGATTAAGCCAAAAGCATTATAATGGCCTGGTAATGGCATTTTGATAATGCCAGGTATCGTGAAAAAATTACTAAGAAAAATAAAGTAATTGTTGATGGTTTCGGTATGCTTTTCAAAGAAAGAGTAACCAGAGTTGCTATTACTTTTGCTTTTAGAATACAGTCCAGAGTATACAATGAAAAAATGATCATAAAACGCTAGCAATAATTGCTTTAGCTTATCGTTTGCACTCCCTTTATATAAATCGATACTTTGAATAAAATATTCAAAGATATTCTTAATTGAATTGGATTTCATATAATCCTTTAAATTTTGCTGAATAATAAACGATTTATTGGGAGGAGAGACGTTACTAAGTAACAATTTATTTAAAAGTTTTTTAAAATCTTTTAAATTTAGATGATCGTTAAGTTTTCCCTGTAAAATGTCACTTAAAATACTATTACTCATGTTATCGCTATCCGGATTAGTTGCAATAGATGGCATATAAAAATTTCCTAGAAAAAAATAAAAAGATCGTAGCGGGATAAACTTAAGGAATCCTTAACAATAAATTTTATTTTAAATATTTTTTATTATTTCCAACGTTAAAAATAATTTAATGAACTATAAATAATAAAAATGATTTAAATTATCCAATAAACCGCGCCAAAAAATGTTTTCACGCACATAAAAATTATTCATTCGCTGTTGACCCAATTGAGCCACAGCACTTTTTATTTTTTACTGCAAATTATTTTTTCAATTGCATGGATATTAATGCCAGTCTTTAACACCCGTTAAAATTTTATTTTTATATTAAAAATAATTTTAATATTTAATTTATTGATCAATAAGGCGGTGTTAAGTAAGCGTTAAGATTCACAGCTTATTCTTAAGACTATTTTTTAGTCTGAAATTTTAGCATTGAGAGAAAAATAAATGCCAACAATACGTTCTGCTGCGATGCCTTTAGGTACAAACTTAGCAAGTATTTTAAACGCCAGCGTTGATCAATGGCCTGATCATTTTATTCTGCAAACCATTAAGTCGATCTTTGACGAGGCATCGAAATTAATTTCTAGCCAAGATGTTTTTACCGATGAGCAATTGGATAAATTTTTAAAATTCTTAACCGTTTATGTTAAATCTGAATTAACTAGCGAAAAATTATCCAGCATAGAAGATACTGAGCTTTTGCAAAAATTCGATTGGTTTTTGCAAGGGATTCAAAAAAGAATGCTGGATCCGACTGAACGTCAAGTCAATAAAGATGTCTTTAGTAATTATCTACAATTTTTACACCTTTTGATGGAAAATAAATACCGTGATTTATTTACCCGATCCGAAATTAAATTTGCTGCAAACGATTTGCAAGCTATTGCTACGGTGCTGCAAAGGTATGCTGATCATCTCGATGAAAACTTGATTAAAAAATACAGTGATTTGTTGAAATTGAGTTTTGATGTGCCTAAATTTTTAAAAAAATCTCAGCCTATTACCAGCGGTGTTGTTGAGTTAGCTAAAGCCTGCTTTTTAAATAAAAAGCTTAATCGCCACGAATTAATCACGCAATTTTTTAAGCTGCTTGGCTATCAAGGGCAATTACTGAATTATTACCACCGCCGTGATAGTCGCTTTAATATCAGTGCGGCGTTGTTAACACAGGCGACAGACTATCTAGCCACTCAGGCGATAGATTTACAAACTTATTTGTTTAATCAAACCCATCAAACCCAGGAGTTCAATAAATCTTTATTGCAGCATTATTTCTATATCTATTTTTTTAAGGAGCTGCATAAAGAAAATCCGGCTAATTTTAGTGCTTTAGCCAAAAATCCATCATGGTCGCTTTATATGAAGACCGATTATGTGGCGTTGCCATATCACTTTGATTGTAGCGCTTATCTTCCTGCGGATTATCAAGTACGCCTAGAGTATGCCGATTTACCGCAGGATATTTTGCAGATGGCTTGTCAGGCGATTGCTTGCTCGCAAAAATCGCATCAAGCTTGGAAAAGCTCTTTAAACTTAAATTTACCTACGTTTCATAGCAAGTATGTTTTTCGCCTAGGTAACAGTTATGAAGACTATCAACGTTTTCCTTATGCCTATGGTTATCCCCCCTTGGGTGGAGGATTTTATATTTCAGGTGGTCTTGAAAATAACACTGTTGCCGGCACAGGCTATAGTTATTGGGGAAATAGCGCGCATAATTTTATTAATGTAGCGAGGCATGAAGCAGTGCATCATGATAATTATCGATTGTACCGAGAGTCTTTGCATGTCAATCGAAGGATTTCTACGTTTATAAATCGTAATTTTGATGAAGGATTAGCTGTTTTATTGGCCGGCGGTGCTTGTACTCCCGGTTATGTCAATAAAGATTTTTCTTCTGTTCCGCCGCTGAATTTACAGACTTTATTGCAAAATGAATATATCGGTTATGGAAACTCCTGGTTGTATAATAATTATTTGCTACAACAGCACCCCAATTTTTATGCTGATCTGTTACGCTTAAACGTCGCTGATTTTAAGAACACATGGAGTACTATTTTAAATAATCAGCATCAAGCTTTTATTGATTGGCAGCGTGATTTAAATCAGACTTGCCAACATGCCGCAAAAGAATTAAGCCTAGAAAACTGTCCTAGTATTTACTTAAAAGATTATTTGCCGCAGGCAATCACTAAAACGGCCGTCACCACCGAACGTTTACCTAGAACCAGTCATTTTAGCGCGAGTTTTTTTACCACGAGATCTCCCGATAGCCTGGGGCGAAAGTTAATATTGAAAATTCATGCCAACAATATAAGCGAGTTTCAGCACTTATTGACAGCAGGCGCTAATCCTAATTATCGCGATCCTTATAACGGAAATAGCGTATTGCACTATCTTTTCCATTATGATCGTTGTGATGGACAATGGCTGCAATTACTTGTAGAAGCCGGTGCGCAGATAACGGCTAATAATGCGGGTAAATCAGCGTATGATCTGGCTGCAGAACGATGTACGGCAGATGCCTTGCAAGTTATCAAAGAAATCTTTACCCGTTTTGAGTCTAATGTAACCATAACGACTAAGATTAATGAAACCGAGGTAGTTACTTATCAGGCCAAACCAAGTCAAGTGACACTCGTGTTGCCGCTATATGCTTTGTCATCGTTATTGACGGGGGCGGTATCGGCATTTTCGGATGAAGCCGGAAGACGCTATAAAGCATCCTACCCTTATTTACCAGCGGTTATTTGTTATGGTATTAAGCCTGTTGCCTTATCAATGGCAAGTGCCAGCATGGATAGTTTACTCCTAGGGACTGCTAACCGCATCGGCTTCGATGAAGTAGCGAGCAGCTTTTTATCCTATTTTGCAATGAATTATCTGGGATTATTCATCGCACAAGTTATCGAACACGCATGCGCGAAAAAGATTGAAAATAAAATCATTAATTTTTTATTGCCAGTATTGTTATACACCAGCTTATTAAATCCAGGTTTATTATTCAGTGAAGGTTTTATCACGCAGTGGATGCCACTGCTGGTGATGCCCATTATGAACGGTCTTTTGTTTCAATTAGGTCGCTTAGGGGCGCATAAATTGCTGGATAGCTTTTTTCCTGAAAATTTAACGGCCAATGATTTGGAGTCGACTTATGTCGCTTATCACATCGATGGTACGCCAAAAAATCACGGACTGCTGGATGATAGCTTAAATTTATCCATGGGCGTTCAATTCACTTTCGAGCCCGTCGATGCGTCAGAAAAAAAACAGCCACGGCTGGAAACGTTTTGCTATGAAGCAGCGCCGCCTTTATCCCTGAAGCAAACACCCAAATTGCAGCGCTGGTCTATTTTTAATCGCCAATCAAGCGCTGATTATTTGCCTCTGCCACCGACTGCTCAGGAATTAGCAGGGATAGAAGAAACAGTGCCTAGGCCTTAGCGGATATCGCTAATCAGATGATTTGAGTTAATATATACCGCTCGTAGATGAAGCGGCGAAGTTTTTGAAAATCTCCATCGCGAGATAAAAGCACTTGAAAATGCACATCGCATTTTCAAGTGCAATCGGTACAGATGGTTTAAAATAAACGCATTCGCATAGGGTGGGGCGGTATAGGTGGATATTTTTTATTCAGCATGTCAGTTTCTTATCAGCTAAAATTATTAGCAGTCTATGAAAATTTACTGGCTCGATATGGCCGCCAAGCCTGGTGGCCGGCGGAATCGCCTTTCGAGGTGATGATAGGCGCGCTGTTGGCACAAAATACCCGTTGGTCGAACGTCGAGAAGGCCTTAGCGAATCTAAAACAACAGCACGTTTTGACACCCGAAGCGCTCTTGAATTTAGCAACAGGCCATTTAGAAGATCATTTAAAACCAAGTGGCTATTTTCGTATTAAAGCGCAACGCGTGCAGCTTTATTGTCGCTGGTATTTATCCGTTGGCGCGTATGAAGGATTGGATCGCTTCGCGACGTCTACGTTGCGGGAATTGTTATTGAAGGTGCATGGCATAGGTCCGGAAACGGCTGATGATATCTTATTGTATGCATTCCATCGCCCGGTGTTTGTTATCGATAGCTATACCCGGCGTTTATTGCAGCGTTTGCAATTGATTCAAGGTGAAGAGTGCTATGATAAATTACGTGCTTGGGTTGAAATGAATCTACCTAAGCGGGTTGATCTGTATCAACAATATCATGCCTTGATTGTCATGCAAGCAAAACAGCATTGTTGGAAAAACAAACCCGACTGTCAGACCTGCGCGTTAACATCGATTTGTTGTTATGGTATTAAAAATAAGCCTACTTAGGATTTTAGTGAGGCAATATTCGCGTGAAAAATAAGATGTAGAATTCAGTAATTAATTATTTTCTTCGCATTCGGTATAAGATTCGTGGATCTTTAGGTGATTTTCACCGGCAAACTTCATTACACAGTTAAAGATATCCGGATTGGTTTCCTTCAGTTTAGGGTCAAGGACAAGACATTTTCGACTGTTTTCACTGTCTATGATGGGCCGCAGCTGTGGTGAATAAACCATGCGCCGATTAGTAAAGCTGGCTAAACAGCCACACATACGTTCCGCCCAGTCACTAGGTCTAAAGGTTTCGCCGTTTTCGGTGACGCCTTCAATCAGGATTAATTTTTCTTTTTGACTTTTAGGCGGAGGCGTATTTTCTAGCATAAGTAACTTTAATTTTTTATTAAGATAGCCTGATATTACAGCAATAGCAGATGATTAACTATACACAATTAGATGACATTTTATTGTCATTATAGAGCAAATAACCGCGTTCTGCTTTACTGCGGGTTTCCACCCTCAAAGGGATAGTTTGTTTAAGTAAGTTAGCTATTGTATACAATTGTTGGCAATCGCCCTGTTTTAACTCCAGCTCAATCTCATGCAGAGGGGCTTGTTGAGTGGCTGTTTTAACCATTCCTTGGTCTAAAACCAGCTCAATTTGGCTGCGATCCGGATCCGTCATACTGATATTCCATAATGTACGCTGAAAATCAGTATGAAACAATTCAACTAAGTCGTTTTCGCCAATGATATTTTTAAGCTTGGCGACGAGCTTGGGGTCGGTAAATTGTTCAATATTGGGGAGGGCTTGGCTGACGGCTTGGTCCCACTCATGTCGATGTTGGAGATCGCCAATCTGCTCTCCGGCAGTTTTTAAGGTCTGTATGGTGCGACCACCGGCCTCGCGTACCCGCATAGTTAGTCCCTGCTGCCACAAGGCCAAATCAGCGGTATCGAAATAGCGACTGATTAATTGCTCAACTAACAGCGCTGGTTGGTTTAATAGGGGATGTTGAAACAGCAGTTCGACATCGTCGGGTGCAATGCTTAATTTAAGTTCAATTTCAAGAAACATAGCGCTCACTTAAGAAGGAGGGTTGGTTTTACTATCACGTTTTGCTTTTAATGCTTGATATTGAGTGATTTCTTGTTGCTGAGAAGTAGATTTTTGCCAATGACGTTGATCAAAAGCGGCTAAAAATTCGTCGATTGAACTGACAAAATTTTTCTTCAGCTTAAAAGTGGTGGCTAATTTTTTCATGCCGCTTGCTCGATAGCCGAGCGTAGCGACTTAATGGCTTTTTGCTCCAGTTGACGCACGCGCTCAGCTGATACTTGATAACGCTTAGCTAATTCCTGCAAGGTAATTTTCGGCTCCGTCAACCAACGTTCCCTGATAATAGATTGTTCGCGTTCATCTAATTGAGTAAGTGCTTTATGTAAATTATCTTGGCGTGATCCTGTTGTATCGCTGGCTTCTAGTAAACGCGCCGGATCATAGCGTGTATCCTCAAAATGCGTATCAAGCAATGAGTAAGAGGTGCTTCTGGCATCGCTATTTTCATCGGCACTGATATCCAAGCTCATATCCCTAGAGGCTAAACGCGATTCCATTTCGCGAACTGTTTCAGGTTTTACACCAAGATCTTGCGCAACCGCTTCGATTTCTTTTTGATTAAACCAACCTAAATGGGGCTTCATCTTACGTAAATTGAAGAATAACTTACGTTGTGCTTTGGTGGTGGCAATTTTCACAATGCGCCAATTACGTAATATAAACTCTTGAATTTCGGCTTTAATCCAATGTACAGCAAAGGAGATAAGGCGGACACCGACTTTGGGGTCGAAACGCTTCACCGCTTTCATCAAGCCAATATTGCCTTCTTGAATCAAATCCGCTAAAGCCAGGCCATAACCGGTATAGGTCTGTGCGATATGCACCACAAAGCGCAGGTTCGCTATAATGAGTTTTTTAGCGGCGGCCAGATCTTGATGTTGATAATAGCGCTCGGCAAGTTCTGTTTCTTCTTGAGCCGTGAGTACAGGGATTTGCTTGAGTCTAGCAATATAAGCATCCGTACTATGGCTGGGAAGCGAGGGGTAAAGCGTTTGTAAGTGAGTATTCATTATAATCTCCGCTGTCCTTAGAGTTGTTTTAGTGGTTCACTTGACTTAAATATAGGCTAGAGTATACCGTAATAAATAGCCGTTTTCACCTGTCTTTGAGCGTCAATTTTATAAAATAAAAGGACGAAGTAATAAATTCAAGATGTCAAACCCTCCATCCCCTATTATACGCCGCCTAAGTACCCCTGTTAAGGTAGGGGCTATTCAAATTGGTGGCGGGGCCGCGGTAGTGGTCCAATCGATGACCAATACCAATAGCGAAGATTCCTCCGCTACTGCGCAGCAAATCATTGAATTAGCTAAGGCAGGCTCGGAATTGGTCCGAATTACCGTCAATACCGAACAAGCAGCCCAGCAGGTGCCTTTTATCCGCGATAAGGTTCGACAAGCCGGCTATTTCGTGCCGATAGTCGGCGATTTCCATTACAACGGCCACCGTTTATTACAGGCCTATCCAGCTTGTGCCGAGGCCTTGGATAAATATCGCATTAATCCAGGCAATGTCGGTCATGGTGAAAAACGTGACCTCAATTTTACCCGTATGGTGGAGGCGGCGCTTAGGTTTAATAAGCCGATACGTATTGGGGTTAATTGGGGCAGTTTGGATCAAGATCTCAGTGCGCGCCAGATGGATCAAAATGCACGCTCACCCCATCCGCGCTCAGCTGCTGAGGTATTACAGCAAACCCTGGTTTTATCGGCGCTAATTAGTGCTGAACTTGCTGAAAAAATAGGTTTGCCGGCAAGTCGTATCATTTTATCGTGTAAGGTTTCGCGCGTAGCAGATCTGATTGCTATCCACCGCGATTTGGCACGTCGTTGTACCTATGCGATTCATCTCGGTTTAACCGAAGCGGGGATGGGCTCGAAAGGCATCATCGCCACCACGGCGGCGCTATCTATTTTATTGCAAGAAGGAATCGGTGATACGATCAGGGCCTCTCTAACGCCTGAGCCGGGTGGCGATAGAACCCGTGAGGTATTGGTTTGTCAGCAGATTTTGCAATCGCTAGGTTTACGCGCTTTTATGCCATCTGTCTCGGCGTGTCCTGGCTGTGGTCGTACCAGCAGCACTTACTTTCAACATTTAGCCAATCAAGTGGAAGGCTATATTCAACAAAAAATGCCGCTTTGGTCGCAACACTATAAGGGCGTCGAGAATTTATCCGTTGCGGTGATGGGTTGTGTGGTCAATGGACCGGGTGAGAGTAAGCATGCCAATATCGGTATTAGTTTACCCGGCAGTGGCGAACATCCGATTGCGCCAGTATTTGCCGATGGGCGTAAAGTTGCTACCTTGCGTGGCGAGGATATCGTCCAGCAATTTCAACAAATTGTAGAAAATTATGTGTTAAGCCATTATACCAAAAGGGAATAAATAAATTTTATGTATTTACATCTATGTCGATTAAAATATCCGCTGAGCTTGTTAGCTTTGTGGTCTTTTGCAGCACTAACTAGCGCTCAGTCGGTTATTTCAGATGCAGAAAATTCGCCAGCGATTACAGTGAGTGCTAGTGCCACTGAAACGCAAGCCGTGCGCAATCTGGCCTATCAACGGCTTGAAAAAACCTTAGCGATTTATCAAAAGGCGCTGCAACATCCCTGGCCTATACTGCAGACCAGTGAGTTATTAGCGTTTGGTGATTATGACCCGGCTGTAGCGGTATTACGTCAGCGTTTATGCGCCACCCAAGACTTAAACGAAACCGCTTGTCTGGCTAGTCCGAATCTTAATTATTTTGATGCAGAAGTCGAAGAGGCCGTTGCTTTATTTCAAGAGCGACATGGTTTAATCGCCGACGGCGTGGTCGGTGCGAGCACCCGTTATGCACTGAATATTTCGCCACAACAACGCTATCATCAGATTGAAGTCAATTTAAAACGTTGGTCACGGCTTATTCACTTAGCTAATCCGGCTTATATTTGGATCAATGTACCGGATCATCGCTTGCGCTTAGTCAAGGATCACCAGGCTATTTTGACAGCGCGGGTGATTGTGGGGAAGCCTTCACGCCAAACACCGGAGATTAATTCAAAGGTAACGCGTATTATATTAAATCCGTCTTGGACAGTGCCACCTGGGATTGCACGCAAGGATGTGATTCCCAAAGCCATGCAAGATAGCGATTATTTAAGTCGCAATCAGATGCGCATTTTTAATCGTGCGCATAAGCAATTAGATCCGGATGAAGTAGATTGGTTTGCGGTGCAAAAAAATCCTTCCCAGTATATTTTACGTCAAGACCCCGGGCCACAGAATGCATTAGGACAAATTAAATTTGAATTTGCCAATCCGCATTTAATTTATCTGCACGATACCCCTTCGAAAGCTTTATTTGAGGCAGAAAAACGTTTATTTAGTTCAGGTTGTGTGCGTTTAGAAGATCCTTTTGATTTTCTAGTGGCATTAGAAGAATTAGATCCTACGTTGGAAAAGGCAGCGCCTCGTATTGAAGCGGCGCTGGAATCAGGACGCACGACAATTATTTCCTTAAAACAGGCCATTCCAATTCATCTAACGTATATTACCGCTTGGGTGGATAAAGCCGGGGTGCTCCATTTTTGGGATGACGTTTATGGTCGTGATCCGGCACTACCACGCAATCTGCAAAAATTAGCCAATGATTTGCCGCAACCTATTTGAAAAAGTAAGTTATGTTAAAATATTTAGCGTAGGAATTATTTTTTAGTAGGCAGCTGGATTATTGCTCTTTAATGTGCGGATATTTTTTTTAGATATTTATTCGATTAAGATCTTATGTCGGACTAATAACAAATAAGGAAGCCTAAAAATGTCTAAAAAAAAACAACGCGCCAACCATGACTCCGCTTGGAAAGATATCTTAGAGGTTTATTTTAAAGAGTTCATGGAGTTTTTCTATCCAGAAATCGCACAGAAAATTGATTGGC
>DALYCY010000027.1:4137-12182 GCA_031973495.1 Candidatus Aquirickettsiella sp. | reverse complement strand
GGTAATATGCGCAACTTAAATACCAAACTTTCCTTTTGCATGTGATATATCCCTTTAGGCAGAAATGACTTCATGTAATTTTACACTTAGTAGCTTAGTCAATTTTTAACAATTATTCTAGTTGTAAGTATTAACAGCTTAATTTTAAAAAAAATGGATCACTTGGTTAAGATTAAAATAAATTTAATAACACGCATTAAATCTGACTGTAAATATTACGCGCTAAACCTACACTCTTGACGTAATCACGCGTTTCCTTCCAAGGCAATATTTCAACCCAGACATCGTTCGGCAGACGTTGGTACAAGGCTTGGTAATGTTTAATACGCGTCGGACCAACATTATAAGAAGCGGTTGCCAAGGTCGCATTACCGTTAAATAATGTTAACAATTGTCTTAAGTAGCGACTACCCAAGTGAATATTCTGTTCTGGATTTAACAAATCAACACGGCCTAATGCGAAGCGACGTGCCAATTGTCTGCCGGTGCTGGGCATGATCTGCATCAAACCTAAGGCCCCGGCACTGGATTTGGCATTCCACATAAAAGCACTTTCCTGACGCATGATCGCCCAAACCCAGGCGGAATTTAAATGGGTTTTTCGCGCCGCCGCTAAAACAAAGCGACGATAAGCGAAGGGAAAACGTAATTTAATATCATTATGAATATTAGCTTTACTGGCACCGATAATGGCCAAATCATACCAACCCCATTGTTTAGCCAATTGCGCTGCCGCTTGTAATTGCGCCCTATTCATACTATCGAGTCCCCATCGCCATTCTCTGCGCGCTTCACCGCTAAAACCCAAAACATACAGTTCTTTAGCGCGCTGTATGGCGGCATTATGCGCCAAAGCCAACTTATCACCTAAGACCTGATGCCTTGCCGGATGATAATTTAATTTAAGCCATTGACTGGCTAATACGCCATAATAGTCGACCTGCTTGGCTAAGCTTATGTAAATTGTATTCGCTGCTGCTTGTTGTTGCGTTTCGGCGAGTGCTCGAGCGCGCCAATAACGCCAACAGGCTTGCTGTTGCTCCGAGTGTGGCATACGATCTAACCAATACAGTACTTTATCCCATTGTCCATTTAATAAACTATTGCGAACACGCCATTCTCGTAAGGTCGCATCGGCATAAGCGGGTTTAACCTGCTTTAACCAATCTCCGGCACGCGCATCACTTCGCCTGGCTAAACCGACGGCCAGCTTAGCCAGTAAATGTTGTTGCTCTGGTTCGCTCAAGGCGTAACGCTTCAGCAGTAAAGGCCATATTTCGGCTAATTCAAGCGGATTTTTATCGGCTAAACGTTGCATACCAAACAATATGATTTTTCGATCCATGGTATTCTTGGGATCAAATTGCTCGCTTTGCTCGATTAACAACGGATATTGTCGTACTTGATACCAATGATTTACTTGTTGTCTTTCCTCGCGTGGCAAAAATTGGGAGAGATGTTGAATTAAGGTCATATTGTTTTTTGCTATGGCTTGTTCTAACTTTCTCCAAATTAATGACTGATTTAAGCCGCCCGATTGTTCCCAGCGTAGAAAAACCGGATGGCATGCACTCGGTGCGGAATTAACATTCAGCCAAAGTGTGGCTATTTCTCGAAAAGCCAATGCCTTTTGTTGCGTCGCTAATAAAGAATGCAGGTAATGACATTGTAATGTAGTACCATAAATCGGTTGATAATACTGTATAAAGTGTAGCCAATCTTGTTTTTTAGCCAAATGACCTAACCAATCGGCACGTAGCTTAGGTGCCAACGGGGTATCGGCATAGGTGGCTAAAAAATTAGTTATTTCGCGACTACTTTCATAAGCTAATTGCTGCTTTAACTTGATAAAAACTAAATAAGGATATAAAGGATAATCTTTTAAATGAATTTGCAGTGCGGCAAATTGCTGATAATGTCGTGTCATTAACAACTGTCTGGCCTGCCAAAATAGTTTACGTTGTTGATCCCGATTCTCAGCATGGACTAAGCACGACCAGCTGAACAAACATATTAAAAAAATACTACTTTTGAGACCATCCATCGCATATTCAACCCTAGGAAAAATGAATGCCACTTTATTTTATATATATCACTTTAGGCTTGCTTACCAGCTTAACGGTTTTTACCTTGTTGCATTTTTACAAGTTAGAACGCCAACACGATAAGTTAGTACAGATGGAAAGTCGCTGGACGGATATCAATCGCTTACTCAATCAACTGCACGACTCGCGCATGATCGATCAACGCAGTAGCGCCGAAAGTAAGGAGCAATTATTACGCGAATTAAATAGCTACCGACAACTATTTGATCAGAATCAAATCGGCAGTTTGAAATTATTACAAGACAGTCTGCAACAGGGTTTGCAACATATCAGCCAACGTATGGACAAACTCACCGAGAACACCCAAGAAAAATTACTGCTTATCAGCGGGCAAGTCGAAAAACGCTTATTTGATGGATTTGCACAAACAACCGCCACCTTTACCGATGTCGTCAAACGTTTGGCGCTCATCGATGAGGCGCAAAAACGCATTACCGAACTCTCTAACAACGTGGTCAATCTACAACATATCCTCGCTGACAAACGCTCGCGCGGTGTTTTTGGTGAAGTGCAATTAAACGCCTTGATCGAAAATGTGTTGCCGAAAAAACATTACAGTTTGCAACATACCTTAAGCAATGGCAAACGTGTCGATTGCCTATTATTATTACCTGCACCAACCGGGAGTATTGCTGTCGATGCGAAATTTCCTTTAGAAGGTTTTCGCAAATTAACCGACATTGATCTACCTAAAACCGAACAACGGGCCGCTGCGGCGCAATTTCGTCAGGATATACGTCACCATATACAAGCAGTTGCTTCAAAATATATTATTCCCGGCGAGACCTCCGAAGGCGCTTTGTTATTTATTCCCGCTGAAGCTATTTTTGCCGAAATACACGCCCACTATTACGATTTGGTCGAAGAGGCACAGCGTCAACGGGTCTGGTTAGTCTCGCCGACAACCATGATGGCGGTTTTGACAACCAGCAGTGCTATTTTAAAAGACGCGGCTACCCGTGAACAAATTCATTTAATTCAAGAGCATCTCAATCTATTGAGTAAAGATTTTTCACGCTTTAAGCAACGTATGGACCATTTATTCCGTCATATTCAGCAAGCCTATACCGATATTCAAGAAGCGAAAACCTCTGCGGATAAAATCACCTCACGATTTGAAAAGATAGAAAAGGTCGAATTGAGCCCCAGTACGCTCGAATATCAATAAATCAGGATTTTTAACCCAAATAAAGTGCAACGGGAGGCAGCGGGATGCAGATTCTTTATACGGTTTAACCCGATTAGCAAGAACACATCCCGTTGGCAAAACCCAATCGTGAACAGGAAAACTTCATGTTTTTACCCACATGAATCCTGCCGTGGACAACAAAAGGACTATCGGCAAAAAAGATTTATGCCACTGGCATATTTCTTTTACAGCAATTAATTGCACGGACTAGCACATAAATAGCACACAAGCCGACAATAATATAAATAATTCGCGCAATAGGGCTATAGTCTCCAAATATCCCGGTTACTAGATCAAAGTGGAATAAACCAACCAGACCCCAGTTCAAACCACCGATAAATAAGATAACGAGTGTAATCCAGTCTAAAACACTTGGATTTTTAAACATAAATACTCCTTTATTTAGGCTAAGTGACATTCATATCCAACACTAAACGTCTTATTTTTGGCTCATTTGACCGTAATACTCCCTTACTGTAGCTGAAAAATTTCAGATAAACAAATCTCAACGGCGAAACAAATCGAAGGATTTACAATTTCATGCTAAATAGAGGATTGGCCATTTGTCAAGGCTCGATGTTTTTGAATTTTACATATATGATTCCGGTTAAAATTATAATAATCGATAAATGCTATGCCACCACTGACTTTAGAGAAAATTTGTTTCGATAAAATCGCCTACACATTATTAGCATCGCTTGCTCAACGTGAAAATTTACCCGCTAAAACAGCGGATTTAATGACTGAGATAAACACCGAAACCTTACGATCCCTACTGGGAAATTTATCCCTAGCGCTAAAAAAGCGCGTTGATGCGCTTTTATCATTATATCCCAACAGCTTTAGCTTTTTATGTGCGTACGGCCAATTGCAACAAGCGATAGCGCTTGAAGCCTTGCTTCAAAAACAAGCACCAACGCTAATTGAGACGCTGAAGCTACAAACCGATGATCAAATGAGTAATCTAGAAGCATTTAGTTTCGAGGATCTGGACTATAAACTCGCTTATTGTTTAGCACACGCGCGCGGTCATGACAAAGTAAGCTGTTATATTAAAGAAAAAAAACTGCATCAATTAGGACTATTTTCTTCTAAAACTAGAAATTATGTGTTTAGCAAAGTCGCCACATTAGGTGATTTAGAAAATTTATATCAGCTATTGGCGCTCGAAATAGATACAGATGAACGCGATAGCATGAAACTAAAAGGGATTGCTGGGGCGTGTGAAGGTGGCCAACTGCACGTGATACAACGACTACTTAGTATAGATAAAGATAGTCAAAATTATCTTGTCAATAAACTGGCAACGGATTTTCGCTTCTTTAGAAAAGCTTGTGCCAGCGGTCATTTAGAAACACTCGATTTTATCTTGAGCATGATGCCCAAAGAAAAGCATAAAACCGCGATAAGTGACTGTTATATGGCCAATATTCACCCCTATGCGGCCATCTCTGAAGCCTGCAGTAGTGGAAACGTGGATGTCTTAGCACGTACGCTGGAACCTTTTTCAGACGCCGAGATCAACGCCATCTTTTGTCCGACTGAAACAATAAATCACCTTGCCAGGCATTTCCCTTATGCGCAGGTTTTATCGCATGATAGCATGGCTATTAATCAGCATATCTTTGCCCGCTTAAGTGCTGATAGCCAGGAAAAAATAATTAGCTCTAAGGTGTACGCACAGGCGATAATCCTAGCCTATAAAAAAAGCGACCTTGAGCGCGTAAATTATTTTTTAAAGAAAATTCCGCGGGAAAAATTAGCCCTCCTTAAAAATAATCTACAGGCGGCAATGAAGGATTATTCTCAGCTAAGCTATCCCGGAATCTTAGCAAGGAATCTAAAAAGAACCGTCCAAACGGGTGATAGCAAAGAAGCTATGGATTGTAACTCAACTGATTCAGATTCGGCACCGAGCCCACCAAAGCAAACGAGATTTAATCGCTAATTAGGAGCGAAAAATTTAAAGTGTCTTATTCGTATGAGAAATAGCATAAGACACTTCAAGCTGAGCCCAAAATTTTATTTAAACGCTTAAACGTCATCAGGGTCGCTGTTACTTTTTCAGTTCGGGTATTTTAACCACTAAAGCATCACAGGATAAATGATGAATAACTGCACTAGCTGTAGAACCAAACAAAACGCCAATGCCATGTCGACCGTGACTGCCAATAATAATTAAATCGTTTTTAAGCTGCTTCATTTTATCGAGTATCACGATCTTAGGTGATCCGACCTCGACAAATTGATTTTTTTCCGGAATATTATACTGTTTAGCAACCTCGGCTAATTGTTTTTTGGCTTCAGTTAACATTTCACCTTCTAAATCAATCACCGCCGGATAAGCTTGTGCTACCCCGTACGCATTAATATGTTCTACGGCATGAATAATGGATAAACTCGCCTCGCCTCCTTTGGTAAGTGCATGAGCACGCTTTAATATAATTTCATCACAGGTAGGATGTAGATCGATTGCCACTAAGATATTTTGATAAATTGTCACATCTATCTCCTAATTTTAAGTAAAATGCACCATCGTTAAGCTTAATTAACGCTAGATCGTTGACTTGCCGATACGTATTAATACCGCTTCAATCACTCAAGCTTAAACCTATCGGTATTACATAGCCTAACATCCACATTATCGCTATTAATTATTACACTTAATAAGGGGAAAGAAAACAAAAATTAAAAAATTAAGGTGGTCGGGACGACTGGATTTGAACCAGCGACCACCTACACCCCATGCAGGTGCGCTACCAGACTGCGCTACGCCCCGAACAGCGCTCATTGTAATGTTAGCTTAACAAAGCTGCAACCACTAATTAAAGCAGGCAAAATGTAAGCGTTAGTATTAAGTTTTGCGCGTTTTTAATCGTGATTTTAATTTTTGACTCGCTTGAAACAAAACGACATTTCGTGATGAAACCACAGTAGTGACGCCCGTTTTAGGATTACGCCCGGGCCGCTCTTTTTTATTCCGTAAACGGAAACTACCTAATCCTGATATTTTAACCGGCTGCCCTTTTTCTAAAGCGCACATTATTTCTGCAAAAAAAGCATCGGCTAATTGTGTTGCAACAGGCCGGCTCAGACTAGGTTCTTGCTGTCTTAAACTCATGATCAAATCCGCTTTGGTTAATACCGGGCTCATCGCTATACTAATCCCTTAATTGAATCGTAAAACTCTGTTTAAGACCCTCTATCACCTTTTGCACTAAGGCATCTACTTCGGCATCGACTAAGGTGCGGCTGGGATGTTGCCAATATAAAGCTAAGGCTAAACTACGCTTTTTTTCCGCGGCTGCGGCGCGATAAACATCGAATAAATACGCCCGATTCAGCCAATCGCCCCCTATCTGATAAATTTTATCTAAAATAGTTTGCGCCGCATATTCCTCACCTAGCCAAAAAGAAATATCACGACGTACGATAGGAAATTTAGAAAAAGCCTTGAATTGCGGTAAATTCCTCGATATGAGCGCCGAGGTTTTTAATTCGAATAAATACACCGGGCCGATTAAATCTAAATCGGCAACGAGTTGCGGATGTAGGGCACCGAAATGACCGATGACATTTCCTGCTTGCTGCAATGTACTCGACTGACCCGGATGTAAAGCCGGATGGGTTCCTGGCATAAATTGAATAGCGGCGGATTTGCCCATTAAATGAACTAAAGCCTCGATATCTGATTTGACAGTAAAAAAATCTAAGTCTGTACTAGCAACCCCCCATTGTTCGGGAAGCTTATTACCGCTTGCTATACCGGCCAAATAATCTATTTGTTCAAGTTTTCCATCGTTAATCTGAAAACAAAGTCCGCTTTCAAACAAACGTAAATTAAGTTGTTGGCGCTGCTGATTGTAGCTTAAGCTATTTAACAAACCTGGCCACAAACTGCTGCGCATCACGGCAAGTTCGCTGGAAATAGGGTTTAGTAACTGCAATGAACTCGATTGCGCTGCAATCAAATGCTGCAAGCTAGGTGCGATAAAACTATAATTAATGGTTTCGTGATACCCTTTGTCAATCAACAAATGACGTAAACGACGCAAAGGTAGTTTTGTTTCCTGCTGCGGTAAAAAGTGTAATCTCGCATTAGGCATTACCGGGAGAATATGTTGATAGCCATGTATCCTAGCTAACTCTTCCACTAAATCGGCTTCAAGTACCAGATCAAAACGCCAAGTAGGTGGCGTTACCTGCCAAATCAGTACTTGTTTTGCAACAAAACTTATTCCCAAGGCTTTAAAAATAGCCGCCATTTCCTCTTCGCACAAGGAAATACCCAACAATTTTTTCAAATGTGGCAGATGAAAGGGGATGGGCGCAATCTTCGTAGGAGCATGTTGAATGTGCACCACCGGCCCTGCTTTGCCACCGACAATCTCCACGAGTAACTCAGTTGCACGCTCTAACGCAACTCGTGTTAGCGCAGGATCCACACCGCGTTCGAAACGATACGCCGCATCGGTGTTAAGTCCATATTGCCGTGCACGGCCGGCTATAACGGCGGGATTAAAAAACGCACTTTCTATAAAAATATCCTGGCTAGTCGCACTAACCGCCGAATGAGCGGCTCCCATAATACCGGCAATCGCCTGAACCTGGACTTTATCGGCAATCACTAAGCTTGCCTTATCTAAGATAACTTTTTTACCGTCTAACAAGGTCACTTCTTCATCGGCGTGCGCACGACGTACCTGTATTCCGCCACTCAATTGCGCTAAATCAAATGCATGTAAAGGCTG
>DALYCY010000027.1:0-4127 GCA_031973495.1 Candidatus Aquirickettsiella sp. | reverse complement strand
AAGCCACTGCGGCGTAAACGCTCTGACAACCAAAGCGGCGTTGTAGCCTGTTGCTTGATATGACGAATAATACGTCCACTATAGTGCGGACAATCCTGTGCTGATTCAACTTGGATATCATATTTATCCGCAATAACGGCCGCCACATTGCTAATAGGCGGGCTAGTGAGTGGTGCACCGGTAATAGCGGCGACATCGCGCGCTAAACCTTTGACGCTTAAACAATCTCCTCGATTAGGTGTAATGTGCACATCCAAACAATGATCATTTAATTGCAAGTAGTCGCGTAAGTCCTTTCCTATCGGTGCCTCTTCGGGCAGTTCTAAGATTCCGGCCTCTAACCCTGTGTCACTAAGACCTAATTCGCTAGCCGAACATAACATCCCTTGTGAAACAACACCGCGTAATTTGGCCACTTTAATATGCAGATCATTAGGCAATTGCGCCCCAACTTGCGCCACCGCCACTTTCAATCCCAGACGCGGATTTTTAGCCCCACACACAATTGTCAAGTCCTCTTTCGCACCGACATCAACTTGACACACTTGCAGACGCGATGCATCGGGATGGGGCGCTAGTACCACTATTTGACCGACGATAACCTGACTGAACACACCGGCCACCGGACTCATTGCGGCAACCTCTAAACCGGCTAAACTCAATTGCTCGGCTAATTGTTCTGTTTTTAGCGCTGGATTAACCCATTCACGTAACCATAATTCACTCAATTTCATATTAAAATTGCTCTAAAAAACGCACATCATTTTCAAACATCAGGCGTAAATCGGGAATTTGATAACGCAACAATGCCAAACGGTCAATTCCCATGCCAAAAGCATAACCCTGATATTGGCTCGGTGATAAACCGGCTTTTTCTAAAACACTCGGATGCACCATGCCACAACCTAATATTTCTAACCAACCTGTTTGACTGCAAATGCGACATCCGGCACCGGTACACATCACACATTGAATATCCACTTCGGCAGAAGGCTCTGTGAAAGGAAAATAAGCACTGCGAAAACGGATGGCCAGATCTGGCTGTTCAAAAAAATGTTGCAAAAATTGGATTAACAACCCTTTTAATTCCGAAAAATTAGCTGACTCATCAATCAACAAGCCTTCTAATTGATGAAACATCGGCGTATGCGTCACATCCGAATCACAACGATACACGCGCCCTGGGGCGATCATTCTAATCGGTGGTTTAGTCTGCTGCATCGCACGTATTTGTACGTTGGAGGTATGCGTACGTAACAACAAACCATTCGGAAAATAAAAAGTATCATGTAAGGCGCGTGCCGGATGATTACTCGGAATATTAAGTGCCTCAAAATTATGATAATCGTCTTCAATTTCAGGACCTTCTGCCACCGCAAAACCGAGTCCGGTAAAAAAACCTTCAATACGTTCACGGGTACGTGTTACCGGATGCAAACTCCCGATAGATTGACCGCATCCTGCTAAGGTAATATCTACTTTTTCGCGCTGCAATTGCGCATCGATAGCACGCTTAATTAATAATTCACTCTGCGCCTTCAACAAGGCTTCTATTTGCTGTTTAGCTTGATTGACTGCCTGACCTAATTTGGGCTTTTCTGCAGCGGGTAACTGGGCTAATTTTTTTAAATACTCACTCAATACACTTTTTTTACCTAATAGGGTGCTACGTAATTGCTCCAAATCAAAAGAACGTTTGGTTTGCGCAATCGATTTGGCCGCTTGTTCAATAATATGTTGTAAATCCGCATTCATGAGGCTTAACCTTTTTGATATCCATTGTTTATCGCTATTGTAATGGTTCGACAAGTCGTATCGCTATTTAAATTCCCGTTAATATTTAATGTATGGAGCGAATCAAGGCGATTAACACCATGGTTTGAATAGCCGAAACACCAAGAACCCATTTGGCTATTTGTGTATTAATAGACGCTTTTACTTTTTCAATAGATACGTTTACTTTTTCAATCGCCACGATTAAATCTTTTTTTACCGCCTCGATCTTCAACTCAAGCTCTTTTAGTTTGATTTCAAACTTCGCTTCAGATTCACGTAGGTCTGATTTTGTGCCAATATTATCATCAATGACGCGGAAAATAAGCTGAACCTGGACCTCTGCCTGTTTAGAGGGAACCCCTTGCTTGCTCTAATTTCTTTGCCCAACTTAAGGTATCAAACTTCATTACGGCACTCGTCATAGTAGGCTCCCTTCTCTATTTATTATTCGTTGCGACGCAATGCCGCCAAACCCCACTAGCTATCATAACATGTCCGATAATTTTCGGGTCAAAGCAACTATTTTTAATCGTCAGCGGCGCTTAACTTAAACGATCATATTCCTCTAAAGAGATACTTCTGGCTTCAGACTCGAGCATAATAGGGATCTCATCACGAATAGGATAAGCAAGTCGATCAAATCGGCAAATCAATTCTTGAGCTGATTTTTCATAAACTAAACTCGCTTTGCATAAAGGGCAAACCAGTATACTGAGTAAATATTTATCCATCGGAACCTCGTCGTACCGCAACGGTTTCTCTTAAATAAGTCGGTAATGCCTCTGCCGCCGCAACAAATTCGCCACATTGATAGGCATCGCTTGCTATAAGCGCTACATCGTAGGCGCTAGGATAACGCTGTGGATACCAACGCTGCAACTGATTGTTAAATTGCTGAGCTAAGATGGCATGGTATTTATCCCAAGCACTGCCAACTCCGACAAAATTATCCAGCGAAATCGATTGCAATTGCGCAGGTACAATCAGCTGTTCAGCATCACATTCTCGCATGATCGCTTTATTATCCAAGGCGTAAGTGGCAGAAAAAATTTCATCTAGCCTGGCATCCATGGCCGCTAACACCTGTTCTGCTTGAAATACACGATAAGCCCCTTGCGCCAAGCACTGCAAACTGGACACTAGCACCACCGGCAACCCCGCCGCGAGCGCACTGGCTTGGATAACACTGGCGGCAATACGTATTCCGGTAAAACTTCCAGGACCGCGCGTGAAAGCCAGCGCATCTAAATCGCTTAATTTAAGCCCCGCTTCATCGAGTAAAGATTGCATCATCGGCAAAATAAGTTGTGAGTGCTGACGGGGCGCTAGCTGGTAACGTTGGTGAATCGCTTGATGATAAAGTAAAGCTGCCGAACAGGCTTCCGTACTAGACTCAATGGCTAATAGTTTTATTGACATAAATTTTAACGGGCTTAAAATACGCTAACGCGCGCCTAAAGCTTATACCTTTTGCGTTTAACAAGCTCTATCACAAAATACCGTCAACTATTTTTCCAGAACATTTAATTTATCTTCTTTTTCCTTCCACTCATCGGCATCCGCCGGTGCATCCTTGCGATGCGTAATGTTCGGCCATTTTTTAGCAAGTTCTGCGTTTAAGCTTAAAAAAATCTCATATTTTTTAGGCAGGTCGTCTTCAACGTAAATCGCTTGCACTGGACATTCTGGCTCACATAAACCACAGTCTATGCACTCGTCCGGATGAATCACCAACATATTCGGTCCTTCGTAAAAACAATCGACAGGACAGACTTCGACGCAATCGGTGTATTTACAACGAATACATTTTTCAGTTACCAGATAGGTCATTGGACTTTTGTAATGCGCTTAATAAATAAAAGTAAAGATGATGAATACAACACAAAACTATTTGCAAGTTGGTGCCCGGGGCCGGACTCGAACCGGCACAGTGTTACCACCGAGGGATTTTAAGTCCCTTGCGTCTACCAATTTCGCCACCCGGGCAAATAATTTTTTAATTTATCGACGCTATTTCTCTTGTTTGGAGGCTAGGGCCGGAATTGAACCGACGTACACGGCTTTGCAGGCCGCTGCATGACCACTCTGCCACCCAGCCAAGTTCATCCAGATAGCTCCCCTATTCACGCTGATCACCTGTGTTAGAAAGCATCCGAAATAAATAATTCCCTTATTGAATTTTAAAAAAACCGCTCAATAAAACGCAAGCTGATTTTAAAAAAATTGAATTTAAATTCCCTTATTTTTTAAAATTTAACAAACCACTACTATATCTGGAGCGGGAAACGAGGCTCGAACTCGCGACCTCAACCTTGGCAAGGTTGCGCTCTACCAACTGAGCTATTCCCGCA
>DALYCY010000026.1:0-12767 GCA_031973495.1 Candidatus Aquirickettsiella sp. | reverse complement strand
AACCTCGCACATGTTAGATCCGCAGGTGCTCAATCGCATCAGCGCTGAAATTGTCGAGGTTGCCAATTTAGGGGTGCAGATGGGGATTGTGATAGGAGGCGGTAATATTTTTCGCGGTGAGGTGTTAGCACGCGGTGGTATTGATAGAATTACCGGCGATCAAATGGGGATGCTGGCTACGGTTATCAATGCACTTGCGCTACAAGATTGCATCGAGAAACATCAAAAAGTAGCGCGCATCATGTCGGCTATTCCGGTGAGTGGTTTTGCGCCTCTTTTTGAACGTCAGAGGGCGATTCGCTATTTAGAAAAAGGATACCTTGTTATCTTTGCCGGCGGGACTGGAAATCCTTTAGTCAGCACAGATTCGGCAGCGAGTTTACGGGGTATCGAGATAGGCGCCGAGTTATTACTCAAGGCAACCCATGTTGATGGAATTTATAGCGCCGATCCGAAAAAAGATAAGCAAGCGACTTTATATTCCTCGTTAAGTTATGATGACGCCTTAGAAAAAAAATTAGCCATCATGGATTTGGCAGCGTTTTCGCAATGTCGTGATCATCATTTACCGATACAGGTGTTTAATATTAACTGTGAAAAAGCATTGCTTGAGATTATGCAAGGTAAACCTAAAGGCACATTAGTGAGTTAAGAGGAAATAAGCCATGATAGGATCAATAAAGTTAACAACCGATCAAGGTATGCAAAAGGCTTTAGCGGCGTTGAAAACCAACCTGGCTAAGTTACGTACCGGCAGGGCACACCCTAGTCTATTAGAGCAACTACGCGTTCCTCAATACGGTAAAGAAGTCGCGTTAAATCATGTTGCCAGTGTTACCGTGGCGGATGCCAGAACCTTATTGGTAACACCCTGGGACAAAACAGCGATTCCCACGATAGAAAAAGCCATTATCCAATCTAATTTAGGTTTAAATCCGGTGACAGCGGGAAATGTTATTCGGGTTCCTTTGGCGGCTTTAACCGAAGAACGAAGGCGGGATATGAGTAAATTAGTCAAGCAAGAAGCAGAGGATGCACGCGTGTCAATTCGTAATTACCGTCAAGATGCCAATCATCAATGTAAAGAATTAGTTAAGAAAAAACTAATGACCGAAGATGAAGAGCGCCGCGCTAAAGAAATAATCCAAAAAATGACTGATCAGGCCATTGCCGAAGTGGAAAAAATCGCCAAGACAAAAGAAGAAGAGTTAATGCAAGTCTAGTTTTATTCTTAAGCTATCTTATGTCAACGCCAGACAGTGCTCAATCACTAAAAAGTCCGCGTCATGTTGCGGTTATTATGGACGGCAATGGACGTTGGGCTAAACGGCGCCATTTGCCGCGCGTATTAGGCCATCAAGAAGGGGTGAAAGCGGTTCGCAAGCTGATTAAACTATGTGGAAAGCTAAATATCGAAGTGCTGACTTTATTTGCTTTTAGTAGTGAAAATTGGCAGCGACCTGAACAAGAAGTTAATTATTTAATGACCTTGTTTCTAAATACCTTAAAAAGTGAAATCGGCAAGTTGACGAAAAATAATGTTCAATTAAAAATGGTCGGATGTCTTGAGCGTTTTAAGCCTCCCTTACGTGAATGGATCCATAAAGCGCAGGCATTGACGGCTAAAAATACCGGCTTAAAGTTAGTGATTGCGGTCAATTACAGCGGTCAGTGGGATATTGTCCAGGCGGTACAAAAAATATCGCATCAAGTCAAAGCGGGCGAACTTCAAGTGACAGCATTGACGCAAGATTTATTCGCCAGTTACTTAAGCTTATCCGGTTTTCCGGCCCCTGATCTGTTAATTCGTACCAGCGGAGAATACCGAATTAGTAATTTTCTGTTGTGGCAATTGGCTTATACCGAGTTGTATTTTACCGAGACCTTATGGCCTGACTTCAATGAAGAGGAGTTTGATAAAGCCTTGCTTTTTTATGCCCAGCGAGAGCGGCGATTTGGATTTACTAGCGAGCAACTGGCAAAAACAAATGCTTAAACTGAGAATTTTAACCGCAGTTATCTTAATTCCTTTCGTTATAGGTGGAATTTTTTATTTGTCGGCTAGTTATTTTAGCTGGATAACCGCCTTTATTATGCTACTAGCAGCGTGGGAATGGTCACGCTTGAGCAACTGGAACGATTTGCCGAAAAGATTTTTATATATCGGTGTGCAGGCGAGTATTTTAGCGTTGCTCGTCCCTTATTTAAGCCAGGTCTGGATGATCGAACTCAGTTTAGGCTTTTGGTTATTAATGACACTTTACCTTATTTGGGCGCGTAGCAAGCCAAACTTGCCGAGGATATCGTCGTCTATCAGTGCCGGTTTGGGCTGGTTGATTATTAGCTGGTGTTGGATAGCGTTGCAAAAACTACAATTGACGCCACTTTATTTAATGTTTATGTTGTTGATCATTTGGTTAGCCGATACCGCCGCTTACGTCAGTGGTCGTCTGTGGGGAAAACATTTATTAGCGCCGACATTGAGTCCTAAAAAAACTTGGGAAGGTTTCATTCTCGGATTATTATTTACTTTTTCTGCCGCAATGCTGATGATCTATTTTTTTAAAGGGATTAAACCGTCATTATGGCAGATGTGGTTACTGGTTTTATTAACAAGTTTAGCCGCTGTGGTTGGCGATTTATTCGAGAGTCAATTAAAAAGATTACGCGGGTTAAAAGATAGTGGTCAACTATTACCGGGTCATGGTGGAATTTTAGATCGTATTGATAGTTTATTAGCCGCAGCACCGGTTTTTTCGGCAACTTTATTATTGTTAGGTTTAACGACATGAAATACTTAACTATTTTAGGAGCAACAGGCTCGATAGGTGTCCACACTTTAGATGTGGTTGCAGCGCATCCTGAACGTTTTAAGGTTATTGCCTTAACAGCACATCATAATATCGACTTGTTGTTTCAACAGTGTCTTAAGTTTACTCCCACGTATGCGGTAGTCGGTTGTAAGAAATTAGCCGAACAGTTAACGCAACGTTTACGTGCCGTCTCGTTAAAAACCCAGGTATTATTTGGAACCGAGGCCTTGGTTTTTGTGGCCAGCCTGGAGAAAGTCGATACTGTGATGGCCGCTATTGTCGGAGCCGCCGGTTTATTAGCTACTTTGTCGGCCATCAAAGCTAAAAAGCAGGTATTGCTGGCCAATAAAGAAGCCTTGATCATGGCCGGTTCGTTACTCATCGAAGAGGCACAACGCGCCCAAGTTACCTTATTGCCGATAGATAGTGAACATAATGCCATCTTTCAGTGTCTGCATGGTCAGTTTAAATTAGGTCAGGGACCTAAAAGTGTAGCTAAGGTTATTTTAACCGCTTCAGGCGGTGCTTTGCGCCATCAGCCTTTAGCGCAATTGTCAGCAGCGACTCCTGAGCAGGCCTGTGCGCATCCTAATTGGCGTATGGGACGCAAAATTAGTGTCGATTCTGCCACATTAATGAATAAAGGTTTTGAAGTTATAGAAGCTTATTTTTTATTTGGTTTATCACTCGAGCAAATTGAAGTGGTGTTACATCCACAAAGTATTGTCCATTCATTGGTAGAATATTGCGACGGTTCTATTTTAGCGCAGTTAGCGAGTCCTGATATGCGCATTCCCATCTCTTACGCATTAGCTTTTCCGCAACGAATTCATAATGCCGCTGTCCGGTTAGATTTATTGAAGGTGGGACGACTTGATTTTTTAGCCATTGATGAAGAACGTTATCCCTGTCTTGCTTTGGCGTATCAAGCACTGCAGATAGGGGGTACTGCCACAACGATCCTAAATGCTGCTAATGAAATTGCTGTACAAGCATTTTTGCAAGGTGAAATTTATTTTACCGATATTGCCAAACTTAATCAGGCCGTGTTAGAAAAAATTCATTCACGACCGGCTTCAAATCTAGATATTATATTGGAGGATGATAATTTAGCCCGTGAGATTGCTAAAGAGATGATTTTAAAGCACTATAGCACTTTGTTAGAAACAGATGGTATGATCGTGCACGAAGCGGCAACTCACTAGTCCTTTTACAAAATACTTTGTTTTGTAGCAGTCTGTAAATTTTTGGCTAAAAAATAATTACTATGTTACGACTATTATTTAAAGTTATCTTACTCGGATCTCTGTGGATCAGCTTTTTATTACCTGTCACGGTACAAGCTTTTCCAGTAAAGTATATTGAGGTGCAAGGTTTACGTGGAATAAGCCGTGATACGGTGTTAAGTTATCTGCCGATCAAAGTAGGTCAATCGTTTCAATCCTCGCAATCCTCATCGCTCATCAAGGCGCTGTATGCGACCGGATTTTTTAGTAATGTGAGTTTAGCGGAACGGGGTCAGACATTGATTATAAAGGTGGTTGAGCGCGCCACGATAAGTCAGGTCGATATTAGCGGCAACAAAGAAATTCCTAAAGATAAGCTCAAGAAAATCGTTAAAAAAATAGGTTTAGTACGCGGACGCTTGTTTGATAAAGCAACTTTAGATCGTTTTGTGGCGCAACTTCGTAGCCAATACGACAATATGGGCAAATATTCGGCGCACATCACCCCGATAGTCACCCCACAAGCAAATAATAGGGTATCTATTCGGGTTGAGATCTCAGAAGGGCTGACCGTCGAGGTAGCCGATATTTCAATTATTGGCAATCATGCTTTTAGTGAGCGTAAGTTGCGTTCGGCATTGCCGCTGGGTGTACATCATTTTTGGTCAGTGTTTACCAGCAGTGCACAATATAGTCAGGAGCGATTATCCGCTAGTATAGAGGCCTTGCAGTCGTATTATTTAAATCGCGGTTATCTTAAATTCAAAATAGACTCTACGCAGGTTACTTTAACACCCGATAGAAAAACTGCCTATCTTATTATCCATGTCAGCGAAGGTCCGCTTTATAAAATCAGTAGCTATCAACTCAGCGGACGTTTAATGCTCGCTCAGGACAAGTTACAAAAAGTGTTGCTATCACTGCGAGGCGGTCAGCCTTTTTCTCGGGAAAAAGTGCTAGAGGTTGAACAGGCAATTAAGAAACAGTTAGGTGATGTTGGTTATATCTTCGCTACGGTTAATACCTTACCTGATGTGGATGAAAAAAATAAAACCGTCTCTTTAACCTTCTACGTCGATCCAGGTAATCGTGTTTACGTTCGACATATTAATATATCCGGTAATTTAAAAACCCAGGATGAGGTATTTCGTCGTCTATTTCGGCAACAAGAAGCAAGTTTGCTCTCAGAATCGGACATCAAGGATTCGCTAAGACAGCTTAGTATGACCGGTTTTCTCGAAGGAGAGCCACAGTTAACGCCGATACCTATTGCAGGTTATACGGACCAGGTCGACCTGGATGTCACACTCAATGAAGCGCATGCCGCACAAGCCTTATTTAGTTTAGGTTATGGTACCAATGGTGCTGTTTTTGGTGCTTCACTGAATCAAAATAATGTCTTTGGCACCGGTAATCAATTAGGTTTGAATTTTAATAAAACCCGCGCCGCGACGATCTATAGTATTAGTTATAATAACCCCTATTACACACTGAACGGGGTTCAACGCGGTTACGATATTTTTTATCAACGTGCAACACCCAGTGATCTTAATACCACCACCTATAGTACCAATACTTATGGGGCGGATCTTCATTACAGTATTCCCTTTGATGAACGCGGTGATACCTTACAACTTTCAGGTGGCTTGCAAAGATTACAACTTAATTTACCCATCACCAGCCAGCAATCTATCGAAGTGCAAAATTTTGTGTCACAGCATGGTACACAATTTAACCAATTTTTATTCACCATCGGCTGGTCGCGAAATAGCTTAGATCAGATGATATTTCCTCAGGACGGCATGTACCAAAATGCCAATGTACAGCTGGCCTTACCGGTGGGTGGTCAACCACTGGACTATTATAAAGCGTCTTATACCGGTTTGGATTTTATCCCCTTAACGCATCATTTTATTTTGCAAAGTCGTTTAAGCTTAGGTTATGGCAATGGCTTTGCTTCGACGCGAGGACTTCCTTTCTTTAGCAATTATTACGCCGGTGGAATTGGTACCGATGGACAGGTTAGAGGTTATCAAATAAGTTCTTTAGGGCCCAGAGACAGTAATGGTTACCCCTTAGGTGGTAATGTTATGACCGTAGGCAGTTTAGCCTTGATTGTCCCCAATCCACTGCCAGCGACCTTAAGAACCAGTCTATTTGTCGATGCGGGTAATACCTACTCTACTTTAGGTGTGACACAGCCGGGTAATCCCAGAGGCGGTACCAGTCCCGGACCTATACGCTACTCAGCCGGAGTAAATGTAGATTGGCGAGTTCCGGTTTTTAATGTAACATTAAGCTTTAGTGTGGCGAGGGCGATTAATCCTAGACCCGGTGACCAAATCCAATTTTTCCAATTTAATATAGGGACAGGTTTTTAATTGAAGCTTAATTTTAAGGAGCTAATAATGAACAAGGTTTGCTTAGTATCTATCGTATCGTTAATTACAGGCATATTGACGCTCCCTGCGTATGCCGATGGTTTAAAGTTAGCTGTGGTAGATATGCAGCTGGTATTACAAAAAGCGCCACAAATTGCCAAAATAAATGACACTTTAACCAAACAATTTAAAGGGCGACAAGACAGTATCCTTCAATTGCAGAACCGATTAAAAGACGAGACAAATAATTTAGAAAAGAATGCCGCGGTTATGACCACAGAAGACCGTAATAAATTAGAAAAGAAAGTGATGACCGATCGCAATAATGAGCGGACTATGATTGCCTCTTTTCAAAAAGATTTATCGAAGCAACAAAGTGAATCCTTACATGGTTTTAGTCAGCAATTAGATGGGGTGATGAAAAAATTGGCCGCGCAATCCGGTTATGATTTAGTCATTCAAAAGGGAAGTACTTTATATGCTAAGAACGATCTCGATATTACCCAACAGGTTTTAGAGGCTTTGAAAAGAGCGTAGCTAAAAATAGTGCTTAAATAGCTTTTTCATAAAGCGTAGAGTTAGACATGCCGCAGCGTTGTTATTCATTAGAGGAGATCGCCGATTTAATCGATGCGGATTTAAAGGGCGATCCGACTTGCCTGATCGATGGCATCATGGCATTACAAAGCGCAGAATCTGGCCAGATTTCATTCTTAGATAATAAGCGTTATCTTAAATATCTGGCCACCGCTAAAGCATCTGCGGTTATTTTGCGTGCAGAACATCTAAAATATGCCCCTAATAATGCCTTAATTGTCGCCGATCCTTATCTGGCTTTTGCTAAGGTGGCTAAATTATTTGAGCGCTTGCCGCAAGTGGCAGTTGGGATACATTCTACCGTTATCATTGGTGATCATTGCCAAATCCATCCGAGTGTCAGTATAGCGCCGTATGTTGTCATCGGCGCAAAATCGCGTTTAGATGAAGGGGTGGTTATCGGTGCCGCTTGCATCATTGGAGAAAATGTCAGTGTCGGTGCTAATACGCATTTAGCGCCACATGTTAGCTTGTGTAGAGATACCATTATTGGTAAACGCGTCATTATCCATAATGGCAGTGTGATAGGCAGCGATGGCTTTGGTTTAGCCAAAGAAAATGAGCATTGGGTTAAAATTCCTCAGTTAGGTAAAGTGCAAATAGGTAATGATGTCGAAATTGGTGCGAATGTCAGTATCGATCGCGGTGCTTTAGAAGATACCGTCATTGATGATGGGGTCAAATTAGATAATCAAATCCAGATAGGTCATAACGTACACATTGCCGCCAATACTGCGATTGCCGGATGCACCGGTATTGCCGGCAGTACCCGTATTGGTAAAAATTGTATGATAGGTGGCGGGGTATGTATTAACGGCCACATTGAAATAGTCGATGGTGTTTATATTACCGGGATGTCTAGTGTGGTGCATTCTATTCGCCGATCGGGTATTTATTCCTCGACCCATTCGGTACAACCACAACGAGAGTGGCAAAAAAATAGCGTCCGATTTCGTCAACTGGATCATATCGTTAAAAGATTGCGAAAAATTGAAGCCTTATTTAATATAAAACGATGATAAATCGATTTAAACTAGGCGTTAAGCACAAAGAAATTTAATAGAAAAAAATATTAAACCTAGGTAAGCATTATGAACGACACGATGGATATACAAGAGATACTCACTTATTTACCACAACGTTATCCTATTTTAATGATCGATAAAGTCATTGAGATAGTGCCGGGTAAGTCAATTATTGCGCTGAAAAATGTCACGGTGAATGAACCCTATTTTTTAGGTCATTTTCCCGGCAAACCCATCATGCCAGGGGTGCTTATCTTAGAAGCCATGGCACAGGCCACGGGTATACTGGCGCTGCACGCCAATAGAGAGCGCAATAAAGAAGGTTTTTTATACCTTTTTGCCGGTATCGATAAGGCGCGTTTTAAAAGACCGGTTGTTCCTGGTGATCAATTGCGTATTGAGGCGGAAGTACTCAAAGTGAAAGGGAATATTTGGAAGTGCAAAGTCAATGCCAAGGTAGACAATGAATTGGTTTGCGAGGCGGAACTGATGGGTGCCGGGAGAAGGTCCTAATTATGATAGATGCTTCGGCTATTATTGATCCGAGTGCTAAGTTGGCGGCCAATGTGCGTGTTGGGCCTTGGAGCATTATTGGACCTGAGGTTGAGATAGGTCCTGAAACGATAATAGGCTCCCATGTGGTATTAAAAGGTCCGATGCGTATAGGAGCGCATAATAAAATTTACCCTTTCGCTTCGGTGGGTGATGATCCACAGGATAAAAAATATCAAGGGGAAAAAACCTATCTTGAAATTGGCGATCATAATGTAATTCGTGAGTATTGCACGATTAATCGCGGTACGACACAAGATAAAGGATTGACTAAGGTCGGCAACCACAATCTGTTTATGGTCGCTACTCATATTGCACACGATTGTGTGATTGGTGATCATTGTATCTTTGTCAACAATGTCGCATTAGCCGGCCATGTTACCATTGGTAATTATGCTATCCTGGGCGCTTACAGCGCGGTGCATCAATTTTGCCAGATAGGTGATCACAGTTTTATTGCCGCTTCTAGTATGGTAAGACAAAACGTTTTACCTTATATTTTGGTAGAAGGCGGACATGAAGCACGGGCTTGCGGTCTGAACAAAGAAGGCTTAAGAAGAAGCGGTTTTCCCGATGAAGTCATCAGTGCGTTGCGCTCTGCCTATAAACTCATTTTTCGTAAAAATTTAACCGTAGAACAAGCCCTAGAAGGCTTAAAACCCTTAGAATCCCATTATCCTCCGGTAAAACTAATGGTAACGGCACTTAAAAATTCTGATCGTGGCATCATACGTTAAGCTGCCCTTACATATTGGTATCGTAGTCGGTGAGGCTTCAGGTGACCTATTGGCCGCTGATCTCATCAAAGAATTAAAACGACGACAAATTCCTTTTATTATTGAAGGCATAACCGGTCCGGAGACTCAAAAGCAGGGTGCACGTTGTTTTGCTTCGATGGAGAAACTCTCGGTGATGGGCTTAGGTGAAATCCTAAAGCAGTTACCGCAATTATTACGTTGCCGCCAGCAAATTACCCGGCATTTTATCGCGCATCGGCCCGATGTTTTTATTGGTGTGGATGCGCCTGAGTTTAATCTAGCGGTAGAAAAAAAATTGAAGCAGCGGCATATCCCTACCGTGCACTACGTGAGCCCTAGTGTCTGGGCGTGGCGTCGTTGGCGACTGAAAAAAATCGCTAAAAGTGTCGATCTGATGTTGTGTTTGTTTCCGTTTGAAAAACAGTTTTATCAAGAATATCAAATTCCCGTGCAATGCGTCGGCCACCCTTTTGCTGATGAGATTCCTCTGGTCATTGACGAGCTAGCGGCACGTAAAGCGCTAGGGCTTCCTGCGTTGGCGCCTATCATTGCTTTATTGCCCGGCAGTCGAGCCAATGAGATTCATTATCTGGGTCGATTATTTCTTGAAACCGCACAACATTGTTATCAGAAAAATCCGCAATTGATCTTTGTTGCGGCAATGGTGAATGAGAAAAGGCAACAACAATTGATGCAGCTAGCTAAAATGTATGCACCAACACTGCCCTTGCAATTTATTTGTGGCCAATCGCGTCAGGTGATGGCGGCGGCGAATCTGGTTTTGTTAGCATCAGGTACGGCCAGTTTAGAGGCGATGCTACTGAAAAAACCCATGGTAGTCGCTTATCGCATGAGCACGTTGTCTTATTGGATGGCAAAGCTTTTAATTAACGTCAATTATATTGCCTTACCTAATTTATTGGCTAATAAATCCTTAGTGCCTGAATTTATTCAAGCAGAAGTCAGCGTTAAAAATTTAGCACAAGCTTTGTGTTATTATTTGAATAATCCGGATGTTGTGAGTAAACTAAAGCAGGAATTTTTAGTACTCCATCAGCAACTGCGTGGTAATGCCAGTCAACAAGCGCTTGATGCAATACTCAAACTTCTAAACACCCGTCGAGCTATTTAGAAAATAAATAATTGAATATTGTTTTGTAACAAGCATTCAATTTCTTTTAAAGGCGGGATCAATTCACTTGATGCATCAATAAGGCCGCTAAAATTGTTATGGAACGACAACTGATAGCCGGTGTTGATGAAGCAGGGCGAGGACCTTTAGCCGGCCCGGTATTTGCTGCGGCGGTTATTTTGCATCGTCAAAATACGATACCCGGTTTAGCGGACTCTAAACAATTAAGTGCGGTAAAACGCGAATACTTAGCCGAACAAATTCAACAAAATGCTAGCGCATGGGCAATAGGTCGCGCTGAAGTAGAAGAGATTGATAGACTGAATATCTTTCAGGCCAGTTTGTTAGCGATGCAGCGTGCTGTGCTGGCTTTAACACAAATACCCAGTTTAGTGTTGGTGGATGGAAAATACTGTCCAAAATTGGATTGTCCTGCCGAAGCGATTATTAAAGGCGATCAAAAGGTGGCAGCCATTAGTGCCGCCTCTATATTAGCTAAAGTGCATCGCGATGCGCAAATGTGCTTATTAGATGCACAATATCCCGGCTATGGTCTCGCACAACATAAAGGTTATGGCACAAAGCAACATTTACTCGCCTTGGCTGCACTTGGGCCAAGTGCCATACATCGACGTTCATTTTCACCGGTTCGTCATTACGAACGTATTTAATTCACACTCGTTGTACTCATCGATCTGAATAAGCCGGATAGTTGGTTTGTTCTAGGTTTAATGGTGGGTTTACACGTTACTATTGCGGCATTATTTTTTTCGCGGTAGAAGCAGTGAAGATTTCCGGTAGATTTGGATAATGGCGAAATAAAATTTTTTTCCTTTTTCCAATCATCTATGGTGGGTAAAGTCGTTCTTCGAGCTGGCTTTTCTAATTCAACACACGAGGGAATGGCGGGCATGTCGGCGACATGAACCGGTTCTTCAATTTCTTCTCTGGCGTTTTGCGTGGTACCAAGCGGGTTTTCTTCAGTGCGATGCATGATATGGCCTAGACTATGCATTAGCTTTCGAAACCAGTTGATCAGGCGCTGCATTAATTGCTGAATGGAATATTTACTGGACTTTTCAGCGGTCTCTATAGCGGGTTGTTCTATCGCAAGTGATGCTTCATCAAGTGGTTCTTCTAGTGCATCAAAAAACTTATCTTCATCCGCACAGGAATAATCGCTATCATTATCTGCGTCATCGAATCGCTTAGGGTTTTCTGTTTCATTCCATTCATTACATGAATAATAATCTTCATCATCGCTATCGGATACATCCGTGCAAATAATCGTTTCTTTTTGTCGAGATATTTTTTTTTGGTAACTATCAAGTTTTTCTTTTAAAGCAGGGATATCATTTTTTTCGATGAAATTTTTTATCTCCTCCCTACTAGTACCGGAAAACGATAAAATCCATTCAGTTGATTTATCATATCGAGCGTTGGCGATGGCAGGAAAGTAATCATTCAGTAGTATTTCCGCTATTATTTTCAATTGGCGCGCTTCTTTAGTGGCCGATTGTAAAAATTGACTTAAATTATCTAAGAAAAGATTGAATTTTAGTTTCGTTAAAGAAGCAAAATTCTGTAGCATTACCGGGTGAAAAATAACATTAGCTGCCGTGCAACCCCAAAAAAGTAATTCACTAAAATTAATAAACTCAGAAAACTGTTCTTCAATAAGATCCGGTGTTGCCACTAGATTTAAATTAATTTTTTTAACCAGTTCATCCGCTTTATTCTTAAGTTTAGGATTTACTAGTCCTTTGAGAATTTCACTATCAAGTAGTTGTACTAACTCGTTAGAGATGTTTAATTCCTCATTTATTAGTGCTAATAAGTTACCGCTAGATTGGCCATTCAAAGAAGAGTATTTTGCCGAGTAAGCGTGGTATTTTTCTTTAAGTACGGTGTAAACCTGGTTGATAGGCAGTCCAGAGATATTATTTTCAGTCATATGAAAATCCTTGAATTATTTTTATTAGCAGGAAGTCATCAATGTTGAACGATGAACACAAAGTGGATCTCCTTTGCTTAAGCTAAATAGCTTACTCCATCGAAAATATAGCCATTATGTGCTTAAACAGCATTAATTTATGGGTTAAATTATGTTACAATGAGTAAAGTTTACTACACAAAAATGATAAATTAAATGAGTTTGTCTTTGTCTGTTTTAAACGGCTCAAAATCTTTTCGAAATAAATCTTAAGGTAAAGAAATTTATTTTAGTTCTTGACAGAAAAGATGTATGAGGTAGAATTCGCGAGCTCTTGAGTTTTTGGCTTA
>DALYCY010000025.1:0-14848 GCA_031973495.1 Candidatus Aquirickettsiella sp. | reverse complement strand
GCCTAGGCGCGACTACAGTGGCGATTAGCAGTACCGGTGGCCAAAATATTGTGATCAATAAGACTGATATTGGTGGTAGTCTAAATGCAGCTTACGGAGTAGCCATGGTTCTCAATAATGCCGAAATAAAATTGATGAACTCTGACGTATCCGCCTCTCAACAGGGAAATGGAACAGGAATCTCTTTATCATCGAATTCTTTGCTTTATGTGGATGCGAGCAGCATAAACATTTCATATTCTGCGCCTTTAGTAAAAAGTATTATAATAGACAATTCTGAGCTGAAATTAATTGATAGTACATTAACTGCTACTAATGCGATTGTATCGATTGCTGACGGTGTATTGAGGGTACTTACAGCGCAGAATAATTCTCTTGTGGAGATTGAACAGTCTATTATCAATGGGATAGGGGGCAATAAAGATTTTACAACTGTATATGCTATGAATACACTTAATGACTCGTTTATTGCAATGGAAGGAGGAAGTATAACACTGACTAATACTTCGTCTAAAGTAGTATCTCCAGAATCACTTTTAGACTCAGTTATGCTTAGCGATGTAACCTGTACAGTCGGTGGTAGGACTGGGGTTGGATGTTGATTGATGTTCAGCTTCTTAAGGGAGAGAGTTCGTTGTGAATTTTGATGGATATATGTTTCGTACTTTAAAGTCTACTGATTTCCTCTTTCTTAGGTTCAGAATATTACTTTTTATACCCGTCAGATTATATGGATGAACAGCAAGAATGTTTTAAAATTATTTATTCAGGGATATATCACATGCAAAAGGAAAGCTTGGTATTTAAGTTGCGCGTATTACCACTGGTATTACTCGGTTGTTGTGCTTGGGTGGGTAGGGCACAAGCTGGTGGCTACTTACCACCACGACTTTCCATGGATGCCAATGCCGGTGGTTCTGCCACGGTGGGCCAAGCTGATCTATTGTTATCGCTCAAAGGCGATGAGCGGCGTAATCTTTATTTGGATCCGCAAGCGGCTTATGGGACTGATGAACAATGGTATACCGATCTGGGTTTAGGTTATCGCTGGATTCAAAACGATGCGGCGATCTTAGGTGGCTATCTGTTTGCCGGCCACAGCCAAGTGGCGAATCAAAGTGGATTTTGGATTGCCAATCCCGGTTTAGAAGCATTGGGTAGTCGTTGGGATGCACGCATCAATGGCTATATTCCCATCGGTGGTCGCAGTGATAATCTAGGCGTCTTTCAGTTTATTCAATCCAGTCAATTTGTTTTTACCGGTCATACGGCAAACCTGGTCACGACCTCTGTGAGTGGAAATAAATCGCAGCAAATCGGCGATGGGGTGGATGCCAAGGTCGGCTATCAAGTATTTCGCAGTCTGCCATTAAAAGCCTATCTCGGTGCGTATTACTTCGGCATTCCACATACCAATAATGTACGTGGCGGAGCGGCCGGCTTAGAATATTGGTTTGATCAGCATGTCAAGGTATTTGCCAACTATACCTACGATAACCTACAGCATAATACCGTGGTCGGTGGTTTAGCAGTCAGTTTTGGTGGTGTTGACGAATCAAGAGCCGATCCTTCTTTGTCGGAGCGATTGACCGATCCGGTGCAGCGTTACTTAGCCAATCTCGGTCATGGTTCGGGTATCCCCAGTGAAACACTGTTAACGAATCTGCGCAGTATAACAAGTACAAGGCGTGCGTCTCTCACTCCGGGTGCGCTCGCTGGTAGTGCGTTGCAGCCAATTGTTGGTAACGTAGCCTTCTTTGCTCAAACGGGTACACCGAATAACGGTGGTGTGGGTTTAACTTTGGCTAATTGTACCTTTGAAAATCCGTGTGGCCCGAGTGACTTTAGCCAAACCGGCGTCAACACCTTAAATAGTTTATTACCGAATACCGAGATGCTCTTTAATGGCGGCACTTATAATGCGACTAATGGCAGCAGTGCACTGACTTTAAGTAATGGTCAAGGTGTGTTTGGTACAACTGCCAATTATAGTGCCCCTGCATCGGGTGCGGCACGCTCTGGGTTTAATGGGGCATTTATTCTCACTGGTAATAATACCTTAGACAGTATCATTTTAAACAATAGCTTGGGTCCGAAAACGGTGGCGATTAGCAGTACTGGAGGTCAAAATTTACTGATTAATAATACGACTATTACCAGTGCGGCTATTCTGTATCCCTATGGAGCGGCGCTAAATCTTACTAATGCCAGTGCGACATTGCACCAGTCGAGTGTCAATGTAAATGTAGCTATAACCGCATCCCCTGTAGCGGCAACAGGAATTTCATTAACAAATTCCTCACTGCTTGTTCAATCAAGCGCTATTAATGTGACAGGAAATAGTCTGCAAAGTAATGTAGGTATTCTCCTAAGCAATAATTCTGTTCTGCAATTCATTGGCAGTCAGTTAACTATGAATACTAATTTCCTAGGCTTCTTGGGCCAAAATGTGGCTGTTTATGGGATAACTGCACAGAATAATTCCATGGCGTCTATTAGCAGCAATAGTACTGTTAATATAACTGGAATAAACTATAGTATGGCATATACATCAGGTCTAGCCGGAGCAGATACCTCTTCAATCAGCATGAATGGAGGTAGTTTAACCGTATCTAACAACCCGCTAGGAGGAAATGCGGAATTAACAAGTAATACTGACCTAACTCAGAATGTGACGCTCACTGGTGTCAGCTGTACACTGAATAACGTGATGGGTTGTTAGTCGGCAGAATAAATAGTTCATTTTTATTGATTAAAATGGCTTGATGGGTGTTTGCTTTCCCGTCAGATTATATGGATGAACAGCAAGGATGTTTTAAAATTATTTGTTCAAGGATATGTCGTATGTCAAAGGAAGGATGGTTTTGAGGTTCAATATATTACCTTTAGCATTACTAAGTTGTTATTTATGGATGAACAGTGTTCAAGCTACTGAACCTTTACCGCCGCGATTTTTATTGAATGCCAGTGCGGGTGGCTCTGCCAGCGTAGGTCAAGCTGATCTCTTATTATCGCTCGAGGGTGATGAACGGCATAATTTCTATGTTGATCCGCAAGCGGCTTATGGTACCGATGAGCAGTGGTATACCGATCTCGGTTAGGCTATCGCTGGATCGAAAACGATGCCGCCATCTTAGGCGGTTATATCTTTGCCGGCCACAGTCAGGTGGCGAATCAAAATGGTTTCTGGATTGCCAATCCCGGTGTAGAAGCGATGGGCAGTCGCTGGGATGCGCGCATCAATGGCTACATTCCGGTTGCTGGCCGCAGTGATGCGCTGGGAAGTTTTCGTTTTATTCAATCCAGTCGACTGGTTTTTAGCGGTCATAGCGAACGGCGTATCACCACCTATGTGAGTGGCGATGAAACTCAGCAAATCGGTAATGGAGTGGATGGTAGGGTCGGTTATCAAGTGTTGCGCGGTTTGCCGCTAAAAGCCTATCTGGGTGCATATTACTTTAGTATTCCACATACCAATAATGTGCGCGGTGGAGCGGCCGGTTTAGAATATTGGATGGATCAGCATGTGAAGGTATTTGCCAATTATACCTATGACAATCTACAGCACAGTACTGTGGTCGGCGGTTTAGCAGTCAGTTTTGGTGGTGTTGATGAATCGAGAGCTGATCCTTCTTTGTCGGAACGTTTGACTGATCCGGTACAGCGTTACTTAGCTAATCTTGGTCATGGTTCGGGTATCCCTAGTGAAACGCTATTGACCAATCGGCGAACTGGCACAGAAAGTGCACTGAATAACCGCGGTCCTGGTAGTGGCGGCAGTAGTAGTTCGGAGGAGTTACTCGATAGCGATGTGGCGTATTTTACTCAAACTGGCACACCGAATAATGGTGGTGTCGGTTTAACCTTAGCCAGTTGTACCTTTGAAAACCCTTGTGGACCGACTGACTTTAGTCAAACCGGCGTCAATACCTTAAATAGTTTATTGCCGAATACCCTGATGTTTTTTAATGGTGGAGCGTATAACGCACTCGATGCGACAGGGCTCGCTGCAATGACCTTAAATTCAGGTCAGAGTCTCAATGCGCGTACGGCTGACTATTCACAAGCGGCCACGGATTCAGGACGTAGTATTTTTAACGGTGCTTTTATCTTAAATAGTAGTAATACACTAGAAAATATTATCCTTTTACCCACCACCGCTATCGTTAGTGCGGGTATTGCGGGTATAACGGATACTAATGGCACGAATAATTTCATTAAAAATAGTCAAATTGGTAATGCCAGCAATCTTCACAATGCAGGGATAGTCGTTTCCACCAATCAATTGACGATTAGCAATTCAGTTATTTATGGTAATAATAGAGGAATTAGGGCTGATACTGGCTCGGTGCTATCCATTCAAGGAGGTCAAATTAATACCATAAGTCCTTCAGGAGGTACAACAGGTATTAGTGCATCCAACAGCATTGTTACCTTGAATAATACCCAAATAAGAGTCACAGCACCGGGTAGTGCGAATGGAAATGTTATCGGTATTAATGCCTTGAGTGGTTCTACAGTCACAATTAGTGGTAGTGAAACAACTATAACAAGCTCCTTAACCGGCACTCGGGGTTCTGCAATTGGTTTAACTACAGAT
The DNA here is from genome assembly GCA_031973495.1 of Candidatus Aquirickettsiella sp. Taxonomy (GTDB): domain Bacteria; phylum Pseudomonadota; class Gammaproteobacteria; order Diplorickettsiales; family Diplorickettsiaceae; genus Aquirickettsiella. The sequence goes on along the minus strand of DALYCY010000025.1, from coordinate 10,248 downwards.
GTAAGTTCAGAGCAAGAAATGCTAGCCGGCACTTTATCGGTATCGGTACCAACGGGCACAAGCGCTACGGCAGTTCTTACGCAAGGTTCGGTGGTGCTCAATGAAGTCACTTGTATCGTCAACGGTGGTATCCAAGGTGCTTGTTAGTGCTTATTACGTCAGTAGGGAGATCGCTCACAGTAGCACGGGGGCATTAAATATGCTTTAAAAGTTGGTACTGTCAATTACTCGGGTTTGGATCAATGACGATGTTTAAATCTTTATTGGCTAAATCTATTTTACTCAAATCGATTTCAGTAAATCGCAGTGAATCTGTGGACTGAAAATAGTAAATCTTATTTGATAAGTCGCCTAGTGATATCCAACGTGTCTTTCCGGCCACAGGGCCGGCACTCGCGGCCGATTTGCCGGCACCAAAGGCCACCATTTCCGGCCTTAAAGCAGAAAGGATAGCGCAAATAGCATCGTGTTTTGTTTTGGCATTGGGGAGATTTTTTAAAAAGAAAGAAGCGCGGACGAATCGACTGATCGAATCGGTGGCACCGGGCAGCGGTAAATCGCCAGCAAAGGCGCTATAGCGTTTTAGGTTGCTGAGTTGAATCGCATAAGCCGGATCATTGGTCAGTACCGTATATTGGCGTCCATGATGAAGTATCGTTTTTCCACCAAGAAATTCAATGATGGCCGAATCGCCGGAGGCATCTTCAATCACTAAGTGTAATGGCCATTCCATATTGTTGACTTTAATAGGCACCACCTGAAAGTGGTCGAGATGTTTTATGACTTCATTAACAGTAGAAAAATTATCTAATACGTATTGCACCCAGATAGCATTACTGATGCCAGGCAGCTTAGTATTTCTTTGCACATAGTCTGTTTGGGTTAGATACAGTAGATGTGCGGCAAGACCACGCTCATTCATGCCATCGGAGGCGGCGTTGCTATGAAATGCGGTGACAACGACACTGCCATACTTCGATTGCCAGTGTAGAGGATTCTGTTGGGTTTCACCGGATCGTACTATGTGGCGTGGATAAACCACTAAGGTGGGAATATCCGAGATATAAAGATCCATCGAGCGTGCAAAAACCTTAGTCTGAGTATTACTATTCCAGAATATACGCGTACAGGCATAGGACGAGGAGGGAGCCACTAGCAAAAAAAGTAAAAAAATTGCGTTACAAAAAGCACTGAAGAGGTTAATAGGGGACATCATTAATTCCATATTATTTCGTTAAACACTTATTTTTTTATCCTTCTTGCCAAATTAAGCGCTAAGAAGGATAAGTTTATTTTCGATGTGTTTTTTAGCGCGCTGGTTTTTTGATCATGATCACATTGGTAACACCGGTGACACCTTCCACTTGTTTAGCCAGCATTCCCGCTTTGTCTTTTTGCGCCTTGGTGTTGGTAAAACCGCTGAGTTTGACTTGACCTTTGTAACTCATCACCGAAATCGCTAAGCCTTTTATTTCCGGGTCGGCTAATAGTTTTGATTTTACTTTTAAGGTAATGACACTGCTGTCAACATATTGACCGGTTGTTTCTTGCTGCATAGCGCGATGACTTGACATTGCCAAGCTGGCTGCCATCGGTAAGGCGAGTAAGCTTAAGATAAAAAATAACTTTGCTTTCATAGTATGAATACTCCTACTTGAAAATAAAACTAGGTACGGTGTGTACGATGGAAACCGAAGTGGGATTTTAAAATAGATGGCTGAATAGCCAAATAAGTAGCAATACCGCAATAGGAATGCCTATTAACCAAGCAATTAAATATTTCACAAGCCCCCCCCACCTCACTGTATATGTTTTGTTATTTCTGAGAAATAAATGCTTCTTACTGGAAAGGTTAGCCAAGTCGGCTGATAAATCAAGTAATCTGATTTTAACAGCAAGTATTTGCACAGTGCTACGCAGAAACTGACGTAGGATTGTATATAAATTGTACCGATTGGTGATGAAATCGAACGCATTTTTTGCGCGTGAAAGCGCAAGGGGGTTAAAAAAGCCGAGCGCTAAAAGGGGATATCATCATCAAAGGCCTCACTGGCCATTTCGACCGGTTGATTGGCTTCTTGTTTGGGACGGGCCGCGTAGTTGTTGTTAGGCGTAAAAGAAGGCGATTCTTTGCCACTACCACCGCGACTATCGAGCATTTGCATCTCATTGGCGATAATCTCGGTGCTATATCGATCTTGGCCGGTGGTTTTATCCTGCCATTTTCGGGTTTGCAGACGGCCTTCAATATAAACCTTAGCGCCTTTTTTCAGGTATTCGGCCACAATTTCAGCAAGACGTTGAAATAACACCACGCGATGCCACTCGGTGCGATCCTGTTGTTCACCGGTTAGTTTATCCTTCCAGCTTTCACTGGTGGCCAGATTAATATTTGCCACCGCGGTGCCATTGGGCATATGGCGAATCTCAGGGTCTGCACCTAGATTACCGATTAAAATAACTTTGTTGATGCCTTTGGCCATTGTTAGGGTACTCCTACTTGAACAGGAAATCTAAATACATAGTTTTAAATTCTAATTCTTGTTGAGGAAAAAAGAAAGCTAAAAAAAGAGGAGTTTTTAGAGGTTTCTTTTCGTTATTTTCAAGGTTATAGTGTGTGGTTTCACTCATAATTCCCATGTGGCGCTGGTGTTTTTTGACGGGCGCTTTAATGTTGATACATTATGGATACAATTCGCATTCGGGGTGCACGCACCCATAATCTTAATAATATCGATCTGGATATTCCTCGTGATCAACTGATTGTGGTGACGGGTTTATCCGGTTCGGGTAAGTCTTCGCTTGCATTTGATACCTTATATGCCGAAGGACAGCGTCGCTACGTCGAGTCTTTATCGTCTTATGCACGTCAATTTCTGTCTATGATGGAAAAACCCGATGTCGATCACATCGAAGGGCTTTCTCCGGCGATCGCCATCGATCAAAAATCAACCTCACATAATCCACGTTCAACCGTAGGCACAGTGACTGAAATTTATGATTACTTGCGTGTCTTGTTTGCTCGGATAGGTGAGCCACGTTGTCCTGTGCATGCAGTGAGTCTTAGCGCACAAAGTATCAGCCAAATGACGGATACCTTAATGGCGTTGCCCAATGAAACCAGTTTGCTTATTTTGGCGCCGGTTGTGCAAGGGCGTAAGGGTGAATGTAAACCCTTATTAGACAAGCTACGTAGCCAGGGGTTTTTACGTGCACGTATTGATGGAAAATTACTCGAACTCGATCACGTGCCGGATCTGAATGCGAAACAAAAACATACGATTGAAGTTGTCGTCGATAGACTGAAAATAAAATCTGCCAATCGTTTACGCTTGAGTGAATCCTTGGCTACCGCTACCGGTTTGAGTGAAGGTTTAGTAGTGGCGGTATTACAAGATAGTGCCGGAAAAATAACTAAAGAACTGGTTTTTTCGGAACGTTTTGCCTGTCCTTTATGCGGTTATAGTATCAGTGAGTTAGAGCCACGTTTATTTTCATTTAACAATCCCGCCGGTGCTTGTCCACAGTGTGACGGCCTAGGTCATGAATTGATTTTTGATGCCGAAAAGATCATCCCGCAAGCCACATTGAGTTTGTCGCAGGGGGCTATTTCTGGCTGGGATACGCATAATCCTTTTTATTCGGCACTCTTAAGCAGTCTCGCACAACATTATCATTTTTCCCAGGATGTGCCGTTTAATACACTGCCCAAAACGATACAAAAAATTATCTTATACGGCAGCGGTGAGGTTGCGATAAAGTTTCACTACCAGACTGAAAAAGGTCATGTTTATAACAAACAAAAACCTTTTGCCGGGGTTATTCCAACGATGCAGCGTCGCTATCAAGAGACCGAATCGGCAACCCAACGGGAAGAATTAGCGCGTTATTTGGCCTCTAAATCGTGTAGCAGTTGTGCCGGCACACGGCTTAATGTTGCCGCACGGCATGTGTTTATTGACGGTAAAGCCATTAACGAATGGGTAATTTTACCACTGGATCAATTAAAAGATTTATTTCAGCAATTAAATTTATCCGGTCAGCGTGCCAAGATTGCCTTGCGTTTACAAAAAGAGATCATCGATCGTTTAAATTTTTTAATGGATGTGGGTTTAGATTATCTGTCACTGGGCCGTAGTGCCGATACCTTATCGGGTGGCGAATCACAACGGATACGCTTAGCCAGTCAGATTGGTTCGGGTTTGGTCGGTGTGATGTATATTTTAGATGAACCTTCTATCGGTTTACATCAACGTGATAATAGTCGCTTGCTCAGTACCTTACTTCGATTACGTGATTTAGGCAACACGGTGATTGTGGTTGAGCATGATGAAGAAGCGATTCGTCACGCCGATTATGTCATTGATATGGGGCCGGGCGCCGGTATTCACGGTGGTCGTGTTATTGCACAGGGATCACCGGCAGCTATTATGCGTAATCCGGATTCATTGACAGGTCAATATCTGTCCGGGCAACGGCGTATCGAATGTCCTAAAAAACGGCTTAAATTTGATGCCCAGCGTCTGATTAAACTTAACGGTGCCAGCGGTAACAATTTAAAACATATTGATGTTGAGATCCCCTTAGGATTAATGACCTGTATCACCGGTGTATCGGGTTCTGGAAAATCTACCTTAATCAACGACACCTTATACCCATTGGCGGCGAAACGTTTAAATGCTGCTAGCTTGCCGCAGGCTGCGCCTTATCGCGCAATCAGCGGTCTAGAACAGTTGGATAAGGTCATCGATATTGATCAAAGCCCGATAGGCCGCACGCCACGTTCTAATCCAGCCACTTACATTGGTTTATTTACACCGATACGTGAATTATTTGCCGCAACGCCCGAGGCACGCTCGCGGGGTTATACCCCCGGGCGGTTTAGTTTTAATGTCAAAGGGGGGCGCTGTGAGGCCTGTGAAGGGGATGGCGTACTCAAAGTGGAGATGCATTTTCTAGCGGATGTGTATGTTCAATGTGATGTTTGCAAGGGGCAGCGATATAATCAGGAAACCTTGAGCGTACATTATAAAGGTAAAAATATTTATCAAATCCTTACCATGACGGTCGAGGAAGCGCATGAATTTTTTAATCCGGTCCCGGTATTGGCCAGAAAGCTACAGACCTTGATAGAGGTGGGCCTGGCTTATCTGCACCTGGGTCAAAGTGCGCCGACCTTATCCGGTGGGGAAGCGCAACGGGTTAAATTGGCTAAAGAATTAAGTAAGCGCGATACCGGTCAAACGCTGTATATACTCGATGAACCGACCACCGGTTTACATTTTTATGACATCGAGCAGTTGTTGAAGGTGTTATACCGCCTACGTGAACGCGGTAATACCGTGGTGGTTATCGAGCATAATTTGGATGTCATCAAAATGGCAGATTGGATCATTGATCTGGGGCCTGAAGGGGGGAGTAAGGGCGGTCAGATCGTCTGCGTCGGCACGCCGGAGCAAGTAGCCAAACAAGTGGCGTCCTATACCGGTCAATTTTTAAAGCCTTTGCTGGGTAAGCGCAGTTTAGCTAAAAGTGAGAATGGCAGTCGTCACGGTTGATTTTCAGCGGCTATAAAAGAAAAACCCCTAGAACAGGGGTTTTTACAAGATACTGAGCAACGGTTAAAACAGTAAGGTTTTAGCCAAAGCTATAACCAATACCGACGGTGGCAAAATCAATATTGCTAGGTCTGTTTTTTCCGATTGGGTGGATATGGGTATAGGAGGTATCCACGAAAACGTTGCTGGTAATGTTATAAGTAATACCAACACCGGCTTCAGGAGCCCAGCTGCGTTTCGCAATAGCCGGCACTAAAGCTTTATCGCCATTGAGATTGCTTATTAAGTAAGCCATACCTGCTTTAGCGTACAGATTGAATTTATCCGAGATAGGGTAAATACCTTTTCCAGCCACATCAAAAGCGTGTTGCTTAAGGATGACAAGGTTATTCGCGTTTGCAGCGCCCACTAAAAGGTTGGATTTTTGCTTGGCTAATTGTAAATAACCCGCTTCAATCGCCCAATAAGGTGAGAATTGATAACCTACTGATAATCGACCGATGAGGCCACCTTGGTATTTCGTGTCTTTAGCAGGGAAGGGCTTAAGAAATTTATTCTTAGTATGCACATAACCGACTTCACCATTGACATAAGCACCGGGTGTGGTGGCATTTGCGGCGACGATGCTGAGTGCCGAAATAGCGAATACACTGCTCGTAACGATTCTTTTAAACATATTATTATTGTCCTCTTTCAAGAGTTTAACTAGTTAAACAAGGCGCTTTTATAGCATTTGGTCAATATATTGTCAATATGCGACAACGAATTAAAACCCGGCAAACTCTTGTTAGGGTAAGTGCTTTCCCGAAAAATGCCTGATTTAAGAAAAAACCCCTTAAAAAAGGGGTTTTTTGCTAACAAGGACTTAAAATTGTAAGCTTTTTAGCCGAAGTTATAGCTAAGACCTACCGCGACAAAATCAATATTGCCAGGGCGGCTTTTACCAAAAGCTTGGATATGGCTCCATGAGGTGTCTACGGACACATGAGAGCTTAGGTCATAGCTGACACCTAAGGCCACTTCGGGGGCTAATTTGTGTCGAGCCACATCCGTCACTCCATTTAAATTACCTTGAAGGGGTATAATAGTGGGGATATTACTGCTAATGGCGCTATTCACGTAAGCTAAACCGGCTTTCCCGTATAGATTAAACTTATCACTAATAGGAATTATCCCTTTAGCCAGGAAATCGATTACATTTTGCTGTAGTGTCAGTGTCCCTTGTCCAACCCCCAACGGTTTGTAGCTTGTACCGGCAACGCGGCTTGAGCTCAAGCGCAGATAACCGGCTTCCAAGGCAAAGTTTGGGTTAAATTGGTAACCCAAGGCAATACGACCGGCTAAACCATTATTGGTTAAGTCGGTGTCACGTGGGTTAATCGGGTTAATAATAAGACTGTTAAACTTATTTTTAGATAATTTTTGGTTGATATCGGCAATATTGCTTTTATCACCCATATGGGTATCGGCGTAACCGAGTTGACCACTGATATAAACACCGGGAGCGGCAGCATTAGCGGCCATCACGCCTAAAGCGGAAATACTTAAAACGGCTGTGCTTAGAACTTTTTTAAACATTATTATTATTCTCCGGAAAGAGTTTAAGGCGTTAAAGCAGTTATTTTTATAACATTAGGTCAAAATATTGTCAAATTAATTCGATATATCTATGATAGATAATTTAATTAATTTATATAAATCAGGGGTGATTTTATTGAAGTGTTATTAAGCAGCGTTTTTCGAATAATAAATGAAAAAACTAGTAAATATTTCCATAGCCTGATTTAAGAAAAAACCCCTTATAAAAGGGGTTTTTTGCAAGTATGGCTTAAAACTTTAAGTGTTTAGCCAAAGTTGTAACCGAGACCTACAGCAACAAAGTCGATGTTGCCAGGGCGGTTTTTGCCAACCGCTTGGATATGCGTCCATGACGTGTCGATGGAAACATTCGGCGTAATGTCATAGCTAACACCTAAGGCTACTTCAGGCGCTAATTTGTGTCGATTAACATTAGCTGCTTCACTTAAGTCAGTTTTAGTTTTGGAATCAGCTTTTTCGGTATAGTTAAGATTTGTGTTGATATAAGCTAAACCGGCTTTTCCATACAGATTGAACTTATTACAAATAGGAACTATCCCTTTAGCGAGAAAATCAACTACGTTTTGTTGCAGTTTAAGTGTCCCATCGCTTTTTATAAAATGGTTGTTGCCATTAGCAGCAACCTTGGTTTGACCTAAACGTAAGTAACCGGCTTCTACAGCAAAGTTTTGATTAAATTGATAACCCAATGCAATACGACCGGCTAAACCATTGTTAGCGAGATCCTTATCGTTAGGATTAACAGAATAAACATTAATTAATTTAGGTAAATTATTACTGATAGCTTTAATATTAGTCTTGTTTCCCATATGCGTATTAGCATAACCAAGTTGACCGGTTACATAAATACCGGGAGCAGCGGCATTCGCAGCCATCACACCTAATGCGGAAATACCTAAAACCGTTGTACTTAGAACTTTTTTAAACATTATTATTATTCTCCTGAAAGAGTTTAACTAGTTAAACGAAAAGCTATTTAACAATCAGATTATTAAATTGTCAACTGCTGTCAATCGCTAAAAGTTATTAATTAAAATAATCTATTGCGTAATAAAATGTACTAAATAGTTGATTTAGATTTAAATTTATCCAATTTTTTAAATTTAAATTTTTCGGCTAAGAAATAAAAACGCGCGAAGAAGATGCACGCTTCATAAAAGAAAAACCCCGAGCAGGGGGTTTTTCTTTTAGTGCAATACTCTAGGTTAAAGTTTATTAACCAAAGTTATAAGCAACACCTACTGCTAAGAAGTCGATATTACCCGAACGGTGATTACCAATCGTTTGGATATGGGTCAGCGAGGTATCAACCGATACATTCGATGTGATGTCATAACCCATGCCAATGGCAATTTCAGGCGCCCATTGACGTTTATCAATACCTACTCTGGAATTTAGATCGGTGCTGGTAGGCGGCGCGTACTCATCCGTGGTTTTGCCTTGTATCTGCGTTGTTAAATAAGCGGCGCCAAGCTTTCCGTAGATGTTGACATTATGGGTAATGGGTAAGATGCCTTTGACAACTAAGTCAATAGCATGCTGCTTGTTAGAGATACTATTAAATGCATCATTCGGTACACCAGAAGACAACAACGAACGGGTATTTGTTGTTTGCGGAGGTGGTAGTGGCGCAGTAAGATTTAATTCTGCACTAGGTAATTGCAGGTAACCTACTTCTAACGCCAAATTAGGAGTGAGCTTGTAACCTATTGCTAAGCGACCTGCTAGTCCATCATTGACTAAGTTGGACAATGATGTTGAAAGAACTGAGTTGGTCGATAATATCGAAAGGCGATTTTTCAGATGTGTATCGGCGTAACCAACTTGACCGCTAACATATAAACCAGAAGGAAGTGCGGCATTGGCGGTTAACATAGCGAATGCGCTTGTTGTGAATACACTTGTAAGTACTATTTTTTTAAACATTGTTATTATTTTCTCCAGCGAGATATTATTATTAGAATTTCTATTTAATCGCTAATAGTTATACTTGTCAATTTAGCGGTTGAAATGAATCGATATTTTTTTAATATTAGGCGTTTGGCAATAAACCTTCATTCGAGTAGTTTTTTTATTTATTCACGAAATTACCGAAGATAAAGAAATGTAAATTGCCTAAACATGGCTTGTGCGCTTTTTGTTTAAAATTTTATGCGCTTAAAAAATAAATCTGCTTAACCAAAATAATAAGCAACACCCAACGAATAAAAATCACTGCTAGGAGCATGATTACTTCCACCTAATTTTTGAATGCGATTCCACGAGAGTTCTACCGGCACATTCGGTTTCAGTGCATAACTAATTCCTACACCAAAGGTAGGTTCTAAGGTGTTGGAATAACTGCTAGCGAATGCACTATAAGGTCTATTGGTAAAAGTAGAGGAGCCTTGTGAATTAGGGCGTAGATAAGCTACGCCAAGTTTGGCATAAAGGTCTAGTTTACAGCTTAGCGGGACTATTGCTTTACCGACAAAATCAAACGCATTTTCCTTCGTCGATGCACTGGCGTTGTAATTATTGGTCCCAATGGAAATATTGTTGTGACTAAAATGACGATAGCCAAATTCTATCGCCCAATGTTGATCGAATTGATAACCAAAACCCAATCGATACGCCAAGAGAAAATTATTTAGCGCCGGTAAAGCAACCAGTGTATTGGCATTGGTAATGCTGATTAAATCGGTGGTATGGATATGTGGGCTTACATAACCGAGTTGGGCGTTGGCATAAAAGCCAGCCATTTCAGCCTTAACGCTTGGCGCAAGGCCCAGTGTGGCAAGTGCCAATAATAAGTGGGGTGCGATTGTATTTCTTTTTAGCATAATGCCTCCTACAACTAAAAGCTAAAAACCAATTCATGATAAAGTGTAAAACGATACGGCGTCTAGGATTATTTTATCCCAGCCAAAAATAGCTTAACGTGGATTAAGCAAATAATCCTTTTTCTTTTCAGCGATGTTTATGCGGTATATCAACCAAAATAATAGGCTAAACCGAGGGAGAAAAAATCGGTACTTGGCGTGGTATTATTTCCACCGATGTTTTGGATACGTGTCCAAGCTAATTCTATCGGGATAAAAGGCGTTAGGTC
>DALYCY010000024.1:0-15040 GCA_031973495.1 Candidatus Aquirickettsiella sp. | reverse complement strand
TTTAATCTTTTTTACGAAAGATCTCATTTAGCTTAAATCGTTCAGCTAAAATAGGAATTCCACACCAGCCTATGATTGCTTCAATAATGAGAATAACACCCACTAAAAATGCAAATAATTTACCAAGGCCCAGTAACACACCAATCAACAAAATGATACCTATCACTAAACGCGAAAAGCGTTCATTGGATTCAAGATTGCTTGCTACATTAAACATAGATAGTATCCTCTACTAAGTCATAATAAAAAGGCATCGCTCCCGTCAGCATTATAGCGATTTTCTATGAAAAACACAGCTCAAGTAATTAATTGTCAGGCTATAGTCCCAGAACATTTAGCCGAAAAACGTCTTGATCAAATTTTGGGACAGTTATTTCCCGCTTACTCGCGTACCCGCTTGCAACATTGGATCCGTCATCAACAAGTCTGGGTTGATAATGAACTCAAGCGCCCTCGGGATAAAATTAAAGCAGGTGCTAAAATTACTATTTTAGCTAGTCTGGAACAAGAAGTAAGCTGGGAAGCGCAAGAATTACCACTTCATATTATATATGAAGATGAGGCATTGCTTATAGTTAACAAACCGGCTGGTTTAGTCGTCCATCCAGCAGTAGGCAATACGGATAAAACCTTGGTTAATGCTTTATTACATTATTTACCTGAGCTCAAAAATCTGCCACGCGCTGGAATCATACACCGTTTAGATAAAGATACTTCCGGACTATTAGTCATTCCTAAAACTCTCCATGCACATACAAAACTAGTTCAACAATTACAAGCACGAACTATGAAGCGTGAGTATATCGCCGTTATTCAGGGTTTATTAATTGCCGGGGGGACTATTAATGCGCCTATTGGTCGTCATCCTAGACTTAGAAAAAAAATGGCGGTCACCCATTTATTGAGTGGCAAACAAGCTGTATCCCATTATCGGGTCATCGAGCGATTTACCCATCACACGCTCATTAAAGTAAAATTAGAAACCGGCCGTACCCATCAAATTCGCGTACATATGGCGCATATTCATCATGCTTTAGTAGGGGATAAAACCTATGCGAGCCACTTTCATTTACCTAAAAAGGCCAGTGAAGATCTAATAAGTTGTTTACGCCAGTTTCCTCGACAAGCTTTGCATGCCCAATGCGTAGGAATTATACACCCTGTTACCTTGCTAGCGATGGAATGGGAAAGCCCATTACCTGAAGATATGCAAGCATTAATCCATTGCCTACGAAAAGATAAGCTCAACCATGCTTGATCTAATTATTCCTGATTGGCCTGCTCCTCGCTGGATCAAAGCCTATACGACAACTCGGCACGGTGGATTTAGCCAAGCGCCTTTTGATAGCTTAAACGTGAGTCTGCGCGTCGGGGATAACCCAGCTTGCGTGATAAAAAATCGCCAACTGCTACAAAGCTCACTTGGCTTGAAACAACAACCGCTCTGGCTAAAACAAGTACATGGAAATACCGTTATTTCAGCCGATCATCTGACCAATACACTTGCCGCTGATGCAATTTATTCAAAAAACCAGCAAACAGTCTGTGCTGTACAAACCGCAGACTGCTTACCTTTGTTGATCTGTAGCGTCTCTAATTATTGCATAGCGGCTGTTCATGCCGGTTGGAAGGGTTTGAGTAATGGCATCCTAGAGAATGCCATCCTAGCCTTAGAGTGTCCACCTAGGGATTTATTAGTCTGGTTAGGTCCTGCTATTGGCCCTCAAGCCTTTATCGTAGGTGAAGATGTCGTTCAGGCCTTTATAAGCAAAGATCACGCTACTCAAACAGCTTTTCATGATATCGGTCATAATAAGTGGCGTGCAAACCTATACGCGCTTGCTAAACAGCGCCTGAATAAATTAGGCATAAATACAGTATATGGAGGGAAATACTGTACCTATACCGACCCTAAACGCTTCTTTTCTTATCGTAGAGACCAAGTGACGGGGCGCATGCTTAGTTTCATTTGGATAAATCCAAATCTTTAAATCTTAAAACCTATCAAGCCGCTGGCACGGGCGAAGGAGCTGGAATATTTTCCAAACCTTCAGATTTTTTTATCTCCGATTTAAAAAAAGTTAAATCACTCCCTGCACAGGGTGTCTCTTGCGTTTTTTCATCTGATAAATTTTCTTCATTTCTCTCCATAGAACGATTAATCAGCTTCTTTCTGGTAAGATTAATTAAATCGTATCTACGCGATATTCCACGATAAGTACCCATCTTCCAACTTCGTCCTTGAACACGCATTTTCATAGCCTTAATAAAAATTAAATAAATAAAATTTCCATACAAGTATAGCAACTATTTATTTTTTTTTCCAAAAAAATAGTTGAAATTTTAAGGTGAAAATTAAATTTAAGAAGCAGCAGGTAAAGCAGATGAGCTAGGGAAAATCTTTACAGTTTTAATCATATTATTTTTTATAGCGATAACTTCTATAGTTTTATTCTCAAACTTAAATACAGTACCTACTTTTGGAATAACTTCAAGGTACTCAATAATTAATCCACTTAAGGTTTTAGGGCCACGTAAAGGTAGGTTCAAATTTAATTGACGATTTAAATCTCTCAACGACATCCCTCCATCAACTAAATAACTACCATCTATTTGCAAGGAAACAGTACGTCGCACTAGTGCTATATCGGTAGTAAATTCGCCCACAATTTCTTCCAATATATCCTCTAATGTAATAAGCCCTTGAATTTCACCGTACTCATTTACGACCAAACCAATCCTGTGTTTCTCGCGGCGAAAATTTAACAATTGGCTATTTAATGCTGTTGCTTCCGGAATAAAATGCACATCTTCTGCAGCTTTCAGCAATACCTCTTTACTGAGTTGTTGTTTACTTAAACTGTTTAAAACCTTTCTAAAGTGTAAAATTCCTATTATTTGATCGATAGATTCCCGATAAATAGGTAACCGGGTGTACTCGCTTTTAATTAGCTGCTTTAAAATAACATGCCATGGTTCATTGATATCAATACCAATAATCTCCTGCCTAGGGATCATGATATCGTCTACGCTAACCTTGCCTAATTCTAATACCTTCAGCAACATGCTCTGGTAATCGTTAGGTCTGCGGCCAGTACTTTCACGTAATAAGCTCACTAATTCCTCACGGGATAACTGCTCAACGGTCAATCTCGGAGTTTTTACGCCAAACAAGCGTAAACTAGTATTCGCCATCAAGTTAGTTAACCAGATTATTGGATATAAAATATATAATAAAATAATAAGTGGCCAAACTGCAAAAAACGCAATTGGCTGAGGATATAAGGTGGCTAAAGTTTTCGGTGCCACTTCACAAAAAATCAATACCGTAAATGTAAGCGCTAAAGTTGAGAAAAAAACCCCGATTGTTGTAAAATAGTGCAGCGCAATCAACGTGACCACTGCAGAAGCCAGAATATCAGCGAAGGTTCCACATAAAAGGATAACACCCAGCAAACGGTCAGGACGTTTTAATAACGCTTGTACCCGCTTAGCAAGCAGGTGACTATGTCGCGCTAAGTGGCGCAAACGATACCGATTAATAGATAACATGGCGGCCTCTGCCAATGAAAAAAAGACCGCCGCAAGCAATAAGAAAATTAATAAGCCTACAAGAAATGCAAATGAATAATGCACGCGTTAAAATCTCATCCTTAAAGAGTCGGCACGAAAAAAATGGCCCCTAAATAAACGATTGCAATTAAACTTGTGCCAATTAGCGTCCAGCTAATGGCAATCTTTCCCCGCCAGCCAAAATAGCTTCGGCCAATTAACAACATTAAAAATACACCCCAAGCTAATAACGATAAAAATGTTTTTTGCCATAAACCCTGCTCAGAAATAGGATGAAATAAAACCAAACTGGTTGTTAAGAGCAGTGTCAGCAACACGATACCTATCGAAATTAAGCCAAATAAGTAGGTCTCCATCACTTCCAGGGGTGGAAAATATTGAATAAATCCGATAGCTTGTTTATGCTTGAGTATCCACTCTTGGCTAGCTAATAACAATGCCTGAAGTGCTGCACTGCATAAAACAATCAGCGCCATTGTCGAAAGAAAAATATGAATAAAATCAGTATAGGACCCCATCATGAAATTCGCTTACCCCTCAACTAAGCTGCTACAATAACAGAATTTTTTAGGTCATTCACCATGCCCATTTTAAAACCTATTACTGGCCCTATACTAAAAACTAAAATTTAGTGTTGGTCTCATAAAATTACTGATAAATCCAGGATCACTATAAATCATGTTTGATAACTTAACTGCTCGCTTAACTCAATCTTTTAAAAATATTCGTGGCCAAGGTCGTTTAAGCGAAAATAATATTAAAGAAAGCTTACGTGAAGTAAAAAAAGCTTTAATTGAAGCCGATGTAGCCTATCCTGTAGTTAAAGCTATCATCGAGCAAGTGCGGCTTGGTGCGCTTGGCCAAGAAGTCAAAACCAGTTTAACCCCCGGCCAAGCCTTTATAAAGATTGTCAGTGATACCCTAACGCAAATCATGGGTGAGAACTTATCGGAACTAAATCTTCACACCCAATCCCCTGCCGTCATTATAGTAGCGGGCTTACAAGGTTCGGGAAAAACAACCACTGTTGCGAAATTAGCACATTGGTTAAAAACACAAAAAAATAAATCTGTTTTAGTGACGAGCACAGATATCCATCGCCCTGCCGCTATTTTACAACTTGAAAGCTTAGCTGAAAGTATAGACACCTTATTTCATGCCAGTAATGATACACAAACACCTAGCTATATTGTGCAGACGGCTATCCAAGCTGCCCGAAATAAAGGTATCGATATTGTCATTATCGATACCGCTGGTCGTCTACATATTGATACGGCGATGATGGGTGAGATTCGCACCATCCATACTGTCAGTAACCCCATAGAGACTTTATTTGTCCTAGATAGCATGATGGGACAAGATGCAATAAAAACAGCCAAGGGCTTCAATGAAGCTATCCCGCTAACGGGTATCATACTCAGTAAACTGGATGGTGATGCACGTGGTGGCGGGGCCTTGTCAGTAAAGTTTACTTTAGGTAAACCGATTAAATTTATAGGTTCAGGTGAAAAAATCACGGCTCTTGAACCCTTCTATCCCGATAGAATTGCATCTCGTATTCTCGGCATGGGGGATGTACTTTCATTGGTTGAAGAAGTACAACGTCATACTGATCAAAAAGCCGTGCAAAAATTGAATCAAAAACTTCAAAAAGGTAAGAAATTTGATCTCGAAGACTTTTTAAATCAACTCAAGCAAATGGATGAAATGGGTGGAATGAAACAACTTTTAGATAAACTTCCTGTTGGTAACAATGCCGCTTTATTGACTAGCGCTAAAAGCTCTCTTAATGAGCAATTAACGCGTCAAATGCAAGCGATTATCTCCTCCATGACAACAAAAGAACGACATTTTCCAGACCTGATCCAAGGATCGCGAAAACGACGTATTGCTGCGGGCTCCGGCACACAAATTCAAGATGTAAACCGCCTGTTAAAACAATTTAATCAAATGCAAAAAATGATGAAGCGCTTCTCTAAGCCAGGTTCTATGCACAAGCTTTTACAAGGCTCACAAAATCACTATCCTCGATAATGGCGAAGAATCTAATAAAGACCCTTCCCAAATTAATAAAATCTGCGTAGAATCCGGGCAGGTTTTAATGTAAGTCCATTCGCTTGCATATTTTAAGTAGAAAGTAAAAAAGAGAGGAACATTTATTCATGGTCACCATTCGTTTGGCACGAGGAGGTCGCATAGAACGTCCCTTCTATCATATTGTGGTCACAGATAGCCGAAACCCCCGTGACGGACGCTATATTGAGCGTTTGGGTTTTTATAACCCCGTTGCAGCTGGCAAAGAAGTGCCGCTACAAATCGCCGCTGATAGAGTTACTTATTGGATATCTCAAGGTGCTCAAGCCTCAGAGCAAGTCCTAAGCCTCATCAAAAAAGCTAAGAAAGAAATTACCGCGCCTAAAGAGCCTACGGATGTGGCAGCAGCGGCTTAAACCCCGCCTTTGCTTCCCCTCTCTATCATCTCTTATCTTGTGTAAATATATGCTTTAGGGGAAGAATTCATTTTATACCATAGAAAACATGTTGAGAGGTGAACCCTTAAACAATGCTCTTATGCGAAAAGATAAAGCAAAAGTGTCTCAGGTGCGGATAGACAACAACCTTATAAAAAAAAATGATCGGGGTTTAGATGCTGTTCAAATGAGGAAAAAATGGGTCTTAGTAGGGAGTATCGGTAAACCCTATGGTCTCAAAGGATGGGTCAAAGTAAACTCTTACACAGAGCCCTTTAGCAATATTCTTCATTATCGTCCATGGTATCTACTGGCACCTGGCAAGGGGCATCCTCCATCCCCTATCGAGATCAACGGCGATCATCTTCACGGTCAACATTTAGTAGTTCAGCTTGAAAACTGTAAGACACCTGAGTCAGCCTGTTTATTTACAAATCACAAGATCTATGTGGAGCGAGAAAAGTTCTTTCCCTTAGCTGAGAGAGAATATTACTGGATAGATTTAGAAGGTTTAAAAGTCTATACCTGTGAAAAGGTTTATCTCGGCACAGTCCAAGCTATCTTTGCAACCGGGGCTAATGACGTTCTCTTAGTTGTCGATCAAAAAAGACATTTAATCCCTTTTTTGTTAGATAAAACAATTAAATCTATCGATATAGAACATCAAACCATGCTAGTAGATTGGGACCCTGATTTCTGATGGATATCCAAATTATTAGCTTATTTCCCGAGATGTTTATCCCGTTAAATAGCAGTATCCCTGGTCGCGCACAAAAAAATGGCCTGATAAAACTATCCTATTTGAATCCCAGAGATTTTAGCGAGGACAAACATGGCAGCGTAGACGATCGTCCCTATGGAGGGGGGCCTGGGATGGTCATGAAGTTTAAACCTTTATTAGCGGCGATAAAGCTGGCAAAATTACAACAACAAGCCTATCAACCTAACCCCATCGTCAGCTATCTATCTCCACAGGGAAAACGATTCGATCAAGCAGCCGCGCAAAAATTAAGCCAGCGTAAAGGTCTTATTTTAGTTGCCGGTCGCTATGAGGGCATTGATCAACGTCTCATTGATACTGAAATTGATGAAGAGTGGTCCGTGGGTGATTTTATCTTAAGCGGTGGCGAACTGGCGGCAATGTGCCTTATTGATGCGATAGCCCGCTTGCAAATAGGGGCGTTAGGGCATGCAGACTCTGCCAGACAAGATTCCTTTACAGAATCTCTACTAGACTATCCACATTATACCCGCCCTGCCATCATAGCAGGACTTGAAGTCCCTAAAGTTTTACGGCAGGGTAATCATGAGGCTATTACCCGCTGGCGTTTAAAAGAAGCATTAGGACGAACCTGGCAACGACGTCCTGATTTATTAAAAAAGCATATACTTAGCGAACAAGAGCAGGTATTATTGGCCGAATTCATCCGTGAGAATAGCGAATAAAATTTGGAGTTGGCGATGAGTAATCTCATAAAAACTATTGAAAAAGAACAAATGCAATTAAAAAAGGACATCCCTGATTTTCGTGCCGGCGATACTGTCGTTGTGAAAATTAAGGTTAAAGAAGGGGCACGTGAGCGATTACAAGCCTTTGAAGGAGTAGTCATCGCGCGCCGTAATCGCGAGTTCAACTCTTCTTTTACTGTTAGAAAGATATCTCATGGCGAAGGAGTAGAGCGAGTTTTTGCACTCTATAGCCCTTTAATAGCCGATATAGAAATAAAACGCCGTGGTGATGTTCGTAAAGCAAAACTATACCATTTACGAGCTCTTCGTGGGAAAGCGGCGCGTATTAAAGAAAAATTAACAACCAGCATGCAAACCCCGACACTAGCAAAAGAAGAAACGCCTAGCAAGGAAGCTTAGATTAAGTTTCTAAAAAGAGGACCGTATTCGTCAACAATACCTCAAGTTATTTTTGATATTGTTGGCGGTACCTCCTTTTTCTCGAATAACTTTAAGATGAATGTCTCTAGCAAAGCTTATAATTTAACCTGAGTCTATGTTTTATAGTGCTATTATCCAAACCCCTATCGGTAAATTAGGCATAGGTACTATAGAGCACAGACTCTCTAGACTAGATTTCTTGGCAAATCATACACCGTTGATTGATCCGAGTGAAAAAATAGCTAAACTCACTGTCAATGAATTAAACCAATATTTTAAAAGCCCCGGTTTTCAATTTAATATTCCCTATTATCTCCAAGGCACTCTTTTCCAAAAGCGTGTTTGGGGCGCATTAAGTGATTTGCCCATACAAGAAACCATCAGCTATGGGACACTTGCGAAAAAATTAAACACAGGTGCCCGAGCTATTGGCAGCGCCTGTCGAACGAATCCTATTCCAATCCTTATCCCCTGTCATCGTGTTGTTGCACAACAAGGCTTAGGTGGCTATAAAGGGAAAAAACTGTTCATTAAAAAATGGTTATTAAGCCATGAGTCTTCCCAAGCATCCTATTAATCAAGTTTTTTATACAAATTTTCCATTAACGCAACATTTTTTCATTTTAAATAGGTACTTAATGTTTATTAAAATTCAAGCTAAACTCGTCAAAAGCTTAACGCTTTAATTCTTTTAAACCTTCGCTCAATGCTTATCCATGTTTTGTAAGTTTTTGCGTAAAATTGTGTAAGTAAAAACTGAAGCAATCAAACCCCCATTGTAATAAAATCTATCTTTGTTACTCTATGTAATGTGTGTTGCTAATGACCTAAATCAAGGAGTTAATTTTTCAGAGAGATGATGAGCAATCAATTATTTTGACGAGAATTAATTAGCAAACCCTTATGTTTGTGGAATAGATATGGATATCTACACTGTAAGGATGTGGTGTAAGCAAGGATGCTACAGGGACGTTATTAACACAGAGATACCCCCCTTGGGCCGTTCTGCGGCCCTTTTTAATTTATTCTAAAAGTTTCCATTTATTTTCTTCATGTTTATTCGCTAGGTTAAAATTTAATTTATACAATTTTACTAATCTTGCCAAAAACGATGGTATTTTTCACGATAAGTTTCTACCTTTATCCGATGAGAAAATTCATCTAATTTTAAACTAATAGCACCATCTATAGCCGTATTGTATATTTTTGCGTGTAAACGTTGATATCTTTTTAATATTATCTTATGCGGAAATTTAAAGCGATTATGGTAACCGGTAGAAAACAAAGCATATCGAGCTTGTACCTGATTTAAAAAATCTATACTCGAAGAAGTTTTACTACCATGGTGTGGGACTACTAACACCGTGCTGGCTAAATCTTTACGTGCATGATTAAGCAGGTAATGTTCACCTAGCTTCTCAATATCACCAACTAATAAAATACTTTGTAAAGAATTACTGATTTTTAATACACAGGAACTATTATTCCCTAAATAACCCTGATTTATTGGCGGATATAGTATTTCAAATCTAACACCATCCCACTGCCAACTGGTTTTCTCTTTACATAAACTTACTTTTCTGGGTAAAAATTTTTTCGGGATACTACTTAGCACCTTATCGACTGGCATTTGTTGTAAAATAATTCTAGCGCCACCACTATGGTCATTATCACCATGACTTATCATCAGCAAATCGTTGCTAAGAAAGGAAGTACAACCATCTTTCCAGCATCAAAAGATGTACTTAAACGAGGCCCTGTATCGTAAATCATAATATGGTGCTGTGTACGCACAACACTTGCTAAACCTTGACCTACATCTAAAAGATGCAACCAAATATCACCTTTTTTCGGAACTTGTGCTTGCCAGAAAAATAAAGGCGCTATCCAAATCAACCCCAACCAACGTGCGGGTATTCCTTTTGCGGCTAAAATCATTAACAGTCCACATAAACTGGTAAATATTAACCCCGGTGTTGATACGAAACAGTGATATTGAGCCCATGGTATTTCTGAAAAAAAACTCAATAACTGCCAAAGTAATTCAAGCAATCGTTCTGCCAGGACTAAAATATAAGCGCCCAAAGTCGAACTTGCTAAAGTTATTAAGCTTCCCAATAAACTTAACGGCAAAATCAAAAACCCTATCCACGGGATTGCTAGCAAATTAGCCACAAAACCTAACCAAGAAATTTGCTGAAAAAATAATAAGGATAAAGGGATTAATCCTAAGCTGACAGTCAATTGTATTCTGCACCACGCCCGCCAATTTTTTAGCGGTCTAATTCGATTAGAAACGGCATAAAAAATTAAAGCTACTGCCATAAAAGATAACCAAAAGCTAGACGATAAAACGGCAAAAGGTTCTAGGATTAAAATGAGTAATAACGCTATGTTAAATGCGTGCCAACTTGTAAAATAACGCCTTGCTAAAATAGCTAACGAAAATACCGATAACATCAGCAAAGCGCGTTGTGTCGGTAAAGCGAATCCCGCTAATGCACTATAAAAAATAGCACACAATAAGGTACATACTGCCGCCATTTGTGAGCTTGGAATCCATAAAGCCGCGTAAGGGATACGAGAATAGCCGAAGTGGATTATCCAATAAATAATTCCTGCAATAAAAGCCAGGTGTAGACCTGAAATAGCAAATAAATGATTGGTACCGGTTCCACGCATCACCTGCCATTGTTTATCAGAGATTTCAGAACGCATCCCTGTTGTAAGAGCACTAATAAGCCCTGGCAATGGATATTTTTGTAAGGCTTTTTTTACATTAGCGCTTAATTTTTGTCTTAAACTATCAATAACATAATAAGCACCCGCCGGTTGAATTAAATAAGACGGTAATTTGCCAACTATGTAGCCGGTAGCAGAAATATTCTGTTGAAATAGCTCGGCTTGATAATCAAAACTACCTGGAGTCCAAAATGAGCGTGGTCGGTGCAAGCGAATAGCAAACTGCCAAATATCCCCTTTTTTAAAATTAGCTAATTTACTAAAGTTTTGGTACAGGTACCCGTTGATACGTACGCGTAAAGGATAATGAATAGAAACTGATGTCTTTATAGAATTAATAAGAAAATCAAAACGAACAGCATGTTGATACAATTCTGGAATGCTGACTATACGCCCCTTGGCAATGAGGGTTTTTCCTGCCAATATTTTTGGTAGTTGTTGATTGAATCGATGATGAGCGTTTATCAATGCCCAAGAAAAACCTAACGAGAAAGCAACAAAAAAGAAAATCCAAGCTGAAGAAATAAACTGCAACAAAATAAGGCCGACTAAAATACTACTTATTGCAATAATTAAGTAGGCTATTTTTATCGAGGGTAAATGCGTAAAATGCGTGAGGCATACTACGCCCACTAAAAACCCTAGCGTCCAACGGGCCATACAATTTTTATATAATTATTATCCTATAAAAACTCTACAGCTATTATTCATTGGCTACAAGTAATTTTTAAAATACCCTAAAATAATATAAGATGTTGCGCTATAAGCGTTTTTTGCGCGGGAAAGCAAAAATGTTTATTAAAAACACAAGGAGTGTGTATGAAAAAATCTATTGAAGATCTTAGACAAAGAATGTCAAAAAATCGCATCCTTGAGGAAACAACCCCAGAAATTGATGCCGAAGCGGCAATTCATACTTATAAAAAAGTAAGGTTTTATACTAAAGACGGAATTAGTTTTCCGGGTGGATTTAATAAATTAGCTTGTGTAAAAACAAAATTGTCTGAGCGCACAAGTGAAGAACTGCTAGTAGCTAAGCCTAAACCGAAATAAATCTTATTATAAATAAAATTGCCAAGCGGGCAGGAGTAGCAATGCTAACCCAGCCTAAACGGGGTCTCTAACATCATAACCAGGCCAGCCATTAATCCGGCTGCCGGAATGGTCAGTAGCCATGCCCAAATAATTCGTCGTATCGTAGGCCAATGTGTCGCTATCCAAGCATTACTTGAGCCTACTCCAAGAATAGCACCTGTTACCGTATGTGTTGTCGAAACAGGTATGCCTAAATCAGTCGCAAGAAATAGAGTGAGTGCCGCACCGGTTGCCGCACAGCCTCCACTTAAAAGCGTTAATTGAGTAATCTTATGACCTAATGTGTTTACGATACGCCAACCCCCTATAAGGGTGCCTAAACCCATGACAAAGTTACAAGAAATAATTACCCAAAACGGCACATAAAAATGCCCATTTAAAAGCCCTGTAGAGAACAACAAGACGGCAATGATCCCCATTGTTTTTTGTGCATCGTTACCACCATGACCCAAGCTTAATAAAGCACCCGCAACAAATTGAGCGCGTCTAGACCAGCGCTGCGCTTTATCGGAGTTTATATCTTTTAACAATGAGTGAGAAATTTTTATCAAGATCCAACTTATTGACAATCCTAGCACCGGTGATAAAACAATCGCTATCAATACGGGTAACAGTCCATGCCAATTCAAAACATGCCACCCGCCTGTTACCAGGGCGGCGCCGATTAACCCACCTATTAGGCCATGCGATGAACTAGAAGGCAAACCAAAATACCAGGTTAAGAGATTCCAAATAATAGCACCCATAAGGGCGGCAAAAAGGATATAAGGGGTAATAATATGTGGCTCAATAAGCCCAGAACCGATGGTAGTTGCCACACTCAGGTGAAAAAACAAGAAAGCAATAAAGTTAAAAAAAGCCGCCCATACTACGGCTGTCAAAGGCTTTAAAACCTTAGTTGCGACCATAATTGCTATGGAATTAGCCGCATCATGAAACCCATTAATAAAGTCAAAAATAAATGCTAAGACAATAACAATATAGATAAATACCAAGGTGCTCGTCATAAAGCATTCTTTCCATCACCTAAACTTACTGCCGAGTATACACGACGTTGGCAGGGTTCGCACTCCGAAGACTTTAAGTTAAGTTTATAAAAGTAGTTTTTATTTAAATTAAATTTCATAGTGGAATGCGCTGTACTCGACAAAAATTTATTGAATTTGATTCATTTACTTTTATATTTCAAAAATTTGATGCCCTCAGATCACTTTATTTCCTAGATCTATTATTTTGACGTAAAATACTATCTTAAATTGATAGGATCAAATATCTATGTTATCGCTAATTGCTTTAGTCCAGCAACTCATTGCTTGCCCTTCCGTAACACCACACGATGCAGCTTGTCAAACTATTCTGTGCCAGCATTTAAAACGCTTAGGTTTTGCGATTGAACACTTACCATTTGCAGAAGTCAACAATTTCTGGGCCAGACGGGGAAAAGTAGGCCCCTTATTTGTTTTTGTTGGACATACCGATGTTGTTCCGCCGGGTCCACTAGATAAATGGGATAGTCCTCCCTTTAAACCCAGCATACGTAATGGACAACTCTACGGTCGCGGCAGTGCCGATATGAAAGCGAGTCTTGCGGCGATGTTAGTCGCTTGTGAGCGATTTATTAATCAGTATCCGCGTCATACCAACTCGATAGCTTGGCTGATTACCAGTGATGAAGAAGGCCTCAGTATCAATGGTACTGCCAAAGTAGCGGAGCTATTAAAAAAAAGAAATGAAAAAATAGATTATTGCTTAGTCGGCGAACCTACTTGCGAAGAAAAATTGGGTGATACCTTGAAAATTGGTCGTCGTGGTTCCTTATCAGCCCATTTAGTTATCCACGGTAAACAGGGTCATATCGCCTATCCTCAATTAGCAGAAAACCCTATTCATCATTTTAATAGTAGTTTAACCGAGTTATTAAACACGCATTGGGATGACAACGTGCTGGCTGATTTCCAAGCGACCAGTTTACAATTATCCAATATTCATGCCGGCACAGGCGCTGGAAACGTTATTCCAGATAATTTAGAGGTTCAATTTAACTTTCGTTATTCTCCAGCAACAAGTGCTGAAAAACTAAAAAATGCCGTAGTGGCTATTTTAAAAAAATATAACTTAAATTATACAATCACTTGGCAACACGGAGGCCTACCCTTTTTAAGCCCATCAGGTCAATTACGCAGCGCTTGTCTCTCTGTTATAAAAAAAATCACTGGGTTATCCTGTTCTGTTTCGACAACAGGAGGAACATCCGATGCGCGTTTCATCGCACCTTTAGGAGCAGAGATTGTAGAGTTTGGTCCTTGTAATCGTACTATCCACCAAATCAATGAATGCGTATCAATAAATGATATTGAGCAATTGGCTTTAATCTATGAAGAAATTTTAAAAAAAATGATACCCCCTGCCTGAATAGGATTTTTTATCTTAAGGTTTACTCAACACCTCTAAAGTATAGCCAAAAAAAAGCAGCCTTTGAGGCTGCTTGACAGTTAACTTTTCTCATTTATGAAAGGAACTGAGATTTTGATAACCAACTTGGATCAGGATAGTAAGCAAATATCAGCGTTCCGCTTTTAATCGTGTGGATCAAAGAATCGGCAACCGCTGGACTTACTGCAAAACAACCCCAACTTCGTCCTAGACTACCATGCTGTTGGACAAATTGTGCCGTTACGTAATCTGCTTTATGCATGACAATATCACGCGCTTCGGCCCTATCATTAAATCCCTTTTCTAAGCCTTTTAGCTTTAATGAATAACCGTGCTTACCCTGATAAGGTGATTCGGTTAAAAACACCCCTAAACTTGACTCTAAACTTCCTGGTCTATCAGAGAAAGAACTTGCGTAGTTACCACCGCTGTTTTTACCATGCGCCACATAATCATTAAATAGCACTGAATTATTTTTAAGGTCTAACACCCAGAGTCTACGTGCTGTTGATGGCTTGGTATAATCGACAATAGTTAGGATTTGCTGCTTATCTAAACCTTCTTGTCTAGCTTTGCTATACGCTTCTAAACCTAACTGTAGTGCCTTAGGATTAAGCCCAGGTGCTCGCCCGCTGAACTGTTTTAGCTCAGTTTGTACATCCAAGCCCCGGCTTACTGGACTAGCATTAACAGTCATCACAAAAAGACCACTTGCTAGAATTAATAAACTTGTTATTTTCTTTAATATCACTATATGCCCCCCCCTTTTGCTTATTTAGCAGAAGAAGACCACTATAGCATAATTAGTACAAAATTTGTACGATTTAAGCCCTTTT
>DALYCY010000023.1:6791-15650 GCA_031973495.1 Candidatus Aquirickettsiella sp. | reverse complement strand
GAGAAATGCTTGGTTTTTAGCAGATGCCACTGAAAGAACTTACGGCGCAAAAAAATAAAAGCACAGTAAATTAACGAGAGTGGCCAAATTAAATAGGCTAAAAGGTTTTTTTTCTGCCAAATCTTTAACATTATTTTTTAGCTATTAACGAAGCATTAACGTACTTTTTTTTCAATAATCTATAATGACGGATTAAAGGGATTATAAGATTAGTCAGTAGGATAATAGCGGTTGATATATACGCTACCCACAAATAAGAACGATAGTCTTTCATTAACAAAACTTCCTGTTATTATCACCTTTTTCAGCATAACATAATCTGGAGCCACTTGCTTATAGTCATGGCCTCGAAGGCATAGAAAATCAGGAGTATCTGCTTTAATAAAATAAGCTTTACTATTAGACGTTGCCATCACGGGATCAGATAAATAAATTTAAGTTTAAATTGCTTAAATTGTTGAACTAATTCGATAATAATTGGCGCCCCAGGCCGGATTCGAACCGGCGACCTGTCCCTTAGGAGGGGACCGCGCTATCCATCTGTGCCACCGGGGCTTTAGTTAAACATATTATACCTTGACGCTTGCATTTGCGAAGCTAGAATTGCAGTGATTTTGTTTTCCTAATGGACAACCCCAAAAAAATTATTTTTTCGATTATTTTTTTTGATTAACGAAAGATATTTTTTAGTTAAAATTAAAAAATATCTTTCAGAATATAATTAAAAATAGGTATTGCATCTGCTAATTTTACATGTTAAAAATACTTTTATAACAATAACAACTTTAATTATAAATGTAATGAAAATCGCAGGTTCAGTTGTCATATCAGGGAATAAATCCTATTCTTTGCTATCTGAAGACAGATTTATTGAGCGGTATGAACTATTGGATGACTATCTAAAGGAAAATCAACAGAGCAACTTCCATCAAATTATAGAAAAGTTAAGAGATTTGCCGAGCCATCATCTTCTGTATAATAAAGATTTCTTTGTCATAAATAAAAAAAATGGAAAGCCGTTTTTACATATAGCTGCCGAATTAGAAAATATTACCCTTATTAACTTTCTTAAAGAGATGGGCCACGATATTAATCTTCCAGACCGTATTGGTAAAACTCCCCTATATGATGCTTGTTATGCCATTAAATTACAGTCAGTTATTTCACTACTAAACTACCATGCCGATCCTAATTTGGGGACTAGTGGGTCAAAAATTTCTTTATTACCTTTGCTGGCTTTTATTAAACCTAAACCTATTAGCTCTGTTGATGAAGTTACTGTCGCTACTATTGTAGAAAAGCTAATTGTTGCCGGAGCAAATATTAATCAACAAACAGGCCCAGAAAATCTGACCCCTTTACATCACGCCATTATTGACAGGAGAAAATTAATCGTTCAGGCGCTTATCCATGGGAAAGCAGATTTAAGTATTGTGAATGCTGACGGCGAAACCGGCTTACACATGGTAGCGGCATATCGATATAAAGAGGAGAAAATGCAAGAAAGTTTGCAGATGTTTGAAGAAAAAGAAATAGTTGAATTGATTATTCCTTATCTCGCGGCTATTAACAAACAGGACAGGTTCGGAAATACGCCTCTACATGCAGCGGTCATTGCTAGTAATGTTTATGTAGTGGATGCTATTCTTGAAAAAGACTATTTATTTCCACAGGAAAAAATCTTAAGTATTCAGAATAAGGAAGGGAATACAGCTATACACGAAGCGGTGCTGGAATCTAAACGAGGGCCGAAGATTTTAGATCTTTTGCAACGAATTGCTACTCAGGAGGAGTTAAGCATAAAAAATGATGACGGTGAGACAGCTATCGAAATGTCTCAGCGGTTAATTGAAAATGCTGAGTTGTCGAATAAATTAGCCGTCAACTTAAAACTGATAGCAGACAGTTTACGTGAAATAGCCTGTTCAGCGAATAATGCCGTATTTAAGCCGATTATATCTAAAGGGCTAACAGATTTATCTGCAATGACAGAAAACTTAGCGGCTATTTCAATACTAGAACCATTATGTATATCGGCAAAATTATTATCGGATGAATCCACGCTATTACTCCGTGTATTAGATACTTAGGCATCTCTTGGACTGGAGCGCTAAGGTCTCTGTCTTTGCGAGCAAATACCTTAGCGGATAATGTCAAGGAATACTTCGATAATAGCTATGTTAATTCATTAAAAAGTGTACAAAAAATAGATTATTTGGCTTGGAAAAATAAACAACTCGTTTTGAAAGCCAGTTCTTTAAAGCAAGAAAGTACAGATCCTAGTTTATATCATCATCATAATGAGTGGAATTATAGGATGGCGACTGAGGCTTATAAAGAGGGGTTAAATGATTATAAGCGTAGGAATTACCAAGCCGCTATAACTCATCTAGAAAAATCCGTTGATTTATACAAATCAGGCTATTCTAAACATTATTCTCTTGCTAATGCGTATTGGCAGTTAGCTATGGCGTATTTAGCACGAGATTATTGTGATGAAGCTATAAGAATAAATATACAAGCAAGTATTAAAATTTACGATCACTTGAAAGAATATAGGCGTCTTGAAATCGCTTATCAATATTTAGCAAGAACTTATGTTAATAGAGGAGAAGTTATTCTCTATGAAACTAGCTATCAAATGAATCAAGGCTCTTTAAATAATAAGGAAAAATTACACAGTCATTTTGCCTTGGCGGCGCTTTATAAAATCCTTAAGGAACGGAATTTACAGCACTTAGGCTTCCCTTATATCTTCCTCGATGACTTAAAGGATTATGAGTCTTTTCATTACCATGAAGCTTA
Source organism: Candidatus Aquirickettsiella sp. (assembly GCA_031973495.1). Taxonomy (GTDB): domain Bacteria; phylum Pseudomonadota; class Gammaproteobacteria; order Diplorickettsiales; family Diplorickettsiaceae; genus Aquirickettsiella. The sequence goes on along the minus strand of DALYCY010000023.1, from coordinate 12,845 downwards.
TAAAATGACGCAAGGGCCTTTGGATAACAAGGCGTACGTAGTCCTGCAGCGCGAGATTGGTATTGCCAATAATGTCAATTTAGGGACTTATAATATTCAACAATGTGTCGTTGTTGCCGCTTATGAACCAGCTAGTAAAAAATTAGTTTTATCACATTTTGACAAATTCTCTGGGCCATTGACCTTCATTAAGCAAATATTAGACCAGTTTCCGGGGCCATCTAAAATAGATATTTATGTAACGGGGGGAAGGGATCGCAGTACACAATTGAAACCAGATGGTACTAGGGGGCTACAAGTGTCGGATAACAACATTAATCAGGTGTTAAAGCAAATATATGCTCACCGGGAGCGATTTAATATTAAATCGCTTGATGTGGGCGATGAGCGGTTCCCTGCGGCGGTGGTTTTTGATATGGATTCTGCTCAATTAGTACACGCCACACCTAATTGTCCTGATAGCAGTCTTGCTTCAAGAGCAGTGATGATGGGTGTCCAGCTATCTAACGAAATGATTAGAAAAGGCGATTATTTATACCCATTAAACAAAGTAGATTTTTCTCAAGCCGAAGCGGATAGAAAGATATTATTTTCACCCAAACAGCAACAAGCAATCTTGGATAGGAATAGGGAGTGCAATTATTATAGCAATCGAGCGGGATTGCAAACAGAAGCATGGAAACATAACCAAATATTACATCCATTGAAGATGGCAGTCAGCGAAATAGAGAGACACCAACGTAAGGATTTTAGCCAAGCCTTAATAAAAACTTTGCAAGTTAACTATTATAGTGGAGCTTCCCTCATAAAATATGCAAGCCGATTAAATTTCAGCATGGCCGCATTTCAACAAAGTGCACAAGCAAGTTCCGATTTGATCGAGGTATTGTCTGAGCAGAATAGTTATAATAACTCGACAAATAGTAATAATAATCTAAATTTTGGCAGCAATACTAATTTTTACCATATAGATGATATTGGCATGGTTGATTTAGATTTAGGGGCAGAAGAGTGTCTTTTAAACAGGCAAAAACGTTCAAGTAATAGTTGCGTAATTGCATAGAAAGTTAATCTCGATAGTCAGACTTTACTCAAATATCTTCGAGACTTAGACGAAGTGACGTGAATAAAATTATTAGGATTTTCTTCAAGACATAAAATTTCCTGGAATAAGCAAACCTTAGTGCGGCATTTGCCTTATCTTGAAACGATAAAGTCACCCATACAAAAGGCGGGTAGTACTTCTTGCCAATTGATGTAGGGCATGATGGCTGATTTTAAAAATTCTATAGCGGGTTGTAGCAAGGAGTGCAAAATTTGGCAAGTGATGCCATAATGCGACCTTAGTAGTTTTAAGGTTCGGCCGCGTTATGCGTATTTATAACAAACACTTTACAGCTTATCGTTTTTATCCGTGGATAGTCATTATCTTAGCGGCATCATTTTTATTTTATAAATATATACTACAAGTCTCTCCTAGCATCATGACCGAAGATCTGATGCGAGAGTTTCAAATTCAAGGTGTGGGTTTAGGTAATTTAGCCGCTAGTTTTTTTTATTCTTTTTTGATCGCACAACTTTTTGTGGGTATTTTACTGGATCGCTACAGTCCACGCTTGCTAACGACTATCGCTTTGATACTTTGTGCGGCCGGGGCTTATAGCTTTTCAAAAGCAAATAGCTTAATGGTAGCGACTTGGGCGCGAACCTTAATGGGTGTGGGAGCTGCTTTTGCGACAGTCAGTTATATGAAGATGACGAGTCTGTGGTTTAAACCAAATCAGTTTGCCTTTGTGGGAGGTTTATTAGCTTCAGCGGCTATGTTAGGGGCAATAGCCGGCCAGATACCTTTGTCTTTAGCGGTCAATACACTGGGCTGGCGGGAAAGCTTATATTTTTGTGCCGTTTTAGGTTTAATTTTAGCGAGCTTATTTTATTTAATTGTGCGTGATAGGCCGGTTGCAGCGGTATCAAACACCACAATGGCCAAATTTTCGTTTAGAGATGTATGGCAGGTTTTGAACAATAAACAAAACTGGCTAATTACCTTATATAGCGGTCTTGCTTTTTCACCCATTGATGCTTTTGCAGGCCTTTGGTGTATTCCTTTTTTAAAACAAACTTACCAGCTACAACATACCCAAGCGGCGTTTTTGGTGGCGTTTATTTTTTTAGGTGTGGCTTTAGGTAGCCCTTTATTAGGATTATTGTCGGATCGCTTAGGTAAACGCCGCCGTGTTATGCTGATAAGTGGGTGTGTGGCTTTATTCAGCATTACCGTTATTATTTATAGCAATCATTTGCCACTTTATGTATTGGGTAGTTTGTTATTTATATTTGGATTTAGTACCGGTGCGTTCATGCTCGGGTTTGCTTTAGGGAGAGAATTAAATAAACTAACCGTTGCCGCAACAATCATTGCCTTAATTAATACCGGCGATGTGGTTTTTAGTGCGGTCACAGAACCACTTATTGGCAAGTTATTAGATGCTAATTGGAATGGGAAGGTGGTTGCCGGCATCCACTATTTTTCAACCATGGATTATCGGCGTGCCTTAGTGATATTACCACTTTATGTCTTGGTATCTGTAATTTTATTACTATTTATTCGCGAGCCAACTACACAGCAACTTACTGCTTGAAGTTTTCCCATAGGTCTTAAGACTCTTAGGAATCTAATTGTGCAATAATGGTTGTTTTATAATCGGGCTGCATGATAGGTAAATTACGATAATCCTTTAAAACCTTGGAGCAAGGAATGACCTGGGCTTTTTTCTCAGTTATTTCGGCTTCTTGGGCTATTCTTTGGTAAATAAGCAGTGCCCCGGTGATATCAGTAGGGTTACTAGCGAGCTTGTTGATGGCCTCGGTAATTCTTGCCGAGAAATCTGTCACATTTTGGCCGCAGGCTCGCGCTACACCGGCAATAGTTCCAGCTTGTCTAGCAAACTCAATGGCTTTACTTTGTGGGTTAGCCGCACTCTGTGGATTAGCCGCTAGAGAAGGGCTAGCCGATGTGCTGCTACGCATAATAGGACTACTTGCTAGGGCGCTAACATTTATGCCCAATAACAGGATTAAACCAAACGTTGTTTTTTTTAAGCGAATATTCATTTTTAATTATTTTAGTTAAATAGAATAGGGTAACTCTAATAGCTTAATGATAGAGGCTTGCCTATTTTCTAGGTAGATAGTATGGGAAATAGCTTGATTTTGCAAACAAACCAAGGTCTGATAGTGATTAAAATCGTCTTTAGCGCTCATAAGGACCGTCCCTTTCAGGCCTTGGCTGCCTTTTTCTAGTAGGCCAGTGCCTGGCATGGCTTGCTCATTGGCTTGGAAACTGGCCCGATAAAGGCGACTTTTGGCTTTTCCCAAATACTGGGTACGGGCAATAATCTCTTGGCCAATATAGCAACCTTTGTTAAAGCTAACGCCACCAAGGGCTGGATAATTCAGCTGATGGGGGGTAAATTGACCACTGGTTTCAGGGTAAATAGTGGCAATCCCGGCTATTATATCGAATAAGTGCCAATCATTGAGGGTTTGCGGCGAGCAAGTCGTCTCAATAAAGCCTATCGATGGAGGGCTAGGGCTCAGCAAAATAAAGCGAGGGCTAGGTCCAGGAATCGATAAACTCAAGATAGGTTCATGTGCTATAAAGCCATTTTCTTCTTTAGGATATAATTGCTGTGCACTCAGCAGGGCGGCTATTTTTGACCCATAAAGCCCCATTTTTTGCCAATTGTCGCTGACATCGCTTAAATCAAGCTTAGAAAATACCGCATATTTTTTTAAAGCGACGAATAAAAGCGAGACCATATGGCGCGGTAACAAAAAGTAGTAGGCGTTTTGATAGAAAAATAAGCGGAAAGTCGCCTGAACACGTCCTTTTACGTCACAATATGCGCCTAATCTGGTTTGATGCTCATTAACTTCGTCAAGGTTGCAGGTTAATTGTCCTTGTAAAAATTGTTTAGCCTGCTTACCCGTAACTTGAAGTAATCCAAGATCGGAGAGAGCTATATAGTTATCTTTTGTTGCTTCAATCATACGGTGCAATCTGCCTGAAAACCTACAAATTTTATTCCTGTTTCTATTTTTAGTAGATAGCGCACTTTAAGTTAAGCGCGCTTAAACCACTTAACCGAATAATTGCTTATCGATTAAATCACATAAACAATGGATGATAAGTAGATGTGTTTCTTGTATACGAGCCGTGGAGGAGCCAAGAACTCGAATTTCTATGTCAGTAGAATTTAATAATCCGGCTAAGGATCCACCTTCTTTGCCCGTGATCGCAATAATCTTTAAGTCTCTGCTTTGTGCCGCCTCACAGGCTCTTAATATACTTTCTGAATTACCGCTAGTGGTAATTAATAGTAAAGTATCGCCGGCTTGGCCCAAGGCCCTGATCTGTTTGGCAAAAACTTCATTGTAACTATAATCATTGGCAATAGAGGTAATGGTTGAGGTATCTGTGGTCAAGGCAATCGCCGGCAAGCTAGGACGTTCCGTTTCAAAGCGGTTGATCATCTCAGAAGCAAAATGCTGTGAATCAGCGGCAGAACCGCCATTCCCGCAGACAAGGATTTTATTATTATTGAGTAAGCACGCAACGAGTAGCTGACTTGCTGCCAAAATAATCTCAGGTAAGGTTTCAGCGGCATCTGATTTGGTACGAATACTTTCAGAAAACTGGGTTTTAATACGTGTAAGAAGATCCATAGATTACCTAGAAAATGCGTTTTTTATCCATTCTACTTGAGCTCGGCTGAGTTTGGAAATAGAAACTGTCTGTTGTAAATCCAGGACGCTAGGTTTAACCCTTACGACATCAAAACGACAAGCTGTTTTTTCAGATAAATGATGGGTTAATAGGTAATATTCAGCGGTTTTAATTACTTTATTTTGTTTGGTCCAATTGATAGTCTCTAAACTACTCCCAAAATAGGGATTTTGTCGATAACGAACCTCTATAAAAACCAAGCTTGTTTTATCGCGCATAATGAGATCAATTTCACCATAGCGGCAGCTATAATTGCGCGCGACTAATTTAAGTTTTTGTTTTTGTAAATAACGGCAAACTAAGTCTTCGGCTTGTCGACCTAACTTTTTTGTATTGATAGGCGCACTCATTGATCGATAAGGACTATCCCTCTATGACGAAATTGTGCGCAAGGCAATTGGCGTACAATACGGCGTTGCTTGTTAAGCGAAAGTAAACCGCTGGCGCCTTCCAATGTTTGTTGCGGGGATTGGTTTAAGCGTGCTAGTTGCTGAGTGACATGGAAAGCATCGATGCCTAAAGCATAGTATTGACTATTACGTTGAAAATATTTCGGTGAAGCGGCCTTTAGTTGTTGGTATAGGGATGCTTCGGTATTACTGCTTGCCAGCGACCAGGGAGCGGCACAGAAAATAATTTGATTTAAATCGCTGTCCAAGCGTTGCGATTGCGGTATGCCACTGTAGATGGCCGCTGTTGCAAAAACAGCAATGTCACCTGCATAGAAAAATTTTAATAGGGGTTTTACTTGACGGCCTATTTGCGGACTACTGGCTAAAAAAATGACATCGAAATCAGTGCGCCGTTCATGTGGGGCTTGAAAGTGAAGAAAGCGACTCATTTGCTGCGTGGTAGCCGCCGAGTTTTGCGAAACTGCGATTTGGTCAACAACTTTCCCTCCTAAGGTTTGCCATTGCAGTGCAAAAGCTTCGCCGATTTGAGCGCCCCAGCTACCGTGTTCGGTAATAATGAGTGCAGAACGATAACCCTTACGCCAAGCAAGCTGTGTTGCCTGTTGTACTTCATCTAAAGGTGATAAGCCGAATTGGTATAATCCAATCGGTGTACTAATATCTGAATTTAAATAGTTTAGTGTTAAAACCGGCATGCTCGGTTGTAAACTAGCTAATGATTGTACTTGTGGTTTGAGCAAAGGCCCTACGATAAATTGTACTTTTTTCGCTAAAGCTTGGGTATAAGCGGATTGGATAGAAGGCCCAGTACTGGTATTTATCACTATAATTTGCTGAGCGGCACCCGCTTCT
>DALYCY010000023.1:0-6692 GCA_031973495.1 Candidatus Aquirickettsiella sp. | reverse complement strand
AAAAGCCTTGTTTTACCGACTGACCAACGCGAGCTAATGGCCCTTGTAGTGGAACGAGCAAAGCAATCCGTTGCGCAACAGCGGTGCTGAAATCATTTTTATTAGATAATGTAGTTAAAGAGGGGTTAGCAGGATTACTACTACAACCCAGAAGGCCTGGCACCATGAAGAATAACGCAGGGGTTAAACGTAATAAACGAATCAATAAAAGCAACACAAAATCTCATCCGTCAAATTTTAAACAACTTAGTTAATAATAGTTTACTCTAATGTGTTTATGCAATGCTGCCGTCAATTCTGATATCCTTAAGGTTGATTTATCGCAATGACTAAATTTATTCCGCCTGATGATGACGATCTGGTATTTTTTATAAAAGCCATGCAAGGCGTTAAGCGTACTAAATCATCTAGACTTGCAAGGCCACGACAAAAAAAAGTAGTTTCTAACCTGGATAAATCAAGGTCTATACGAGAACAAGAGAATGATGTAGCACAAATTTTTGCTATACATTTATTTGATCCGGTTGAACAGACAATAGGGGCGCAAGATAGATTATATTTTAGCCGACCCGGTTTACAGAGTAAGCGAACTAAGCAATTAATGCAGGGGCAAATACAGCAATCAGATTATCTTGACTTGCATCAAATGAGCGTAGAGCAAGCCCGTTCAGCGGTGATCAATTTTTTGCTGCGCAGCCGTGAGCAAGGTTACCGTTGTGTACGGATTATTCACGGCAAAGGACGGTTAAGTTCATCGGGTGCAAAGCTAAAGAATTGCGTCAATTGTTGGTTAGTGCAAATTCCATGGATTCTAGCTTTTTCTTCCGCTCAAGCACGAGATGGTGGGACAGGAGCGTTATATGTATTATTAAGCCGCATTCGTTAAAAGTAACTTTTTTACTTAGCCGTTAATTTAGCAAAGCTTGCAACCAACCATTTTGTGCCCGCATTAATAAATTTAACTTGTAAGCGTGTGTGAGCGCCTTGACCTTCTGCATCAACCAACGTGCCTTCCCCAAAGGCAGGGTGTGTGACGGTTTGTCCTATACGTAAACCGGTATCTCCTATCACTAAATTATTTTGCCGAGTATTTCTGGACGGTTTTAATTGGGCCGGTCTAACGACAGATGTTCTGAGTTGAACTTCTTCTAAAAGTTGTTTTGGAATTTCAGCAATAAATCGCGAAGGTCTATGGTGGCTTTCGCTACCATGTAAGCGGCGTATTTCGGCATAACTTAGGAATAATTTGCGCATCGCGCGTGTCATGCCGACGTAGCACAAACGACGTTCTTCTTCTAAGCGACCCGGTTCTTCCTGTGACATATGATGGGGGAAAAGTCCTTCTTCCATGCCGCATAAAAATACCCAAGGAAATTCTAAACCTTTAGCGGAGTGTAAAGTCATTAATTGTACGCAAGCTTGATTACTATCGCCTTGATGTTCTCCTGCCTCTAGTGCCACATGGGCTAAAAAGGAGGATAAAATAGAGAGACTATTATCTTCAGGAACAAATTGTCGAGTCGCATTGATCAATTCTTCCAAATTTTCAATGCGCGCTTGGCCACGCTCTCCTTTTTCTTTTTGATAATGCGCAAATAATCCACTACTGTAGAGCACTTGTTCTGTTTGCTCAGCGAGTTGTAATGTTTTTGTTTCGTCATCCATTTTATTGATTAATTGGATAAAAAAAGTCAATGCATTGGCGACGCGTCCAGACAGCGCCTGGCTGGCTAATAATTGCTGAGCGGCTTGCCATAAAGAAACACCTTCAGTACGCGCTTTTATACGTAACATATGTAAGGTTTGTTCGCCAATGCCGCGTGTCGGGGTATTGACGATACGCTCGAAGGCGGGGTCGTCGTTTCGATTAGCGATTAGGCGTAAATAAGCTAAGGCATCTTTGATTTCAGCGCGTTCAAAAAAGCGTAAGCCACCATAGATACGATAAGGTATTTGTGACTGAATCAAGGCTTCTTCTAATACACGTGATTGGGCATTGGAACGATATAAAATGGCTACTTCATTGGCGAGAATTTCTTTTTTTAAACCTTGTTTAATTTGGTTTACAATAAATCGTGCTTCATCTAGGTCATTAAATGCACCATAAAGTGATATCAGATCGCCTTGTTTGCCGCTGCTCCAGAGTTTTTTCCCTAAACGTCCGTCATTATGGGAAATCAAGCCATTCGCAGCCGCTAAAATAACACCGGTAGAGCGATAGTTTTGTTCCAATCGTATGACCTGATTTTCAGGAAAATCTCGCGTGAAGTCCTGAATATTTTTTACCCGAGCACCACGCCAACCATAAATAGATTGGTCATCATCCCCGACTATCATTAAACAGTTTTTCTCGCCACTTAATAATTTTAACCAGGCATATTGAATTGTATTAGTATCTTGAAACTCATCGACCAGTATATGTCGAAAACGTTCTTGATAATGCTGTAATATTTCTGGATTTTTAATAAAAAGATCATAACTACGTAAAATAAGCTCAGCGAAATCAATCATCCCATTACGTGCACAGATATCTTCATAAGTCTGATAAATACGGACTAAGGTTTTCGTGTAAGGATCATTGGTACTAGCTATCTGATGAGGTCTTATCCCTTCATCTTTTTGCTGATTAATAAACCATTGCACCTTTTTTGCCGCCCACTGCGCTTCATCAAGGTTAAGACTCGTCAAAATTCGTTTAATGATGCGATGTTGATCATCACTATCTAATATTTGAAAGCTCTGTATTAAGCCAGCCGCTTCCCAATGTTGGCGCAGTAAGCGATGAGCAAGTCCATGGAAGGTCCCTACCCACATCATCTTCATGGGAATATCAAGCAAGGATTCTAGTCGATGGCGCATTTCACCCGCGGCTTTATTGGTAAAAGTAACGGCAAGAATATTATGCGGAGAAATATTTTCGACGTTAACCAACCAAGCAATACGGTGAACCAATACTCGAGTTTTTCCACTGCCAGCACCGGCAAGTACTAGTAAATGCATTTGTGGCGCAGAGACTACTTTTTGTTGTGCTTCATTTAAAGATTCTAATAGAGGATGATCATTCATAGACAGGGGATTGTAACGAAATTTTCATCCGCTTGCATGATTATTTTCGATTAATTTATTGATTGACGCGGGCTTGAATCTTTTATTTATATTTGTTAAGCATTTTTTATACGTGCTATCTGAAAATAGATATCATCGGCATGACTTAGTGCATTAATTCGGTGGCATAGTGATCATTGGCTAAAGTGCTGTTGATTATTTCTTTTTGTTTTAGAAACAACATAAACTGCGTATAAGATTTTTTATCAAAGCTTAGAGGATGTCGTGCTATATAGGGGAGTGTAGCTTGCCAAATTTGATGATTTAAGACATTGTTTAAAACAGGATGATTGCTAGCAAATACCCGCCAACATTTTTCAGGATTATTTAACAAGTATCGAGTTGCTTTGTTGAGTGCGGTTAAAAACTTCATTAGGCGTTGGTCAGTCAATTTATTTTTATTAGCGATAATAATTAATTCATCGTAGTTTGGAATGGCGGCGAGCTCGATAGGAAAAATTTTTACCGCTTGATGGGCGAACTGCATTTGTAAAGGTTCTACATTGCGCATTACATTGATAAGCGCGTCGACGCGCTGACTTAATAAGGCTTGAGTTAAATTATAAGATACATTAATCGTCTTCACATCTTGTAATGTTAAATGTGCTTTTTCTAGTAAAGCACTTAACATGAGCGTCCCTTCCACATGCGATGTGTAGGCAATATGTTTGCCTTTTAAGTCAGCAAGCTTATAGATAGCGCTATCTTTTCTAACGATTAAGCAGTTTAAAGGATGGTCTATCAACGTGGCTATACGCATTAACGGGAAGCCTTGAGCAGCTTGTATCACCAATTGGGGCTGATAGGTCACGGCCAAATCGGCGCGGCCAGCCGCGACAAGCTTAGGTCCGTCATCGGGATTAGGGGGAGCAATAATATCAACCTCTACCCCTTCGCGGGAAAAAAAGCCTTGCTCTTGAGCAACTAAAATGGCGGCATGATCAGGGTTAACTAGCCAGTCTAGGATTAGCGTCAATGGTTTGGCGGAAATATTGTTGGAAAATAAAAACAATAAATAAAAAAGAGTTATTTTTTTTCGCATAAATGGACTATTTTTTTAAGAGCAAAAGCTATTTAATTTAACGCGACTTTGATACAGTCCACGGCATCCCTAAATACAATAATTTATCGACTAAAAAATAAATCAAAATACTGAAAAAAAATATAACGGCTAATATAGCAAACATCAAGCCGATCTGCATTTGGGCATTGGCATTTAATAATAGAAAACCTAAACCTTGATTCGAACCAACCCATTCGCCAATAATCGCCCCCAACGGCGCCATCGCAGTTGCTATGCGTATCCCTGAGGCAAGATTAGGCAATGCCGCGGGGATACGAATTTGGCAGAGCGTTTGCCAACGACTACTATTCATAATATGCGCTAGATTTAAATAATTTTCAGGCGTTTGTTTTAATCCATCCAGGAAATTATTCGCTATAGGAAAAAATAGCATGAAGCTTGTGGTTAGAATTTTAGCGGTGATGCCATAACCAAACCACAATATCAGTAAAGGTGCGATTGCAAATATAGGTAAGGCTTGGCTAGCTAATAATAACGGTAAAAAAAAGGCGTGAATTGGCCGAAACAAGCACATGCTCAATGCTATTAATATACCTAATATAATCGCAAGCGATAAACCAAGTAATGTTTCCACTAAAGTGGCCAGCATGTTGGAGCGGATCAAAGAAGCGTAGTTAATTAGGTTATGGAAGACTTCAAAAGGGCTAGGTAATATGTAATTAGGTAACCGTAAAAATCGGATCAGGCATTCCCAGATTACAATCAATAATAAGGGGATGTAAATTCTAGCTGTTAGTAGTTGAGTGATCTTCATCATTGCAAGGCTTGCAGGCGATGTAATAATTTGCTTTGCCATGTTAATAAGTGAGGGTTATCCAGTGTGCGTGGTGGTAAGTCGGATAATTTATATTTTAGATATTCAATTTTTGCAGGATGACCTGACATGATAGCGATATGGTGACCTAAGCGTAGCGCTTCCAAAGGATCATGGGTTACTAATAATACGGTCCGATTTTTCAATAAATTAGCGGTGAGTTCTTGTAATTGATAGCGAGTAATCGTATCTAAGGCTGAGAAAGGTTCATCCATTAATACGATAGGACGATCTTCTAAAAGAACGCGGGCTAATGCAACCCGTTGTTGCATTCCCCCGGATAATTGACCAGGATACTTTTTTAACGCATTACTTAAGCCTAATTGCGCTAATAATTCATGTGCGCGTGCGTAGGGTTTTTTACTGCAGCGTAAACGATAACCCAACAAAGAATTGTTTAAAATGTTTAACCACGGCAATAAAGTATCTGTTTGCGGCATATAAGCAAGCCGTCCAGACAGACTTTTTTGGTCACTAGCGGTGATATGTGCAGACGCAGATATGGGATTCAATCCAGCGATGAGTTGCAGGAAACGGCTTTTTCCAATTCCGCTGGTGCCCAGTAAACAGGTTGTTTGGCCGGCGGCTAAATGAAAATTCAGATGATCAAATAAGGTGTGATCCTGATAGCGTAACTTAGCATTAACGATCGAAATAGCAGGCGATTTTAACATACACTTTTTTTACGCGGGCAGGGTTTTGCGGGTGATAAGGGCATTTTGCAGCCTATTTATAACAGCTTGTAAAACCTTTGCTTATTAAAATATGTTTAGTTTTATCAAGAAGCTTAGGCTGCCCTTGGGCGAAGGCGGCATAGTAACAAGCTTATTACTGAAAGGAAAGCTAGAATTAGTATCATTGTTAATGCGTCAATTAATTAAATTTAGGATAAACTAAGCTTGTAGAGCGTGTTTTTTGAGTGGCAAAGTGTTAAATTTGATCGAATCTATATTACAAGGAGAATTTATGCGTAAAGCTTTTAGATTTCTACTGTTTACGAGCCTGTTACTATTATTTTCTACGGTGAGCTTAGCCGCCAGTATTGTAAGAGATATCAACTTCTCAGATTATAAAGGGAAGTGGGTGGTGATCAATTATTGGGCAACTTGGTGTGGGTATTGTTTAGAAGAAATTCCTGAGTTAAATGCCTTTTATCGGGCGCATCACAATCAAGTGGCCATGTTTGGTGTGAACTATGATGATCCAGGAAATTTACCGCGCCATATCCAGCAAAGTGGCGTTATATTTCCTACGCTTGCCGTTGACCCTAAAAGACAGCTTGGCCTATCTCACATCAGTGGATTACCCACAACCTTGTTGATTGCCCCAAATGGGCGTTTGCATGTGTTAACAGGACCTCAAACCAAAGGCGATTTAGAAGAGGCTACAGGGTTATAAGCAAAATATAATAGGTTTAACGTGTATCTGTTTAAAATAATGGCTCGCTACTAGCGTCTTTATTACTTTGCGCCTCTTTCTCTGATGGTATCGAATTTTCAGTCGGAGCTTCGGCTATATTGGAATTATCGCTGGTATTGGCATTAAAAATTACAGAATCTTCCTGTGTGGGCGCTTTTAATAAATCATCCTTACGAAAATATTCTAAAATAGAGCCCGGTGTCCCGTTAGGCAACAGATTACCTGAGATAGGGTCGATGCTTGCGGTTACTATATCGCTAGGTTGCGGCA
>DALYCY010000022.1:0-17392 GCA_031973495.1 Candidatus Aquirickettsiella sp. | reverse complement strand
GATCACTTTTTACCCTGGCTTAAACAATACGGCAGCCTGGCTATTTTCTTTTGGTTTGCACTTGGGATCTTTGCCTTACCGATTCCGGAAGAATCTTTATTGTTGTTGCTTGGATTTTTAATGGCTAAAGGAAAATTAGCTATTTTATCCAGCTTAATCGCCGCTTATGCCGGTAGTTGCTGTGGCATCAGTGGCAGTTATGCCTTAGGTATAGCGACCGGCCATTATCTGAGTCAAACCTGGGGCCGCTACATCGGCCTAACCGAAAAACGTTATCAATTAGCGCATAATTGGTTTGAACGGGTTGGGAAGTGGGCGTTGTTGATAGGTTATTTTATTCCCGGGGTGCGACATTTAACCGGATATGTCGCCGGTGGTTTAAGACTTCCGTTTCGTTATTTTGCCCTGTTTGCCTATGCTGGTGCGCTAGGGTGGGTTAGTTTATTTATCGGTGCCGGTTATGTTTTTCATGCACACAGTGCTCAAGCCACTGCGGTGGTTGATTTTTTCTTAAAAACCCATTCGCACCATAGCGATGTCATGGGAAAATAAAGTCCCAAGCAGATTGTCTGATTGGGACTTTGAGGATCCAATGAGTAGGCCTGGGCATAGGTTTCCAATTGCAGTTGGTGCCGTTGCCTTTCAGCCTTTAAGAAATCGAGTGGTTTATTTCCCGTGTAGCTACTGGTCTTATAATCAATAATCCAGCGTATACCGGTAGTCGGATCAATAAAACTTCGATCGATAATTAAATTTTGCGGTTTTCCATTGAATACCGCCGTTAATGCCAACTCAGATTTGGCCGCCCGATGGGATGGATTTAAAATCCAGCGTCCACGTGGATCGGCTAAGGTTCTCTGCAAACAAGTATTCAATTTTAATAAAGCCGATGCTTGTTGCGTCGCTAATAGACCGTTTTGTGCCAGTAGTTGCGTAAACATTCCTTGTGCGGCGTTTATTTTTTGCAGATTCCAACTGGACAAACCTTCTTGACTGATTTGATACAGCAAGCGATGTATCACAGTGCCGAGTATTTTTTCGGGATGTAAGCGCCATTGATAAAGCCAAGGACTCGATACTTTTTGCCAAGATATGTTTTCTTGCGTTAGGACAGGTGGTGCTTGCCAAGTACTCGCTAAACGTCTTAATAAGCGTTTAGGTGGCAATGCGAGGTTATTGTTTGGCGTAGTGGTTGATAAAATATCATTGGCTGTGATGTCGAGAACAGGCCATAAATGCTTTAAGAGCGAAAGTGAGGGCGGTATCTTGAGAGCGCCTTTTTCATCATAGTGCAGTGTCGCTAACAGATGTAGCGATTTTTTGGCGCGAGTACTGGCGACATAAAGTAAGCGTGTTAATTCCTGCGCATTTTTTTTCTTCTCTTGTTGAAACAGATAATCATAAATTAAATCGTGTTCTTCATGACAGGCTTTGATGGGTGCGAGTAAAAAATCTTTTTTCGCTACACCATCGATATGTTCACTATAGAGCAATAACGAAGGTGATTCGGCACGACCTCTGCGGTGTAAGCCAGGCAAAATAATATGATCATATTCGAGTCCTTTTGCTTTATGTATCGTCATGATCTCCACCGCATGGGCCGATTTACTCGGGGTAGGACAATAAATTTGCATCAATTCGGTATCTAATTTAAAAAAATCCAGCCTATCGCCTTCCTGAATGCGCTTTTTGTCTAGAAAATTTAAAAAAGCATCGATGTAATTTATCGCCTCTTCGTTGGCTAAACTCGCAGGGCCACCTAGATTCAACCAGGTTTCTTTTATCCAGTCGATTAAAGGAATACGACCTTGTTGATTAAGACTGTGGTAAAGCACGGGTACGATACGGCGTAAAGCTTGCTTACCGGTATCGCTGAGCGGGATGCTTTCAAAGTGTAAGAGCTGTTCCCAGATAGTCAACGCAGGACAATCTTCATCGTTAAACTGGGTAATTTTTTCCAGATCTGTTAAAGATAAACCGCAATAAGGTGAACGTAATAAAGCTAACCAACTAATTCTATCACCCAGATGATGGAGTGCGCGCGTTAAGGCGAGAAGATCTTGTACTACAGATTTTTCAGCCAGACTATCAATCTCGATGGCTTGATAGGCAATTGCCGCCGCATTTAAAGCCGGCAATAGTGCCGATAAATGACGACGCGCGCGGACTAAAATAGCAATAGTATCCTGTGGATGCTGCTGTTTGATTTGTTGGATGATGGCAACTATTTTTTCTGCTTCCAATTGATTGGCTGATAACAGCTCGGTTTCAGCTTGCCAATAACAACCGATTGCATTACTTGCGGGTGCTAAGTAAGCACTAGCCGGTGAAAAGTAGACAGCCGCCTGATTGCTATCGTCAGAGGGTGCTAATAATTGACTGAAACAGTGGTTAATCCAATCGACTAAACCGGCTTGGGAGCGAAAATTAACCGACAAAGAGAGAGGCTGTAATTGAATAGCACCGATTCCATATTGTTGCACTTGTCGAAATAAATCCACTTCAGCTTTACGGAAGCGATAAATAGATTGCATCGGATCCCCGACTAAAAACAGCGTTCGTCCATCCTGGTTTTGCCAACCGGCAGTTAGCTTTTCGATTAATTGCAATTGGGTGCTCGAGGTATCTTGAAATTCATCAATTAAGAGATGTTCGATTCGATAATCCAAACGCAGTGCGAGATCAGTGGGGTTTTCTGATTGACCTAAGGCCGCACAAGCGGCGAGTAAGATTTCGTTGTAATCGACTTGTTGCTGTTGCTGAAAGATCATTTTCAAATGGGCCACTAAGACCGGCAATAATTCAAACAAGGCATTCAGCGTTTGCCATTGTTCCTGGCTATAGTGCAGAGGTGGTGCTTGTTTTAAATCAATTAGCGCCTCTTTTAGTGCCGTTTGCTGACTTAAACGCAGGATTAAATCGCCCATCCTTGTTTTTATCGTACTGTATTGTGCTTTTTCAGCTTTATTTTTTAAGCTTGACGCGGCAGGAAAGCCTTCGCTGTTTCTCAGTTGTTTTCGCCATTCATTAGCGCTGGTTAATAATAAGCGCGCAGCGGCTTGCCAAAAGTCAAGGTCGCCGATGTCTTCCAAGGGGTTTTTATGCGTTTGCTGTAAGGAGAAATTTAAACAATAAAAGAGTTCTTGACTTAAGTCATTTGGGATTAAGCGATTAAGACGCGCTAATAATTGCTGATTAATACGTGATAAACCTTGCTCGAGTTGTGCCCGTAAATCGGTTTGATGATGGCACAGATAACTTAGCCATTGTTCGCGTCGTGCTAACATTTGGCAAAGTAGGCTGGCAACTTGTTGAAAATTATTATCCAAATGGCTCAATAAATGGCTTAAGGCATTCTGCCAAGGTAATTTATCTTCAAGATGGGCTAACAATTCTTGTACCGCTAACTGATACAAGCCTTGTGGGTTATCAACTGGCGATAATTTTTCACTTAATGTCGATAATAAAGGCATTTGTCGGGTTATCGATTGACAAAAACTATCAATCGTTAGGATACGTAGTCGATTAGGATTGGCCAATAGATTCCATGTTAATGCGTGATCTTGCGCTAATACTTTTTTCGCCAGTTTGTAACGTGTGGCCTCTTTGTGGCTAGGTAACGACAGGCTATGCGCTTGTTCTAGCGCCTGAATAATCCGCAAGCGCATTTCGTTCGCGGCTTTACGGGTGAAGGTGATAGCGATAATTGATTCTGGAACCTGAACCCGAGCGAGCAATACTAAATAGCGTTGTACTAAAAGTTCAGTTTTCCCAGAACCGGCCGGCGCTTGCACTATAAAAGATAGACGGGCATCTAAGGCTTGTTGGCGTTGTGGGGCATCGGCAATGATAGGTGGTGTGTTCATGCGAGTGAGTTGAGTATTTTAGCAGCTTATGGCGATAGATTTTTAACTCAGTATAAGCTAATTTAAGCAAATTTTGATAACAAGGATAGAGAACGATGTCAAACTATGGAATTTTAGTGACAAGATTAAGTGATTACTTAAAGGAACGACATCCTGATATCAGTATTTCGACGGATATCTTTGAACATGCATTTCTTCGCCTTTTTGGTTACCATTCGGTTCCAGAGCGCTGCCAATTTTCGCCTATCGATGAACTAAAGGAATATGATAGTTTTTATATCAACTTGCGAACCCCTTATGGCGTTTCGCTGCGTGAGTTTGTATTAGATTTACAGACTTGTGCGCGGGATAACTTTTCTCAGGTTCTAGTTGAGGAAATTAAGCCGAGCTCAAACAATGGATTTTGTGTTCGATTAACGGTTCCCTATCGGCTAATTAAAGAGAATGTGCCCAAATTATCGGCGCATATCGATTCAATATTATTGGAGCCGGCTAAAAAAGAAGCTTACCGTTATTGGACACAGTATTTAGTGCCTTACGGTCTTAGTTTGAGTATCGTCCATATAGCGGTTTTAATCGGGGATATACGGCAAAATTTTCCCAGTAATACTTTAGATGAAATATGGAATGCAGCGGTCAAAAAAGCCAGTGCTAGGCGCAAAGACAGTCCACTGAAGGTATTAAGTAAACGTATTGCCGTGGATAAGGAACATTACCCTGAGATCGCATTTGGCTGTCAAATAGGGTGTGATAAGACGACATTAATATTGACACGCGATAAGATAGTCAGTGCACTTAAGGATCCTATCAGTTTGCATCCATTTTTAATCGAGGATACCGCCGCTGAGCTTCTAGTGCCGGCTAGAATACACCGATTTATTAAAGAGAAATACTATCGTAATTTTGTGCGGAATATGCAAGGTCACTATGAAATCGATCTAGGCTACCATTATAAGGAGATCCAAGCCTTAAAAAAATTTGCCATAAAAGAAGTCACTACTTATCGGCCAATGACAGCCGGGGAAAGGAGTCGATATTATGTCTATGACAAGGAAAACTATCTGAAAGTATTGTTAGCGCTGAAAGAAATCAAAGGCGAGCCCTGCCGCAATGAAAGGTTGCACCAACTCAAATACACTATTCGTACTGAAAAATGGGATCAACTGGCTGAAAAATTAGATTTTTTGCTTAATTTTGAAGCAAAAACTGATTTAAAAATAGATTACCTGGAACTTGGGTTTAGTTTGTTTGATTTTGCCAAAGAAAAACTAGAAAAAGAAGTCCGTGTAAAAACCATCGAGATCATAGAGCAAGCGTTTAATAGCCTAATAGCTGATAAAAGAGTTGTTGCTCAGCCTAAAAAACTGCATGCGGTGTTATTCGAAATAAATCTTATGCACATGGATAGCCTGATGGCACAAGGTCGCGATGAAGCTGAAAAATCACTATTACGCGAAAAATTATTTATCCATGCGCAGCAAGCCAGTTTGGCAGAAAGTAATCTATTTTTGGCGGAGTTGTGTGGTCTTGAATTTGGGCGCACCTTAACAGCGGATGTTAATGAAGAACTCTTAGCGGTCGTGGTAGAGTTGGCGGCACGTTTAAAAGCCGCCAATGCCGCATTGGCTAAATTGTCGCAAGCACCGCATCACTCCGGTTCATTATTAACACTTGCGGCTGGTTTGCAAGCATCCGATGAAAAGTTAGCGCAATTGCGTCAAAAAGCGAGCGCTAAAGAGGGTTGTTGTTTTTTTAGCGTAGCACCGAGCGCGGCGCTGAGTACGGAGGAAATCGGTGCTAGCAGCCTAGCCAAAAAATGAAATAAATGTGTCTTTCGTAACCTATTAAGTCACGCAAAAATCATTGGGTATTTGCTTATGTTCTATTTTTAAAAATAGATAAATAGAGAGCGCTGAGTGATAAGTGGAATGTGCTTTCTTTCTTCCCGGAGGTTGGTGAATAAATAAAACAAAGTTGTAGAATAAGGGTCTATTGGCTGAAAGACCTTGGTGAACAGGATGTTCACCAAGCGCTACAGGGATGTATTGATGCGTGTCTGATAGGCAATAGACCCTTGTTCTAATATTAGAATAATTTTACCGTGAAATGTCTTTTTTAGTGATCAATACGGCACAGTAGCTTCAGATCACATAGCTGACACGTGGTGGCACCGCGTTTGGGATCCACGACGGCCAAACCGGTTTGAAATTGTTGCGCTAATTTTTCTAATAAGGCCTGCCAATGATCGAGCAAATCCGACCAGCTTTGCAAAACAAGTGTCGTCTTTAGTTTTTTCAGCGGACTCAGTTGGGTGATTCCGCTTTCTTCTGCGCTGATACCTTGTAGTGCAATAGTATTACTACGAAGATGCATGAGCGCAAAACCTCGTACGGTTTCGGCGTAAGCTAAACAATAAAGCGGCAGCTGTAGATGATCTAAGCGTTCTTCTAAGTAATTTATTGTCGTAGGGATGCCTGTTTTATAATCGATGATGAGGTAACTGTTATCGGCGAGTTGATCAATACGATCAATACGTAGATTCAAGGTAAGTTTCAAGAGCTTATAGTCTTGTTTTTGTTCATGCCACGTTTGAATAAAAAGCGGACGTTGCTTTTCTAAATCAATGATATTTTTTAACAGCTGGCGTAAACGGCGGCGCTCTATGTCGGTAAAGTGGGGTTTAAAAATAAAAGCGCGTTTTTTAGTATAGGCAACTAGTGCCGAATCAATCGCCGCATCAATTTGCCCATTCAGCGCATCGGTAGATAGTTGTAACAGCGTCTCTTGATTGGCGATCACATTCCAAAACTGCTCTAAAATTTGATGTAAAAGTATCCCTCGATCTCTGGCGTTAAGTCCGATTGCTGGTAAGGAATAAAATTTAGCATGTAAACGAAAGCGTGCAAAGGCTTGGAAAGGGCAGTTCGCTTGCGATTGAAGTAGTTGAGTGTTGGCAAAGAAGTATTGATCCTCCGGCAGTGCTGAACCTTGCTCGTCACAATAATATTCCCAATCTTGTGTGCTGCGTATCTTTTCGGCGCGTGATTGGTAAAGCGGAAGTGTTAACTCGCTAAGTTCTATCGATGGCATGTTGTTAATCAAGACACTAGGACGCAAGACTTGATCCAAGTCTTGTACCGCATGACTAAAAATAATCCTTGGCGCGCTACGGATTAAGCCTTGTGTTAATAACCGCGCAAAATAAAATTCCCGTTCGTTCGACGCATGCGGCAATTGATGTTGTCGCTGCAGAGCATAGGGAATAAATGGGTTAGGTTTGGCCGTAGCGGGCCAGGTTTTATCATCTAAACCCATTACCCACATCGCATCAAAGTAAATACCCGCCGTGTCTAATATACCAACTACCTGAATCGATGGCTCATTGCAGGTTTTAGCTTGAAACAAGCGATTGGCCATTAAGGTTTGCAGTTGCTGTAAAGCACGCGCTTGATTTATTTGACCTAGAATAAAATCCAAACCCGCTAGTTCGGTTAATAATTCAGACCAACGTTCAAGCAATTGAAACTCATGACTGTCTAAACTACGCTCGCCAGGCCAGGCTAGGCTGTGAAGTTTTTTAGCAAAGTGCTCGGCCCATAAACTGGGTTTTGCTAAAGATTTGGCATCATATGCTGTTAGTAAGGGTAAAAGCCGGCTTATTAGGCCGCTTAAGTGTGGACAAGCGTTTTTTTTACTCGTTGCGATCAAAGCTTCTAAGTACAGTTTGTTTTCACTATGACAGCGTAAGTAAATATCAAGTTGCGCGCGTTGAGATTGTTCTTGCAAAGCGGCGCCTAGATAAGGCGAGCGTATCAGTTCGCTCACTTTACTAAAGGAATTGATATTTTCTAATTCAATAATCGTTATAGCGGTTTGAATCAACGTAAATTCTTTAAGCGGATTACCGGCGGCGATATTGAAAGCAGGCCGATGCGAGCTTGCGGGCGTCAGTTCGCTGAATACCTCGCTAAATTGGCGTAGCAATGGCGAACGCTGTTCGATAAGATTAGGGACAACACAACCTATATTTTTTTTACCGGCTTGCTCGCACTGATAGGCCCACAGCGCCATGCTGCGAAATTCGCTTTCTTTATCGATTAAACTCAAACGTTGTAGTGTAGCTTCGCTATAAGCGGGCGTGTAATGGGAGATAATGCATTGTTGATCTTCAAGGCAATCTAATAGTTTTTTAGTTTGCTGATTGAGTTCGGTAAATCCCAGTAGAAAAATACGCTTCGGCGGCGTGAGTATTTTTTTTTGCAATAACTCAATCAAACGATTCGTAGCACTACAAAAATCGATACAATGGCAGGCATTAGAAAACTCGGCAAAACTGCTCGCCCAGGTTTGCCAGCTGGCTGTTTCCTTTGTTTGTTTAAACTGAGACGATGTATAATTAAGTTGTGCTTGATGGAGTAATTGCCAAGCTTGTTGTGATCTTGTCGCGGTGTGATGCCTATCCAATAAAAGATAACCGGATTGATGGATAATAGTTTCCCATATGACACACTCTTGCGCTTCGGTGAGTAAGCGTAAAGGAAAACTTTGTGATTCTATCTGCTGTTTTTCCCATAGCAATTCTAACCATCGCGATAAAGTAAACAATGAAAGCGTAGGCCAAAGTAATTTTTGCTGTGTTTGTTGGTAATCGGCGTAGGCTTTATGTAGAAGCAGAATTAAACGTTTATTGGCCGTGAGCAGCAGATCGCCCGGATTTAAAATTTCGAAGAGTTTATTATAAATTTCCATAGACTACCTATTGACAACGCTTACTTTATCCAAGAATGTACAGGACTTTTGCACAAGTGGTATTAATTTAATTTATTCGACCTAATCTGAACAGCGTTAAAAGTAATTTTCTGATTGACATAAGATAACTATTTGAAAAAAGATAATTTTTTTCTTTTGATTAAAGCTTGTACAAATTGTCAGGATGACTTATAAATCAAGGTTTTCACTGGCTTCCCCCAATGCTGTCCACAAAGTTATTCACAGAATCTGTGGGTAAGCTTGGTTTTGTAATCCTAATGCTTAATTATTAGACATTTCATCTGATCCGTGTCATCTTGTGCGCGAGTCGCGGCGATTTGATTATTTTAAGAAGTTAACTATACTCCTCACTTTAGTCGCTTAAGCAAAGCCTCGGCAAAAGGGAGAGCTCGCGTGTTGTTAAGAGGTATGGCGTTAATCTTCGCGATTTTTTTTATTCTGTTAGGTCTGCTTGGCTTTATTCCACCTATTGCGCCCAATCATTTACTGTTTAATTTCTTTACGATAGGGCTTTTATTCAACCTTTTCTATCTTGTTACCGGCCTGATTGCCTTATCGGCGAGTACGTCGGTCGTTTATACGCGCTTGTACTTTAAGCTTTTTGGTGTGATTTATGCCGGTATGGCAATTTGTGGTTTTGCTATGAACGGCAATTTAGCTATTGCGCATGTTACGCTAGCGGATAGTTTTTTCCATCTACTGGCGGCCATCATTGCACTTTATTTGGGCTTTACCAGTAAACTTCCTCTCCCTTACTCACATTCCTAGTTGCATTCTTTCCTTAGTGCAGCGTATCAATCCTCATTAAGTCAGCACGATACCTTTTGCTAGAATAAGAGTTTATTGCCTACCAAGCACGCATAAGCGTACCTTATGCTGGCGGCTAACTTAACATCCTTTCCTTACCTTATGAGAGTAGGGAGGATAGGCGCGTGTACCGGCGTGTCTATTAGAAACCTATCATTAATGAGTGCTTTAGATAAGTGCTTGCCTCAGAGCTGCCAGACCTCTCAATCGGGGCAGGGGCGACGGTATTGTTATTATCAAGAACACTGTGGGCTTCGGCGAGGTTATTTGCCGCATTGTCTGCAATGTGGCAATAAGCTGCAAATAAATTACCCAAGCGACTTTCCGTTAAAGGCCAGTGATAACGGGAGTTTTTTTCCAGCGCGCTTAATTGTTGTGGAGTAAAAGGATGAAGCTGTACAATTTTTTTCAGTTCCTTCGCGGCATCCATTTTTTCCCAAGTGGAGTAACGCCATTTAAAAAAAGAGAACGAGGTGGTGTAATAAATACGCTTTAGTTTTCTCTCTTCGAGCTCTTCTAAATAACACTCAAATAACTGATTAGTAATATAGTCTAGGTTAGCCGGGCGATCGGCAAAATAATCCTTAGTGAAATGGGCTAATAACAAGGGTGAGTTACTGAGTAAGATCTTATCGACGATAGTTTTCTCTTCCGGTTCTGTCAAGGACATTCGAGGGAGTTGGATTAAGATCAAATCGGCTATCTCTAGCTTAAGGCTATCGAAGGCATGGTTACCCATTTCGGTGATATTGGCGATGAAGTTTAAAGTACCTTTCATCGCTGTTGTATGTTTATTACATGCACGTATAAAAGGGTTATTATCCTTAGCGTCTGTCTCTGATAATAGTTGTACCAATATATCGGTGCCTAGTCGTTGAATATGTTCATCTATAAACAACAACAGTGCACTGGCCGCTTCAGAATCTTGACGTTCTGCCTCCATTAGCAGCGTTTTTCGTGTATTAAACTTGCCACCAAAAAGAACACCCATACTGGCTTCGTAATCATGGATTTCGTTAAAGAGTAGTTCTCGGATTGCTTGAATGTCTAGGGTGTCGATATTTTTATTTATAAAATCCAACAGTCGTATCATCGCCTTGGGTTGCTCCTCGGCGGCCAGCATCAAGGCGGTAGTGCCGAATTGATCCTTGGCGAGAAGAATATCAGCCATTAATTGGGCATCGAAGATTTTAGGGTGTTGTTCTAAAAATGTTAAAATCGCCTCTACTGATTCAGTGTGAGTCTGTGCCGCTAACATCAAGGCAGTATATTGGCGCTCATCCCTTTCTAAAAACATTTGCTGAATCGCTTTAAGATTAAAATTTTCCATATGTTGATGAATGAAGCGTAAAATGACTGGTGTTGCTTCGGTTTGACTATTTACCGCTTGCATTAAAGCGGCACAGGTAGTTCCTTGTTGGTTTGAAAAAAATAATTTTTGCAAGATTTCAGGGTCAAAATTATCTATATGTTTTTCGATAAAAGATAAAATATCGCTGACGTATTCAGGCTGTTTAGAGGCGGTCAATGTCAGTACGGTGTAATTATTGTTTTGTTTTTGGGTAAATAATTTTTGCAGGGTACTTTTAGTAAAACTAGCGATATTTTTGTTCATAAAGGCTAAGAGCGTTTCGACTATTTCTGCTGGTTTGTACATGGCCAACATCAAGACATTATAATTGTCATTTTGCTTAATGGTAAAAATTTGCTGAAGTAAATGAATGCCAAAATTTTTGCGTTTATTATCCGTCGATGCGAGAAAATGAATGTCAAAAAACGACAGGATTAATATCGCCGCAACCGGTCGAAACCTTACCGCTAGCATCAAAGCGTTCCAATCGGCTTGATTTTTTTCGAGGAACAATTGTCGATATATATCTAGTCCAATGATTGCTTGGTGCTGGATGAGAAAATTTAACATACCTTCTACGATGTTGGCGTCGTTACGTGCCGCCAGCATCAAGGGCGTATAGCTCTCCAAGCCATTTTTGAGTGCTAATGCATAGACTATCTTTAAAATAGTAGGTTCATCGACATCTAAGTCTAAGTTGGTTACTAAATGGAATCCTTGCATAAATTCAGAGGAGTAACCAAGGCTATTTGGAAACTGCTGTTGTAGATAAGGAACAAATTCCGGACTATGCTTAATTAAGATGGGATTGCTGGTTACCCGTTGATAGTAATTTGGAAATCTAGCCTGTAACTCTTCTAATTGCGCCAATAATTTGAAATAGTTTTTTGCTGCGAAAAGCTGATTGATGTAATCAGATTCATAATCCGTCGGATCAGGTGTCTCTAAAGACAGGTTATAATAAGCGCCGTCAACCAAATTGTTTATTTTCGGCGTTTGCTTAAAATAATGTTGTTTAGATAACTCTTGGTAAAAATATCGATACATGATGTTCCAATTTACATTAACGATACAAACCTTGAGTTCATCTTTTGGGTCGGTATAGATGTGAAAATATTTTTGCCAATCGAGTGGATCAGAAGTGACACTATGGGGTAGATAGCATTGAATGAGTGTCACAATTTTTTCCGTAGTCTCTGAACATAAACCGGTTGCTTTATTTTTTTCTACCTCTAATTCTGGGATCAGTCCCATTAAGGCGTGACTCAATAAACAAGGTAAATTAAAGGGGGTAAATTTTTTCTGAAATGTCGCTCCTAAGGCGCATCTAATTTCATCACTGGATAAAGATCCCGTATAAGGATCGTTAGAAAAATTAGGCTTTATGCCAAAGCCTTCGGCAGCAGCGATGATAGTCACTTGATTATGGGCATGGACTTCATTACTAAGCGAAGAAGCGACATCCTCTACTATTCTTTTCCGTAGCATATAAAATAATTGATCGAGATTGCGTGGTTTTTGAAACGAGTTGACAATAACATTGACTCGATTATGGAAGCCGGGGGTACATTCGGTTATTTCTTCTATCAATTTATTGAGTAAAGCGATCCGATGATCGTCGGAAAGAGGACCTAATTCTGTATCTAGATCGCCTTGTAAACGATAATAAATAAGTTGTAATTGCTCGGCCAATATTTTTTTTAATTCATAACCAGAATCTGCGCCTAAATGCTTTTCAAGACTCTTTTTTTCTAAGCTTTTATCGACTTGGTAAAAGATAGTTTCTAATTGAGCGCGCCAATCTTTAGGTAACTTAGGTAGTTTGGAAAAATCACCTTGTGGTGGCGGAGTGTATTGGAAGATTTTGTCTAGATTAAGCGCGGGGTCAAATTGATGTTCATATAACATTTAATATCCCTCTATAGTTTTGAAAAATTAATTATTAATTAATAATTAATTTTTACTTTTATTATTCCAATCTTGTGGTTCGTAAAACCTATTTTTTAAGAATATCATCTCGCTAAGATATAAACAATAGCGTCTTATTTAAGTAATTATTTAATCAGCATTAATTGTTTAAAATATTTTTTAGCGTTAATTTTCAAAAAATAATTTGACTAAGTT
This sequence comes from Candidatus Aquirickettsiella sp., assembly GCA_031973495.1. Taxonomy (GTDB): domain Bacteria; phylum Pseudomonadota; class Gammaproteobacteria; order Diplorickettsiales; family Diplorickettsiaceae; genus Aquirickettsiella. The sequence continues at coordinate 4,474 of DALYCY010000022.1, read as the reverse complement.
GTCATTATTAAATTTGCCATACCTCTTGTTGGTAAGCACCTTGCCAAAATTGCCATTCACATTGTGTGGCACGTCTAAATGCGTTGAGCATCTTTTCTTGCGTGTTAGGAGTGGCATTTTCAGCTAATTCATTCAATGTCGCTATCAGTGAATCAACCGAGTGATTAAATTCAGTGCCAGAATATAACTCTATCCACGCCTGATAGGGATTATGTGCTATTTTTTGCGCATAAGCTTTTTTGCCAACTTGTTGATAAACCCAAAAACAGGGCGATAAACTAGCGACGGCCACCTCAACTTCAGCGGTAGTGGCCATACGTAATAAATAATTGCTGTACATAAAGCAAAATGGACTGGGTTCATTGACTTTAGGTAGAGTAGCAGCATATTTTTTTAGGATATCCGTATGTAGTTCACGTTCTGCTTGAATGGCATTCAATGCTAATCGAATAAATAATTCCGTTTGATGATCATGTGGAAGCCGTGTTGCTGTTAGTGCCAATGCTTTCGAGAAATCAGCCAGATAAAGTGCATCTTGGCCTAAATAAAAAATAAATTTTTCTAAAGCCAATGTCCCCAATGCGAGCTCTTGGTTAAAGGGCAGCGCGTAAATCTTTGCCATTACATCGGTTACTAGGGTACGCATTTTATCAAATATCATCCTGTTTCCTTATCTAATAAGTATTTCGCGGTAAAATTTTTCTAATATTAGAATAAGGGTTTACGGCCTATCAGACACGCATCAATACATCCTTGTAGCTCTTGGTGAACATCCTGTTCACCAAGGTCTTCTAGGCCGTAAACCCTTATCCTAAAAGTTTGTTTCATTTATGGGTGAAATTTTCTCTTGGTGTAAAAAATAAAAATGATGCACCGGCCCATTGCCATGACCAAGCTTTAGGTTTTTTGCTGCTACGATGGCACGACTTAAATAATGTTTCGCTTTCACAATCGCATGATATAAGTCTTCACCTTGTGCTAAATACGATGCGATGGCAGACGATAAGGTACAGCCTGTTCCGTGTGTATTTGGCGTGTTAATACGCGGCGTATTAAAGCAGTGGACTTGTTGCTTGGGGTAATCATAAAAAATATCCGGTGAATCAACACTCTTCAAATGACCTCCTTTAAGGAGTACGGAAACCTTATATTGTGTTGCCAGTGCGATAGCCGCCTCTCGTAGGCTATTGAAATCATTAATTGAACTTTTTAATATCGTTTCGGCTTCCGGGATATTCGGCGTAATCAGTGTTGCAATCGGAAATAAATCATTAACCAGCGCGTTGATAGCTTGTGGTTTTAAGAGTAAATGGCCTGTTTGCGCGATCATCACCGGATCGAGCACGGTAAAAGGGGGTTGGTATTTTTTTAAATTAGTAAGTGCTAGGTGGATAATCTCTTCTTGGTAGAGCATACCTAGCTTAACAGCGCCAATGCTTAGATCGCTGAATACCGCATCTATCTGTTGTTGTATAAAGCTTAATGGAATCTCTTCAATGGCCGTTACCTGACAGGTGTTTTGTGCCACTAACACGGTAATGATACTGGCCGCATAAGCGCCAGTGGCTGAAATGGCTTTGATATCCGCTTGTATTCCGGCACCGCCGGAAGGATCCGTCCCGGCTATCGTGACGACACTGGCTAGAGAGGTTTTTTTTAACATAAGCATTTATTTTTTAAAATAAGTTGGGTTAATTGTTGCGCCATCTGGCGTGGGTTTACGGCAGAAAAAATAGCCGAGGCGATGGCAACGCCGGCAACCGGCGTGTTTTGCACGGACTTAAGATTGTATTGATTAATTCCGCCAATAGCCACTATAGGGGTAGTGAGTAAGCGGCTAATGCGGTGTAACTGAGCGATTCCTAAAGGCGTGGCGGCATCTTTTTTGCTCGCTGTGGCAAAGATGGGTCCTACACCGAAATAATCACAATCTAGCTGGGCGCATTGTTTGGCTTGTTGGATGTTTTCAAGCGAAAGACCGATAATCTTTTCATAACCCAATTGTTTGCGTGCTACGCGATAAGGCGTATCGGTTTGACCAATATGCACACCATGGACATCCAAGCTTTTAGCGATCTCAATATAATCATTGATGATAAGAGGGATATTTCTAGGTTGTAATAAGCGTAATAGATTTTTAGCGGTGGCGAGTATTTTTGGATAGGATTGATTTTTCATCCGTAGCTGAACACAGCTAATCCCCTGATCAATCACTTGTTCTACCGCATCTTCTATCGCAAGTGGTGCACAAACCGTGGTATCGGCAATTAAATAATAGGAATAATCTAGGGACATACTCAAGTTTCGCCGCTAATCAATGATTGTAAATCGGTTTTTTGTATCATGTAAAGGCTATCGAGCAGTTGCGTGTAAAAGCTTCCCGGCCCGGTTGATTTTTTTTCGGCATATTCGGCCACAAGGCCCATCAGGGCGGTGGCATGTACGGCGGCGGCAAATGGATCGGTATTAACCGTTAAAAAGCTAGCAATCATCGCCGTTAATGAACAACCCATGCCAACCACCTTGGTTAACAGCGCTGTACCATAAGCAAGGCTAACCACGCGGGTTGCACTGACGACAAAATCAATTTTACCGCTGATAACGACAATACAATGGTATTTTTTGGCTAAGATTTTAGCCGATGCTAGGGCATTGATACTGCTTTGCATCGAATCTACCCCTTTGTTGTAGCTGGCTTTAGCGTCGATCAAGGCCATAATTTCTGAAGCATTAGCGCGAATTATTTGCACCCCTTGTGCTAGAATTTTAAGGGCTGTTTGGGTTCGGTAGTCGCTGCTACCGGCACCCACTGGATCCAAGACGATAGGAATACCACGCTTTAAAGCAGCTTTTTGGCCTATTTTGATGGAAGTGACCCAGGTTTTATCAAGTGTCCCGATATTGATAACGAAGCTTTGTGCGTGTTGGATAATCTCGTTTAATTCCTGTTTGGCATGGGCCATGATGGGTGCGGCACCTAAGGCGAGTAAGACATTAGCCGTGATCGGCATCACCACGAGGTTACTGATATTGTGAATTAATGGATTGTTTTGGCGGATCAACGCAAGATCGTCAAAAAGCGATGCTAAGGTAAATGCCGACGATGAGGCACTAAGACTATTTTTTGTTTTCATGGCAACACTTCCTACGCAGGTACTAGCCCGATCAGGTTATAAGGGTTGAATGGTTCTTCTCTCAGCCCGCAAAGGGCACCCCTGGTGACAAGTCTATTAAACCTGAATTAACCCGACGAAACAAGAGGGAGAGGGTATCAATACATCCCTGCAGCTCTTAGTGAACATCCTATTCCCCAAGGTCTTCCAGGCAATAAACCCTTATCCCAATTAATGTAAAAATTTTACCGAGAAATGCCTATTAATAACTGCTATAGTCTGTTTATGGAAAATCAAACCATTAAATCCGTCGTAGAGGCAGCTATTCTTGCCGCCGGTGAGCCAGTGAGCTTAGAACGCTTACTGGATCTATTTGCTGAGCCGGAGCGACCGACTAAATCGCAGTTAAAAAAGCTGTTACAGGAATTAGCGCAGGATTATCAACATCGCGGTATCCATTTAAAACAATTAGCCAGTGGTTATAGTTTTCAAACCGCACTACCACTCAATGCCTGGGTCAGACGACTTTGGCCGGAAAAACCAGTGCGCTATTCGCGTGCTTTTTTAGAGACCTTGAGTATTATTGCGTATAAACAACCGGTTACCCGCGGTGACATTGAGGCGATACGCGGTGTGAGCGTGAGTCCGGCTATTATGAAGGCATTACTAGAACAAGAATGGATCCAGGTCGCCGGACAACGCGAAGTACCGGGGCGACCTAATTTATATGCCACTACGAAATTATTTCTTGATCATTTAGGCTTAAAAGAATTAGCCGAATTACCGGCTTTTCCTGAGCTCCCCTTATTAGCGGAAGCCGAAATGCTTACGATTTTGGCTGATAGCGAAGCTCAAACGGATCTAGATAGGGTAGAAACTTAGCTAAAATTTGTAAAATAATTAACAGGCTTAGTTATCATTTAAATTGGGCGTAATAATATTAAACATAGGCGGGAAATCATCTAGCAACTCCAACAGCTCAACTAATTTTCTTTTATCGCCTGTTATTTGCAGGCTATGATCAGCGATAGCTTGATCAATGGTTTTTTGTTTTAGTAGAATTTCATTCAGTGTGTTTCCGCTTAGCTGAACTGTCGCGTCGGCAAAAGCTATTTTTTTCCCCGGTGTATAAATTAAAACCGAATTTTCTAGCATTAAGCCATAGCGTTTTTTCTTATCCGTAAAGTTTAGGTTAATGCTAATGGTTTTATTGAGCGCTTTGTTCGCATTAATGCGAATGCCCATATAGTCTAAGACCATAGCGATAGGTATCGCTTTTAATACTTCAGGTGTTACCGGTCCTTTTATGCCAGCGCTGGGTTTTTCATGACGTAACTCAAAAGCGCCCATTAAGTATTCAT
>DALYCY010000021.1:0-20107 GCA_031973495.1 Candidatus Aquirickettsiella sp. | reverse complement strand
GTTGATTCTTCCGAAATGATCGGCAAATCAGGTGTTAAGCGCTGTAATCCTTGACAGATACAATAATGCGAGGCTAAATCAGCCGCCGTTAGCGGGGATTTATCCGCTTTAAATTCAACAGTAAAGTCACTACGGTAAACCTTAAGAACCTGATCCCCTGCCTGTCTGGCAAGAGAGATTACATCGCTCAATAAAAAGTTCATAAGCTGCAGTATACCGTTTGTTAATAAAAATGCGAAAATTTTAAAAATAACCAATACGATTATTGTAGGCATTAAGCCTACAAAAAATACGGGGCACTTCATCAAACAAGCATTGATGATTATTTTTTTAAAATTTCCACTGCAGTAAGATAGAATGAGATTTATTAGTCTAAACTCAATCCAAAACTAAGCTATCGATAATTTAAATGAAACACTCAACTGTTAATTATTTTGTAATAGTCCCTGCGGCAGGGACTGGGACACGTATGCAAATTGATATGCCTAAGCAATATTTATCACTTAGAGGTAAAAAAATAATTGAATATACTTTAACTACTTTACTGAGCTACGCAAAATTTAAAAAGTGTATCGTGGCACTCAATAAAGGAGATAAACATTGGCCCACCTTACAACTGCATGATCCTCGCTTGCTCACTGTTTATGGCGGAAAAGAACGCTATCATTCTGTATTTAACGCTTTATTAGCTTTAAAAGCTTTTGCCAAAAAAAATGACTGGGTCTTGGTACATGATGCAGTACGCCCCCTTTTGCATCACAGTGATATTAATAAACTCATTAACAGCCTAGCAGACCACCCTATAGGCGGATTTTTGGTAAATCCTGTAAAAAATACAGTTAAATACGTTGCTGATAAGCAAATACTCAAAACACTCGATCGAAACAAAGTATGGCAAGCCATAACCCCTCAGATGTTTCGCTATCACTGGCTTGTTAACGCACTTGATTCCGTTATAAAAAAGGGGCAATTCATTACCGACGAAGCCAATGCAATCGAATTACTAGGGCAACATGCTAAAATGGTAGCGGGTCGCTCAGATAACATCAAAATAACCGATAAAGATGATTTAACGTTACTCGATTACTATATTTCTAGGCGACCAATTGAACTTAAATAGACCGAGCTAGTCTATTGTATTTGTGTTCAGATAAAAAACTTAATGACTAACAACTAATTTGGCTTTTTTAAGTAGATCCTGGGTATAAAGTCTATAATCCAGTTGGCCAAAATCTTTAGCTAATTTTTCGCGATAAAAGTTCTGTTTTTGAGCCACTAGAACTTTACTAGCTTGGTCTTTATGCACAGCAATTAAGCTAACTAAGGCATAATCCCCATTTTCCAGACTAAAACCCAATACAGAGGAACGAGAGCTGTTTTTGTTAGGCGCAACTAATTTAAATGCTGCATTCAATATGGAGACATTCACTTGATCGCTATAACGGCTTGCCTGCTTAACAATTTTCCAGCTTAAACTTTTCTTACCTAAATTACTGACATAAGAACTATCTGCTATTAATTTTTTAAAAATATCTTGGCCGTACGCTTGCGCTTTAGCAATAGCCATTTGCTTATTTAAAATTTTTTGAATTTTTTCACGCACATCCGTAAAAGGCGGAATGCCGGGAAGTTTATGTTGTTTTACGCGTAACACAATAGCTCTTTCTGCATTTATATCAATAATAGGACTATTATTACCCTGTAAAACATCTTGGCTAAATGCAGCCGCGATGATTTTTGGATTTTTAGTCAATGCTTGTTTTCCACCCGTTTTGTCAAAAAATGCTGTTGATTGAATAGGTAAGCCCAATTTTTTAGCCGCCAAATCTAAACAATCAGGGTGTGTATAAGTTAAATTAGCTAAGTTATTTTTAGCTTCGGCAAAAACTTTACCTTCCTTTTCTTCTTTAGATAATAATAGCTCGATGTATTCAATGCGAACCTGTTCTGCTTGTGCAAAGTCCTGTTTATTTTGCTGATAATAAGTTAAAGCTTGGGAATCAGGGATGGAGAACTGTTTAGCTAAAAAGTTAACGTAAGGAATAATGAGATAAGCAAAGTCTCTTTTTTGATTAATAAAATCAATTGATTTATTAATATCTTCAGGCAAGGCAAAGGCGCTTTGTACGATACCTTCTTGCACTTGGTTAATTAAAATTAATTTCTTTAAATCAGCTAAAAATTGAAACTTGGTATAGTTTAGGGTATTTAATACATCATAAAAATGCCGTAGCGAGAAACGACCCGCCGATTGAAATGCAGGAATATTTAATAAAACGGAATCTATCAAGGTCTGGCTAATGCGATATCTTGCTTGTAAAGCAGCCTGTGCTAGAACCTGTGTTTCTTCCCATTGTTGTATCGTTTGCCGCCTTAATTGTTTGGCCATTTTTTCATTATTGACAAATTTTCCGCCCAAACGTTCTCGAGTCTGCTGATAAACACGCTGGTAAGCCTTATCAAAATCACTTTGTGATAATGATTGCCCTGCCACGCTAGCAACTACCTTATTTTCTTTTCCAACATTAAGTTCTAAATAACCGTGGATACCCCATAGCGCGAAAATAATAATTAATAGCCCAATAACCGTACTAGTTATCCAACCTTGTGCTTTATCACGAATAGATTGCAACATATTAAGGAAAATTTAATGGGAAGGTTTGAAAGGATATCAATACATTTTTCTTTTCGCCAGATAAGCATTGCTAACTATATCCTATAAAAAACTCTGCTCTCCTATGCTTTATTACTTACCTTAAGCTCAAAAACGAACTGGCGGAGTGGACGGGACTCGAACCCGCGACCCCCGGCGTGACAGGCCGGTATTCTAACCAACTGAACTACCACTCCTGCAATATTATGGTGGGTGCTGTAGGGATCGAACCTACGACCCTCGCCTTGTAAGGGCGATGCTCTACCAACTGAGCTAAGCACCCTATCGAAAGGGACGTCATTCTAAACTTATTTAAAAAATATTGCTACTATTTTTGTACCGCGTCTTTTAATAACTTTCCGGCTTTAAAAGCAGCAACCTTACTTGCGGCGATGTGTAAAGGCTCTCCTGTCTTAGGGTTGCGTCCAGCACGTGCTTTTCGATCACGAACGCAGAATGTGCCAAATCCTACTAAAGTAACATCTTCCCCTTTACACAAGGCTTTAGTAACCGCCTCTAAAATATTTTCTAAAGTCTTGCTAGCAATAGTCTTGGGAACTTGCGCTGCTTCTACAATAACATCAACCAAGTCTGATTTATTCATATACCCTCACAACAGTAAAAATTAAGCTCATACCTTTAAATTAAAAAAGCGTCTTGCTATATAGTCATTAAGTGAAATCGTTTATATCAATAGCGTGAATCCTCTGTCAAGGGAATAAAAGATATGTTAGCGAGGATTTGTCGTAGAATTGTTTGGTTGATTTTTTTTATTCACTAATTTAATCGTCGCCTGAATCTTTTTTTCGCGCTTGGCTCTAGGATTAGACTTTGTTGTGTTTTTTTTTGGATGTTGCAAAGCAATATCAAGGACTTGGTCTATCCAACGAACCGGGTGAATTATTAAGCCTTCTTTAATATTTTTTGGAATTTCCTTGAGATCACGCTTGTTTTCTTCGGGAATAATAACCTCTCGAATCCCTCCTCGATGTGCTGCTAATAATTTTTCTTTTAAACCGCCAATCGGCAATACTTCTCCACGCAAAGTAATTTCACCTGTCATAGCCACGTCGGCACGCACTGGCACTCGGGTAATCGCAGAAACAAGTGCCGTACACATCCCAATCCCAGCGCTAGGGCCATCTTTAGGCGTTGCACCTTCAGGAACATGGACATGAATATCTTTTTTCTCGTAAAAATGGATTGGAATTCCTAAAACTTCAGCCCGGCTCCGAACAACTGTTAATGCGGCCTGAATTGATTCTTGCATCACTTCGCCTAAATGACCGGTATAACTGGTTTTACCTTTTCCAGGCACAACAGCGGCCTCAATGGTCAATAAATCGCCGCCAACTTCTGTCCATGCTAAACCGCTCACTTGTCCAACTTGATCGTGTTGCTCGACTAGACCATAACGAAAACGCCTTACTCCCAGATATTTCTCCAAATTATGACCTGTTACAGTAATTGACTTTAAACTCGGCTTACGGGCTATTTCCGTTACCACTTTTCGACAAATTTTAGCAATCTCGCGCTCAAGACTACGAACCCCAGCCTCTCGCGTATAATAACGAATAATATCTTGTAATGCGCTTTCTTCTAAAACTAGCTCTTTATTTTTCGGATTTATCTTTAAACCATTTTGTTGTAGTTGTTTGGGAAGCAAATGTTGTTTTGCAATATTCACCTTTTCATCTTCGGTATAACCTGGGATACGGATTACTTCCATACGATCCAATAATGCCGGTGGTATATTTAAGGTATTCGCAGTTGCAATAAATAAAACCTCTGATAAATCATAGCTGACTTCTAAATAGTGATCATCAAAAGCGTGATTTTGTTCCGGGTCTAAGACTTCAAGTAATGCTGCAGCGGGATCCCCTCTAAAGTCCATTGCCATTTTATCGATTTCATCTAGCATAAACAGCGGATTTTTTACGCCTATTTTAGCCATTTTTTGCATGATTCGACCTGGCATAGAACCAATATAGGTACGCCGATGACCTCTAATTTCGGCTTCATCACGTACCCCTCCTAACGACATGCGAACAAATTGACGCCCTATTGCCTCTGCAATAGATTGTCCTAGTGAGGTTTTACCAACACCGGGTGGCCCTACTAAACATAAAATAGGGCCTTTTAATTTTTTGACGCGCTGATGAACCGCTAGAAATTCAATGATACGTTCTTTGACTTTTTCTAAACCATAATGCGCCTCTTGTAGCACTTTTTGTGCTTTGTCGAGATCATAACAAACCTTGCTGCGTTTATTCCAAGGAAGCGATAAAATCCAATCTAAATAATTTCGACTAACGGTGGCTTCTGCGGCCATAGGCGACATCGATTTTAATTTATTTAATTCGGAAACTGCTTTATCTTTGACATCTTTAGGCATCTTGGCTTTTTCGATGCGCTTCGCCAGATCATCGAGCTCATTGGGAACACCTTGTGATTCACCCAGTTCTTTTTGAATTGCTTTAACCTGCTCATTCAAATAATATTCGCGTTGGCTTCTTTCCATTTGTTTTTTTACGCGCCCACGAATGCGTTTTTGTATCTGTAACAGATCAATTTCACTTTCGAGAAAAGCTAATAATCGCTCTAAACGTGCTTTTAGAGGGAAGGTTTCAAGTATTTCTTGCTTTTCTTGAATCCTTAATGTCAAGTGGGCTGCGATCATGTCGGCCAATCGACCTGGATTATCAATACTGGATAAAGTACTTAAAATTTCTAAGGGGATTTTTTTATTTAACTTAACATACTGTTCAAATTGACTCAAAATGGTCCGTGTTAAAACCTCAATTTCTTGATCAAGTTCAATAGCGGGGATCCCTACTACTTCTATCTCTGCGGCAATATAATCCTTTTCTTGAAAAAATTGCTTAACTTGACCGCGCTGCGAACCTTCAACAAGTACCTTAACCGTTCCATCCGGAAGCTTTAACAACTGCAAAATAGTCGCTATCGTGCCAACTTGATAAAAATCTTCAATAGTAGGGCTATCTTCAGCGGGATTCTTTTGTGCAATTAATAAAATTTTTTTATCCGCAGGCCCGGCCATCGCCGCTTCCAAAGACTTGATCGATTGCTTGCGACCTACAAAAAGCGGGATCACCATATGTGGATAAACAACCACATCCCGCAAGGGAAGTAACGGAAGCTTCTCTGAAGATTTAGAGCCTGTTGCCTCGTCTACCAGTTGCTTTACCATAAATTCAACCCTTGAAAGATTTACTCGCTGCTCGCTGCTATTTCTTGACTATCTAATTCGAGCTCTTTTTCTTGTTTATAAATTACCAAGGGTTTAGCGCCCTTATTGACAGTACCGGCTTCAATAACAATCTTATTTACGTTTTGCATAGAAGGTAATTCATACATCGTATCCAATAATACACTTTCTAAAATTGCACGTAAGCCTCTAGCACCTGTTTTTCGATCGAGCGCTTTGCGCGCTATCATTTGCAAGGCATCTTCACGAAACTCTAAGTCTACATTGTCCATTTTAAACAATTTAAGGTATTGCTTAATTAGGGCATTTTTAGGTTCTTTTAAGATTTGAATAAGCATCTTTTCGTCAAGTTCTTCTAATGTAGCAATGACAGGAAGACGGCCTATTAGCTCGGGGATAATGCCATATTTAATCAAATCTTCTGATTCAAGCCGATTTAATAAGGTAGTTAAATTTCTTTTATCCCCTTTACTACGTACATCAGCAGAAAAACCGATTCCGGTTTTTTCAGTACGTTCGCGAATAATTTTTTCTAAACCCGAGAAAGTCCCACCGCAAATAAAGAGAATATTTGTCGTATCTATTTGCACCGTTTCTTGGTTAGGATGCTTGCGTCCACCTTGTAAGGGAACCGAGGCAATGGTCCCTTCAAGCAATTTAAGTAAACCTTGTTGAACACCTTCTCCGGAGACATCTCTCGTAATAGAAGGGTTTTCGGCACGGCGGCTAATCTTATCGATCTCATCAATATAGATAATTCCTAACTGTGCTTTTTCAATATTGCCATTAGCCGCTTGCAGTAACTTTTGTAAAATATTCTCTACATCATCACCTACATAACCTGCTTCAGTGAGTGTAGTGGCATCTGCAATCGCAAATGGTAAGTTAAAAAAACGTGCTAAGGTTTTTGCAAGTAAGGTTTTGCCACTTCCAGTAGGACCGATAAGCAAAACGTTGCTCTTACTAAGCTCCGTATCATCCTTTACATTAAGTGGGTGCAGACGCGCCTTTTTAATTAACTCTAGTCGCTTATAGTGATTATACGCGGCCACAGACAATATTTTTTTTGCAAATTCTTGCCCTATAACAAATTCATTAAATACATCGTGAATCTCTGCAGGTTTAGGAATCAACAACCCACCCTCTTGGCGCGGAACCTCTTGTTGGAATTCCTCTTGCAAGATATCACTACAAAGCTGTACGCATTCATTACAAATAAAAATAGAGGGCCCAGCAATTAACTTTGGCACTTCATCCTGACTTTTACCGCAAAATGAACAGTGAAGAGGCCCCGAGGTTTTATCATTTATCGAACTATTCATATTTATTACCTCAACAAACTATTATTCATGTTTAGTAAAATCTTGGACCCTGTTGCATAGCGACGTTCTCAATCAACTGAAGAGATCGCTAAAGACTCTTTAACTTTTCCAGTTTCTGTACGCATTGTTAATATGGAATCAATCAAACCATAGTCGATGGCTTGCTGCGCTCCCATAAAATTATCACGATCCGTGTCACGCAAAATTTGCTCAGAATTTTTCCCTGTATGTTTTGCCATAATGTTGTTAATTCGCTCCCTCACTAACAACATTTCTCGCGTATGAATTTCAATATCTGTTGCCTGGCCCTGGTAACCGCCTAACGGCTGATGGATCATCATACGAGCATGTGGTAAACAATGGCGTTTCCCTTTACTTCCACCACACAACAGCAAAGCTGCAGCACTGGCCGCTTGTCCAATACACATTGTACTAACATCCGGCTTGATAAACTGCATGGTATCGTAAATCGCCAAGCCCGACGTCACGACACCCCCGGGCGAATTAATATAAAGCGATATATCTTTATCAGGATTTTCAGATTCTAAAAAAAGCATTTGGGCAATTATCAAATTGGCCATATGGTCTTCAATAGGACCTACAACAAAAATAATACGATCCTTTAATAAACGGGAATAAATATCATACGCCCTTTCCCCTCGGCCTGTTTGTTCAACAACCATAGGGACTAATAATGAATTCCTTGTTTCCTTTGACAAACTAGATAGGTACATAATCATTCTCTAAAATATAATATAAATTTTTTCGACAACACTATAAGGTATAGCTCACTTGTTATTTTAAAAAACTAAACTAGTTAGCAAACTTAAGCGCTTATCCCCTCAGTATTGGCTATATGGCTTTCCCGGCCGAGATTCATAATCTCTGAATACGGGGCTAATTTTTCAGCGTATACGACTTCTTCTAATAATTTATCAATCACTTGCTCTTCTAAAACAGAAGAGCGAATGTTCATCATCATGTTCTTATCCTTATAGAGCCTATCGCGCACCATTTGATCAAATTGAAAAGCATTTGCCAGCTGATCAATATGCTGCTGCACCCGTGTTTCATCAACTTGCAAGCGATGCTTTTCAATAAGTATGTTAAATAATAAACCTAACTTAACTCGGCGACGTGCTAGCTGCATTAAATCTGTTTTTTCAATTTCTGATAGCGATGTTTTTTCCTTTCCTTGCGATTTATGCTGTTTATAAATATCCTGCTCTAAATGATGAAACTCTTGAGTAAGTAGCCCCTGCGGTAACTCCTCATTAGGATAGCTAGTAATCAATTTATCGATGACCTGCGCTTTTAGCTTTTCACGCAAAACCCGATCTAGCTCTATTTGCATATGCTTTTTAATTTGCTCTCTTAACGCCGCTATAGTGCCTTCTTTAACATCAAGGCGCTTTGCAAAAGCATCATCTAAATCAGGTAATTTTACTTCGGCAATCTTTTTCACTTCAATCTTAGCCGAATAAAATTCATCCGAATCCTGTTCTTTCGGGAAAGAGGCGTGCAAGGTTTCACCGGCAGAACTATTAAGAAGTGCAGAAAACCCCTCGGGAATTTTGCCTTCCTCGAGCACCCATTGTAAATCCTTACGTGTTTTCTCTTCTGAATCAGGAAAAACAAGATCAAAGCTAACCTGATGGCCATAATGCGCTTTTTCCGTGACCTCAATCCACTCCGCATATTGCCGACGCATTTGCTCTAAAACCTTATCTAAATCTGCTTCTGTAATAACCACATCGAGCTTTTCCAAACTCACACCCTTTAATTCAGGGGCATCTATTTGCGGATAAACTTCAAAACTCGCTGTGTAGCTAAGATCAGCGCCCGGCTCTGCTTTTATTGATTCAATATGGGGCTGTCCAGCTAGATTTAAAGCCTTTTGCTCTAAAGCAGCCGACAAACTAGTCTGTAAGGACTTTTCGACTATATCTTGCCATATACTATCGCCATAAAGCTTCTCGATAACGCTTATTGGCACTTTCCCCGGCCGAAATCCATCTAAGCGCGTCTTTTTAGACAGCTCAACAAGACGTTGATGCTTGCTCTGTTCTAACTGGCTAGCCGGAACGGTGACATTTAAGCGCCGAGTTAAGTTATCGACACTTTCTACAGAAATTTGCATTTCATTCATATATTTTAGGGCTCTTATCGTTGTAAATCCCAGGAGGCTCTAGTGCTGGTGCGAAAGGAGAGACTCGAACTCTCACGGGTTACCCCACTGGAACCTAAATCCAGCGCGTCTACCAATTCCGCCACATTCGCAAAGGTCGTTAATTATACAGCTATCTTATCACGAAAAAAATCACTCTAGTGAATTTGTCAGCCAATTCGCCGCTTGTTTGGCAAAATAGGTCAAAATACCATCAGCGCCAGCCCGTTTCATGGCTAAAAGGCACTCTAAAACGCTCTCGCGCTCGCTTAAGTAGCCCTGCATAATGGCGGCCTTTTGCATTGCATACTCACCACTGACTTGATAAACAAAAGTGGGGACGCTAAATTGCTGCTTAATTCGATAGAGAATGTCTAAATAGGGCATTCCCGGCTTTACCATCACGATATCTGCACCTTCGGCAAGGTCTAATGCGACCTCGTGTAAAGCCTCATTACTATTGGCCGGATCCATTTGATAGGTTTTTTTACTAGCCCCTTTTAGGCCTGCCAAAGACCCTATCGCATCCCGAAAAGGCCCATAAAAATGAGAGGCGTATTTGGCAGAATAAGCGATTATTTGCGTGTTAGTATATCCTTCGTTCTCTAAGGCGTTGCGGATAAGACCGATTCGACCGTCCATCATATCAGAAGGCGCTATCGCATCCACACCGGCTTGTGCATAGCAAAGCGCTTGTTTAACCAATAGGGCCACCGTCTCATCATTTAAAATAGCCCCTTCTTTGGATAAAAGGCCATCATGACCGTGTGAGGTATAAGGGTCTAGGGCAATATCGGTAATAATCCCTATTTTAGGGAAATTCTTTTTTAACGCCCTTAGCGCTTGTGGGATTAGGCCCTCCGGATTATAGGCTTGGCAAGCATCCAATGTTTTATCTTCTGGGGATATCACTGGAAATAAAGCAATGGCTGGAATTTTAAGCTGCTGCAGAATATCTATCTCATCTAATAAATGGTCTAAAGTAAAACGTTCGATCCCTGGCATGCTACTTATCTTCTGCCTTTGATTTTCACCTGGCAAGAGGAATACCGGACAAATCAGGTCATCGCAACTAAGTCTAGTTTCACGCGTTAAGCGCCGACTAAAACTATTTTCTCTTAACCGGCGTAAGCGGGTATTAGGGAACTGACGCATAGGAAATAGGCCTAATTTATTTATTTTATGTTAAGGCGCTACTTTAACTTATAAAACCTTATATTTAAACAATACCTCTTCATATACTTGTATTGTTTGAATCATTTTTGTTAGAATCGGCGCCCGCTACTCACTTTAAGAGTAGCTAATAGCATAGAGAGCTTCGCAGTTATGAAAACATTGATGGCCAAACCAGGCCTTATTAAGCAAAAATGGTATCTGATTGATGCCTCAGATAAAACCCTAGGTAGACTAGCTACTAAAATAGCGCATGTCCTACGTGGTAAACACAAACCAGAGTTCACTCCCCATGTTGATACCGGAGATTATATTGTTGTTATCAATGCTGAAAAAGTGACTGTCACAGGGACCAAGGCCAAAAATAAACAATATGAACATTATACCGGTTATCCCGGCGGGTTAAAGACTATTTCTTTTGAGAAGCTGCAAAAACGTTTCCCAACCCGGATCATCGAAAAAGCGGTTAAGGGCATGTTACCTAAAAATCCTTTAGGTTATGCTATGTTAAGCAAGCTTAAGGTCTATGCGGGTTCCTTACACCCCCATAGTGCTCAAAATCCTGAACCAACTAGCATTGATAGGTTATAAATATGGCATTAGCACAAAATTACGGTACTGGTCGTCGTAAAACAGCGACAGCTAGGGTATTTCTCAGAAAGGGGACCGGTCTTATCCAAGTGAATGGTCGCACTTTAGAAAATTATTTTTCTCGTGAAACAGCACAGATGGTTGTTTGCCAACCTTTAGGTATTGTTGACCAGATGGGAAAATTTGATATTACGGTGACCGTTTCAGGTGGGGGAAGCAGTGGTCAAGCAGGAGCTGTACGCCATGGCATAAGCCGGGCTCTCATTAACTACGATGAAGCGACTACCACTGAGACTAATGATACTGCTGACAACGACACTTCGTTTCGTCGCTTATTACGTCGCGCCGGCCTGGTAACACGAGACGCCAGAAAGGTTGAACGTAAGAAAGTTGGACGACATAAAGCGCGTAAAGGGACTCAATATTCCAAACGATAATCACCTTCTATTATTTAAGACTTATTGTTTTAATACTTGATTTTTATATAATATTCAAATAACTATTTGTATCTCGGCGAAAAAAAATGGAAGAAGATCGTCGCCGCTTTTTGGCTATTACGATAGCCCTTATGGCTGGATTTGGGATAGCCGCAAGCGTTATCCCTTTCTTAGCTTCCTGGCAACCAAGTGCTGAAACACTTGAGCAAATAATATCCCCTGTTGAAGTTGATTTGAGCAATCTGGCTCCGGGTGGGTCCATGGTCGTTGCTTGGCAAAACAAACCTATTTGGATTATTCGACGCACACAGGCCATGTTAGATAGTCTCCCTTCTATCGATCCTCTATTACGCGATCCGAACTCTTTAGTAGAACAACAACCCGCTTACACACGCAACGAATATCGATCGCTTAATCCTGAATATTTAATTCTAATTGGTTTATGCACCCATTTAGGTTGTTCTCCACAATTTAAACCCTCTGCAGGGGAATTGGATCGCAAATGGCCTGGGGGGTTTTATTGTCCTTGCCATGGCTCTATGTTTGATTTGGCAGGACGTGTCATGAAAGGGATGCCTGCCCCGACTAACCTAAGAGTTCCACCTTACCGTTTCATAGATGCGCATACTTTGGTAATAGGTGAAGCGCCAGAGCTCGTGTAAATGCTAAAATCATTACTTAACTGGTTTCTGAAGCGCCTGCCAATTAATGAGTTTATTGCACGTCATTTAACACAGTATCACCTTCCAAAAAACCTTAACTTTTGGTATTTCTTTGGCGCTTTGGCGCTATTTGTTTTATTTTTACAAGTTTTGACCGGCCTCTGGTTAACCATGTTTTACACACCCACACCAGAAGCGGCATTTAATTCCATTGAAACAATGATGCGGGAAGTACCCTACGGATGGTTACTGCGTTATTTGCATTCAACTGGCGCTTCTGCTTTTTTCATTATTATTTACTGCCATATTTTTCGTAGCCTTTTATATGGTTCTTACCAAAAACCCCGAGAACTAGTTTGGTTATTAGGCATGACTCTTTATGTTCTCTTGTTAATAGAAGCATTTATGGGCTATTTACTCCCCTGGGGACAAACATCTTATTGGGCAAGTCAAGTCAGCACGTCATTATTAAGTTCAATTCCAAGAATTGGCCAAGCGCTCACAACATGGGTTCGTGGCAATAGCATGGTCTCAGGTGAGACCTTACATCGTTTTTTTGCTTTGCATATAATAGGGATTCCCTTGTTTTTGATCTTTTTAGTCCGCCTCCACCTTAGCGCTTTACATAAAGTGGGCTCTAATAATCCTGATGGTATTTGCATACCGGTAAAATCACAATCGCATAAAAAATCGCTCTATACAATTCCCTTTCACCCGTTTTATACCATAAAAGAATTATTCACCTTGTTAATTTTTTTGTTTATTTTTTCGCTTGTGGTATTTTTTTTTCCAGAAATGTATGGTTATTTTTTGGAAGCTAATAATTTTATTCCTGCAGATCCGTTATTTACCCCGCTTCATATTAAGCCTTTGTGGTATTTAGCGCCATTTTACGGTGTGCTATGCGTCATTCCTAACCAATTATTCGGCATTTTAATAATGGGCTCTACTATTGCTATTTTATTTATACTTCCCTGGTAGATCGTAGTCCTATCAGGTCCATGCGCTATCGTGGCTATTACTCTCGTTTTGCTTTAGTAGTTTTCGTTTTAAGCTTTGCCTTATTAAGTTATCTCAGTACAACTATCATCACTCCCATTAAGGCCTTTCTGATACAAGGTTTACTACTACTTTATTTTCTTTTTTTCTCTCTAATGCCGTTTTATACGAAATATGAAAAAAACAAACCTCTACCGAAATCTATCTTATGTGGAAAATAATAATTAGCTTATTTTTTCTTCTTGCCCCTATTGTGACACATGGCATGACAAATACTTTTACCGCTAAAATATTCAACTCTGACATTCCTCAAGCTGACCTTGCGTCCTTACAACGAGGGGCAAAATATTTTGTGAATTATTGTTCAGGCTGTCATTCAATGCGATTTATGCGTTATAATCGCTTTGCAGTTGACTTAAAGATCATTGACAGGTTTAACCCGGCTACTGTGCAACGATTAAAAGATAATCTGGTTTTTACCCAATCAAAACCCAGTGATGCACTAAGATCTAGCTTGCGTAAAAAAGAGGCGTTACGATGGTTTGGGAAGATCCCCCCGGACCTTTCGCTGACTATACGGGCAAGAAGCATTGATTGGGTGTATAATTACTTGCTTAGCTTTTATCCAGACAATACGAGGCCTTTTGGAGTTAACAACAGTTTGATTAAAAACACCGCAATGCCGGATCCCTTAGCGACATTACGTGCGGATGCGCCTTATACTTACCGAAAAATAAGTAACTTTAATAATCGCTTATCCCAAAAAGTTAGTAGCAGTGCAATTAATTCATACTCTAATAAAAATAGATCAGAGATCCCTATATTAGAAGAGGTAATCACTGATTTAGTCAACTTTTTAGCCTACACAGCGGAGCCCACAAAAATTAATCGCCAATCATTGGGGAAAAAAGTATGTGGATTCTTGCTGTTTTTTGTTTATGTTGTTTATTTTTTAAAAAAGCAGATTTGGAAAAATATAAAATAAGCTATTTTCATAACGCATTAAAAGTGTTTTAAATTTTTAATAGGGAGAACCTTTTATATGGCACAACCTGCCGGTAAACGTTCAACTATGAGTTTATATGCAAATACCAATGATCCTTACAGCCATAGAGTACGTATTGTTTTAGCGGAAAAAGGGATCAGTGCGGAGATTATAGAAGTATCTCCCACCGAGCTACCTGAAGGCTTATTGCAACACAATCCTTATGGCACTGTACCGACTATCATCGATCGCGATCTGGTTCTTTATGAAACCAATATTATTACTGAATATTTAGATGAGCGCTTTCCGCACCCCCCTTTATTGCCGGTTTATCCGGTGGCTCGCGCCAAAAGCCGACAAATGATTTATCGTATAGAACGCGATTGGTACCCTCTCCTACAGCAAATTGAAAGCGCATCGAAAAATGCTAAAGTATCCAAAGGTTCAGATTCTGTACATGCGGCGCAAAAAAAATTAGAGAGTAGTTTAGCAAGTCTTGCGCCGGTGTTTGCCGGTAAATCTTTTTTCTTAAGTGATGAATTCACTTTAGTAGATTGCTGTATGGCGCCCTTATTATGGCGCTTACATCGTTTAGATATTAAACTAGCGCCTATGCCACCTGCTATCAAAGAATATGAAGAGCGCTTATTTGAACGCCCCTCATTTAAAGCCACTTTAAATGAAGCCGAATTTGGAGTAAAAATTTAAAATGATGACATCAAATCGTTCTTATTTATTACGCGCATTTTATGACTGGATTCTTGATAATCATTTGACCCCTTATATTTTAATAGATACGGAATTACCTCACGTAGAAGTCCCCAAACAGTCTATTAAAGATGGAAAAATAACCTTAAATATATCGGCTGATGCCATTTTAAATCTAAAAATAGATACTCAAGCTATCCAATTTGAGGCAAGTTTTAACGGGCAATCTATACTTATTTATGCGCCTATTCAGGCTGTATTGGCTATCTATGCCAGAGAAAACGGTCAAGGAATGGTATTTACAGAAGAAGAACCCAACGAAGAAGGAGGAAGCACTAGCCCTCCACCAAGAGTTAGACCAGGGACAAAACCCAAGCTCTCAATTGTTAAATAGAATGTCCTCGCCGATACTGATAGGGTGGCGAGAATGGGTTTCTCTCCCTGAGTTAGGCATTCCTCGTCTCAAGACTAAAGTAGATACCGGGGCAAGGACCTCTGCTTTGCACGCTTTTTGCGTAGAAATTGTTCAAAAAAACTCCGATAAAAAACAGGTCTGTTTCAGTATACATCCCCAACCACGACGTTTTCCTGAAAAAATAATTAAGTGTATTGCTGATTTAGTCGATATACGCGAAATCACCGACTCAGGCGGTCATAGAGAAAAGCGCTGTGTTATTCAAACCTCAGTCGTGCTTGGGACACAATGCTGGCCCATCGAAATTACTTTAACAAGCCGGGATAACATGCGTTTTAGAATGTTATTAGGTCGCACTGCATTAAAACAGCAATTTATTGTTGATCCCAGCCGTTCTTACCTCTACAGTAAAAAAACTATAATCTCATGAAAATTGCTATTTTATCTCGCCGTCCAAAACTTTACTCCACACGTCGTTTAGAAGAAGAAGCTAAAAAACGTGGGCATCAAGTTAAAATAATTGATACCTTACGTTGCTATATGAATATAACAACGCAAAATCCCTATATTCATTATAAAGGAAAGATTCTCGACAAATTTGACGCCATTATTCCAAGGATTGGCGCTTCTATCACTTTTTACGGCGCTGCCTTAGTCAGGCAGTTCGAAATGATGGGTGTTTTTGTGGCGAATAACTCCATTGCTATCACACGAGCACAAGATAAATTACGTTCATTACAAATATTATCTCGAAAGGGAGTCGGCTTACCTATTACCGGGTTTGCGTATTCGCCCGATGATATCCAAGACCTTATTAACATGGTAGGTGGGCCTCCCTTAGTCATTAAAATCCTAGAGGGGACTCAAGGTATTGGTGTTGTGTTAGCTGAAACACGACAAGCGGCGGTCAGTGTTATTGAAGCCTTTTTAGATTTACAAGCGCATATTATGGTTCAAGAATATATTAAAGAAGCTAAAGCCGCTGATATTCGTTGCTTCGTAGTCAATGGTAAAGTAATAGCTGCCATGGAACGCCAAGCCAAATTAGGTGAATTTCGTTCTAATATCCATCGGGGCGGAACGATACGTCTTGCCAAATTGACAACCGAAGAACGCTCAACCGCTGTTCGGGCCGCGAAGGTCATTGGTCTTGATATTGCCGGTGTCGATTTGCTGCGTTCCAATAGAGGCCCTTTGGTAATGGAAGTAAATTCATCACCTGGATTAGAAGGCATAGAAAAAGCAACGCAAAAAAACATTGCCGAAATTATTATAAAATCTATCGAAAAAAAGGCCTTTTAACTATTAATAATATCGTTAAATATACCGGCCATTTGTTACTTTGAAATTAAGCATATCGGTTGACACAAAAATGCTTCCATCGTATAAATCAAACTATGGTCCGTATTAAACATCCATACTCCCCACTCGCGGCCCGATTACGCCCTCATCATCTAGATGATTTTTTTGGTCAACGGCATCTACTAGGACCAAAAAAAGCACTGCGTCAGGCGATTTTACAAGGTCAATTGCACTCTATGATCTTATGGGGACCTCCTGGAACTGGAAAAACAACTTTAGCCAAATTAATGGCCAATCATGTTCAAGCTCGATTTGAATCTTTATCGGCATTGCAGGCGGGCGTTAAAGAAATTCGCCACATTGCAGAACGTACCCAAGCTGCGCTCAATCCTCAATCAGCACAAAAAACGATATTATTTATTGACGAAATCCATCGTTTTAACAAAGCTCAACAGGATGCCTTATTAGCTTTTGTAGAATCAGGTCTTTTTATATTAATCGGCGCGACTACAGAAAACCCATCATTTGAAATTAATAATGCCTTACTATCGCGAACGAGAGTGTATGTATTAAAAAAATTGACGCTAGAAGAAATTATTCAAATCATTGATCGCGCATTAATAGATAAGGAAAACGGCTTAGGGGGAAAAAGTTTACTGATTGAATCTTCTGTAAAAAAACAATTAGCAGCTATTGTCGATGGCGATGCACGTCAGGCTTTAAATCTTTTAGAAATTGCAGCTGATTTAGCTGAAAATAACATTATTGATGAAGATATATTACTTACCGTTACTCAAACTAATCTACGCCGCTTTGATAAGGGGGGAGAATTTTTTTATGATCAAATTTCTGCATTGCATAAATCAGTACGTGGCACCGATCCAGATGCAGCACTTTATTGGTTAGCACGTATGCTCGATGGGGGCTGTGATCCTTTATATATTGCACGGCGCATTGTTCGAATGGCAAGTGAGGATATTGGCAATGCGGATCCGCGCGGTCTGCAAATTGCCCTAGATGCATGGCAAGCACAAGAACGCTTAGGTAGTCCCGAAGGGGAGCTCGCTTTAGCGCAAGCCATCGTTTACTTGGCATGTACTGCAAAAAGTAACGCTGTTTACACGGCCTTTAAAAAAGCCACGCTAGCGGCGAAGGAAAATGGAACACTGGAGGTTCCACTTCATTTACGCAATGCGCCAACGAAACTCATGCAACAATTAAATTATGCGAAGGGTTACCGCTACGCTCACGACGAGGATGATGCTTACGCTGAAGGAGAACAATACTTACCTACCGAATTAAAGAATCAGCAATATTATTTTCCAGTTCAGCGCGGATTAGAGCTTAAAATAGCAGAAAAACTTAATCGTTTGAAAAATAGAAAAAAAGAAATATGACACTAATTTATTCATTTAAATTCTTTTTATTTTCAGATACTGTTCCAGCCAATCCTTTACCGCCATATAATTTACCTTACCACTGCCTAGTAATGGCATAACGTCGATAAAGTATAGTCGTCTTGGTAAGCTCAATTCAGACAATCCTCTCTCTTTAAAAAATTTGATCAGCACTTGGCGCGTGGCAAGTTTATAATCTGTTACCAAAACAAGTTGTTCGCCTTTTTTTGCATCAGGAATACTTAATATAGTATGGTGCTTATCTGGCCATAAATCATAAATTATATTCTCTATTGCTGTTAAGGAAATCATCTCACCACTAATTTTAGCAAAACGCTTAGCTCTATCTTTTATAGTAAGATAACCATCTGCATCTACTTCGACAATATCGCCCGTATCATACCAACCATGACTAGGAGGAATAATTTCTCCTGGCAGTTCCTTACTTAAATAACCTAACATCACATTAGGGCCTGATATGAGCAAACGCCCTCCTTGCTTAATTTCAGCCACCGGTTCAATTTCATAACGAATACCTGGTAAAAAACTACCTACCGTTCCTGGTTTGTTTTGCATAGGGGTATTGACACTAATAACGGGTGACGCTTCAGTGACACCATAACCTTCAAAAATACGGATTCCAAATTTCTCCATCCATAACTTACGCGTCTTATCTTTCAGTTTCTCCGCTCCGGCAAAGACATAACGGATACTATAAAAGTCATAGGGATGCGCATAGCGACCATAGCCGGCAAGAAAAGTATCAGCCCCAAACATGATGGTGGCATTACACTCATAGATCATATTAGGTACTTTGCGATAATGTAATGGAGATGGATAAATAAAGGTTTTTATCCCATGGTATATGGGGAGTATTACGCAAGCAGTTAACCCAAAAGCATGGAATAAAGGTAACGAGCTAAAGAAAATGTCTCGCTGGTTAAAATCGGCTTGCGTAGTCATTTGGGCCAAATTAGCTTGTATGTTTTCATGGCTTAATACCACGCCTTTTGGCTCGCCTTCCGAACCTGAAGTAAATAAAATAACCGCCGGATCGTGTGGATTAGTTCCTTTTTTTAGCTTTTTATAATAATAATAGTTCGGGAAACGACTCAATAGACTAGCGCGTAGCTTATCCTTCCAAGTAAGCTCCTTTTTGATGTCTTCTAAATAAATAATCTGAATAGCCTTTTCACTTAAGCACGCGATGAGTTCAAATAAATTAGCCACTTCAATAAACTTTCGTGAAGTCAAGATACAATGAACTTTTGCAACCCTACAAGCGGCTTCTATTTGAGCAAGCCCTGCGGTGTAATTTAACCAAGCGGGAACTCTGCCATACGCTTGTAAAGCAAAAAAAGTAACCACGGCGCTCACCATATTAGGCAGTAAAAGGCCAACTGTTTCCTGATAATCAGTACAACGGCTAATATAAGGTCCTAAAATAAAGCAACGTGTTATTAATTGATTGTAACTAATAGCAACTCGGGTGATATCTTCCAAAATCTTAGTCGGACCTTTATGAATTGCTTTGGCTTCTAACAAAGATTGAAACAAGGTTTTGTTATAATTAGCACTCCGAAACAACATCTCAACCATAATTTCATACAGTTGATTACTGATAACTTGCCGCCTTTTTCGGCTACTCATCGAAGGATCTACGATAAATTTTCGCGGCGGTAAGATTGAAATAGAAATTTTAGGAAACCAACGTATTTGAACCTTCCCCCGTAAACGAGAAAACGGCGTATATTGCGCACCCTGTAAACGAATTGGTAATAAGTTAACCTTGGCATGATCTGCGATTAATCCTGGCCCTTCGTAAAGTTTCATCAGCGCCCCGGTTGTGGTAATTCTACCTTCAGGGAAAATTACACATTTTTGACCCTTTTTTACTTCTTTGATTAAGGTCTTAATAGCTAATGGATTTAAAGGATCTAGCTCAAACACTTTAGAAAAATATAAAAAGGGGCGTATCCACCAAATACGTGCGGTAAAACTATTAATCGCAAATAAAAGCTCATCCGGTAAAAAAGCATACAGCAGTACAACATCTAGAAACGAGGT
>DALYCY010000020.1:0-20956 GCA_031973495.1 Candidatus Aquirickettsiella sp. | reverse complement strand
TTTAAAGAGTTCATGGAGTTTTTCTATCCAGAAATCGCACAGAAAATTGATTGGCGAACGCCTTATGAAAGCTTAGATAATGAACTACAATCTATTACGACGGATGCAATGATAGGTAAAACGTTTGTTGATAAATTAATAAAAATTAAATCACTCGCAGGTAGAGAAGAAGTTGTATTAATCCATGTTGAGGTTCAAGGGCAGAAAGAAGAAAAATTTTCTAAACGATTATTTCAATATTATTGCAAACTGTTTACCAAGTATGATCAATCCATTTTAACCTTAGCGATTCTGACAGATAGTAACCGAAGTTGGCATCCTGCTAATTATCAGAAGAAGGTTTTTGGCTTTTCAGTATTAACTTTCAATTTTAAAACACATAAATTACTTGACTATCAGGATAAAAAACCAGAGTTAGAGATTTCCAGTAATCCTTTTGCCATGGTGGTTTTAGTGCACCTGATTTTCTTAGAGACTAAAAAAGACCTTAAAGCGCGATTTCTCATGAAACTCCGCTTGACTCGACTATTATATGAGCGCGGTTGTGGCCGAGATTATGTAATAAATTTGCTCAAGGTGATAGACTGGGCACTCGTTATATCCCCGGATTTAGAGTTAGAATACAAAGAGACACTCCATAAGTTAGAAGAGGAGCAGAATATGGCTTACGTCACAAGTTTTGAACGATTAGGCATCGAGAAAGGTTTGCAGCAAGGTCGTCAACAAGGCCTCCAAGAAGGCCTCCAAGAAGGCCGCCAAGAAGGCCGCCAAGAAGGTGAGCGCCATAAAGCGCTAGTGATTGCTAAAAATTTATTAAAACAGAATATTTCCTGGTCAGTCATTCAATCTGCCACGGGATTATCTGAACAAGAGTTAGCCTTAGAAGAAGATGTCGAAGAAAAAATATGAGTTATGTGACGAGCTTTGAGAGATTAGGTATAGAGAAAGGTTTGCAGCAAGGCCGTTAAGAAGGCCGTCAGGAGGGTCAGCGCCGTAACGCGTTATTAATTCCCAGAAATTTATTAAAGCAACATGTTTCCCGGTCGGTCATTCAATCTGCAATGGGCTTATTGGAGCAAGCGTTAAGCTTAAGAAAAGCTGAATTATAGTAACCTGAACCACTTTATGCGGCAATCAACAATGCCGCCGCTACCTTGCGCCCTTCGGACATCAACACGCTGTAGGTACGGCAAGCGGCGCCATTATTCATGACCTCTATACCAATTTTGGCACGATAAAACACTGCTAATAAAGCCGGAGGTGGAAAGCTAAGCTGTTCTCCGGTGCCGAGTAAGACGATACTAGGATGTAAAGCCAACAAGTCTCGGAAATGATTAGGATGCAGTTCGGCCAGCGATCGAGGTGGCCAAGGATCAATGAGCTTATCCGGTGTTACTATAAGGCTATGCGCAATTTTTTGCTTATTGACTTGGATCGAACCTTTATCATAGCCGCGAATTTGGTAATGGCCCTCGCCAGTATCTAGATTTAATTCCATAACGGATTATTTAGGGTAAAAATATTCATTTTAAATTATACACTGATGGAAAATATACTTATACTCAGTTTCACTATCGGCAGACACAATACGCGCTATGTAAGACCGCCTGTATAAAAACAGTGTTATTTTGCCGCCTTTAAAGGATGACAGATATTTTTTCATGAGCCAAATTATTTTACGTCGCCCGTTCGATTTACAGCCGAATTTAGCCCATTTACATCCTGTACTGCAAAGGGTCTATGCCGCACGCGGTGTTCATAGTGCCGAAGCATTGGATTATCGTTTATCCTGCCTGCTGCATTATCAATCGTTAAAAGATATTAGCGTCGCCGCACAGTGCTTGGGCGCGGCGGTGATGGCGCAGCAGGCCATTTTAATCGTGGGCGATTTTGATAGTGATGGGGCAACCAGTTCTGCTTTAGCGGTGGCGGCATTACGCGATTTTGGCGCACAACGGGTTGATTACTTGGTGCCGAATCGTTTTGAATATGGCTATGGTTTAACGCCTGAGATAGTGGCGCTGGCTTTAAAAACTAAAAATCCCGATCTCATCGTCACCGTTGATAATGGTATTTCCAGTCATGAAGGGGTGTTAGCGGCTAAGGCAGCCGGGATAAAAGTGATTATTACCGATCATCATCTCCCCGCTATCAGTCTGCCAGCGGCTGATGCAATCGTTAATCCACAACAAAAAGACGACCACTTTCCGAGTAAACACTTAGCCGGAGTAGGGGTTATTTTTTATCTGATGTTAGCACTCAGACACTATTTACAAGAACAGCATTGGTTTTTGCAGCGTATTGGTGGATTACCCAACATGCGACAATTTCTCGATTTGGTGGCATTAGGAACAGTCGCAGATTTAGTGACACTGGATCATAATAATCGCTTGTTAGTCAGTCAAGGTTTGCAATGGATTCAATCAGGTAAAGCCAGAGCCGGTATTTACGCCTTATTAAAATTAGCTAAGCGCGAAGTTGCTCATTTGGTTGCCAGCGATCTCTCATTTGCTGTGGCGCCGCGTTTAAATGCCGCCGGTCGTTTAGCGGATATGTCATTGGGGATAGCCTGTCTTTTAGAAAACGATGTCAATCGTGCCCATGAAATGGCAGTGCAACTTGCTCAGTTAAATGAAGAACGCCGTTCGATTGAAGATACCATGAAACGAGAAGCGTTTCTTATCTTAGAAAAACTGATTGAAAAACAAAATTTGGAAAAAGGTATTTGTTTATTCGATCCACGTTGGCATCAGGGTGTGATTGGTTTGCTCGCATCGCGACTGACCGAACGCTTGCATCGACCGGCAATTATTTTTGCCTTGAGTCATCAAGAAGGCGAGTTAAAAGGTTCGGCACGCTCTATCAGCGGTTTACATATTCGCGATCTGCTAGAGACGATGGCAACACATCACCCTAATTTAATCGTTAAATTTGGTGGCCATGCGATGGCGGCCGGATTAAGTTTAAAAAAAGCCAATTTTGCCGATTTTTCGCGTGCTTTTCAACAACAATGCGATCAACAATTAACCCAAGATATGCTGCAAGGCCAATGTTATACCGATGGCAAGTTAAGTTGTCAGGATATCGGCCTAGAGTTAGCCGAATTATTGCGTTATGCCGCAGGTCCCTGGGGACAAGGTTTTCCAGAACCACTTTTTGAAGCACATTTTCGCCTGCTGGCACAACGCTTAGTTGGCGATAAACATTTAAAAATGACCTTAGGTTTGGAGGATTCCAGCCGACAAGTGGAAGCCATTGCCTTTAATGTCAATTTAAGCCAATGGCCTAATCATCGCGCTGAGCAGATCAATGCGCGATATCGTTTAGGCGTTAATTATTATCAGGGACGTAAAACCTTACAGTTAATCGTCGAAGCGCTTGATCCGTTATAGAATCGAATACGATCAAAAGAAAAAGGCCGAGCTTTGCAGTCGGCCTTTAAAATGCTTAACAAAAATTAAGCCAAAGCGGGTGACCGCAATTAGTTTTTAACTGCATCGTTTGGATTAATAGCGTTGAGTTGGTCGAGCTTCGCGTTTTCTTTAGCCTGCTTAGCGTCGACGATATGTCCCAGCGGGCATTTTTTTTGTCCTTTTTGAACAACCGCTTCCTTTTCCATCGGCTTTACAGCATCTTGTTGTATAGCTGGATTAGCTGGAGTTAGGTTGCTAGCCGCCGTTGCAGATTCCGCTGCGAAAGCAGGGATAGCTAAAATCGCGCCGCTTAAACCGATGGCGAAAGCTTGTTTCAATTTCATGAGGAGGACTCCAAATTGTTATTATGATAAAGCAGGCTTTGTGTAACCTGGCCTGTAGCGCTATCATACCAGTAAAAAATCGGCAGGGAAGCCCTTTATTAGAAACAAATCATGCTAAAACAGCCGAAACAGTTGATAAATTCGTTTATGATAGCCCCGATGATGGGCTGGACGACGCCTTATTACCGTTATTTTTTTCGACTTATTTGTAAAAAAGCCCAGCTTTATACCGAAATGATCAGCTGCGGGGCTATTTTAAATTCTCGTTATCGTGAACGTTTATTGACAGTTGATAAGGGTGAAAAATCCTTGGCGATCCAGTTAGGCGGCAGTGTGGCAAGTGATTTGGCCAAAGCGGCCCAAATAGTCGAGCCCTATGGTTATTCCGAGATTAATCTGAATGTGGGTTGTCCCAGCGATAGGGTGCAATCGGGTTGTTTTGGAGCGGTATTACTAAAACATCCGGCACTTGTTGCCGAATGTATTGCCGCGATGTCGGCGGCGGTCAAATTGCCGATTACGGTCAAAACCCGAATTGGCGTCGATGATCACGAAAGCTATGATTACTTAGCCAATTTTATCCAACAAGTGAGCGCTGCCGGTTGTCAGACCTTTATTATTCATGCCAGAAAGGCTTGGTTACAAGGATTGAGTCCAAAAGAAAATCGTGCAATTCCGCCGCTTAACTATGCCTGGGTTTATCAAATCAAACGTGATTTTCCGCAACTGAATATTGTTTTAAATGGCGGCATTGATCATTTAATGCAAGCTGGTGCGCATTTACAGTTTGTAGATGCGGTCATGATAGGGCGAGCGGCTTGGTATAATCCTTACTTATTTGCTGAACTCGATCCCTTGCTGAACCAATCATCTGATCCTATTCCAAGTCGTCAGGCAATTGCCTTAGCGTATTTACCTTATCTCGAGGCGGCCTTAATGTCCGGCGAAAATTTGAGTCATGTCATACAACCTTTATTGGGTTTATTCCATGGCGTATCAGGCGCGCGATATTGGCGCCGAAAATTAACTGAAATACGCACTGGCCTTGGCAAGCCCAGTGTACAAGTAAAAAATGCATTACAAGCAATAATTTCTGCTGGCTAATGCGAGCTTAGTGAATCGAGCGTAATAGTTGGCTCTACCCATTGGTATAAGGTAAAAGATTCTGGCGCACAGCTAAGACAACGCGTTGCGCAGCTAGGTGTTTTAATATATTTTTTAACCCAACCTTTGTGTATTAGTAATTCTAAAATAGCGAGTATTTCTTCCTGTTTAGCCGGGAAGCGCTCTAGAATGCGTGCTAAACTGAGCGATTTTTTTTCAGCAATAAATTGCTTTAGTTCTAATACGCTAATCATGGCAGTTACCCGCACTGGTTTTAGCCGGAGGGATCGGCGCCAATAAAGGCGATGTCATTTTATAAGTTAATATCAAGCGCATCACTAAAAAGGCTATGCTTATTAATGCAAAGCAGCAGATAGTGCGTAAAGGATGTTGGTAAAATGTGGCAGTTTGGTAAAATAAAGTGGCTAGGGCATAAGCGACACCAGTACTCCAAAACATTGAAAAATAAGCCCATCTCCTGCCGATCTCGCGCTGCATGACCGCCATGGTCGAAATACAAGGAAAGTATAATAAAATAAATAATAAATAGGCAAAGGCACCTGATTTTCCAGCAAAATAATGTGACATGGCGCCATAAACACCTTTCCTAACATCCGCTGTTGCCGTTTTAAGCGCCATCGGGTTCGTGAAGGTTTTTTCCACTGCGTGCAGATTGTTTGGAATTGATAACACGGCTGTTTTTAATTCCTCCGCTATATTCGATGGCCGCATTTGTAGATGAGCGAGCTCGCTTTCCTGTGAATACAAGGTGTTCAAGCTTCCAACCACGACTTCTTTAGCCAATAAACCGGTGGCCAAACCCACGGTTGCTGGCCAATTATCTTTTTTTATCCCCATCGGGGCAAAGAGTGGCGTAATTGTTTTGCCAATATTAGCTAATAACGAAACTTGACTGGCTTCACCTTGAATCAGTTTTCCCTGAATGCTAATGGTATTGAGAAAACCAATTAGGATACAAATCGGAATAATAAAGCGACCCGCTTTAAATAAAAATAATTTCAAACGCTGCCAGGTGCTTTTAAAAATAGTGCGCCAGTGTGGCCAATGGTAAGCCGGTAATTCTAAAATCATCGGTGTTGTTTCGGCTTTTAATGCCGTAGAACGTAATAATAAGCCAGTTAAAATCGCGGTAAGGACACCAATACTATATAAAGCGAAAATAATAAGTGCACCGCCGTGTGGGAAAAAAGCCGCTACAAACAAGGTGTAGACAGTGAGTCGGGCACCACAAGACATAAAAGGCGCCATCATGACGGTTAAAATACGATCGCGCGGCGATGCTAAGGTACGTGTTGCCATAACCGTTGGAACATTACAACCAAAACCGACAATTAAGGGTACAAATGCTTTTCCTGGTAAACCAATAGTCGCCATCAATTTATCCACCACAAAAGCGGCGCGCGCCATATAACCTGAATCTTCTAATAAGGAGAGGAATAAAAACATGGCACCTATGACTGGGATAAAACTTATCGTGGTATTAATCCCTTTTCCAAGTCCATTGGCAATTAATGCAATCAACCAAGCGGGGAAATGTAATGCGCTTAACAAATGGATGCTGCCATGAATGAAAATGGCGTTACTGCTAATGTCAAAAAAATCTTGCAAAGCGCCACCGACGTTAATAGCAAATAAAAACAGCGTATACATGACTAGTAAAAAGAGCGGGATGCCTAAGTAGCGATTGAGCACGATACGATCTAAACGCGAAGTGAAGGTTTTGCCTTGAGGGTTTACCACTAAGCTTCGTTTCAGTATCGATTGTATCCAGCGGTAACGTGCGTCGGCGATCAATAGATCGATTTCTTCACCACATTGCGCTTTTAACTGTTGGATCAGTGAGGTGACATGGCTTAATTCTTCTGCACTTGCATAATGGCGCGCCAGTCTATCGTCTTCGAGTAAGCGTAATGCCAGCCATGGACGAGGTAAATTTTTTGTGGCTAACTTTTCCGTAAGGGTTTGTAGCGCTACTTGTAATAAAGTAGGAAAAGTATAGGGGATAGTGGTGTTTGCCGGCGGTATAATACATAGCGCGCGACGTAATTCAGTAATACCGATTCCATGAATGGCGGTTAAAGGGATAATAGGACAATGTAAGGAGCGGCTTAGTTGTTGAATGTCGATATGAATACCGCGGCGCTTTGCAATATCCATCATATTGAGCGCAATGACCACCGGTATTTGCATTTCTAATAGCTGGGCGGTGAGATAAAGCTGACGTTCCAGGTTACTGGCATCCACTACATTAATAAGCAAATCCGGCGGATTGCTGATCAGATAATGGCAGGCAATACATTCATCAATGGCACAATTATCACCGATGACACTGAGTGAATAGGTTCCTGGCAGATCAATAATTTCATAGTCGCAACCATCGACACTAAAATAGCCACTTTTTTGTTCAACAGTGACCCCTGCCCAGTTACCCACCTTTTGTCGGCTACCGGTAAGCCTATTAAAAATAACCGTCTTGCCACAATTTGGGTTACCTGCAATGGCAATAATTTTATTTTTTTTTGGCATCGGTTTAGGGTTTAGTTTGAATATTTCACATAAATATGACAGGCTTCACTAGCGCGTAGACTAAATTGACTCCCTAATATTTGTAACTGCAGCGGATCACCTAGCGGTGCGCGTCGAATTAAGGTAATCGTGGCTTGTCGACTGATGCCAAGGTGCTGTAGTAGTTTGCGACACTGCGGCGCCATATCGGGACCGAATCCGAGTATCGTCGCCGATTGTCCTGAACGTAATTGGGTAAGTGGAATAGCGGCGTTCATCATCAGCGTTTCAAATGAGAATCATTGTTATTTATGATAAAGCTTTTTTAACGCTGAAGCAAGGTGCTGAGCGCATCAAAACCAACAAGAATTTTGATCGAATGAAGTTTATAAATTTAATGGCGATTTACCATAGTAATTTCTTATGCACTTGAGTCAATTGTTAACAAATATTTATAATGATACCCTGGCTAATGATCCCTTCATTAAGGGACTCTGCCAAGATAGTCGCAAGCTTAAACCCGGCGAGTTATTTTTTGCTTATTCTGGAACCGGAACCGATGGTCGTCATTTTATTAACGAGGCGATTGCCAAAGGGGCCGCGGCGATCTTATCCGAGTCCAAAGCAACACTAAACGTTAATCTGCCGGATACGACGATCCCTATTATTCCTATTCGGCATTTAGACCGTCAAATAGGTCCCATCGCTGCTCGATTTTATGATTATCCCAGTCGTTATTTGCCGGTATTAGGGATTACCGGGACCAATGGCAAAACCTCTTGTACGCAATTTTTAGCCGATAGTTTGCAACAGCTGCAAAAACCTTGTGCGGTGATCGGTACTTTGGGGAATGGATTCTACGATCATTTAAAGCCAAGCCAACTGACAACACCCGATGCGATAGAATTACAACAATTGTTAGCAGATTTTCGTGCTCAACAGGCCCAAGCTGTGGTGATGGAGGTTTCTTCACATCGCTTAGCGCAACAGCGTCTCAATGGCACCGAGTTTTCAGTAGCCGCGTTTACTAATTTAACCCGTGATCATCTTGATTATCACGGAACGATGGCAGCTTATGCGAAAGCGAAACGTTCTTTTTTTGATTTACCCGGAATACAACAAGCTATATTGAATGCCGATGATCCTTATGCACAACATTGGCTGCAAGAACTTGCCGAGCAATTACCAGTTTATGCGTATTCTTTACATCCAGCGAGAGCCAGTTTGGCACATATTGCGCATGTCACCGTGAAAAAATGTGATTTTAGTCACCAAGGTTTGCAAGCCGAGATCGATACGCCCTGGGGAGAGGTATTCATCGAAAATCCATTTTTAATGGGAAGCTTTAATTTAAGTAATTTATTGTTGGTATTGACGGTATTAAAGAGTTTACATTTTTCTTTGGCCGAGATAGCCGAAGTTATCCCGAAATTAAAAGGCGTAAAAGGGCGCATGCAATCCTTTCGTGTGCCCGGAAAAGCCTTAGTTGTTGTAGACTATGCGCATACACCCGATGCACTGCAACAAGTCTTACGTGCTTTGCGTTTGCATACTAAAGGAGCGCTGTATTGTCTATTTGGTTGCGGTGGCGATAGAGATAGAGGCAAAAGACCCTTAATGGCAGCGATTGCAGAGCGCGAAGCCGATCACATTATATTAACCAGTGATAATCCGCGTAATGAGGATCCAGCGCAAATCCTACAAGATATTCAGCAAGGTTTGTCGGGCAATAAACCAGTCTGCTGTAAAGAAGATAGGCAAGCGGCGATTAGCTATGCTTTGCAAAAAGCGCAAGCAGAGGATATCGTATTAATTGCTGGTAAAGGACACGAAGCCTATCAATTAATTAAAGGTATTCGCTATCCATTTGATGATGCACTGATCGTACAACAGCTATTAAATGTATCCAGTTAAGTGCATTAGCCGAGCGATTTTTTCACTTTATCGGCCTCGGGCCTATGTTACTATTTATCGCTATATTTTTTTAGGTTGCTCTTTGTGAAACTATCCGCACTTGCTGTGTTGCTTCAAGCAAAGATATCAGGTCCAGATGTCGACTATACAGGCTTGAGTCTTGATTCGCGCCACATCAAACCAGGCCAGCTCTTTATCGCAGTGGTGGGTGATAAGTTTGATGGACACGATTTTATCGCATTAGCCAAACAGCAGGGGGCAGTTGCCGCCTTAGTTGAGCGGCCGGTGGCCATCGATCTGCCGTTATTACAAGTGGCTGATACGCGAAAAGCCTTAGGCGCCTTAGCCAAACATCATCGCCATCAATTTTCTATTCCCATTATTGGCTTAACAGGAAGCTGCGGTAAAACAACTACCAAAGAAATGATAGTGGCCATTTTAAATCAATCCGGGTCGGTACTAAGCAATTATAAAAACTTTAATAATGAGATTGGCCTGCCGCTAACCTTACTCAATTTAACCGCCCAGCATCGCTATGCAGTGATTGAAATGGGAGCTAATCATTTAGGTGAAATCGCCTATTTGTCACAAATGACGAATCCCGATGTGGCGTTAATCACGAATATTGAACCGGCGCATTTACAAGGTTTTGGATCCATGGCTGGGATAGCGCAGGCCAAAGCAGAAATTTTTTCCGGTTTGGGTGCAGAAGGTGTGGCGGTTATTAATGCCGATGATAGTTTTTCCAATACCTGGCAAAAACAATTAGCGCCTTATCGTGTTGTACGCTTTGGTTTGTCTTGTCAATCGAATTTTTCCGCCACGCAAGTTAAGATAGATGTGCAAGGAAAAGCGTCCTTTATATTGCATACCCCCTCGGGTGAACAATGTCGCATTGATCTGACCTTACCCGGTCAACATCATGTAATGAATGCCTTAGCCGCCGCGGCGGCGGCAAGTCAGCTAGGCGTTGGATTAGCTGATATCAAAGTCGGTTTAGAACAAACCCAAGTGGTGCCAGGGCGGGTGAATGTGATTAAAAGTAAAACAGGCGCTACGATTATTGATGATAGTTATAATGCTAACCCCAGCTCAGTGGCAGTGGCTTTAAAACTTTTGGCACATTATCCAGGACAACATATTTTTGTCATGGGCGATATGGGCGAGCTGGGCGAAAATGCAGACCGCTATCATCGCCAAATCGGAAAATTGGCCAAAGAATTAAACCTAGAAGAGGTGTATACTTGCGGCGCTTTAAGTGCGTTAACGGCTAAAGCATTTGGCTTTAAGGCCAAACATTATGCCGATCAAGAGGCATTAATTTGTGCGCTGAAGCCGAAGCTGCAGGATAAGGTGACAATATTAATTAAAGGTTCACGTAGTGCCAAGATGGACCAAGTCGTTGCAGCGCTAACAAAAGGGTGATGTATGCTGCTCGCTAACAGCATCTTCGCCATCATTTATTTTAATCGGGGAAAACAAAGCACATGTTGTTGTGGTTAACTGAATTTTTATCAAATTATTGGCGTGCTTTTCATGTCTTTCAGTACTTAACCTTACGCGCTATTTTAGCTAGCTTAACCGCCTTTTTAATCTCGCTGTTATTAGGTCCGCGAATGATACGTACCTTAAGTCATCGACAAATAGGTCAATCAATCCGCAGCGATGGTCCAAAAGCCCATTTAAGCAAAGCCGGCACCCCGACGATGGGAGGCGCGTTAATCTTAGTGGCCATCGTATTGACGACCTTGCTATGGGCCAATCTTAATAATCATATGATTTGGATAGTGCTACTTGGCATCACTGGGTTTGGCTTGATAGGATTCGCCGATGATTATCTCAAACTGATGTTAAAAAATAGTCGCGGTCTCATTCCGCGTTGGAAATATTTGTGGCAATCGCTATTAGGTTTTGTTATCGCGTTACTACTTTATAAGAATGCGCAGTTGCCTATCGAGACACAATTGGTCGTGCCATTTTTAAAAAATTTACTGATTCCACTCGGTCTATTTTATATTCCCTGGGTTTATTTAGTGGTGGTAGGCAGCAGTAATGCAGTTAATCTAACCGATGGTTTAGACGGTCTTGCGATCTTGCCGACGGTTTTAGTCGGTGGTGGTTTAGGTGTTTTCGCCTATTTAACCGGCAATATGACCTATGCTAAATACCTAGCTATTCCTTTTGTGCCAGGCGCCGGTGAAATGGTGGTTATTTGTGGTGCTATCGTCGGCGCCGGTTTGGGATTTTTATGGTTCAATACCTATCCCGCACAGGTTTTTATGGGTGATGTTGGGGCCTTAGGTTTAGGCGCGGCACTCGGATGTATTGCCGTTGTAGTAAGACAAGAATTAGTGTTACTGATTATGGGTGGCGTTTTTGCCTTAGAAACGATTTCAGTGATATTACAAGTGGTTTCATTTAAGTTAACCGGTAAGCGAATCTTTCGTATGGCACCTATTCACCATCATTTTGAACTCAAGGGTTGGCCCGAACCGCGTATTATCGTACGCTTTTGGATCATTACGTTTATATTGGTGCTATTTGGTTTAGCGACCTTGAAGTTGCGTTAATTATCGGAATGTATTTATTTTAATGTAGTCATGTCGAAAAATGAAAAGAAAAATGTCGAATGCAGTTTAGCCTTAGCGGGTGTTTTTCAATCAGCCGCCTTAGTGCGCGATCTGGCGAGAACCGGTCAAGCCGAAGAACGCGCATTTGATACCAGCATTCAAAGTATTTATCAAATTGAAGCCCGCAATGTTGAGCAGGTTTATGGCGGCACTATCGGTGGTCTACGTTTAGGTCTGCAAGAATTAGTTAATTTACTCAGTCATACTAAGATGAGCCATGGCCGCGAACTAACCCGTTATCTGATTGGCTTAATGCATCTCGAGCGTAAATTAATTCGTGCGCCGGAAATAAAGAAAAATTTAAGTCGACGCATTAAGCATGCCATCGCTCAGGCTAACTATTTTTCATCCTCACCACAATTGATTATAAATAGTCTAGCCGATATCTATGTCACCACCTTAGGCGCATTACCTTTTCGTTTGCATGTGGTAGGCCACGGTAAATATCTTGCCCATGCCGAAACGGTCAGTAAAATTCGTGCCGCTTTACTAGCCGGGGTTCGCTCGGCTGTGTTGTGGCGTCAATTAGGCGGTTCACGCTGGCAACTTTTTCTCATGCGCCATAGATTGATGGATATCGGGAAAAAATTATTAACCACACTGCCATAGTCACTAAATTTTTAACACCCTCCTTAAATCCTATTTTTGTTTTTTTCAAACAACTTTTCAGCGGGGATAGAAAATTAAAATCTATCCATATCGATACGGCTAATTTTATTTTCGCGTATTAATCCAGCGTTAATTTTTCAACGCTAAACTGAACGGCTTATTTAATCACTGAGATAGGCGCTGATCAATGAGTATAGAAAATATTTCTACAGACAATCAACCAAAAAGTTTCAGAAACAGAGTTTTTTCTGTTAAACAAAAAGAACATAGAACTTCTTTAACTCCATGGGGAAGGGGTAGAGCATCTTCATTAAGATTACCTTCAAAGAGATCAGAACCCAATATTTTTGGATCAAAATCAATAGTTTTGGTTAGTCCGATACAATTATCGAAACAGGATGAAGAATTTCAAGTAATGATTTCCAAGGCTTACAACGCTAAAGAGTTGACAGCGCTTAATCATTACCTGGAGAACTTAGCTATTAAAAGTCCAGCGCTTCAAGCACCGTTTTTCTTAAACAATCTAGCCCAGTTAGCTGAAAATAAATCTCACTTGGCAGAATGGGCGTGTACCTACCTTATTTCTAGCGATAGATTGAGCGTGACCGTAGAGAATATTTTAAGCCCATTTATCGCTCGCGTTTTATCGCGCATAAAGGCATGGAGCCAACAATCATTACTTGCAAAGTATGCCAGTGTTTGTGAGCAACCAGTGGTTTATGATCCGCTATTTAGAAATTGGATGGTCAGTTTTCTTTATAAATTAAGAAGCAATGAGATTAAAATTTTTACGCCTAAAGGGAAAAAGCCAGGTGTTGAAATAGATCAAGGCAGTGAAAAAAGAGTTGGTGATATTGATTATATAACTATTTCAGTTAACAATCCGGCTGGGTTTAAAATTTTAGTTATTTTTGATCCTATCAACATCACACAAGAGGAATCTTCTAGTCCCTATTACCTATCGAATTTAATAGAATCTTTTGTCAGTGAAAAAAATAAAGCCAAACCTCAAGCGATAGTTTCTGCTAGAAAAGCCTTATTTCTATTCAATGAAGGTAAAAACATCGCATTTATTGAAATAGTAACCTCTAAATCAGCTAAAAAAATAGTTATTCATAATGTTAATTTAATCTTGAAACCCGAGCTTATTAGAGAAGTTAAGCATATTGCCAAACATCATCAATATGTTTTCTCAATTAGCTCAGATACGTCTCGATTAGGAAATTATGACGATATAAAAAATTCTATCAATCAATTTTTGTTAGGGACTACGCTTGAGATCAGCCGTTCAGCTAGTCCGAATACCGAAAAAGATTTTTTAGATGAAATTAAAAATAATCTAGATTTAAGCGATCAATATAACGATAGTGATTTGTTAGCCTTATTTAAGCAAGCGATTCCATGGAATTTAAACGAGTTTAATAGCTGGAAAAAGAATTTTTTGTCGACGACAAAAGAAACGCCCTGCGTCGATAAGACTTCTATCAATATAGCTAAACAGGTTTCAGCATGGATGCTCGCTACGCCATCTTTGATGAAGGATGTCCTTGAAAAAGACGTATCAACGCTGGATGTCAATTTAATACTATTAAATTTTTATTTTAAATTGTCGGATAAAACAAAAGCCGAGCTATCGCCTAAAAGCGCATCCAATAAGGGTATTCTATCAAAATTTTTTAGTATAAAAAATAATCCAAAAGCGCCTGATTCTTTTTCAAAAATACACCGTTTTTTATTATCTAATCGCTTTGCTGAAATAACCGATCTGCACAGCTTATTTCCTAAACAAGCTGCTGCGGAATCTTTTCGCAAACAATATACAAGCTATGAAACAATTTACCATGCTTGTGTTGAGCTTATTTCATCTTCAGAGGCTTTATCTTTAAGAAAAACATTTAATCGAGGTAGTCATTAATTTTTGCTTAATTACTTGTAATGAAAGCGGAAATTTTCCGCGTTGACCATTGAACCAAAACATTCAAATAATAAGGTTACTTTTTTATGCCAGAACAATTACCCGAGATGATAGAACTGCTCATTAACCAAGAAAAGAGAAGTTTAGGTAGAGGTTTTATGACAGTGATGGATCAATTTGTTCAGCGCATACCCAGTATTCATGCGCCGACTAACACTGAGTTTTTTATCGGTTATTTTTTAGGCGGGATCTATAATTTTCAATACACGCAGCTAAAAGCTGAGCTCGGGGTTGCGGCAAGTTTTTGCAAGTATGACGACAATAACAAAAGACTCGATTTAGTATTTAAAATTAACGATCAAAATAATAACCCAAGCCATTTACTGCTCAGATCGATTACGATTCTTCGTTCAAAAGATTCCGCGTCTGCCATAAAACCTACTGATGAGCTAGCTTACAATGACTTGGTTTTTAAAGATACCCTATTTGCTGAGCTAGCTTATAAAAATTCTAAACATGAGGGTGGTTTACAATTTAAAAAAATACATGCTCAACCCCAGTCTACGCAGCAATTAGGGGGTAATTCTATAGAAAAAGCGGAGGATAAATTAACAAGCTTGGGCTTTAAAAAAATACCGAATGCTTCGGATATTAAAGGTATTGATGAGACTAATATCGAAAAATTGAGTTCGGGTGAAGTGACGGTAAAAAATGCGTTGAAAGCGTATCTAACAGGCAATGTGAATCTCTTTACAAAGGCTAAGGCGGTTTTTTCTAAAAAAATCAAAAATTCTATAAAAGCAGAAGCCTTTTCACATGGATTTCTGTACGGCAGTTTAAGTTTGAATTTCAAAAATCGATATCGACTTGATGTTTATGTAGAACGTGTGGCAGGGACAGGTTATGCCGATCTAACCATGATTAGTCGTGCCAATGATCGCCACTCTGACGCTATTCCTATCGTCATTGAATTAAAAGCAGGCAAGGCTACAGCAAAGCAAGCGATCGAGCAAATAAAGAAAGTAGGCTACTGTCAACATAGGCTGAGCTTACGAACCTACCATCAAAACGCCATCATTGCCGGGGTTAATTATCATTCGGGCAAGTTTGAGGTCGACGAAGTGTCGATAGTCAGTAAAGGTAATATCATTGAGCGTCTTTTAAAAACCTGTCTTGATGACAAGTCCGCTCTCAGCGTAAAACAACAAGAAATTCGAGAAAATCTCATGTCCCTTTACTCGAGTCACTTGGGAGGATTGGATTTTCGTTCTTTGCTCGCGCAGCTAGTCGGACATCTACTTTCATTTGATGCGCTAAATGGGCTCAAAGATATCAGCAAGCATGTTTTTTTACCCTCAAAGGCTAATAATGAAATCTATCAGCAAGAGGCCTTGCTGACAATTGATTTTAAAGTGCGAGACGTTGATAAAACTGTTATTTTTGTACTGAGTGCCGAAAGAGGTGCCAAAACCCGTAGTCAAGTGACTTCGGATAGTTTTATCACCCCAGCGTTGAATTTTTGCTGTACAGAACGTCAAAAAAAACAGTCCGAAGTGCAGAAAATTTTGATACGAATTGATCCTATCAAAAGCGAGCTCAGGGCGACGGATTTTATCGCACCGATTGCACTAGAGACGATTGATTTAGCGGTTTTTAAAGAAGTAACGACTGCTTCTCAGTTAGAGGGTGAGTTTCATAAACTGACAACCTTACACCTGCGAGATTTTTTCGAGCTAGAATCGGGTAATTTTAAAAAAAATATTTTTTCATCTGGCTTAGAAAGAAACTTACCAGCAGCTTTATTTCCCTTACGGCGTTTATTTCAAGGATCTGTACCTACACAACAAAAGGAATCTTCTTTTCAAGCCGTTATGCAAGGCATTAGCGCAGGATTTAACCAAGCAGCCTTTCAAGTGAGTAGCTTTACCGAGCCCAATCATTCGGTACAAGGACGTGCGGACTTGGTGGTTACATTGGCTAAATTTGATGCACAAAAAAACCTACTCAGCGAGAGCCTATTTATTTTTGAGTTCAAGACGCTTACTTCGGGTCATCAGCTACTGTCTAACGCTAAGCTTGCGCGACAACAAGCTGAGAGCTATGCAGAGAACGCCAAATCATTTACCGATGCAAAAGAGGCGGCAGTGATGGGTTTAGTAATGAACAGCCATGCTAAATCCGAGACTGATTTTTTAGTGGCAAACTCAGCGACAGCTATTGTGGATCATTCCTCGGCAGACGAACAAATGCCTTCCCCGAAACGCCCGTCCACTAAAAGAAAACACACCGATCGCGACAACAGCCCAGCGCGTAAACCTATTAAGCGTCGCTGTCGTAGGAGTGTCGGGATATCGTGTCAGCTTGATTTCAACGGACAAGATAGCGAAGAGTTGCTACTGGAACTGGCGGATGTGCGCAAACAAGGCCACGTTATTTTGCTCGCCGAGCATTATGCTTTATTACTTAGTTTGTTTAAGGTAGAAAATCCAGTTGGAAAAATAGTGATTTTGCAAGAGTCGATTGAAGCCTTAAATCGTGTTGCCGCTATTGCGGCATTAGCCAGTCAAGCAGAAACACTCGAGATCTGGTTAGAAGCAGTACAGCGTATCTTTCCTAAAGCGGCCAATAGCTTAGCACTCGGAGTAGAAAAATTGGCTGATAGGATAGACTTTGCACAATTTAAAGTCATGTTAGCACTTCGGCAATTGTACTGGGTAAAGATGCAGCCGTTTTCTATACCGCCAGCGAATCTTGACAGTTTTCGCCAGCATCTCGGTATTGTCGATGCTTCGGTAGCGAGGATTATTCAGCCGCTAGCGCATTGAAAAGAGCCGCCTTCAAGGAACAAATTTTATCGCTAGTATTACCCAATGAGAGCATCGATCTTTATCGATCAACATCGCCTAATCAGCGCCGTATTACGCTTTATAGCGGACTTAAATCTTACTTGGAGACGCAATGGCAAGTGGCCGGCTCAGTTTTTTTACCTGCCGATAGACAAGCAGAAGCCTTACTTAGCTTAAAAATAGTCCAGGAATGGGCGCACGCCACCGAGGCAACAGAGGGCTTAAACCAAGCGTGGATTCCTATTTTAGCAACGGCTCAAGAAGCCATGTTGGGTAAGGAACAAATGCATTTTATCAATCCTAAGACGCACGATGTTCACACCGTGACGCTGCATGGATTATCCTCGAATATCTTGCGAGAAGATCTCAATCTACTTTATGAACGTATTGCGGCGTCTGTGCCTACCGAAACAGCGATGTCTGAATCTTTTAGCGATCCGATAGAAAGTGCCGAGAGTATCGATGGATTAAACGCCGCTTTTACCGTGCAAGCGGTGTTTGATTTTATCAAACAAAAGTATCGCAGCCAATCGCAGCTAGAAGCAGGAACTTTATATACCGCGATCCAGATTCACCATTACCTTAACCTGGCGCAAATGGCGCATGGTAGTGTGATGGATGTGAATAAAGTGGTCGATATCGTTAAAACCTTGCTGCGTGAAGAGATCCCTTTAACCGAAAAACCACTGTCTGCTTTGCGTTTCGTTTTAAAGCAGGGAGCGAGTGAAGGTTTAGGCGTTTTACTCGGTGCCGCCAGCGTTATTTTAGACAGTGTGGAACTCAGTAGTGCAAAAACAGAAGCAGAAATAGCCACTTTTACTACCCAATTGACCTTTGACAGCGCAGGTTTATCGCTGTCACTTGCCGGTATGGGTGCCGCCTATGCCGGTGCTTCGGCAGCGGCGACGGTACTAGGTGCTAGCAGCGTGATTCTATCCGGTTTAGGGATTGGTATTGGCGCATTGGTCGAAGCTTTTAATCAAGTCACGCAAAAAGCGGTAGCCGTTGGCGTCTATTTTTTTCAATTAAATGAGGCCTACCAACGAAGAGGGTATGAGCAAAAAGTATTTCCTGTTCGCAATCAATCGATGATGAATCCTCTCTACGGTGCCGTTGTTAGCGAGATTAATTTTCTGAACCAGACTATCGCTTATGGAAGCCCTTATATTTATTCGGACTTTCATTCAGGAGTGGGTAGTGGCGCAATCAATTATCTGCTTTGGATGGGCACAACGCCTCGTGTGATTCGAGATAAAAAACGCGCCATTAACATTCGCGAAAGATTAGCTTATACCGAAAAGTCTGAACTAGGCGGTTGGCAAGACGTCTTGATATGGATCTTGCCTGCTACCCCGATCACCTATATCGATTATAATTGGATGATACTCCCCGGTGCAACTACGCGAAATGATCGAGGGTTTTCGGTGTTAAGAAAACTCGAACAGCAAGGTGATTTTGATTATGACTTTTACGTTTTCCCGAGCGAATTCATTATTAACACGATTCGTGAAGAAAGGCTTGCAACGCAGATTAAAATTATTTTAGATGAAAAGGAAAGAACCTTCATCGTTCCTAGCTTTT
Source organism: Candidatus Aquirickettsiella sp. (assembly GCA_031973495.1). Lineage (GTDB taxonomy): Bacteria > Pseudomonadota > Gammaproteobacteria > Diplorickettsiales > Diplorickettsiaceae > Aquirickettsiella. The sequence continues at coordinate 2,074 of DALYCY010000020.1, read as the reverse complement.
CAGAGCAAGATAGCGATATCTATAAAAATCTTCACTATCAAATCCAAGCGCCCGCTAGAGCAGGTCGTTGTTCCATTATATTGAATCGAGTCGGTTCGTTGACCCTAAATAGTCGACATCCTCAGTATACTTGGACGTTGATCGCAGAGGATCTGAGCGTAGATACCGTAAAATTTACCGCCACTGGGATCGAAATAGGTAATATACGGCTTGTGCTCACATCTCCAGATACAGGGAAATATACTTTTATAAATAATAATCGTTTGGTTTTTAACATTGATTGGCAGGCAAAAAAATTATTACTGATTGAGATTAATCATCACTCCTTTAGCAATGATATGCTCGGGTTAAAGTCTTATTTACAAGCTCATCCGCTGAGTGCAACGGTTTTAATCGATAATTTTCGACTCAAAGATCATCAGGGAGTTACTTATAATGGCAGGGCTTACTATCTGACTAAAGAGGACGCTTATATTTATACGATGGGCATTCCCGAGTCTATTAATCGCAATAGCGATTTAATCGAGTGTGTTGCCGAAGATTGTTATTTTGCAAGCTCCTCTGATTTATTGTGGCGTAGCCACCGTCGAGCCCATCAATTGCAAGAAAAATATCTGCTTTACTCCTATAGCTTAGGTTCTTTTGCCCGCAATAAAAGTGACACTTTAGATGGGAAAGGGCAGATAGAGTCGGCGGCTGTTCAAATGGATGGCAGTTTTAGGATTCTGCAAGTATTTAAAGATAAACAAGGCAAAATCATACAAACTGCTAGCTATCATTTAGTGCAGGGTAACTTAGTTTTAGCTGCCATTGCCGATGACCAACTAGCAAAGCTTTTAATCGGTATCGAGGATCAGACAAAATTAATTGCTTATCTTGATAATATTTTCAACCGAAAACCTAATCGCTCATCGCTGTGGGATGATTATCCACAAATTTTAGCAAAGACGATCAGTGCCAAAATCGATTCCATCGTAGCGATTGCGTCACTCTCTGAGTCACTGACTGCCAATTCTGTCTGGTTTCGCCGTAAAGCTAAAGGCCGTTATCAATTGATCAATCCGCGTGTGGCCGAAAAACAACTGCGCTTGCTCGGTTCTTTGTTGGCCGCCGATGGCAGCGATGTATTTTACTTTTTACGCGCCGCTCAAGCGGGTGTGCCCGCGCAATTATTTCGGCAAAGCGAACAAACAGCGGTAGCCGTGCCCGTTGATTTATTGATAACACATGCTTACTACACCCAGGGAATGCTTTTTATTTTAACGCCAGAAGGTATTATAAAAAAGTTAGATGTTTTCGGCCAAACCTCGATTGTCAGCTTCAATGCAGAATGGACAGCGCAGCATCGTGATGATTGCTGGGAAAAAATTCCCGCACTGTTAGTCGCCGAAAACCATTCAGCCAAAGAAGCGATTGCTTTCTATGGGCTCAGCGATCTATCTGGAAATGCGTTAGCCGCATGGTATAAACCTCAGCAGCGATCTTTTGTGCTGATGCCGACGCCCCGCAAAGCCAATGGCGAATCCTTTCAGGTCAATTATATAGGCCACTTAGCCGGTGCAGATTATTTTTTCGCAAGTAATGGCAAGCTTTACCAACAGCAATCTATTTCAGATTCGATGCCGGCTTATTTTCAAGCGGCGCGCTTACAAAAAGCGCTTCCTGCGTTAGTATTATTGGCTGATTCCCTACAAGCCGCTTATTTTCAGCAGCAACGATTATATTTACATCAAGAGGGACTAATCTTTTCACTGGATCCCCGTTTACCGAAAACATGGTGTTTGGAAAAAATAGAGAAAGTTTGGTTTAAGGATAAATTTTCTCTTAAACATAACAGCAGATTTTTGCAAGGCCTACAGCTAGAGTTAATGAAAAATTATCCCAGCGATTTTTTCCTCGCTAACGATGCTTTTATTTCGATGGATTTTTCTAACACCAGCGCTCCGTTTGTCAGCACGCGAAAAGACGCCTTGATCGCTATCGAATTGGCCGAAGATGAGCATCTCTGGTGGAATCCGTATCAAAATACATTTTTTTACAATCCTTTTCAGCTAGATAGTGCCGATTGGCGCTA
>DALYCY010000019.1:20979-21363 GCA_031973495.1 Candidatus Aquirickettsiella sp. | reverse complement strand
CCCCCCCGATGGCTGTGAGTTATAAGCTAGAATATCACTTGATAGGCCTTTTTTACTGCCTGGTGAATTAGCGCCTGCACCCTTATTAAAAATATTCGAATCTTCTTCCGTAACGTCATTTAGGTTTTGTTCGAGTGTATAAAGTTTATCGACTATAGCGGTGGTTGCTTCGACTCTTTTTATTTGATTCATATCCTGTTCAGGGATATTACCCGCTAAAGAGTTAAGACCACATGCCACAGCCCCTGCTGTTGATAACGGAGAGCCATTATAAACCAACGCGGCATTACCCACCGCATTACTGATAAGGCATACCGGAGCGTAAATCCAAGCTAAGGTGGATTTGATTCGGCTAAACCACCCTTTACGCGACGTATCGGCTAG
>DALYCY010000019.1:0-20969 GCA_031973495.1 Candidatus Aquirickettsiella sp. | reverse complement strand
GACGAGGCAAAAGGATGCATTAAGGCTTTATTGAGCTTATTAATAGAAAGCACGGTAAATGCAATTTGGGCAATAAGAGCTGCGACACCGCTTATCGCCGCGCTCACTAGACCGGTTAAAGTCGACAAATCAACCCCGGCGATGATACGGAAATAAACTAAACCAAATAAGGCCACCGGTATTAATAAGGCTTGCATGATACAAGCGATAATCTGACGCGCACCTAATTGACGGATTTTTTCGATAGAAAATGTTTCTCTTAACGCCGCTAGCGAAGGAAGTGGTTTTTTAAACATCTCTATAATCGCATTAAACGTCGAAACGCTGAGGACAATTAAAACACTTACCGCCAAAATACCGACCAGGACGATAGGTAGCGGTGGCCACAGCATAGCTAACATCATCGGTAAAATGCTGCTCACGAGGCTTAAAATAGCGGTATAGGTTAAAGCGGCACCGGATATCCCAACGGTTAGCGAAGCAAGCAGTGCCAGCGGTAGCAAGAGATATTTTTTAAGTCGCGAAAGTTGCTCACGCTTTCCTTCTCGGTTAATAAATTCAGTAGCACCACCCTTTTTTGCCAGACTCAGCAAAAAGTTAGGTAGATTTTGCGAAAAGAAACGAAAGTTAGCGATATATCCTACCGCAAAAATGAAGACACCCACCGTGATAGCAGGTATTACGAGTGTAGGAAACAAGAGATAAACAGCACCACCGGTTGAAATTCCAGCCGCTAGTGAGGCAATCCAGGCAATAAAGATACCTAGATATTTTAACGTTTTTTTCTTCTTGGTCGGTGTGTCAAATGAGGAAATAGCCTTAGCTATTTTTGCTATTTTTTGAGCCAATGCTGGTTTTTTTCTTATTTCATCAAGTTGCTTTAATCGATCATTCGTCTTTGAAAGCTCATCGATTAAATCTTTGTATTTGATCGCATCATGCTTTGAAAGTTTATCGATATAAGTTTTGAGCGTAAATCGTGATTCTCTGCTTATTAATTCACGTATACACTTCGAAATTAAATCATTTAAAGCTTCGGTCGTAGTTTTTTCTTTAAATGAGGTAACGCGAATATCCGCGCGCTGCTCGTGGGTAACCTGACTGGCGCTAGTTTTGTTAGCTTCTTGAGAAAGAATCCATTCATCAGTTTCTTCGCTCAGGGTAAAAACCAATGCTATAAGCGCAATTTTTACCGCATGTCTATCGTCTTTATCAAGCTTAGCTTTATATTTTACCTGTGGACGTATTGGCTTATTTTCTTCTCTACTAAGATCAGCGTCATCCCATACGGCTAAAAAAAGTCGAAGATGGGATAATTTAGTTTTTAAGGCTTTAATCTCATCGAATCTCTTTTCAACAGGAAGTGGAATACGAGCCATTTTTTTAATTAGAAATTCTTTAAAGTTCCGATTTGAAGTAAATTTATCTTTTTCATTCGTAGCTTGTGCGTACCAGTCCTTTTTAACAGAATTTCCCAAAAGACGCGCCTTTTCTAAGAATTCACTGTAAGATTCCTGGTGTAAATCTTCTAATAGCCCTGACAGGTTGATTGCGCTTAGCATTAAAAATCCCCTATGCTGGTTGTGTAAATTGCTTAGCAATACGTAATTTCTTTCACCCATTACACATTCTAGACCTGAAAGCTTAAAGTAAAGTTAAATAATTCTAGGGAGCACTACGCCCCCAGGGCAAACTCATCTAAAATAGTTAAAAAAATAAGTGGGTTAATTAGAGGTTGTCGTTTTATAACGGTAAACACTAATAGAAGGTAAAAAAGGCCGGGATTCAATTTGTTTATCGGCTCTCAGCTTACGATTTTCAGTGCCTTGTTTGCCAAAGCAGACTATCGGCGTCGGGAGTTGTGACTGGTGGAGGTAAAACAAAGGCAATGCCGTTCGGATATCCTCATATTTAGAACGATTGTTTTGCTTAAAGGATCCAATATTGACGACCCACCCTGGTTTAATGGGTCGATGTTTAATCAGCTTAAGCGACGGATCCAAGCTCTTTAACTTTATTCTTTGCAGATCAATATGCAGACCTTGACCGGCTTTTAGCAGCATTTGCTCAGAATCTTGTTGGGATAATAATTTGCTGGCGCTGTGTTTGCCCTTTGTCCAGGCAATACGGCGTGGGTGATAGTGAATAAAGGCGATATGTCGAAGCACTTGTTTTAGTTTTATACCGGGATAACCTGCGTATTTCAATGTATCACGAACCAATTTACAGCTATCTTGATGCATAGACTGATGACAGGCGCCAAGTAAGGTTTTAAATGTGCTTTTAGCCGCATTGATATCCGCTATTAAATCCAAACTATCTAAGGTGCCTGCAATTACCCCAGGACATTTAAAGGTTTCTTGTGGCGATAAACCGTCACTAGGGCCAAAGTGACCAAGTGCGTAGATGGCTTTATCGCGATCTGGTGCAAAGCCATCTACCCCATCATCTAGCCAGAGTGGAAATTCAGCCAAATCCAACCGGATATGTCGATTAAGCTGCTCGAGTAAACGCAATAAAGATTCAAATTGACGGATTATTTGTGGCGCATAATCTATAAACACATCGCCCTCCTTGCGTTTATTGCTTGGATTACTTGATAAAGTTTATCCCATAACCAATTACATAATAGCCCAATCCGCACCATCTACCCGTAAAATACCACTCATTATGCACCTTTTAATTAATTTGCCGGGATATTTTTAATTAAGTAGGTTCTTTGATGGAATCCTTGACATTGGTTATGGGATAAACTTTATAAGCTGCTCCATAACCAATGTTATTCTAATCCAATGAATGTCACTTATTCGCGACGTCCATCCATATGAAATCCTACTCTCATTAACGATAAATGGACTGCGATGCGTTACAAAATCTAGCCAAACAATCATCAATCGCTTCGGCTAAGCTTTTTTGCGAAAAAGGTTTGATAAACACCACATCCGCGCCTAAATAGAGACATTTTTGCTGTATAGATGCATCGGCATGTGCAGTAGCAACAATAAGTGGTGTTTGTTGATTGGATAAATAGCCACGTGCGGCGGTAATCACATTCTCACCCGATTGATCGGGCAAACCCAAATCGAGTACGATCAAATCGTAGCTATTGTGGGTGACTTGCGAAATGGCTGTTGTCGCATCACAGGCTAACTCAACCTGATAACCTAATTCCATTAAACAATAACCCTGAACCTTTTGACAGAAAATATCATCTTCTATGAGTAAGGCGTGGCGAATATCATTAGCTGCTTCTAGTTTTTTTTTTAATATAACCATAAAATCGTCCGTTAATTTTAATTATTTTAATAGAGGAAACGATCCTTTACTTTAGCTTAAAAAAACCTCGCTAAATGCACTATAGCTTACTTTTTAGGCTATTTTACCGTAAAGTTATCTCCCACAGATATGCTATGTTCTTTAAAGAATGCTGTCAAGCCATTCAATAATTTTTTAAAAAATTAGCTGTTAAAATAAATAGAAAAATGATTGCTCGGCCTATACCCCCCCCCACAATTACTAGGATTATTGAGAGAATTTGCTACGCGCAATATTGCAAGAGATAATTTTTTCTTGCGTTCTAAACTAAACTACCGATAATACTCAGTTAATCCAAGTCAAGATACTTCGACACTGTTTTAGCAAAATGATAAAACTTTTTAACGTTGAAAAAATTTATGCTAGTTCAAGCAAACCGGTCTATGCGCTACGTGGCATCAATCTTGATATCCATCCAGGTGAGATTTTTGGCATCGTCGGTCAAAGCGGTGCGGGTAAAAGTTCGCTGATACGTTGTATTAACCTGCTAGAGCGACCTAGCAAAGGAGAAATTTACATCAATGGAAAAGAAATTACCGCACTAGATTCCTCGGCTTTACGCGCTGTAAGGCGAAAAATCGGCATGATATTTCAGCAATTTAATTTGCTCGCTGCAAAAACAGTCTATGAAAATATCGCCTTACCATTAAAATTCGCGCGTTATACGCCATCGAAAATCCACGCCCGCGTCATTCCCTTATTACAGCTGACTGATCTCATCGACAAACAACATACTTATCCAGCACAGCTGAGTGGTGGACAAAAGCAACGCGTGGCCATCGCACGCGCCCTAGCCTGCCAGCCCAGTGTACTATTATGTGATGAAGCCACTTCGGCACTCGACCCTGAAACTACACTCAATATCCTACAATTATTGAAAGATATTAATAAACGTTTAGGGATTACTATTTTATTAATTACCCATCAAGTCGAGGTTGTAAAACATATTTGTGATCGTGTTGCCTTGCTTTCCCAAGGGTCGATTATTGAATTAGCCGATATAGTTAGTTTTTTTACCCAGCCGAAAAGTGCGCTAGCGAAGAAATTTGTCAGCCTATCCTTAAGACAAGAATTACCACCTTTGCTACAAAATCGACTCAGCCGCGCCAAAAATCCACATAGCCACGCGGTACTGCGGATATTGTTTCACGGTCATGTCGCCGCAGAACCTTTAATGGCCCATTTAATGCGCGAAATAGGCATTCATCTGAATATTTTACAAGCTAATATTGAACTACTCAAAGATACCACCTTAGGTATCATGGTCGTCGAAGTAATGGGTGATCAAACGCCTTTACAACAAGGACTGCAATATTTAGTCCATAAAGGACTTCACGTAGAGATTATCGGTTATGTCAATGGATCTATTGTTTGAATTATTAACAGCCACCGGGAAAACCCTGTATATGGTGTTGGCCTCAGGAATACTGGCACTATTAATCGGTTTACCGTTAGGCATTATTTTATTTTGTACCCGTCAGCCAAACCTGTTGCCCCGCCCACTGCTGAATAAAAGCTTAGCGATAATAATTAATATGCTACGCTCTATCCCTTTTATTATTTTGATGTTAGCCATCATCCCGCTAACGCGCTTACTGGTAGGCACTTCTATAGGCACCACGGCCGCTATTGTACCCTTGAGCTTATCCACAATTCCTTTTTTTGCCCGTATGGTCGAAAATAATCTCAATCAATTACCACCCGGCTTGATAGAAACAGGACTAGCGATGGGTGCGAGCACGCTGCAATTAATATCCGCTATTTTATTAAGCGAGGTCATGCCAGGGATAATCAGCTCGCTGACCACCACCTTGATTACCTTGATCGCTTATTCAGCGATGGCCGGCGCCGTCGGTGGCGGCGGCCTAGGTGATTTAGCGATACGCTATGGCTATCAGCGTTTTGATGCCGGTGTGATGTTAATGACCATCGTCATTCTAATAGCACTGGTACAAATGATACAATATATCGGCGACTATTGGATAAAGCGCTTGAACCATGCCTAATTAGCGCTTGCATAAATGTGCACTTTTGTTTAATTTCTGCCTAAATATCTTTTAACGCGGCTGAGATAATTTAATGATGAAAAAAAACAGTAGTATTTTTCTGCTTCGTCTACTCATGCTAAGTTTACTACTTTTTAGTATAGCGGCCTGTCATCATCGTGAGGATCCGCATCAAATTCGCTTAGGCACGATAAGCGGCCCTGAAACCGAATTAATGCAGGTTGTCAAACAAGTCGCACTACGTAATACTGGATTGCAGCTGCAAATTATCGAATTTTCCGATTATTCATTACCTAATACTGCCTTAAACGAAGGGAGTTTAGATGCCAATCTATTCCAACATCAGCGCTTTTTAGAGAATGAAGTTCGCCATCGAGGCTACCATTTAGTCGCCATTGCTAAATTGTTTGTTTACCCGATGGGTATTTATTCACATAAAATTCAACAGTTAAGCCAACTTAAATCCCATGCCATAATAGCGATTCCCAATGATCCGAGTAATGAAGCACGGGCCCTATTGCTAATGAGTAAAGCCGGTTTAATTACGCTTAATACCGCTAAAAGCAGCCTGATAACTCCGCGTGATATCGCACAAAATCCCAAACAATTAGTCATCAAAGAACTGGATGCGGCACAATTACCGCGTGTATTAGCCGATGTCGATTTAGCGGTTATTAACACCAATTATGCGCTGTTAGCCAATCTTTACAGCCAACAAAATGCCTTGTTTTCCGAAGATAAAAACTCAAGTTATGCCAATCTTTTGGTGGTCAATGCCAAAGATCAAAATAAACTTAAGTTTATTCAGCTCATCAAGGCCTTACACTCTAAAGAGGTATTAGCTGCCGCTGAAAAATTATTTCATGGCGAAGCGATCGCTACCTGGAAATAAATCATTAGCTTACATTTTTACCGCTTTACCGCTTAGCTGACAAAAAAACAATACCATGGAAAAACACATCAAAGCTATTTTAACCACACTTGGTGAAGACCCAGAACGAGAAGGTTTAAAAAAAACGCCGGCGCGCGTGGCTAAATCCTTACGTTATTTAACCAGTGGCACACGTGAATCATTACAAGATATTTTCAATGATGCGCTATTTGCATCGGACATGGAAGAAATGATCTTGGTGAAAGACATTGAATTATATTCTTTATGCGAACATCACTTATTGCCGTTTATGGGCGTCTGTCATGTCGCTTATATCCCCAATGGCCAAATTATTGGTTTATCCAAGATCCCACGCATCGTTAATTTTTACGCGCGACGCCTACAAATACAAGAAAATTTAACCCAGCAAATCGCCGTTACACTAATGGATAAATTAAACGCCAAAGGCGTTGCAATTATCATTGAAGCCAAGCATCTGTGCATGATGATGCGCGGCGTAGAAAAACAACAATCGACAATGAAAACCTCGGTGATGTTAGGATTATTCCAACAAAACATTCGCATACGCGCTGAATTCTTTAGCTTAGTGGCATAACCATTATGTCACTAAAGCAATCCTTCAAAAAGCTAATTAATTTTTAAAATATTTTAAATAAAAAAAGCTCGGCGCATGCGGCAGATACGGCGGGTCAATCCAATAGGTGTCGTTAATCGGCTTTAAGACCTGCTCCCGGTAGCGGGGATAATTGAATTTTGTCCCTATTAAATAATAGAAAGTAGCCCGCTCAATTTGAAAACGATGTAAGGCTATTTGCTGAAAATAAGGTTTATAATCGGCTGACACAAAGGGCGTACGCGAAAAAATGATAAAGTTTTTGTGCGAAAAATAGCTAAAATTAGTAATTAAATCATCTTCGCGACCATGATAAGAACCTGTTAAGAATACCGAAGCATAATGATGAGTATCATAAAAAAATAAGCTCGCATCGGCATAATTAGGACTTGCATAGATATAATTTTTGGGATACTTCTGTTGCAAGTAGGCATTGACCTTAGCATGCTGAAAAAAATACACGATTTTGTTATAACTGAGATGATAGATTGATCGCTGTTGCAAGGATTTTAACGGTATCGCTAACAGGCTAAAAATAATAATAAGCTGAATAGCACTCCAATAGGCAGTAAATTTCAATAACTTCTTTAAGTGTATAGGGGTTAAATATTTCCCGGCCCAAATATAGATAAGAGGAATAAAGGCAAGTGGCCAATGCAATCCTATCGGCTTAAAACAACTCAGCAGAAAAAATAGTAACAACGGTATCATAAAGCAATAAAATAATGCTTGCCGCTTGAGCGCTTGCTTAGGAAACTTAAATAGCGCCATCAGCAAAGGCGGTGTAATAAGATAAAATAAAATAAATCCATAGCCTAAGATCGTCTTAACACTAAAACCAATGTCATTATTTCGATGGTAAATATTAAATAAAATATTCGCCCAATCATGTTGGTAATTCCAATAAAGATTCTGTAATGCAAAAGGTAGCGTCAATAAAGCCAAAAGACTTAAGCCAATAAGACGTTTACGATTAGGGGCGATAAAAAGAAAATACACCGCATAAGCGAATGCTAATAAACCGGCAAAATACTTGGAAAAAAACGCCAAGCCTAAAAAAAGGCCACCTAAAGCAAACCAACGCCAGTCATCATGATGCCTTAACGCCAGTAATACGCAGATAACGGACAAAAATGAAAAAATAAATAACGGTGTATCGGTGGTAATAATAATATTGAATAAGCTAATTGGCGCTATCATCAGCAATATACTGCTTATCGCAGCGCGTTGCGGATTATCTTTTTTTAAGTAAAGGTAGGAGACCACGCCCAATATGAGACTGCTTATGATCGCTGGAAAACGTAAAATCAGCACCTGATGACCTAGTTGCAACAGCGGGTATAAAACAAACCCTATCATCGGTGGATGGTCATAACCTCCGCCGCTTAGATAAGTGCCCCATATCGCATAATAGGCCTCATCGGCGGTAATAGGAATAAACCACGCTAAAAGTAATTTAATCAATAATACCGCAATAAGCGCTATCGCAACGCCGGCGGCCGGAGAAATAGAATGCTTCACTTTATTGTTATTTTTATTTGTCTATCTAGTCACAGAAACCTAGCCAGATAGTACCCCCTGGGTCGGTTAAAAACAAGCTTTAAGCACACTATTTGAGCCACTTACCTCCAATTCCTGGCTATTGCCTTTGATCACCATTAAAAAGCGCTTAAATTCACTAACATTGCCGCTTCAGCTATCAAGCTAAAATTTGCTTTATAAATTAATTGAATAGGATTATTCTTAGCCTTCTTGAGAAGGAAAATACGCCAAAAATCCGCTTTAAAAAGGAATGTTAATGAAATATATCGTCATGACACTTTTTGCTTTAAGTGTCTTCTATATCCAGCAACGCGGTAAGGTGCGCTATAAATTTTGGCGCCAACTATCCGATCACTCTACTTTTCTCGCCCCACTCAATGCGTTGATGTATCTATTTTCCGATGTCCCCACCACACCCTATTTGGCACTAGAAAACTTTCCCGAATTAGCCATATTACGGCAAAATTGGCAGCTTATTCGCGATGAAGGCCTTCAGCTGATGAGACAACAAAAAATCAAGGCCTCAGATAACTACAATGACGCCGGATTCAACTCTTTTTTTAGGACCGGTTGGAAACGTTTTTACCTAAAATGGTATGTCAGCCATCATCCATCCGCGGCAAGCTTCTGCCCGAAAACAACCGCTTTATTAAAAACACTGCCTTCAATTAAGGCCGCTATGTTTGCCGAACTACCGCCTAATAGTCGTTTACCGCGCCACCGTGATCCCTATGCCGGTTCTTTACGCTATCATTTAGGTCTTATGACACCCAATGATGATCGTTGTTTTATTAATGTCGATGGCATCCACTACAGTTGGCGCGATGGCAAAGATGTCATCTTTGATGAAACCTATATTCATTATGCCGAAAACAGCAGTGCTGAAAATCGCTTAATCCTTTTTTGCGATATAGAACGGCCGTTAAAATATCGTTGGGTACAATGGCTTAACCATTGGCTGGGACGTCATTTAATCGGTGCGGCGGTGGCTCCTAACGATGAAAATGATCATACCGGTGGTATTAATCGCGTATTTAAATATTTTTATTTTATTCGCCGCATCGGAAAACGCATCAAAGTATGGAATAAGCCAATTTACTACCTCATCAAATGGCTGTTATTTGGCAGCATCGCGGCAACTATTTTTTGTTACCTCTAAGCTAATAACTCAAGTTTTTAACGGCTATTTATCGACTCGTTGCTTGTTCGGAGAGCGTTTCAGCAACAGCAGTAAAACTGTTGAACAAAGTGAGCAGAAAAACACATGATGGTACATTCATGCAAAAATATTTCACCTTTTATAAAATAATTAGTAACAAGGCGATGGGTGCCAGCGCTGTTAATTTAGTAATTCATTATTTTATAAAAAAACTAGCGACCACCTTTTGAGAAATAGCACTCCGATGTGGCATCCTTAAATAAAGTAAAAAAATTAGCCGTGGTTTGTGCAGCTACTTTATCAAGCGAACATTGACGCAGTTCTGCCAAGGTTTCCGCCACATAGCGCACATAAGCGGGCTGATTAGGCTTGCCCCGAAAAGGCATCGGTGCCAGATAAGGGGAGTCGGTTTCGATCAAGATACGTTGGAATGGCAAATGCGCTGCAATCGATTTTAACGCGGTGGCTTTTTTAAAACTTAAGATGCCTGAAAATGAAATGTAAAAATTCATCTCAATCGCCGCTTCCGCCATGGCTAAATCCTCGGTGAAACAATGCAGCACACCGCCAACCTGATGCGCGCCCTCTTCTTTTAAGATGGCTAAGGTATCCTCCCTGGCCTGCCGGGTATGTACAATTAAAGGCTTATTCACGGCAATCGCCGCCCGTATATGCTGACGAAACCGCGCTTGCTGCGGTGTTTTAGAGGTATGTTCACGGTAATAATCCAGCCCTGTCTCACCTAAAGCTATTACCTTAGGGTGTTGCGCGAGCCTAATCAGCTCGCTCAGTGTGGCTTCTTGAGCCACTTGCTCGGTCGGATGCACCCCAACCGAAGCCGAAACATCAGCAAATTGCTCAGCAACCGCTAACACGGCCGGAAAATTAGCCAAATCAATACAAACACAAAGAAAATGACCAACCCCTTCGGCGCGGGCCAAATCGAGTAACTGGGTTAAATCTTTTTTATAATAATCGAGATCTAATCGATCCAGATGGCAGTGTGAATCAACTAACATGGTTTACCTTGTAGCGCCCAACAAGAAAAAAGTGCTTCACACATTAATTGTGCATTCAGCGTTATTTTATTCAGATGCGCTTGTAAGGCGATTAAGTGATCAAAATATTCAAATAAAAAAGGCGTGGATAAAGATTGCGCCAAACCAGATAAGGCCGGTTCCAACACGACGTGGCCACGCAATAACTGACATTTAATCAGTTCGCTGGTTAAACCCAACAAGCTAGTCAATAATTGTCCCGCATCGTTTTTCACATAATGGCTCGCACATTGCACCGGATCGATTTCTTGATGCAACAAAGCCGTTAAAGCATTTAGCAAATCGGTATAGTATTGATCATACTCACTTTTAGCATAAGCCAGTGCTCGTAACGGCGATCCGGCTGATAACTGATAGAGTTTATCCAGCCGCTGCGATTCAGGCAGTTGCTGTGCCAACCAAGAAATAGCTAAGGCTTTTTGCGGTGCAGAAAATCGAATCACTTGGCAACGGCTACGGATCGTGGCTAATAAACGTTCTATTTTTTCCGTCACCAAAATAAATAACACCCGATCGCTGGGCTCTTCTAAGCTTTTTAGTAAGGCGTTACTTGCTGCTAGCAATAAACTATCCGCCGGATTAATAATAACGATCTTATACGTCGCTTGCGTAGTATGGTTTAATTTTTCAATCACCCGACGTATGGGGTCAATCTTAATCCCTTGAGCAGATTTTTCCGGCGCTAGGTAAGCAAGGTCGGGGTGCGTACCGGCTGCCACTAAGTCGCAATCGCGACAATGCTGGCAAGCCAAGCCAGCTTTAGGCTGTTTACACAATAAGGTTTTGGCAAAATGTGCGGCAAATAAAGCTTTACCTAAACCAGCTTGGCCTTGCAACAATAAAGCATGCGCTAGCCGATGCTGTTGATGTGCCTGATATAATTGCTGCCATTGCGCAGCTTGCCACGGCAAAGGTACGGTGTATTTATTCATCAGACCCCACCCACACCGCTAATAACTTATCCAATACCTGTTTAATCTGCACTTGCACATCCTGTAAGGAACGACTGGCATCAATAATATGATAACAATCGGGCATTTGTTTGGCGCGCTCTAAATAGCTGGTGCGAACCCGGGCAAAAAAATCCTGTTTTTCGGCTTCGATGCGATCCAAGTGTTGGCGATTATGCGTGCGACGCAATGCGATATCAACCGGTGCATCCAATAATAATACCGCATTAAGTTTTAGGTCTTGCTGCACCCACAGCTGTAAACTGCGAATAAAGGCTGGATCGATGCCTCTACCGCCACCTTGATAGGCATAACTGGTTTCCGTAAAGCGATCGCATAATACCCAATCACCGCGTTGCAATGCGGGTTTTATCACATAGTGTATATGTTGCGCACGTGCGGCGAAAAACAATAATAGCTCGGTCTCCGGAATAATGGTCTCTGGCGCAAAATCAGATTCTAGTACTAAGCTTCGTATGGCTTCAGCAAGCGCTGTACCGCCCGGTTCGCGGGTCACGGTCACTGCAATGGCCTTTTTTTGCAAGTAATCGCTAATAAATTTCAACTGGGTCGATTTACCAACCCCTTCTATCCCCTCGAGCGCTATAAAGCGCGCCGTTTGCTCAGTTTTCATCGCCATTCCAGAGTGCTTATGCTTAAAAATGGCTATTATACTTGAATTTTAAATCCATGGGTTAAGCCTCCGTTAAGAAAATAACGTTATTCTGGTTAATTTACAGTTTCGGGAGGGGTTAAGATGCCTATCAAATCTAGAACTAGCGAAATAGCTACTCTGCTAAAGAAAGCGGGTATATCTAATATCTCAGTCGACGAGACTATTATTGATGGGCTTCAAAAATTTACTGTGCTGAAGCAGGTACTTCCAAAACTCCCTTCATCACTTTTAACACAAGATAATTTTGATGCGCTTATCCAATGCAGCGAAATCTCATCCTTTCACTTGATATTGGACCTACTTAAAAAAAGTAAGCAGTTAATGCTGTTCTCAACACAAGAACACTTTGATGTTTTTATTAATAAAGATAAAGATTCTTGGCTAGAAACTACCTTAGGGTTCACAAGGCTTGAAAGATCCGCCGTAATACGGCACTTAACACAAGAAAACTTTGATATCTTCCTAAAACACGCTCACTTAAGACAGCTAAACGCTATATCATCGCAGCTTCATAGCATCAGACGATTAACACCTAACAATTTTAAACAACTATTAACGCTACGAGACGATAACTATCTATACACCAGCGCTATATGCTCACGTATCCCTGAACACCTCTTAACACAAGAAATATTTGACCAATTAATCGAACATGCCCAAGGAGATAACGCACAACAGGCATTACACGAATATGTGGATAATCTGTTAGAAGAGATAGGGAACAACATACCGATAGGGAACAACGTAGGGATAAGAAGGAGGAACAACTATATCAATAACGAACAAAGCACTCATACGGCAAGTGCCCATAAGACGGCATCGGAATCTATAAAGCGATTAGACGACCTTTATAAAACCAAAATAGAAGGCGAAATTGCTTTGGATAAAACGATTAAGGAAATCAAAAAATACCTAGCTACGTTAGAGAGATCACCCGAAAAAGAAACGGCCCAACGCTGTATAAAACGAATAACTGCTACCGATTACACCTTTTACGATCCCGGTTCAGGATGCAGCGTAAAACAATCATTGGCATTAACATTTTTAGCGATACACGATGATACATCTCGTAGCGCTACGCTAGAAGATGCGCAAGCAAGCTTTATTGAAGGCTTATGCGAAATTCAACGCGGTTATAATAAAAACAGCAGACGGATTCATTATCTATTTCTAGATCTATTTTTAGCGCTAATTCCAGCGCTAAAAAATTATTTCGATTATACCGATAAACCGATTTGTCCAGGAGGCACATTGAATAAACTAGTGGAAAAATTATGTGGTATCCACCCTGATGCTAATATTAATTTTATAACTCTAGAAACCGCTACGCTAAAATTGCCTATAGTAATCGTTGATGAGGCCAAAAAATACCTAGCAGCTAACCCTGAAACTGATCCTGGGAACACCGATTCTCTTTTTGAAAACATTAAGGATAAAGTTACTGAATCTATGTTGACTGAATTTAAAAGCGTCCTTGATACCCTAGAATCAGATGAGCTTATCAGTTTCATTAATTCCGGCGAATGTGCCCTAGAACAAGCCCTAGAAGAAAATAAATTTAAAAAAGAAATCGAAGAATTTCAAAAATCCAAGCAATTGAAAGCGTCTAAAGAAAGCAAAGAATTTCAAAAATCTACAGAACGCCTCGCATCGCTTACTACAAACTCAATAGGTCGTCCCGGGTTTTTCGCAGCCGAAAATCAGGCACAATCCACTAGCCAGGAACACAACGTTCATGATAACGAGAACTATAATAAATCAGTCAAGCGGCTATAAATTATTTAACTGGCAGAAAAATGTCCGCATCGACTTACTCACAAACCAAAGATGCTGACAGTTTAAGCCACTGCTTTTTTTTATGTAAGGATAGCGTTGATCGAGTTGATAAAGTTGCACCGCTAAATTATGTTCGGCTAAATGTGCAGAAAATTGGTGGCTGCCATCTCCTTTGGCAACAAAATAAAGATTTTCGCTCTGATCTGGATGCAAGGCCGCATTGATCGATGCCAAACTCGGACTGGCAATCGGTGTTGGCGGCAAACCTCGACGCGTGTAGGTATTATACGG
This sequence comes from Candidatus Aquirickettsiella sp., assembly GCA_031973495.1. Lineage (GTDB taxonomy): Bacteria > Pseudomonadota > Gammaproteobacteria > Diplorickettsiales > Diplorickettsiaceae > Aquirickettsiella. The sequence continues at coordinate 6,691 of DALYCY010000019.1, read as the reverse complement.
CGTGTCTTTACGCAAATCCTCAATCGTCAATTTCCCCGTATAAGCGGCGCCTAAACCGTAAATAATACTGGCATCAATTTGTAAAGGGATCCCCGCTTGCAAACGGCGCACGATAACACCGGCTATCATCGGCCTCTCTTTGGCGATGGCAGTTTCCTTTTCAACTAGAGAGGCCACAATCAATGCCTGATAGGGTTTTTTATAAGCTAAGTTCGCATCTCGCGTCTTCCAAGCCTGCTGTAATTTTTTCTCTAGCAATTGATAAGACCATTTTAATAAATCACTATCTTTGATCGTTAAACTAAAATAGTAGGTCGCCGGATAAAATAAACCTTCCGGATTTTGTGCCGGGAAACCAAGATTCGCTAATACCTGTGTCGCCGAAACAGGGTTCAAGGAATGTTGAACGTACGCTAAGCTATTTAATGCACTGAGTATTTGTTGAAAAGTCCAACCTTCGACGATAGTAAAACGATGATAAACTGCATTCCCGGCCAGCATCTGATCAAACATCTGGCCGGGTCGAGTACCCGGATCTAACAAATACTCACCCGGTTTTAGCTTACTAGTGGCGCCTTTAAAATAAGCCAGTAATAAAAAAAAACGCGGATGCTCGATATAACCTTGGCCTTGTAGATCTTCGAGTAAACGATGCACCGATGAACCGGGTTCCAAAATGATATGGATAGTTTGCGTTTGACTAAACGGTTTTTGTAAAAATTGATAATAATGCTTAACAAAATAAGTAGGCGGGATAAGCAGAGCAAGAATGACACACGCAATGAATGTCAATCTTTTAGGCATAGGTTTTACAATCTTGCAAACAGCAATGAGGCATTCGTCCCTCCAAATCCAAACGAGTTAGACAGTGCGTAATCCATTTTTAATTCTTGTGGGACATTCGGTACAAAATTTAAACCGATATAATCATCATCAGGAATATTCAGATCCGGCGGATTACCGGGATTATCAAGATTGATGGTCGGCGGCGCTTTTTGTTCTTTTAGCGCTAAAATAGTAAAAATAGCCTCAACAGCACCGGCAGCGCCGAGCAGATGGCCGGTCATCGATTTGGTCGAGCTAATCGCCAATTTTTTAGCATAATCGCCAAACACACGACGAATAGCGCGCAATTCAAGCTGATCACCCAGCGGTGTTGAAGTGGCATGCGCATTGATATAAGCAACTTTTTCTTTCTCTAAATTCGCATCATGTAAGGTATTCAACATAGCCGCCATGGCACCCTGACCATCCGGTGCTGGACTGGTCATGTGATACGCATCGGCACTCATGCCAAAACCAATCAATTCGGCATAAATCGGCGCATTGCGTTGCTTAGCTCGCTCATATTCTTCTAAGACTAAGATCCCAGCCCCATCCCCTAAGACAAAACCATCACGGCCTTTATCCCAAGGACGACTCGCCGCTTGGGGGTCCTTATTGCGATTCGATAAAGCACGGCAAGCCGAGAATCCACCCAACCCCAAGGGTGTCGTCGCCATTTCCGAACCACCGACAACCATGACATCGGCATCGCCATAAAGAATGGTACGCGCACCTAAACCAATATTATGCGTACCGGTAGTACAAGCGGTGACTACCGCCATATTCGGCCCTTTTAATCCGTAGCGAATAGAGATCTGGCCAGCTAGCATATTGGTAATCGCACCCGGGATAAAAAAAGGCGATATTTTACGCGGGCCGCCTTGTTCTAATCGAGAGTGATTCTCTTCAATAAAAGGTAAACCACCAATCCCAGAGCCTACCGCAACGCCAATTCGATCAGCATTTTTTTCCGTGATCTCAAGTTTGGCATCGGCGATGGCTTCTATCGCTGCCACCAAGCCATATTGAATAAATAAATCCATTTTACGTCCATCTTTGGGTGAGATAGCGTACTCTTCTGCTTTAAAACCATCCACACTGGCTGAAATTTGGCAAGGGAAAGTAGAGACATCAAATAAGCTAATCGGTGCTACGCCACTTTTACCCGCTAATATCGCTTCCCAAGTCGTTTTAGTATTAAGGCCTAAAGGTGTCATCATGCCCACACCTGTCACCACGATACGTCGCTTTTTTTTCACCGCTACCTTCGCCTCTTTCATGATTACCGTTTTATCTGTTTTAGATTAATCTTTTTACGCAGCTTCTGAGGGATGTTTTTTAATATAATCCACGGCTTGTTGAATAGTGCGAATTTTTTCCGCTTCTTCATCCGGAATTTCGGTATCAAATTCTTCTTCGAGTGCCATGACCAATTCAACCGTATCTAAAGAATCGGCACCGAGATCATCGACAAAAGAAGCCTCCATCGTCGCCTCTTCTTCCTTTATATCCAGTTGATCAACTACTACCTTCTTTACACGTTCTTCAATTGTACTCACTACGAATATCTCCTATTTAGATAGTTCAATAAAACCTGTCGCTTAGTTTATTCATTTCTTGTATGAACGCAAGTCACTTGTTAAATTAACTTATTTTAGTTAAATCCTCGCGCAAAACAATTTTGTTCAATTCATATACATTCCACCGTTGACATGCAAAGTGAGTCCGGTCACATAATCGGCCCAATCAGAGGCTAAAAATACACTCGCCCGCGCCACATCAATCACTTGACCTAAACGTTTTAGTGGAATTTTCTCTAATAAAAGTTTTCGCTGCGTCTCATTTAATTGACGCGTCATATCGGTTTCGATAAATCCTGGCGCGAGTACATTCACGGTAATATGGCGTGAGGCCACTTCCTGTGCTAAAGATTTGCTAAAACCAATCAAACCGGCTTTGGCAGCAGCATAATTAGCTTGGCCCGGGTTTCCGGTACTCGCCACCACCGAGGAAATATTAATGATACGTCCATATTGTGCTTTCAGCATAGGTTTTAAGCATAGCTGAGTTAATTTAAAAATAGCACTTAAATTCGTATCAATAACCGCATCCCATTCCTCGGCTTTCATACGCAATAAAAGATTATCACGGGTAATACCGGCATTATTGACTAAGATATTTGGCAAACCAAAATCTTGTAATTCAGCAAACAAATGCTTAATAGAAGCATCATCGCTTAAGTCTAAAACAAAACCCTTACCCTTAAAACCGGCGGCTTGCAAACGCTGCGAAATGTTTTCAGCACCCGCGGCGGTGGTGGCCGTAGCCGCAACCTTAGCACCTTGTTCGGCCATGGCCAAAGCAATAGCGGCGCCAATACCTCGGCTAGCACCGGTAATCAGTGCGATTTTATTTTCCAGTAAGCGCATAAATATCCTTAGCCCACTAAGGCATTTGGTAATATTTCCGGATCTTGTATCGACAGTGTCGGAATAGCGCTAATACGTTTATTTAAACCCGCCAATACTTTCCCAGGACCACATTCGATAAATTCATCAATCTTTTGCTGCTCCATCCATTGAATAATTTCTACCCAACGAACCGGATGGTACAATTGCTTGACTAAGGCTTTTTTTATCTGGATAGGATCATCTTCTATTTCGACATCAACATTATTGATAACGGGTATTTGCGGTGCTGAAAAATGTATCGTTTGTAAGGTTTCAGCTAAATGTTCAGCCGCAGGCTTCATTAACGCACAATGCGAAGGCACACTCACTGGGATACGTTTAGCTAATTTAGCCCCGGCTTGTTTCGCATTCGCCACCAATCTATCAACTGCCGCACTGTCACCGGCAACAACGATTTGTCCTATGGAATTATAATTAGCCGGCGCTAACACCTGCCCTTCGGCCAGCGAATCACACAAGCTAAGCAATTGATTATTGTCTAATCCCACAATAGCGGCCATGGCGCCTTTGCCAACTGGAACCGACGCTTGCATGAGTCGTCCTCGTTCCGCCACCAATCGTATCGCGGTAAGAAAATCCAGTGCACCAGCGCAAACCAAGGCAGAATATTCACCTAAGCTGTGACCGGCCATATACAAGGGTTTCACCCCGCGTTGCTGCAACCAAATACGCCACAAAGCCACGCTGGCGGCTAACAAGGCCGGTTGGGTATTTTCGGTTTGATTTAAAGCACTCAGTGGACCTTGCTGACACAACTCCCACAGATCAAATTTTAATACCTGTGAGGCTTGCGCAAATGTTTCTTGAATGAGCGGATAATGACGCGCAAACTCCGATAACATACCGAGCGTCTGTGAACCTTGACCTGGAAATATAAACGCAATTTTTTTAGACATAGTAACTCAGGTAAATGTTAGGAAACTACTTTCAATAGCGTACTAAAGCAGAACCCCAGGCTAAACCGGCGCCAAAACTTTCCATCAATAATAATTGTCCGCGCTTAACCCGGCCATCACGTACCGCTAAATCTAAGGCTAAGGGGATAGAAGCCGCCGATGTATTGCCTTGTTTATCGAGGGTCACCACCACTTGATCCATGGTCATTTTAAGTTTTTTCGCCATCGCCTTAATAATGCGTAAATTCGCTTGATGAGGAATCAACCAATCGATATCTTCTGTCTTTATCTTATTGGCGGCTAAGGTTTCTTCTAAGATCTCACTTAATTTATTAACCGCAATTTTAAATACTTCACTACCCTGCATTCTAAGATGCGGAGATTCACCGCCTTTTTTTAAACCGCTGCCCAGCGATAATAAATCTTTATAAGAGCCGGCAGCATGTAAATGCGCGGAAATAATACCCGGTGCATCGGCAGCTTGTAACACCACCGCACCGGCACCATCACCAAATAAAATACAAGTTGTTCTATCCTCCCAGTTGATAATGTTCGACATACTCTCGCTGCCTATCACTAACGCGGTATCGAGTGTGCCACTGCGAATAAATTGATCGGCCACACTTAAGGCATAATTAAAGCCGGCACAGGCAGCAACGATATCAAAGGCAGGACAACCATCTTCCCCTAAGGCGGCTTGCACCAAGCAAGCACTGCTGGGAAAAAATTTATCCGGTGTACTGGTGGCAACAATAATTAATTGTACATCTTGGGCGGTCAATGCGGCTGCGGCTAAAGCTTTTTTAGCCGCCTCAGTCGCCATGCTAGCGGTGCTATCATCAGGACCGATAATACGACGCTCACGAATACCGGTACGCGCCACGATCCATTCATCATTGGTAGCAACCAATTTTTCCAACTCGGCGTTGCTTAACACCTTTTCAGGTAAATAACTCCCGGTTCCTGCTATACGCGAATATTTCATAAAGACTGTTCAGATTCCTTCAATAAACCGGTCACTTGCTCGCGAATACGCTCAGGAATATTTTTTTCAACCTCTAAGATCGCTTCATTAATCGCATTTTTAAATGCCAACATTGTCGCACTACCATGACTTTTAATCACGATACCGCGTAAACCGATTAAACTGGCGCCGTTATAGCGGGCCGGATCCAATCGACTGCGTAGCCCTTTTAATACATGCAAGGCCATTAAACCAGAGAGACGGGAAAACCAATTACGATTAAAAGCTAATTTAATATAATGACTGACTAATTTGGCCACCCCCTCAGTGACTTTCAAGGCCACATTACCAACAAATCCATCACAAACGATTACATCGGCAATACCCTGATAAATCGCATCGCCTTCAATGTAACCTATATAATTAATCCGTGCATTTTTTAATAATTCAGCGGCTTTTTTTACCTGCTCATTGCCTTTAATTTCTTCCGAGCCAATATTTAATAAGGCAACGCGTGGACTTGGAATATTATCCACCTCGGTACTGAGCACCGAGCCCATAATGGCAAATTGGAGCAGATGTTCAACCTCCGAATCCACATTAGCGCCTAGATCGAGTACGCGTACCTTGGTATTCTCTTTCATGGTCGGTAACATCGCACTAATTGCCGGCCGATCAATACCGGGGATAGTCTTTAAAACAAAACGTGCTGTTGCCATCAACGCGCCGGTGTTACCGGCACTCACGCAGGCCTGGGCAAGACCTTCCTTGACTAAATTGATCGCCACGCGCATGGAAGAATCTTTTTTATTACGTAAAGCCAGCGCCGGCGGCTCATCCATAGAAACTACCTGCGTGGCCGCATGCAGTGTTAACTGTTCAGGCTTGATGTCGGTCTTGCATCGCTTCAGCTGCGCTTGTAAAACATCCTGATCGCCGACTAAAATAATGCGCAGCCTAGGCTCTTCCTGCAAGGCTAACAGCACAGCCGGTACGGTAACGGAGGGACCGTAATCGCCCCCCATCGCATCAATAGCCAGTGTATAAGGTGACATTATAAAAGGGTTATTCCTTGGCCTTTAGTACCTTTTTTCCACGGTAATAGCCATCTTTAGTGATGTGATGGCGTAAATGGGTCTCTCCACTGGTTGCATCAACTGCAATCGTGGCGGAAGTCAACGCATCATGCGCACGTCGCATGCCTCTTTTTGAACGGGATTTACGTGATTTTTGCACTGCCATGGTAGGCCCTCTAGTGTAAGCGATTCTAAATAAACCTGAACTTGATAGCTGAAAAGCAATTCTTCACATCAGTCCAGCGAGCATATTATGCGGGGTGATGCTGGAAAAAACAACCGGCGCCGTAGAAACTTCTAGACTGAACGCGCTTTCATTAAGGCCTGATATTTTAATAACAATTGTTCTGCGGTTTCAGGACAGGCCGGATCGGGCACGATACAAGCAACCGGGCAGACCTGTATGCATTGCGGCGCATCAAAATGGCCGATGCACTCAGTGCATTTATCCGCTTTGAT
>DALYCY010000018.1:12131-23248 GCA_031973495.1 Candidatus Aquirickettsiella sp. | reverse complement strand
AAAAAGTGATGGAGGCGAAGCTGCAGGAATACGATGCAACGATGAAAAAATTAAGTGCTTTTATGAACCGTATTGAATCACAACAAGCGGCATCAAGTGCCTCGGAATCGAATACGGATATGCTGGGAAGTAGTCATGTTCGCTGCCTTAAACCTTAGTTAAAGGACGAGGGGTACAAAGTGGCGGACGGGATGAATCGATTTTATTATCCATGCCACCACAAGCCACTTGGCATTATAATTGGCAAGCCGAACTAAGCGAAAAATACTTAATCGCCAACGATGGATTAGCGGAGTGTAGACGCAATAATTTTTTTGGCAGTCTGGCTTGGTTCTATTCAATGGTTAAACTATAAATTATACTTCTAAAAAATAAGCAAAATACTATAAAAAGTGTTGTAAAGACAATCCAGCATAAAAGGATTTAATAATGCCAACATTTAGTGAAGCATTAGATAGATTTAAAAGGGATGGTTTTTTTAGCTTAGATACTAATTTACAGGTAGAGCAGATTGAGATACTCAAAACTTGTGTGAACTTGCTGCGAATCAACAGACCGGAAATTCCTTTTTATCAATTTCATTTAACGCAGGTTGAGTTTATTCCGGTTTATTTGCCGAGATCTGAACGGGTAGGTGCTGTGATCGTCGCATACCCTGCGCAAGAAGGCGATTGGAGTGCTGGAATTACTAATGCGGCCTTTCTGCAAAAGGCTAGGTTGGCCAATGAACTCAATAGGGGCTTAACATTTAATGTGTCAAGCGGCTTAGAAACTCCTGTGCAAGAGCCACTTAAAAACGCTTTGTATCGCTTGTTGAGTCAAGTCGATACCTGGAATTCGATTAAAATCGACCAGGTATTTTTTTCTGCTCAAAATGCGCGTCCGGACTATTTAAACGCAGACTTTCATAATGATTTATTGGCTAAATTAGCCGAGCCGGCGGCAAGCTCGTTACAGGAGCTTAGTTTAAAACCATTTTCTTTATCCAACAGTGTAACGGCATTGGTTGATTTTTTAGCGCAAAGTTTATCTCTGGAAACTTTACATCTGCAAATAACTGAGGCAAGTCGAGATGATTATAGACAACTTAGCCAGGCTTTAGTCAAGCATCCGAATTTACAATACCTAGATTTTGCCAATACACAATTTGATGAAGCTATTTATGTTGCGTTATCGACATTACTGGACGAGAATTATCGAATAAAAAGCATTAATATAGCTGCGCCCACTGGGGATGAGTCGTTAATAGACACTTATAAGCAGTTCAATCAGCGCGTCTTGAAACCTTGTCAGGTTCGATTTCAAGCAGAGCGCTTATCACAAGATAAGTTACTCGCGCTCGCGTTTCAAACCTTAGCGGAAAGAGAAAAAATTCAACTCGAACAACACGCTTTAGGGGATGGCGTAAAAGATAAACAAGCGCTGTTAATGGAGCGGATTAAATTTTTATTAAGCGATCAAGGAACACGCGCCACTACCGACGCGGAAAAAGCAAGCTGGCTAATAAAAGCTGAGGTATTACCTGCTGTTTATGTAAATCATAAACAATACCTGAAAGAATATGCTGCTTTGTTGCAACTGCAGTTGCGCGAGTTAGTTTTAGGTCGCATGAATACAGCCGGTTATCTTTTATTAGAGCAGGCCTTTGCCGTCAAAGATACGCCAGTAATTCAGTGTTTGCTGGAAGCCAAAGCGAATTTATTCGAACTTCCTCCGATAGGGGTAGAAAAACTTTTCTTAGTGCGCTTATTGGAAACCGAGGGTCCTTGGCAAGAATTGGTGATTGCCCATCTCAAAAAAGACCTAAATTTTTTACTGACAGCCATCAAAATTTTAAGTCCTTACGAAAAATTAGCTACTATTTGTAAGGAGTTGAAATCACATATAGACACTTGTTTTAGTAGCGGTGAAAATAAAAAAGCAGCCCAAACTGTTACGCTTACTCAATAAGGTAAGCGGCGTACTAAAAAAAGCGTTGATGAAAGCAGAAATTGAGCGCTTAAAACGATGCATGCAGGTACCAAAGTTCGCCACAAATCTTTCATCCGTCGAAGCGATGTCGTTGCAAGGCGAAGATAAAGCGGCAAGTAGCGCTGGCTTTTTTACCCGGCCGGCTCTATGACGGGCGGCTAACTTTATGCTTAAACGCACACTCCTTAAACCAATGGATCGAGCTTTTTTTTCTTCGCCGAGGCATGTCGGGCGCGCATTTCGACATCGATATATTGATCGGTGATAGCACTCGAGCTATGGCCGGCATCGTCGCGCACATGTTCGCGTGGTCGATGTTTGACATCTTCGGAAATCCCGGTGTGTCGTAGCCAATGTACCGTGGCAGTTTTTAATTCTAAAGCCTCGTCTTTGAGGCCGTCTTGCACCATACGCGCAAAGGCAGCATCGAAACAGGTTTGTACGATGCAACGAATTTGCCGCGTACTGCGAATAGGGCCATGACCAGCATTCTTGCGAATTAAGGCGGTGGTTTCGCCACGACTGGGTAAGCTCATTAAGCCTAAACTTTCTCGATAACGTTTTAGCGCGTTTAACATATCATCACTGACACTGATTAAGCGTTCTTTATTGCCTTTGCCTACCGTTAAAAACCACCAATTGCCATCACTATCTTTTTGAAAATGACCCATTTGCGGTTCCCAACGCGCTGAAGCGGCTAATTCGGAGATTCTTAAATACATGCCATACAGTGCTTTCATAATAAATAAGGTTCTATGATGTTGCTGAGGGTTTTGATCGACCAGTCTCTCGGCGGTTTCGATGACATAAGACCACTGTAGTTCACTCAAACGACGGATAAGATGATTATTTTTTTGTTGGCGAATAAATTTACTTTTTTGTCGAATTTGTGCCACCGGATTGAAGTCAATATAGTCTTCTTGAATAAGATAATTATAAAAACTACCACAAACAGCAAAAATAGCTTGTAGGGCCTTTTGTGAGAGCGAATATTTTTTGATATCCGGTAGCATGCCTTGCTGAGTAGCGACTTTATCGACGCTGGCCACAAAAGGGCGCCAATCCGGATGCGGTTTTCTTATTCCTTGCCGCGTGACGTAACGCGCCACAGTTTTAACCCCGATCCAATGCCTCGGTGGGTGCTGACAAAATTCAATAAAGGCTTCAAAGTCGTCGCGACGCAGATCTTTAATGGATTTATTCGCCACAAACCAGCTCCATTGCAATAAGCGTTCAATTTCACGCCGGTAGGCATTAAATGTGGCATCGCTACCTCGGTAACTGTACAGAAATTGTAGCGCTTGCGGGTAATCCGTGCGCCTATGCGGGTTATTTTGTCCATCGTCCACGCTAGGGGGAGTATTTTTTTTAGCGGCTATAACTTTTAAGCTATCAAACAAGGGGACAGGGGTTTTTAAGGGCATAAATTGACTGTTCTAAATGAAGATTTTGTTTAGTGTAGCAAGCTTTTAAGAAAAAATAAGTTATAAAAAAAGATTTAACTTTTACAAGAAATTTTTAAAAAAGTTTAGTATAATGCCGCCCTCCCATGTTAGGGGATCGATAAACTTAATGCCTGAATTTGTTTCTAAGCTAAAGGAACATATCATTGCGACGGAGTTTTGGCGGCTTACGTCGTTTGTCTGTAAACGCGCCTTAACTATTGCTAAGCTGATTACCAATCTTCCCCTGCCTTTTGCTTACCTCCTTTATATCTTACATATTGTCAGGTCGGGTCTTCGAATTTTTAATTATTTTTATAAGACTAAAAATAAAAATTTAGGCGATACCTTAAAATTTTTCTTTGCTCTCTTCAAAGTATCTATTGCCATGATAGCCTTGATTTTACTCGGCTACGGTTTTGCGATTCCTACAATTTTATTATCGGCTTTTTTTGCTTACAATATTTTAAAGCTTATTCATAGCGGTGTTGTTTTACTATTTAGCACCATGGCTTATCTTAGAATCGATAAATCCTGTCTAGAGCAGCAATGGGCTAGAGCGCAGTATCAAGATAATATAAGAAAACATTTATCGATGTTAGGTATAGGCTTATTATTTATTTTGATAACGTGCATTTTTATAAGTACTAAGGCGTTAATGTGGAGCAATCCACTGCTGTTGCTGGCCGATGTTTTTATGGCGGTGCTACTGCTGGCGAGTGCGATTTATTGCGCTGCTTTAATGAGGGAGAACCGAAAAAAAAATTATCCGAAAATTTTATTCACCGCTGCGCAGAAGGCTAATATCAGACGATTCTTAAGCTTATTTGGGCTTGCTATGATAGGGTTGACACTGACCGTCGTCTCCCCCTTATTGGGTGCCTTTGCGATCAGTTTAGCGCTGATATTATTGAGTACGGAAGATATTTTTATATCGATTTATTATTATTTTTACAGCGTTTATGTGCCCAATCCTATTCCAGCTAATTTAGTCGAAAACAACGTCTTAGTAGATAGAACGAATATCCATTATTACCAAACCTCATTTCCGGTGCTGCATTTACGGTCCAATAATATGTCCGCTAATAAAGTATTTCTTTTAAAAGTAAGCTTGGTAAAGCTATTGCGATTGGAAAATAAGCTTAATAAGCTTTCCAGTGCCGGGACTTTGAGCGCCTTTTTTTTAGACAGAAAAAAATTAGTTAGCAAAAAAGAATACTTAATGCAGGAATTGATGTGGGCATTAAATATTACCCAGAAAGAGGATTTGATCCATTTTTTCATCATCAGCATTATGAGTTTATATCAAGATCGTCAGCAGCTATTAGCGCCTTATTCGACGATGGCCGCGTCTTTAAGCGTAAAAACCCGTCAAAATATTCAAAATATCGCGGGCTTAGAAGCTGATTTAGGCGAATTGCTAGATACCGATACTAATGATTATTCGCTACTAAATCGTAATCCTGATTTGAAAAAAAATCTTTTATTAAATTTATTTTGGCTCTCGCAACATCAAATCGTCGCCGAAAAGCCCAGCATCAATAAACCTAAGCAATTTTACCAATCGTTTTGGAAAAAGCTTGGCGACTGTGAAGGGCTCTCCCAGGCTTTCCAAAGCTTTAGAGCGATGAGTATGGCTTAAAATCGTGTATTCAAAAAACAATTAACTGGCTGTTAAGGATACTAAAAGGAAACTTATCTATAATGGCCCACTTCCTATCCCTAAGGGGATGAGAAGTCAAGAAACATGACACAGGTACAGACTATGACTGCCTATGTGCTCGGCGAGTGGTTTCTTAGTAAAGTAAATAGCTTAATAGCGCGTATTAAAACGCGGATTAATTTAAGCCGTTTGCGGCGCGCAATAGAGCACAGCTGGCTAACGCAGCTGGTTCAAGCAATCGCTAGCATCTCCTTTCTACGCCTGTTATTTTTACTCCTTAAACGTCTGGTCAGTATCGTTAAAAGTGCGCTCAGATATTTTTTCATTGATTTGCCTATTCCAGCGCTAGAATTTCTTTATGTACTGCATTTTGCCCGCGCTTTTTTAAGGCTGATTAGTTATTTCGCTGAGCTAAGTAATAAAAATTCGGCCGAAATGACCAAGTTTTTATTATCTTGTTTTAAGATTTTTATCTCATTTTTAATCTTATCCTTGTTCATTATTACCGGTTTGTATGGTATTGCGCCGATGTCATTGGCGATTTACTTTAGTATGAAGACCTCTTTTCGTATCTATAGTGGCAGTAAATTTATCATCAGTTTTGGCACCTTGCTGATGAGCTGCTATCGACGTGAGTTTATCAGTAAACGATACGGAAACGATCAAGAGGATGCCTGGTTAAGAGCACAATATAAGGATAATTATTGGAAGCATCTGCCGATATTATTTATCGGTCTTGCGACAACAATTTTATTATCCTTACTGAGTTTTATGGGGATTGCCGGTTTGGGACCGGTTGGATTCATTGCGGTGATTGTGTTGGCGTGCGGCTTTTTATTGATCGACATGATAAAATCTACCTATGATGCGTATCATAGCACTAAGGTGGCCGAGCCTGAGATAGGTAGTTTAAATCGGAAAAATTCATTAATCGACGATTCTTTTAAGGATTATTATTATCGAAAATGTCGGGTAGGGCGCCTTTCCCCTCAAGACCTCACCGCGAATAAGGTCTATCTCTTGAAAGAAATCATCGTCAAGATTATGCAGCTTGAAACAAAGTTAGTGCGTTATGAGGCGTCTCAAGCGGGGTTTTTTTCCCGCTGTTGCTCTGAAAAGGAAAAAATAACGCAAAAAATAACTGGCTTGATAGTAGAAGGGGCGGGGTTGCTGTACAGCGATTGGGAAGAAAATAGAGATTTATTTAAGCAAGTTAACCAATCCTTTACACAAGATTATGAAGCTATTCGAAAGAACGATAAAACCATCCTTGCCCCGGCGGTACTCAAACAAGCGCTGGAACATTTAATAAAAGACAAAGACTTCAGCGATGCGAATTTAATGAAAGAGAATATTCTATGGCGTCTGTCTTTAGGACGCGATAAAATTACTGCGACAAAAAACAAAGTCCATACCCAGCATTTTTATCAATCTTTTTTTAGAAAAATAGGCGATTGTGAGGATATTGCTATGGCTTGTAAATCCGCGAAAACATTAGAGCAAGATGTGCCTAAAATAAACGGTTATTTTCGCTCTTATAACACAGTAGATGCTTGTTCGATTTGTTGTATAAAGTAACGGTGCAAATAGCTATCTTGGCTTAATTCAGGATGAAAGCTAGCGGCAATGAGGTTATTTTCTTGCACCGCTACCACCCGATCGCGATAGCGCGCTAAGACTTTAATGGGACTATTTTCTAACAGAGTTATTTCCGGGGCGCGTATAAACACCATTTCCATCGGCTGCCCGGTGATTAAATTATCCCCGCTCACGACCTGGCTCGCCAGTTGTCGACCGTAAGCATTGCGTTTGATAGCCATCGCCATACGATTCAAGCTGTCTTGAGCCGGCGATAGCACTTGCCGGGCGAGTAAAATAGCACCGGCACAGGTGGCTAAGATGGGTTTGTCGTAAGCGATTAAGCAGGACCAAAGTCCATTTTCTTTGAGTAATTTGATCAACACCGAGCTCTCGCCACCGGGGATAATCAGTGCATCGGTTGTGGCTAACGTTAAGGGATCACGCACCAGCGTCGCGGTACAATTTAACTTATTTAAGCAGTCAACATGGGCCTGATAACCCCCTTGTAGCGCTAATACACCGAGATTCATACTATTAAACGTCACTGGTGGTTAAGTTGGCTAAATTTGCGTTGCAAAAGCCACTCATCCCTTCGGCTAAATCACTGGAAACCTCGAGCAGAATATCCGGGTTATCAAAATGAGTGGTTGCTTTGACAATCGCACTGGCGCGTTTTTCAGGATCCGAGGATTTAAAGATGCCCGAACCGACAAAGACACTTTCTGCACCGAGCTGACGTAAGAGTGCCGCATCCGCCGGTGTGGCAACACCGCCGGCGGAAAAATGTGGTACGGGTAATTTTCCTTGTTCTGCCACCTGTAACACTAAGGCTAAGGGTGCATTTAAACTTTTGGCTTTGGCATAGAGTTGTTCTTTTTTTAAAATAGTTAATTGCTTAATTTCGTCGCTAATCGCACGCATGTGTCGAACCGCTTCTAGGATGTTCCCAGAGCCTGCTTCCCCTTTAGTGCGTATCATCGCCGCTCCTTCTGCAATCCGTCGTAAGGCTTCGCCGAGATTGCGGCAACCACAGACAAAGGGCACCTCAAATTGATGCTTATCGATATGATACTCATCGTCTGCTACGGTTAAAACCTCGCTTTCATCAATGAAATCGACGTTGAGGGATTGTAATATCTGTGCTTCTACAAAATGACCAATACGGACCTTGGCCATCACCGGAATGGAGACCGCCTGCATAATCTCTTTGATAATTTGCGGTGATGCCATACGCGCAATACCGCCCATTTTACGAATGTCAGCCGGCACGCGTTCTAAGGCCATGACGGCACAAGCCCCAGCGGCTTCGGCAATACAGGCTTGCGAGGCGTTAGTGACATCCATAATAACACCCCCTTTTAGCATTTCGGCGAGCCCGGTTTTGACTCGCTTGGAGTCGTCAAGAAAATTCATGGCGTGTTTCCCTGTATAAAAAATTAGATTTATTTCATTTAATGCGTGCTATTGTACAATAATTATTTGCTAGAGGTAATTTTTGCATTCATTATTCATTGAGGCGTTTCGCGACAAAACTTTTGCAATAGTAGAATGAGGGTTTATGGCCTAAAAGACCTTAAGTCGAACAGGATGTTCACTATAGTATAGAGCGCTACAGGGATGTATTGATGCGCCTCTGATAGGCTATAAACCCTTATTTTACCCGCTGCTTTCATTTATTGTTCGCAAAACTGCTGAACCAGGCTGTATTCGTCCGTGAAAAAGAATAAATTAATGCCGGTCGCTATCGCTATTTCTTAATGATCCGATGTTTTTCTTTTCGGCTTGCCGGTATAGCTTTTTTGATAACTGACCCGAGGTCTTGGTTTTCTAGCTGGCGCGCCTTGATTCGAGTAAGAAAATTGTCGTGGTCTATCGGCCGTGGTGAGTTCAGAAGGGGCGTTGGTTTTCGCTTTGTAATCAAAGTCGGGGACAAAACATTCTTCCAAACGTTTATTGAGTAGACGTTCAAGCGAACGTATTTGTCGTCTATCACCATTGGTAATTAAACTAAAAGCCGCTCCTAGTTTTGCCGCACGTCCCGTACGTCCGATTCGATGGGTATAATCTTCGGCGGTATTGGGCATATCAAAGTTAATGACATGCGAGATGTGATCGATATCAATACCGCGCGCAGCGATATCGGTTGCCACTAAGATCTTCAGTTTCCCATCGCGAAATTTACCCAGTGCAATCTGCCGTTTACTTTGGGATAAATTACCCTGAAACGAGGTGGCACTGTAACCTAGACTGCCGAGATGTTCGGCCAGTCGTTTGGCGCGATGCTTCGTTCGGGTAAAGATCAATGCCGATTTTACCGCATTTATTTGCAGAATGACTTCTAATAAATCGGTTTTCAGCGCTTCAGAAACCGGATAAAGGGTTTGAGTGACGGTATTAGCCGGCGCAATCTCGCCGACCTTGATCGAAACCGGTTTATGTAATATTTCGTCGGCGAGTACCCGTATTTCTTTTGACATGGTGGCCGAGAAAAGCAAATTCTGCCGTTGCTTGGGGAGATGGCGTATGATTTTGTAAATAGGTTCGCGAAATCCCAGATCAAACATATGATCGGCTTCATCTAATACCAGTACTTCGACCTTGCTTAAATTAATATTGCCGCGATTGATATGATCGAGTAGGCGCCCAGGGCAGGCGATGACGATATCGACACCGCGGCGTAAAATCTGGTATTGCTTAACAAGATTAGCACCACCGTAAATGGCGGTACAACGTAAACCGGTTCGAATGGCTAATTTATCGATAGCTTGACGTATTTGCTCGGCCAATTCGCGTGTCGGCGCTAAGATAAGTCCACGTAATTGACCTTTAGGTCCATTCATTAAGCGTTGCAGTAAGGGTAGCGAAAAAGCAGCTGTTTTTCCCGTGCCGGTTTGTGCGGTGCCAACGACATCGAGGCCGGCTAAAATAGAGGGTATGGCTTTTTCCTGGATGGGGGTGGCAGTTTCGTATCCTAATTCTTTAACACCCGATAAGATCTGGGCATTTAACTTAAATTCTGTAAAGTTCACTAAAAAGTTCCTGGCTATAAAAATATGAGCCAAGTAACATCTTTAGCTCTAAAAGTGGCCTATTCTATCAGGCTTATTCAGTAAATGATAGGTAAATTGTACTAAAAATAGGCGGACGCTTTCTAAAGGACAGAACACCAAAACGCAGTGATCGATTGATCAGCGTCTTACCTTAAAGTTAATAGCTATATCAATCGCAACGATATCACTTAAATATAAAACAGCGTCTCTTAATTAATGAGGAGTGGGTGATTAACAGTCATCTGCTCTTCGCTGTAGGTGATTGATTGATAAGTCTTTTTTATGACTTAAGGGATCAGCTATTTGCCTTACCCTGCCAAGCGATGCATAACCCATGCTTACAAAAAGCAAGCAATTGTTTTATCGAGATAGCATGCGCTCGGCAACTTGGTCGCTAACGTAGTTAAAAAGGATAGCCGCACATAATGTAGTTTTTATTTGCAAAGAAATTTGACAAAATCTAGGTTCTGAAATTTTTATATTGACAACTTATAATCAGGAGAAATATATGGCTGATGTAACAGCTCAAGAGCCCACCAAATTAGATACTCCCATCGTAATCAATGAAACGATAGCACTTAACATCGATATCATAGCGACCATTACCTATAAACAAGTTCCTCCCGCACCTGGACCCTAAAAAAACGTTAACTAATCCTATGTATTATCTCTATTAATTAATCGACTTGCCCTGCTTGTTATCCTAATGTAAAAAAACTATTTGATACGCTATAAACGATAACAAGGGTCATTAAATTAATGATATTCCTGTGCTTGGAGTCCTGCCAATTTTGTTTTCCTGGGTTGCTAAACTCAATCCAGGAAACTGCCTTGCTTGTTATCGTTTAGCACGAAGGTTAAATATAACAGAATAATTCCAACAAGAGATCTGGATTTTCTTGGAAGTGTCCATGGGTATGAACATTATGCGATGCATAATGTAGTTTTTTTTTCAAGAAAAAATTGACACAATGTGGATTCAGGAATGTTTATATCTTAATTTAGGAGAAATATATGGCTGACCCAAAACCTCAAGCGCCTACTACCGTGGACACCCCTGTCGTAATCAATGAAAATATATCGCTTAATATAAATATTGTAGCGACTATTACCTATAAACAGGTTCCGCCGGGGCCCTAAACTGTAAAAACTTTAATTAATCAGATAAATTTATTTGATTAACCACATAGCTTGGGATTTTATCCTAAGCTATGTTTTTTTGCACGTATCTATTTAAAAACACGTAATAACTACTACTTAATACACTAAATTTCTTAAGGAAGTAAAAACCGGGGTGTTATTTTTTGGTTGGCAGATAGCGTTAGCGGCCAAAATCAGATTGCCTATCTCAGCACTGGAGTAGTGTGTAGTAACTCGTTGGCTTTTATGGCCGAGCAAGTCTTGTCTATC
>DALYCY010000018.1:0-12117 GCA_031973495.1 Candidatus Aquirickettsiella sp. | reverse complement strand
GTTTTAAATCATGAACCCTGATCTGAGGCAGCTTGGCTTTAAGGCGAGCTCTACACCAAGCGGAATTTAACATCCGCGTTAAAGGTTTATTGCGATAGGTAAATACGAAACGGGGGTGTAGGCCGCGTTGTGCTTCAATGACAGCGCTGGCAAGTTGATTTAAAATAACCAAGCGATCCTGTCGGTTTTTGACATAAGCGGCCGGAATAATAAAAACATAGGTATTTAAGCTAGGGATAGCCACCTCCCAACTCCATTGTAAGCGACAGACCTCTTGATCTCTGCAGCCACTATTTACCGCAAATAAGGCCATCTGCTTTAAGTGAGTAGGTAGCTCACTGAAAAGCCGTTTTTCTTCCTCTCTATCTAAAGGATACGCTAAGCGCTTTGCGTGATCGGGAAGTAGACGGATCTTGGGTGCGTTAAGTAACCAGCTAAGCCCATATTCATCTTGCCATTCTTGAGCGGCCAGATTTAGAATGCGACGCACTACCTGTAAACCATAATTGATGGTTCGATTTTTTACCCCAGCAATTTTACGCGAATGAATATAAGCCTGTAGATTGGCGTAATGGACATCTTTGAGTGCTAAATGACCTATAAAAGGGTCTAATTGTTTTAGCAGTCGTGCATCAATCCTTAAACTTCTTTTATGTTGATTTTCATTTAAGAATTTGCTGGCGGCTTCTCGAAAGCATCGATTGGGGCGTATTCCGTAAATACTAGCTTGGTGAATCTCTTCTAGGCGATGAATTAAATAACGTTCAGCTTCTTCGAGTGTCTTCGATCGTGTCGTTTCTGCAATACATCGACCATTGATTCTTTTATGGATGTGCCATATCGATCCTCTTTTTATCAGACCCGGCGAACGTTTCCTAGCCATGTCAACTCCTTATAACAGATTATTCTTCAGTGCTTACGCTTAAATTTAAGCCAATTGCTTTTAGAATAAATAATAAAAATTAACTGAACTAATAGGTCTATTTGCACCCGCATTTTACTTAACAGCTATTGCCGAATAGTTGGCTTCTTGGAAAGCAGTCGATCAAGTATTTTTTTAAATTCGATATCAGCAAGTTTTCTGATGGGTTGACTCGCTTGATGTATTGCTATTAAGGGAGGATGTTTACTTTCATGCCAGCGTGTACATTTTTGTGCAGGTATGCCTTCATTTTTTTTAAATTGGTCAACCCAATGATCTAAATCAATACGATCAAAGGCGATTCCTTGTTGACCAATCTTTAGTGTTACTAAATAAGGCCTGACTTCGCTATTAAATCGATTTCGATCCATCCCTAAATATTTTGGCGCATCACGTAAGCGGATTAAACGAGGTTGCATAACAGTTTCTAATTCTCACCAAGCAATGAATTTCATCTACTTAAGATACTCAAATAGGAAGTAAAAAAATTTAATTTTCTTCAGATAAACTTTACAGCGATCGAAAAATAAAAGGATAGACACATGCAGGAAGCAATGTTGGATAAAGCTATTTACAGTTTAGGTTCTGTTAAACATATGGCGAAAAAACTAGGCGTACATCGTGAGCATATTTATGCGTGGATCAAGGGGGTTAGTAAAATACCCTTAGAATTTGCCTTGCAAATTGAATGCTTAACAGGTGGTGAAATTAATTGGAAAGATTTAGTCCCTTTTCATATTGCACAACGCTTGAAACACTTAAGCTTATATTTACCCAAATTTGACTTACCTCCTTGTGAATTAGTCTACGTGGCGATAGAGCGCATAAAATTTTCGAAAGCAGAAATGATCATTGATAAAAGCGATGAGGACACCGAACTTTATAAACAGCGTCCTATTTGTCTGGATCAAGATAATACACTTATTTTTGGCGAAAAAAGCTTATATGTATATAAAAATAATTTAAAAAAAACTATTCCAGCTTGGCGTTTGTCCTTAGTTGATTTGATCAATGGAAATTATTCCAGTGAATTGTTTGTAAAAAATTTCCTTATCAGTGAGCGTGTTGCGGTAGGGATAGCTTTAGAGCGATTTTTAGGAAGTCGACAAGGTTATCGCAGTGATCTTAATAAAGTGTCGCATCGGCTTACTAAGATAAGAAATATAACTATCAAAACCGCATTAAAGACGTCACTTAGGAATAATGATGCACAAGTTTTATCTGGGAAATTAATCCCTATGCGCCAATTGATTGCCAATCTATTAGGGTTTGGTAGTCATTTTACTTATCAGAATGCTAAAAAAATAAAACTATATGGCGATACGGAATTAATCGCTCAAGTTGATCGACAAAAATTGAGCCTTTCTAAAGCCGCTAATTTTTGTGACGTATCGGGTTTTAAAATAAATAAACGCTAAATGTATTTCACTCAATGAGGGAAAATATGCGCTATCGAATGTTAGATGTCAGAATTTGGTGTGATGAAAAATTTCGATCGTTAACGCCATTAAAACCAAGTGGTCAGGCACTTTTTATTTATTTGTTGACTAATCCGCATACGACTTCTATTCCGGGCCTTTATCGCGCCGGCGCAGGGGCTATGGCTGAGGAATTGGCGTGGCCCTTAGCTGGGTTTCGTCGTGCACTCAAAGAGGTGACAGTACAAGGGTTGGTTAAATCTGACCTAAAAGCCCGTGTTATCTTTATCCGTAATGCGATTAAATATAATAAACCGCAATCACCTAATGTTATCCGCAGTTGGGCGCTTCATTGGGATGAAATACCCGAATGTCCTCTTAAATCCGAGGCTTATCATATACTGCAATCGTTTGTTAAAGGCTTAGGCAAAGCCTTTGCGCAGGCCTTTGAGGAAACCTTAACGAAACAGGATGTGAAGGCTACAGTGAAGTCTTTTACGAAGACTTGCTTGAATCAGGAACAAGAGCAGGATAAGGAACAGGAACAGGAAGAAGATGACGAATTAAAAAAAGCTAAATTTAATCAAGAAGATGTACCAACGTCAAAGTGTACTCAAGATTACCAGGTTAATTTATCAAAAAAAATTAAGTCAGAACAGCACATATCGTCACCAATAAACAGAGAATTTTTACTTGAAATCCCTTTGTATGACAGTGCTCCCTATTATGTAACGAAACAGGAATACCAAGCTTGGCAAAATATTTATACAGAAATTAATGTATTGCAAGAGTTACGCCAACTCCTTGACTGGAATAGAGCCAATCCAAATAAGCGTAAACGACGTGCTCATATTCTTTCGCATATTCATACCTGGCTTGCCAAAGAGCAACGTCAAAAAATGCAGGGTTTATCTTATCCTAGTTCATTTCCAATTACTTTTGATCATAATGTGCAAGTTGCCAAAAAATGGCTTGCTCCAGGTTCGTTGGATCGCGATAAATACGCCCAATCTCAATTGTTAGCTGGAAAAAAAATCCTATGAATGCCGCCGATCAAGAAAAATTTACCCAAGGATTACTGATTTTAGCTGAGGTCTACAATCGTAAACTGTCATCTTTATTGTTACATACCTACTGGGATTGTTTGAAGAAATATTCTTTTTCGGTGTTTGAGGCGACTTTATGGAATTTTTTAAAAAATCCTGATTACGCTAAAAAAGGTTTTCCGAGTCCGGCCGAATGGATTAAAGCCATTGAGGGGGATGCGGATAGTCAAAGTTTAGCCGCCTGGACAGAAATTATTAAAACGATTAGGCATGTGGGTCATTACGATAGTGTGATATTTAGTGATCCGCTGATCCATGTCGTGATTAAAGATATGGGTGGTTGGATATTTTTATGTCAACAATCGGAACGCGAATTGATTTTTTTACAAAAAGAATTTGAACGGCGTTACCAAAATTATTGCGTGATCAAGAAGTTAACTATTTCTCCAGCTTATTTAACCGGTCAAATAGAGCGCCAAAACGTGATACGTGGTTTTACTGAGGATATTCCGCAACCCATTAATGTCAATACGACGATTAATTGTGCAGTGCTTGGTTCGCATCATTTATCTTCTCAAGAGAAGATAAAAAAAGAAGGCTAATATTTTTAAATAAACATTAGCTATAAGTTTTATCATTTATTAAGGAGAAAATTAGCATGAAACGCCCAGGATTATTATCACTACTTTTTAATTGTTTTCCCTTTGTTAGGGTATTTAGAGCACATCGATTGCGCAGAAAAATTGGCATGAGAAAAGTGAAAATATATCAGAAGTTAGAAAAAGAAGAGCCTAAACACTTAAGACGTTATGTGGTGAGCGCAAGAACGATACGACGTTTATAAGAAAAATCTTGAATAGCTAGTCTAGCTTACTAGATGTTTTTAGCCATTAAAAAATTGTGATCTTTAAGTGAAGGAACATAGAAGCATGAAATGTTTAAATCCATGTTGTGAATACGTGAAAACCTTAGTTATCAATTCGCGTAAAGCCGATAAAGGCAAAAAAATCTTACGCAGACGACATTGCCCTAAGTGTGGTGAGCGCTATACTTCGATAGAAATATTGGCCTATTTTGGTTATCCGAATGCGCAAAAACGAGCCGCGCTGAATCTTTTGTTGCTGAGTTATTAAGTGCTTATTTTTAGAACAGGGTTTGTCGTTGTGACAATAAATAAGTCCATTGAAGGCTTTAATTGGCTAAATTGGCTGCATGTGATAGACTAGTCTAAAACTAGTTTAAATAGGAGCTGTGCATGCAAACTGTAGGTGCTTTTGAAGCCAAGACGCATTTTTCCGCCTTGCTCGATAAGGTTGAAAAAGGTGAGCAAATAGTCATTACCAAGCATGGTCGTATTGTTGCAAAATTAGTACCCGCTACGGCAGCGAATCATTTGCGCAGGCATCAAGCTATTTCCGACCTAAAGAAGCTCAGCTTGGGGCATACGCTTGATCTGGATTGGAAAAAATTGCGTGATAAGGGGCGACGTTAATGGGCTTTGTTTTGGACGCTTCTATTGCTTTGTCTTGGTGCTTTAATGATGAAGCAACTGCCCATACCTGGAAATTATTAGCACGCTTAGAGGATGAAACGGCTTTTGTGCCTAGTCTATGGCCATTAGAGATTGGGAATATATTAATTCTAGCCGAAAGACGTAAGCGTATCAGTTACGCGCATGTCGTATTATCCTTAGAATTGATGAGCCGCTTGCCAATACAAATCGACGAAGAGACAGCTTATCGTGCATTTCATGAAACCAGTCAATTAGCTCATCATGAGGCATTAACCTGCTATGACTCCAGCTATCTGGAACTAGCATTGCGACTGGGGGTCCCTTTGGCAACCAAAGACAAGGCGTTAGCCAAAGTGGCTAAGAAACTGGGGATCAATTTACTGTAAATGGATAAGCCGGGTCCTGTCAGTGGATATGCTCTTTAAAATAAGCTTAAATTGAGTGAAATAATTTGGTATCAGGCAAAATAGGCACAAATTATTTTTTGAATACGTCTCAAATTAATTTAAGCCTTTGATTTATCGCTATTTTGACTCGATGTAGTGATTGACGAGTGGGTGATTAACAGTCATCGACTCCTACTTTCGGCAGATATTTTTGCCTGATCGCGGCCAATCAATTCAATGCTTAAGATGCGCGCTGATTAGATTGTTTTTTCCAAGTGACGATATTTGTTTTTTAGCCCTTGACCCATTTCAGCTCTGCTATTACTATAAGCGGCCTTATCGGCTTTAAATTCCCCGATAGCTCAGCTGGTAGAGCAAATGACTGTTAATCATTGGGTCACAGGTTCGAGTCCTGTTCGGGGAGCCAGTATCATCAAAGGCTTAGCAATTTAAGACCATGCACTTTAAGTCCTATTGGAGAGTATAAATGTACGCAGTTATTTCCAGCGGTGGAAAACAATATAAAGTAGCTGAAGGCGAGATTATAAAGCTTGAAAAGCTATCCGCTGAACTTGGTGAGATCGTTGAATTTCCGGTGTTATTACTGGCCAATGAAGGTGCTAATGTTAAACTAGGCAGTCCTTTTTTAACCGATGTCACCGTAAAGGCGTCTGTGCTAGAGCATGGTCGAGGCGATAAAATTACCGTGGTTAAGTTTCGACGCCGTAAGCATCACAGAAAGCAAATGGGTCACCGACAATATTACACAGCGGTTAAAATTACTGAAATTTTATAGAGGTTTCTTTCCATGGCACATAAGAAAGCAGGGGGTAGTACCCGCAATGGTCGCGATTCACACTCAAAACGTTTAGGCGTCAAGCATTTCGGTGGTGAAGCGGTTAAGGCTGGAAATATTATCATTCGTCAACGTGGCACGCATTATCATCCAGGTAATAATGTGGGTATTGGCAAAGACCATACTATATATGCTTTAGTACAAGGCGTTGTGAAGTTCGCGCGTAAAGGGGCTAAATTACGTTGCTATGTTAATGTGATTCCAGCGCTAGGAGATGTCGCCGAACAAGTCTAGTCGGACATCAAAATTAAGTATATTCTTTTTAATGGTCACCCCGCACAGCGGGGTTTTTTATGAAATTTCTTGATGAAGTAGAGATTCTAGTCGAAGCAGGAAAGGGCGGGGCAGGTTGTGTCAGTTTTCGTCGGGAAAAATTTATTCCCTTAGGCGGGCCTGATGGCGGCGATGGCGGCGATGGTGGAAGTGTCTATTTAAAAGCAAGTGCCAATCTAAATACTTTAATCGATTTTCATTATAATCGTCTTTATAAAGCCGCGCGCGGCGAGAATGGCCGAGGCAGTGATTGCGCCGGTAAAAAAGGCGCCGATCTTATTCTCGATGTTCCAGTGGGTACTGAAATCTTTGATGCCGATACACAAGAGTTAATCGGTGATCTCACTGTCGTTGAAAGCATGCAGTGTGTGGCCAAGGGTGGTTGGCATGGTTTAGGTAATGCGCGATTTAAAAGTAGTACTAACCGCAGTCCGCGCCAATTTACTCCCGGCCATCCTGGCGAGACGCGACGATTAAAGCTTTCTTTGAAACTACTTGCCGATGTAGGGCTAGTGGGTTTACCGAATGCCGGCAAATCAAGTTTAATCCGCGCCGTATCGGCAGCCACGCCTAAGGTCGCCGATTACCCATTCACTACCTTACAACCGCACTTGGGGGTAGTACGTTTGGAAGCCGGGCATAGTTTTGTCATCGCCGATATTCCAGGTTTGATAAGTGGTGCCGCAGAAGGCGCCGGTCTGGGTATGCGTTTTCTTAAACATTTAGATCGCACGCGCTTATTGCTGCACGTCGTGGATGTCCAGCCTTTGGATGGCAGTGATCCGTTAAAAAATATCGCTTTAATCGAAGCTGAACTACTAAAATACAGTCCTGAATTGGCTGCCAAACCCCGATGGTTGGTGTTAAATAAAATAGATTTATTGTCGGCAGAGCAATTAGCCGATTATAGTCACGTTATAAAAACGGCACTTCCGGTGCAGATGCCGATATTTGCAATTTCCGCCTTACAGCGTGTCGGTACAAAAGCATTATGTTATGCTTTGGGAGACTTCTTGCAACAAACGGATCATCCGCTGACATAATCCGTTTAGAATAAAACTTAAGCAAAAAGCTAATATTCGCTATAATGCACTGGAGATGCTGTCATGTTTTAAGTGCTTTGTTATCAGCTAGGATTGATGGGTTTATTGATACGATGCTTTAATGTTTTGCCCATTTTGAAATGAATACGGTATTTCTCAGGCGCTAAAAAATGTTGACCTGTTTTGGGATTAAAAGCAGAACGTGCGGCATTGTAATGAGGTGCAAAACTTCCAAAGCCGCGAATCTCTATGCGATGACCTTGGTATAATGCCTGTTCCAGCAGGTGAACTAAATGTTCAACGCTTTTCTTGACCGTAGCGGTGTGAAGCTGAGGAAATTTAAGTATGAGCTGGTTAATGAGTTCTGGTTTGAGCATGGAACTTTTCCTATTGATAAGTTTGATTAAGCCAAAAAAATGATTCGAATACAATTACGTCATCTCCCTAATTTAATTACCTGTACGCGCTTTATCTTAATAGGTCCTATTTTATGGGCCTTGTTGACAAAGTGCTATCCCTTGGCTTTTTATTTATTTTTGATAGCTGGTTTGAGTGATGGCTTAGATGGTTTATTAGCGCGTCTTTTTGATTGGACGACCCCTTTAGGCGCACTGTTGGATCCCTTAGCGGATAAATTACTGCTTATGGGAAGTTTTATTGTGCTGGCTTATCTACAGCAGATTCCGCTATGGTTAACGATGATGGTGATAGGGCGCGATATTTGGATTATGGGTGGCGCTTTACTTTATCGTTATTGGGTCGGCCCTTTAGATTATAAGCCGGTTTGGATTAGTAAGTTAAATACCTTTTTTCAATTAATTTTAGTCAGCTTAATTATTATTAAATTAACTTTCTTTACCCTACCGTTGCAATTAGTTCCGCGTGTTATTGAAGCGGTTTTTGTCACCAGCTTACTGAGCTTTATTCAATATACCTGGATGTGGATTTGGCAAGCGGCTTTTTATTTAAAATTAGCCGGTAAAAAAATAGCTAACAAGAATCAAAAACGAGGTTGGTCTTAAATTTTAAAATGGATTAAGCGATGTTGACACAGCTAATTTTGCCGATTCATCCACCGGATGCGCATAGCTTCGAGAATTTTTATACGGGTGATAATGCGCTTTTATTAAATTGTTTAAAGCATTTTTCATTAAAAATAGGCGAGCCCTATGTTTATATTTGGGGGAATTCAGGCGCAGGTTGCACGCATTTACTGCAAGCCTGTTGTCATGCGGCGCAACAACAAGGTTTTTCCGTGGCGTATTTGCCTTTAAATACACTAAAAAAAACCAACAGTGCTGAGATTTTTCGCGGTCTAGAAACCGTTGATATGGTCTGTATCGATGAACTAGAAAGCGTAGTGGGTGATACTATTTGGCAAGAATCCTTGTTTCACTTTTATAATCGTTTACAAGAGCAAGCACGTTATTTATTGATTGCGGCTAAAAATAGCCCCAAGCAACTAAATTTGTCCTTACCCGATTTAGTCTCGCGCTTATCCAGTGGTGTTTTATTTCAAGTACGTCCGTTGAACGACGAACAAAGACTAGCCGCTTTACAACAACGCGCACATTTAAGAGGCTTAGAGGTCTCTGAAGAAGTGGGACAATTTTTATTATTACGTCTTCCACGGGATTCACAAGCGCTTTTTTCAGCACTGCTACAATTAGATAACGCCAGCTTAAGTTTACAACGTAAATTAACCATCCCGTTGGTAAAGAATATTTTAAAATTGTAAGCGGTTTCTCAGCCTGATTTGTCTTGGTTATCATCTCGGTTAAACCGCAGCCTTATCAAAAAATGATTTAATCGCGGTGTAATTGCAGCGCGATGCGAGCGAGCCGTTTTCCTAATGCCTGACAAAGCCGTTTTTCTTCCTCACTGAGTGGGTTTTTACTTTCTTTGCCTGCCATGTGGGTAGGTCCGTAAGGGGTTCCCCCGGTCTGGGTGGTGCTTAGATCGGATTCGCTATAGGGCACGCCGACGACGATCATCCCTAGGTGGATAAGCGGTAGCATCATGCTAAGTAGAGTCGTCTCCTGTCCGCCATGCAGACTGGCGCTGGAAGAAAATAAGCCCGCTGGCTTATCGACTAAGGCCCCTGAAAACCATAATCCGCTCAGGCTGTCGATAAAATATTTTAGCGGCGCGGCCATATTGCCAAAGCGGGTAGGGCTGCCTAAAGCAATGCCAATGGCATTTTGCACATCTTCTAGTGTGGCATACGGTGGGCCGGCGGCAGGGATTTTTTCTTCGCTGGCCTCACAAACCGTTGAAACAGGGGCAACGGTGCGAATTCTGGCTTCTACTCCGTCAACAGAGGTGATGCCGCGGGCGATCTGTTGCGCCATTTTGGCAACGGCACCATAGCGACTGTAATAAAGGACTAATATATAGGGCATGTTGCAGGGCTCCTTATCCTTTTTTACAAGGATCCGATGTGGATTTTAAGTTGATGCAATAAGGGATACTATGGTATAAAACATCGCGCTGAAAAGCGATTATTTCACACATTTATTATCTAAACTATCTGAGGGTGGCTGTTTTCAAAGACAGTCTTCAGATACGAGACCTTAAAAGCAGAGGTTTTTTGGCTGAGTTAAAGCCAAAAGAAAATACTGCTAAAAGGCGATAATAGGTGGAGGTTTAACCCAATTGGAGATTATATAAAGTGTCAACAACCGCCACATTACGACAATTATTTGAAGCAGGTGTCCATTTTGGTCACCGTACTTGTTTTCGCGAGCCTAAAATGGCCGCTTATATTTACGGGGTACGCAATGGAATTAGCATTATCGATCTGGAAAAAACCCGCGGTTATATTACCGAGGCGCTTAATTATATCGCTAAAATAGCTGCCAGACCCGGTAGTAAGATTTTAATGGTCGGAACCAAACGTGCCGCACAGGACTTGGTCAAGCAGCAAGCGCTGCGCTGTGGCATGCCGTATGTAAATCATCGTTGGTTAGGCGGACTTTTAACCAACTATCGCACCATTCGCCAATCCATTAAGCGGCTTAAGGAATTAGAAGCACAAAGCCAAGATGGAAGTTTTAACCAGTTAACCAAGAAAGAAGCACTGAATTTACAACGACAAATGGATAAATTAGAGCGCGGCTTAGGGGGAATTAAAGACATGAGTGGTCTACCCGATGCTTTATTTGTGATTGACAGAGGTTATGAACATATTGCCATTTGCGAAGCACAAAAATTAAAGATCCCAGTGATTAGTATCGTCGATACCAATCATTCACCGGAAGGAATTGATTATATTATTCCTGGTAATGACGATGCAGCACGCGCTATTACACTTTATACACAAATGGTGGCCGATACTATTTTGCAAGCACGAGCGGCAGCAACTAAGCCGGCTGAGGTTTCGCTTGCCGAAGTAGAAAAAACCGCTGCACAAGAAGTGACAGAAGCTGCGCCAGAATCGACTAAATCCACCGAAGGCAAAGGAGAGGCATAAAATGAGCGCAACAATAATAACTGCAGCGCTGGTTCAAGCCTTACGCTCTCGCACCGGTGCCGGCATGATGGACTGCAAAAGGGCTTTAGAATCGGTTGCTGGCGATTTAGATGCCGCCGCTGAAGCGATGCGCAAATCAGGCCAGATCCAAGCTGAAAAGAAATCAGGGCGTATAGCTGCTGAAGGGTTAATTATTATTAAGTCTGATGACAGTACAGGTCGCGCTATTATTTTGGAAATGAATTGCGAGACTGATTTTGTTAGTCGCGATAGTAACTTCAAGCAATTTGCTGAGAAAACCGCGCAATGCGCCCTCGAGCATCAAGTTGAATCGGTAGCGTCTTTGCTCAGCACAGTTTTTGCAGAGAGCGGTGAAACGGTCGAAAAAACCCGTGAAGCTTTAGTGGCAAAATTAGGTGAAAATATTCAGCTGCGACGTTTCAGCTTAGTGCATACCCCACCTGGTGTGACACTCGGTTCCTATGTGCATATGGGACGTATTGGCGTTATTGTGCAGTTAAAAGGTGGCGATGAACAACTGGCTAAGGATTTAGCCATGCATATTATTGCCAGTAATCCGGCGGTTATTGCCGCTAAAGATATCTCCGAGAAAATTCTCGCCAAAGAGCGCGAGATTGTCAGTGCGCAGGCGCAGGGTAGTGGTAAGCCGCAAGCGGTGATTGATAAAATGGTTGAAGGGCGGCTGAATAAATTCTGTGATGAAATGAGTTTATTAGGACAAGCCTTTGTGAAGGACCCGACTATTCGCGTCGGACAATTGTTAGCGAGTTCAGGTGCGGAAGTGCTAAATTTTGTCCGCTTTGCTAGCGGTGAAGGGATCGAAAAGCCCAGCGAAAATTTTGCTGAAGCGGTGATGGCCCAAGTTAAATCTTCTTAAATAAAAACTTTTGTCATATGTAAATAAGGGCTTATTGTCATAAGCCCTTATTTTTATAAGTTTGTTTCATTGCTGTACCAAACAATTACTGTCATTAAATGCCATATTGGATCTAAATATTTAGATTAGTTACCTCTTCGGGCTAGAAACACAATGCTGAAAAGGTTATCATCCAATCTCTTTAATAACCCATATTATGTTATGACTGCCAAAGCGCTAAAATATCGACGTGTTTTGCTTAAGCTCAGTGGAGAAGCACTCCATGGGGCAACTTCGCACATGTTAGATCC
>DALYCY010000017.1:0-25781 GCA_031973495.1 Candidatus Aquirickettsiella sp. | reverse complement strand
ATTAGACTTAAAGCCAAATGCAATTAGCGCAAACCACTATACCTTAAGAGGATACCTCTCGCCTAAGATGGGTCCTTTATCATTCGCCGTCGCGCTACAAAACCCCAATCTGGCCACTTATGACATTGTCGCTGGCTTATTACGAAAATATTCGATCCACTATTCGAATCTAGTATATGGTAAAACACCCCCTCTTGCTAAAATATTGGCGGAAAATAGCTCTCCTGAACTTGCTTTTTTAATAAAAAATATGTTAAAAAAGTCGGATAATTTGATAGCCGATAGTTTATTAAAAAAATTAGGGGAAAAATACTTTTCAGCGCAAGGTAGTTGGAAAACTGGCAGAAACGCTGTCCAAGCTATCCTGGCCAGCAAAGCAGATATTGATTTTAGACATGTAATGATGGTCGATGGTTCTGGCTTATCACGTAATAATATAGTCACCCCAAATGCTTTTGTTAAATTACTAAATTTTGCTTATACGCAATTACCTGATAGCGACTTACTCTTTGAGTCCTTACCTCGATCAGGCCTAGATGGAACATTAAAACATCGTTTAGGTGGGTTTACATTGGATAAAATACACGCTAAAACCGGTAGTATGCACGGGATAAGCAGCTTAGCCGGTTATATTCGGACGGCTAATAACCAGGTACTAGCTTTTTCTATTTTAATTAACGATCCCATTCCTGGAAAAAATAATCAAGGCGGCTATCGTTTGTTAGAAAATCGAATTTGCGAATTTTTGGCAAGAAGTAACCTATAAATGGGTGCTACCTCCACAAAAAATAGGATGTAACGATTAGTTGATATTTCTAAAATTTTTTAGAGCTACAAACTAAAAATAAGGATAGAAGGATAACTAAAAATGGTTAAAATAAAAAATTCGCTCTATTTAAATAATGACGGTAGTATTAATTTGGAAACATGGCTACACCATGCGGCCATGCAACGCAGTCAAGAAGATTTCAAGCTAATTCGACAAGCTTCTATCTTAAGTCAAATTGTAGGGGAATCTAAAACAACGCCTACCCATGTCTCTTGTTTGCAACAAGGCCTCACCATGGCGGAAATTTTACTCGATTTACATCTAGATAAAGAAACTATCGCCGCTTCCTTAATTTATAGTTGTGTCAATTATGCAGAACTTTGCCTAGAAACAGTCAATGAACACTTAGGGCCTCATGTCACTAAGATCATTGCCGGCGCTAAGCAAATGAATGCCATTCGTATTGCCAGTACAGCCACTAATCTTCATCAAACACAATTAGAAAATATTCGAAAAATGCTACTTGCTATGGTAGAGGATATGCGGGTTGTTTTGATTAAACTAGCGGAACGTACCGCCACGATGCGTACATTGGATACAT
Source organism: Candidatus Aquirickettsiella sp. (assembly GCA_031973495.1). Classification (GTDB taxonomy): domain Bacteria; phylum Pseudomonadota; class Gammaproteobacteria; order Diplorickettsiales; family Diplorickettsiaceae; genus Aquirickettsiella. The sequence continues at coordinate 24,411 of DALYCY010000017.1, read as the reverse complement.
TGGAACAAGAAACACGCCAGTCTTACGCACGAGAAACACTTGATATTTATGCGCCATTAGCTAATCGGCTTGGTGTAGGCCAACTACAGTGGGAACTTGAAGATCTATCGCTGCATTATCTAGAACCTAAAATTTATGCACAAATCGCTCAATTACTTCAAGAGCGCTTAATTGATCGTGAATCCTATGTGCAAATAATTCTCACCCAATTACGCAAGATCTTAGCTAACGCGCAACTACTTAATTTTGAGGTATATGGGCGCGTCAAACATATCCACAGTATTTACAGAAAAATGCAGCAAAAAAAATTAAAATTTGAGCAACTCTATGACTTAAATGCCATCCGTATTTTAGTTAATACGGTTAAAGATTGCTACAATGTTTTAAGTATCATTCACAGTTTATGGCCACCCTTACCAGAGCAATTTGATGATTATATTGCAACACCTAAATCAAATGGTTACCGTTCTATTCATACAGCGGTTTTAGGTCCCGGAGAAAAAATACTTGAGATTCAAATTCGCACCCATCAAATGCACCAAGAATCGGAGCACGGCTTAGCTGCTCATTGGCAATACAAGGAAAATTCTCAGCAACAAAAAGCAAGTTATCAAACCAAAATCGCCTGGTTACGCCAAGTGCTGGAATGGCAAAAAGAACTCGTTAAACGGGGGAAGGCTACCGTGCCTGGTCTTACTACGGTATTAGATGATCGCGTTTACGTTTTTACGCCTAGTGGAGATATCCTAGATTTGCCAAAAGGTTCTACTTCTTTAGATTTTGCTTACCATATCCATAGTGAAATTGGACACCGTTGTCGAGGAGCAAAAATCAATGGTGCAATTGTTCCACTGACCTATCAATTAAAAATTGGCGATCAAATTGAAATTCTTACTGCCAAACAAGGCAGTCCAAGCCTAGACTGGCTAAATCCTAATTTGGGTTATCTCTATACCGCCCGCGCTAAAGCCAAAGCACATCATTGGTTTAAAACCCAAGATTATGAAAAACATTTAGTAAACGGTGAAGATTTATTTAATAAAGAAATTCAACGTTTAGGACTAACCACTGTCGATCAGGAAAAACTGGCGCATAAACTCCACTTTAAAACAAAAAAGGAAATGATGGCGGCCCTGGGAAGTGGTGACTTAAGGCTTGCACAACTATTAAATGCCATACAAGCACAGGAAAAACAGCTTGAATCTAGGTCACTCGTCGAGACTGATATTTTATTAGGCAAACCACGCAGCAGCCTACCTGAGGGGATTACCGTAGCGGGTGTCACCGATCTGTTAACCCAAACAGCGGGTTGCTGTAAACCGCTTCCAGGTGATCCAATCCGTGGTTTTATCACCCAAAGTCGTGGTATTGTGCTGCATCGTGATGACTGTGCCCATTTATCAAATCTCGAACCTGAAAAGCACAATCGTTTAGTGGAGGCCGATTGGGGAGAAATAGCAAGCCAAGTTTATCCGGTCGATATCTGTGTAGAAGCTTACGATCGCCCCGGTTTATTGCGCGATGTTTCCACATTAATTGCTAATGAAAAATTGAATTTACTTGCGCTAAACCTCTCAAGTAATAAGCCACCGGATCCAAAGGCATATATTAAATTAACTGTTGAAATCCCAGGCTTGCCATCACTTGGCAAGGTTTTAGATCGTATAAAACAAATTCCTAACGTAATTGATGTTAGAAGACAAGTCATTAATTAGATTACTGATTTATAGTGTTGGATTGAGTCTATGCCTGAAGAATTAATCTATAGCGTTTCTGAACTCAACCAAATGGTTCAAGATTTACTAGAAGATGCCTTTTTACCCATTTGGATAGAAGGTGAAATCTCTAATTTTGCCAGTCCTAATTCAGGACATTGGTATTTCTCTTTAAAAGATAGCAACGCACAAGTTCGCTGCGCACTGTTTAACGGTCGCCAACGCTATAAAGGCAATCAACCCAAAAATGGCATGCAGATCTTAGTCCGTGCCAAAATTAGTCTTTATCCTGTCCGTGGAGAGTTTCAATTAATCATTGATCAATTTGAACCAGCCGGTGAAGGCGCATTACGTAAAGCGTTTGAAAAATTAAAAAGTAAACTTGCTGCCGAAGGCTTATTCGAAGCAGCGCATAAAAAACCCTTACCTAAGTTTCCTAGAACCATCGGTGTTATTAGTTCCGAGACCGGCGCTGCCCTGCGTGACATCTGTGTTGTGTTAAAAAAACGATTTCCTGCTATCGCTGTCATTATTTATCCTTGTCTTGTACAAGGAAAAAACGCCCCTGCACAAATTGTGCAACAGATTCAAGTGGCCAATCAACGCCAAGAGTGTGATGTATTAATTTTGGCACGTGGCGGGGGATCACTAGAAGATTTATGGTCTTTTAATGAAGAAAGTGTTGCAAGAACAATTTTTAAAAGTAAGCTCCCACTTATCAGTGCAATAGGTCATGAAACCGATTTTACTATCGCTGATTTTGTAGCAGATTGTCGGGCCGCCACACCCTCTATGGCAGCGCAATTAGCCAGCCCAGATAGTAATGAATATCAACAATATTTAAATAAAACCTATCAGCGACTCATTAAGATAACAGCGTATTTATTAAATGCTCAGCAAAAAACTTTAGAAAATCTTTCGAAGCGTCTGCGCCATCCCAAGCAACGCTTACAAGATAGCACGCAGCGCTGTGACGAATTAACCCAACGCTTAAATGTAAGTATAAAAAACCAATTACAAATCCATCAACAAAAATTATTAGCTTTATCACGCACACTGCATGCTATTAGTCCTTTAGCAAGTTTAGCTCGAGGGTATGCAATCGTAACGGACGCCCAAAGCAAAAAAATTCTCCGCAATAGTAACGATATAAAGTTCGGCCAAGAAATTATCGCTAAGCTCGCTAAGGGCGAATTACTCTGTGAAGTCAAAGTAAAACTTTAGCATTCTAATGAATCGCTTGTTTAAGTTAAATTACCCCTCAGGCGCGGCTGGCATTGGTTCTGCATAGGCACATTCTTTGCGCGGACAAACCTTTTCAGTCCCTCGACGTTTAGTTGTCTTGATCGTCATCACCGGCCAAGCACAACGCGGACAGGCTTGTTCAATAGGTTCATTCCACACCGCATAGGTACAGCTAGGATAGGTAGCGCAAGAATAAAAAATCTTACCATAACGTGATTTACGCTTAAGCAATGTTCCCTTGCGACATTCAGGACACTCAATCTTGGTATCGGCAGGTTTTTCCAAAGGCTCTATATGTTTGCATTTTGGATAGTGACTACAACCAATAAATTTGCCATAGCGACCTAATTTAATATGTAATGCATGACCGCAATCTGGACATAAGCGCCCTTGCACTACCTCAGGTTCACTCACCGTGGTCACCTCGCCTTCCATATTGCGCGTGTAATCACACTCAGGGTAACCAGAACAACCAATAAATCGACCTCGTTTACCTAAACGAATCGACAGCGACTTACCACACTTAGGACAACTTTCATCCAAGGCTTCCTGGGTGACATCCTTACGTTGAACCGTATCTTCTGTTGTCTCTACTAGCGTTTTAAATGGGGTCCAGAAATCTTGTAATAGCGGAACCCATTCCTTCTCGCCACGTGAAATTTGATCGAGAGAATCTTCTAATCGCGCGGTAAAATCATAATCGACATATTGCATAAAATAGCGTGTTAAAAACTTATTAACCACCCTCCCCACGTCGGTTGGTCTAAATCGCTTTTGATCGAGCGTCACATATTCGCGTTGTTGCAAAGTTGAAATAATAGGCACATACGTTGAAGGTCGGCCAATGTCTCTTTCTTCTAAGCCTTTGACTAAACTTGCTTCACTGTAACGCGGCGGTGGCTCGGTAAAATGTTGGTCTGCGCTGATATCAATAAGGTTGACTTCATCACCCACCTTTAATGGTGGCAAGATACTATTTTCTTGCTCTGATTTTTCGCCATCTTGTTCTGATTTAGCTCTACTCTCATCGTGACTTTCTAAATAAACGGCCATGAAGCCTGCATGTACAATAGTTGAGCCATTGGCGCGAAAACAATGATCGGTAGCCGCTTTCGCGCTTAAATCAACCGCGACCGTATCGATGGTCGCATGGATCATCTGAGAGGCTACAGCACGTTTCCAAATAAGCTCATATAATTTAAGTTGATCCGGTGTTAAATGACTTTTAAGTTGTTCAGGTAAAAACTCAACATGGGTTGGTCGTATCGCTTCGTGGGCTTCTTGTGCATTACGACTCTTGGTCCGAAAATGGCGTGGGGTCTCTGGTAAATCTTTTTCACCGTAGCGCTGCGCAATCAATTCGCGAATGGCTTCCAAGGCTTCGTTGGCCAAATGAACCGAATCGGTTCGCATATAGGTAATCAAACCCACTAAACCTTCTCCCACATCAATACCCTCATAAAGCTGCTGCGCTAAACGCATCGTTCGCTGAGCAGTAAATCCTAATTTACGACCCGCTTCTTGTTGCAATGTAGAGGTAGTAAATGGCGCAGCGGGATTACGCTTACGTTGTTTTTTCTCAACCTTAATCACTTGCAAGTAAGCTTGCGCCAACTGTTGTAAATTTTGTTTGATTGCAGTTGCTTGCTCTTCGGTGCTGATACTAAATTGAGTGAGTTTTTCGTGTTGATATTGGATTAAACGAGCCGAGAAAAGCTTTTCATCCGCTTTGTTATTAGCCGTAATTGTCCAATATTCTTGCGATTTAAAAGCTTCTATTTCTTCTTCGCGCTCAACAATTAATCGTAACGCAGGACTTTGTACACGCCCTGCTGATAAGCCTCGACGCACTTTTTTCCATAACAAAGGAGATAAAGTAAAACCGACTAAATAGTCTAAGGCGCGTCGTGCTTGCTGCGCATTCACTAAATCCATAGCGATATTACGTGGATTAGCCACAGCAGCATTAACCGCTGATTTAGTAATTTCGTGAAATACAACACGATAGATAGGCTTACCTTTTAATAATTTCTTATGCTTTAAAATTTCATAAACGTGCCAAGCGATGGCTTCTCCCTCACGATCCGGATCGGTCGCTAGATACAATGCATCCGCCTGCTTAAACGCCTTTACGATCATATCCACATGTTTGATATTTTTTTCAATCAACGCATACTGCATGGCAAAGCCCTGCTCCGGGTTCACCGCTCCCTCTTTCGGGATTAAATCGCGAACATGGCCATAGGAAGCCAACACTTCAAAGTCTTTGCCTAAATATTTCTTGATTGTTTTTGCCTTAGCAGGCGATTCGACAATCAATAGGTTTTTTGCCATCTTTTATTTCCTCACGTAGCCCCCTGGGACCACGCTAATATAACCTTGTAACTCAAGTATCAATAAACGAGCAAGCAATTTATCAACACGTAAGCCGGTTCTCGCTATCAAGGTATCTACACTTGTCGTTTCAAACCCAAGGCACTCTACAAGCTTTACATCCTGAGAATCAAGTGTCGCTATGTTCAATGGTTGTTGAATAGGGTTTACTTTATGCAATTTCATCCCTTGGCCTTCATTAGGATCTATCAAGGTATGTCCTTGCTTCACAGTGGAAACAAGCCCCTTAGCAAATTTATCAAAAAACACATTATTTGCGAGCATCCGATTACTTATTGGATTTGAGCAAAAAGAGAGCTCCTGTATCACATCCTCACAGTTCTCAATCAGTGTAGCTCCTTCTTTTAATAAAGCATGGCAACCTTGACTTAAGCGATTGTAAATAGAGCCGGGTACCGCAAAAACCTCACGCCCTTGCTCTAGCGCATAAGCGGCTGTAATTAATGATCCGCTGCGTAGACTGGCTTCTATAACGATAACACCCAAACTTAAGCCGCTAATTATCCGATTCCGTCTGGGAAAATGTGCTGCTTTGGGTAATGCGTATGGAAAAAATTCAGAAAGCAAAACGCCGCCTTTCTCCAATATGGTTTGCGCTAAGGATTGATGACAATGCGGATAAATATTATTAAGACCACTACCTAACACCGCCATAGTTGCACCATTAGCCGCCAAAGCGCCTTGGTGTGCAGCACCATCAATTCCTCGTGCCAAACCGCTCGTAATCGCAAATCCTCGTTCGCTTAATTCGCTGGCAAATTGGTAAGCAATCTCTAGACCAGTAGGGCTAGGACAGCGAGCTCCTACGATAGCCAGTTGCTGCTGCTGTAATGTCGACAGTTCTCCTGTGGCAAATAAAATAAGCGGGGGATAAGAAATTTCACGCAACAGCAAGGGGTAACGTGCGTCACCCCAAGGCAAAATATATCGTTGCGGCTTTTCTAACCAACGTAAACATAACTCTACGCTTTTCCAATCTGGATGATGTAAGTACTTAATTAAAGATGCACTGGCACCGGCATTAAGTAATTCCTTGCGTGAGGCTAGTACAATTTCCTTAGGCGTTGAGAAGGTTTTCAATAAAGTCAAAACTGTTGTTAAGCCACAGCGAGGAATCGTATGCAGTGCTAACCAATATCGTAACTCATCCAATGTTATATCCATTTCACTTAAATTTGCCAACTTACCAACCTAAGTGTCTCACCTCTGGATGAGGATCTTCAAGAGAAGATCTTGTACTTTTGCCAAATAATAAAGCAAAAATTGCTTATCAGCTCTGCCGGATAAATTTACAAGTTAGCCTTATCTTTGACAATTGCTACGCTCGCTTTACTGAAGGTTTATATTTTTTTGTAACGCTCCATGCTGGTTTGTATTTCCATCCTTGCTTGTTCAGGGCCCACCCAACCCGTAACTTTCACCCATTTCCCGGCTTCTAAGTCTTTATAATGTTCAAAAAAATGTTGGATACTCTGGGTAAGCTGCTCTGGTAAGTCTTTCCAGGTTTTAACTTGATGGTATAACGATGATAATTTATCGATGGGAACGGCTAAAATTTTCGCATCAATACCCGATTCATCCTCCATTTGTAACATGCCAACCGGCCGGCAACAAATGACACATCCTATTAACAACGGAAAAGGCGCGACGACCAATACATCGACAGGGTCTCCATCCTCGGATAAAGTCGCTGGAACATACCCGTAATTACAAGGATAATACATTGCCGTGCCTAAAAAGCGGTCAACACGCAATGCCCCTGTCTCTTTATCAACTTCATATTTAATCGGGTCGCTATGACTAGGAATTTCTATCACTACATTTATTTCATTGGGAACCTTTTTGCCTGGCCCTAGTTTCACAAACGCATTCATAATTTTTATTTCCTAAAAATTTACTTTTAACGCATAATCATAAACAAACTATTCGACTTAGGCTAGCTCGGTTATAATAAGGCATATGACAGATTGTATCTTTTGTAAAATTATTAAGGGTGAAATACCGGCCCAAATTGTTTACCAAGATGAAAAAATCATTGCTTTCAATGATAGGCATCCTCGCGCGCCCATCCATCAATTAATCGTGCCTAAAAAACATATTGCCACACTTAACGACCTGACAGAAAGTGAAACCTTATTAGTAGGCAATATGTTGCAAACCGCCCGCCTGTTAGCCGCTAAGGCTGATATTGCCCGATCCGGCTATCGAACTGTCTTTAATTGCAACAAAGAGGGCGGTCAAGAAGTATTTCACCTACATTTACATCTGTTAGGCGGTCGCACCTTAAATTGGCCTCCAGGTTAAACCTCACCGAAACTACAAAGGCGACCTTGCTGGGATAAACGTTCTTTTCACTTAAGTTAAAACTCAACAGCTGAGCCTATCTATCCTCTTAAAGCGCTTGCCAAGCAACGGTAAGCCTAGGTATATTTCCTTTTAAGAACATAACCATTTATATGCGATCAGGGCCTTATCATGGATCTCGTTACACTCGTTTTAGCTTGCAGTCTTTATGCTGACAACTCTATTACCTATGCCATGGTACAAACTGGAACGCAAAATAATCCACTGGCAGTAACCGTAGATGGAACCCCACAAACTTTTAAATCCATGCCCCTGGCTATTCGGTATACACAACGTCAAATAGCGGAAGGGAAAAAAGTTGCTATTGGCTTAATGCAAATTTCTAGCCAATGGCTTCCAGAGATCGCAGCGCGCCCATCCGACTTATTTAGACCTTGTAAAAATTTGGTTGTGGCCACGCAAATTTTAGAAAAGCTACGCTTACAATGCCAAGCTATCGCTGCAAACAAGCCTAACACGAATATCCAAGCTTGCGTGCTTTCGCTGTATAAAACTAAAAGTCCGCAAAATGGTTTAACTTATGCAAATCAAGTAATGCAATATGCAAAGGGACATCCATTTTCGGTACTTGCTGAAAAAGCACGCGATCCTGGAATGCTAGCTGCAACCGAAAAAATTCAAACTAAGCCTAATTCGCTTACGCAAACTCTGGTTGAAAATACTAATCCGGCCCATCTCTCCTCGCATGGAGGATAAAACCCTATGCCAAATCCAAATGTTGATTTTTATTTATTAAATACACCTGCCAAAGAAGGCGCTTATCGTTTTCTCTGTCGTCTAGTCGATAAAGCTTACCAGCTACAAAAAAAAATCTATATTCACGCCAGCTCTGGTGAGGAAGCTCAACGCATTGATGAATTATTATGGACCTTTCGCGATATTAGTTTTATTCCTCATCAACAAGTAACAGCTAAGCAACTAATTGATCCAACGTTAACGGTTACGATTGCTATCGATAAACCCAAACAACTTATTGCCGATATTTTATTTAATCTTAGTCGTGAAGTTCCCGCCTGTTTTTCTGAATTTCCCCGTATTATTGAAATTGTATCGGAAGCAGAAAAAAATCAATCGCGTAATAAATATAAATTTTATAAAGCACAAAATTGCCAATTAACCATGCACAATATAAATGAACCATGATAAATAAAAATTACGACTCTAAAACGATAGAAGCACATTGGCGAAAACAGTGGGAAATGAACGCCTACTTTCAGCCTAGCGGTCAAGGCGAACCCTATTGCATCGTACTTCCACCGCCGAATGTAACCGGAAGCTTGCATATGGGTCATGGCTTTCAAGTCAGTTTAATGGATGCCTTAATTCGCTATCAGCGTATGTGTGGGAAAAATGTGCTATGGCAAGGAGGCACTGATCATGCCGGCATTGCCACACAAATGGTGGTCGAACGTCAATTGCTCTCTCAAGGAAAATCACGACATGATTTAGGGCGAGAACAGTTTCTCGAAGCTGTTTGGGCCTGGAAAAATAAATCAGGCGGCATGATAACGGAGCAATTACGTTATATGGGTGCCTCTATCGATTGGTCGCGCGAACGATTCACACGTGACACTGACTTTTCAGCCGCAGTTGAAAAGGTATTTATCGACCTATACCGCCAAGGTTTAATTTACCGTGGGAAACGCTTAGTTAATTGGGATCCACAACTATTAACTGCCGTTTCTGATCTGGAAGTTATCCACCAAGAAGAACCCGGACATTTATGGACCATTCGTTATCCATTACTTAATAGCGATGATTTTTTACTCGTTGCAACGACGCGCCCAGAAACCTTATTAGGCGATGTAGCTGTCGCCGTACACCCAGATGATCCTCGTTTTCAACACTACATCGGGAAGCAACTCAAGCTTCCACTCACCGACCGGGTTATCCCTATCATTGCCGATCCGAGTGTTGAAGCCACATTTGCGAGCGGTTGTGTGAAGATAACCCCTGCGCATGATTTTAATGATTATGCGACAGCGCAACGACACCATTTGGATAGCATTAATATATTTACGCCCAATGCACATCTTAATGAACAAATGCCAAAAAACTATCGTGGGCTAGAACGCTTTGCCGCCCGAGAAAAGATTGTAAAAGATCTAGAGCAATTAGGATTACTCGAAAAAGTAGAGTCTTACACCTTAAAAATTCCACGCGGTGATCGTTCAGGAGCCGTGATAGAACCTTATCTTACTGATCAATGGTTTATGTCGATGAAACCTCTCGCCAAACCGGCGATAGAAGCTATTCATCATGGGCAGCTCGAGTTTATCCCAGAAACCTGGCGTAAGGTTTGTTTACGCTGGCTAGAAAATATTGAAGATTGGTGTATTAGCCGTCAACTCTGGTGGGGACATCGGATCCCTGCTTGGTATGATGAACAAGGTCAAGCTTATGTCGGTCATAATGAAGAGAGTATTCGCCAACAATATTCGCTTAATGCAGCGGTGAAACTTAAACAAGATGAGGATGTATTAGATACCTGGTTTTCATCCGCACTATGGCCCTTTGTCACCTTAGGTTGGCCAACATCGGCGAAAGAATTAGAAATTTTCTATCCAACGAATGTTTTAGTCACAGGGTTTGATATTATCTTTTTTTGGGTCGCGCGCATGCTGATGTTAGCGCTACATTTTACCGGCAAAGTCCCTTTTAAACAGGTTTATGTGACCGGTTTAATTCGTGACAACGAAGGCCAAAAAATGTCGAAAACCAAAGGCAATGTTTTAGATCCACTGGATGTTATATTTGGGATTAGTCTCAACGATTTAGTACTCAAGCGCAGCCAAGGTTTGTTACAACCGCAGCTCGCTAAAAAAATCGAACGCTCTACGCAGCAACAATTTCCTGCAGGCATCCCCGCGCTTGGGACTGATGCGTTACGATTTACTTATTGCGCCCTAGCCTCACCGACACGCGACATCCATTTTGATTTAAACCGCACTATAGGTTATCGCAATTTCTGCAATAAGCTTTGGAATGCAGCCCGTTTTGTATTAATGCATGCGAAAAATCAAATGGATATGAATCTTAGTGCTTCTGCCACTTTAACACATCCTATTAATCGCGCTTTTTATTCTCTATTACAAACTACGATTTCAGAAATGCATAGCCACTTTCAAGATTATCGGTTTGATTTGATGGCACAAACAATCTATGAATTTATTTGGAATCAATATTGTGATTGGTATGTAGAATTAGCTAAACCAATTTTAATGAATTCAAATGCTCCTTTAATACAACAAGAAACGCGTAATTGTTTAATTGCTGTGTTAGAAATTTGTTTACGTTTATTACACCCTTTAATGCCATTTATTACCGAAGAAATTTGGCAATCTATCGCACCATTAGCAGGAAAAACGGGTGCTAGCCTGATGATACAAGCTTACCCTAGCTCAGATACCAATAAAAACGATCCGGTTGCAGAAGAAAACTTAGTTTGGTTAAAAGCAATCATACATACCATCCGCACCCTCCGTAGTGAAATGAATATAGCTCCGGGGAAAAAAATCCCCTTATTACTTTATAAAGGAAATACCAAGGATCGTGAAAATAGCCAACTTTTTCTAAATGAGATTATTAATCTGGCGAAAATAACTACCCTAAAGTGGATAACTGAAGAAGAGAAAATAGCTGGCAGCGCAGTGGGTTTAGTCGGTAATTTAGAATTACGGATCCCTATGGAAGGATTAATCGATACCAAAGCAGAGATTCATCGTCTTGAAAAAGAAATCTTAAAAATTGAAAAGGAAATTGAACGGGCTCAATCAAAATTAGCCAATCCGTCCTTTGTAAACAAAGCCCCTGCTGATATTATTGCTCAAGAACGCAAACGTTTATCTGATTTTACTGTAACATTAAGCAAATTATCGCAGCAATTAAGTCATCTATGCAGTAATTAAAAATCCATTAATTTAATGACCTACTGACATTTTAAATATTAGCAAATAAAAAATATATAGGTTTGCTATAAATATCTAGACAATTTATAGCGTTAGTAATTACAATTACACTCGAGTTTATTTAACACTGGAGTTAAAATGAAGTTTTATAAAATAAGTTTAATGATATTACTGGCGGCGTCTGTTAATCAAATAGCTTTTGCCTTTTCCCAGCATCCTGTCGCTGCAAATACTTGTCCGGCTGAAAATACTATCACTCGAGTAGGGTCTACGTATAACGCGCCTGGTGGTTGGACTGGCGTCGTGCAAAGAAATGCTGCGAAGATCCAGGCCTTTGAAATGGCATTGTACAAACCAAAAGATATTAAATTTCCTTTTAAAGAAGGTGAATTATTAAGCTGCACTTATAAATTAAGTAACGGCGCTCACTTAGATTTAAGATTACCTACAACCGCCAATAAGGCCTATATTACTAACGCTAAAAATTGGAAATCTGCTTATAGCGGAAATCAATACGATTGTAGTGAAAGTCGATTAGCCTGTGAGTTTTATTTGTCTAAATAACTCAACTGCTGACCCACTCACTACCAAGGTGAGAAATATTATGTTTTTTACCTTGGTAGTATAGTATTGCTTATTTTTAATTCCATTATAATCATTAAAGTCTGCTCGCTTTAAATCTTTTAATTCTAGAGTTTTACTGTATAAAAATGTGATTTTGCCAAGTCATGGTATTTTTCATTCAATTTATTCATTATTCCAACCCCAAACTAAATCCAAAATTCACCATCCTATTCTTCCGTTAATGTGAAAGGCGCTATTGGCACTAGCCATTTTTTCTAGCAACACGTAACATATCTATCTTATTAATTTAATTTTTTAATTATGCGACAAGTCATTTTAGACACAGAAACCACTGGGCGCGAGATCAGCGAAGGACATCGTATTATCGAAATAGGCTGTTTAGAGCTGATTGATCGTCGCCTTAGCAAGTCACATTTTCATTGTTATCTCAACCCTGAGCGAGACAGCGAAGCCGGCGCATTAGCTGTACACGGATTGAGCACTGAGTTTCTATTAGACAAACCTCTGTTTAAATCGATTGCCGATGAGTTTCTGAATTTCATTCAAGGGGCACAATTGATTATCCATAATGCGCCTTTTGATATCGCCTTTCTTGATTACGAATTGAAACGAGCCAATAAAAACTATAAAAAAGTAGTTGATTATTGCCAAGTCTTAGATACGCTTCCCTTAGCGCGTCAATTGCACCCAGGACAGCGAAATAGCCTAGATGCACTTTGTAAACGCTATGAAATTGATAACTCTAAACGAAATAAACACGGTGCTTTACTAGATGCCGAGTTACTAATGCATGTTTACCTGGCCATGACAGGAGGACAGACCAATTTATTTACAGAAGAAAAAATAACCTGCGCCATACAAGCTAGTAAGCATAAAAAAATAAGTAACGATATCGTATTGCCGATCATTTATGCAACAGCCGAAGAATTAAGCGCCCACGAAAAATATCTAGCTCGCATTCGTAAAGGATCTGAATCATGTAGCGGGCTTACGAAGCAAATTAAGGAAACAGCTTAAATGCGCATCCGATTTTTACACAATTTCATAAATCTAGAAGTTTCTGCAGGCATCGCTTTAGGCTTTGCCACAATCTTTGCACTGCTTTTAGCAAATAGCCCTCTACATAGTAACTACCAAAGCCTATTAAATTTCAATATCGCCTTAGGACCTATTCACTTCTCATTCTTACATCTCATTAACGATGGCTTAATGACGATATTCTTTTTTTTAGTCAGTCTCGAAATAAAACGTGAATTGATTCAAGGGGAACTCAACACACGCGCTAAAGCATTATTCCCTACGTTTGCGGCCATAGGTGGAATGCTCATCCCCGCCCTATTTTATTTATCAATTAATTACCACTATCCCACACTGACATCAGGTTGGGCTATTCCTATGGCCACTGATATTGCTTTTTCCTTAGGAGTATTATCGTTACTTGGCCAAAAAATTCCGGCTTCATTAAAATTTTTTTTAATGGCCTTAGCCATTATCGATGATCTTGGTGCGATTATTGTCATTGCAATTTTTTATACTCAACAAATAGGTTGTCTTTATTTATTGGCGGCACTACTCGCGCTTATCGGATTGATCGCATTAAACTATTGCCAAATTGAAAGATTCTTTCCTTACGCCTTACTGGGTCTAGGTTTATGGTTATTAATACTTAACTCTGGAATACATGCGACCATCGCCGGTGTGTTATTTGGCTTTAGCATCCCGATCACAACGCGCAAAAATCCAGTTTCGCTGCTACATCGCCTAATACACCAATTACACCCCTGGATCGCCTATGGTATTTTGCCACTTTTTGCTTTTGCCAATGCGGGTCTATCTTTTTCAGGTATACACTTACAAACCTTGCTACACCCTCTGCCATTAGGAATCATGGTCGGATTATTCTTTGGCAAACAATTAGGTATTTTTGCTGCAAGTTGGCTTGCTGTAAAAACTAAATTAGCCAAATTACCTTATCAAGTAAATTGGTGGCATATCTACGGAACCGCACTTATCTGCGGGATCGGATTTACGATGAGTTTATTCATTGCAACGCTAGCTTTTACTGATAATGAGCTAAGCTCATTGGTCCGGCTTGGTGTTTTAGCTGGATCCACGTTGTCGGGCATCGCAGGCTATAGCATCCTATTTTTTAATCGGAAAAATTTTACTCGCGCATCAAGCAACTAACCTACATCAAACTAGTATCCTTTTTTATCCATACCACTATAGCAAGCCGACTCTTTCTCATTACTAGCAGAAACCTCAGCGCTGGTGGTGCCTTTTTTAAACAGTCCATTGCTCGTCATAAGGGGAGCGGAATTTGCTTGAACAACTATTTTCTTTAAATCGTTAACATTATTTGATATTTTTTGTATTTCTTCGCTTAGCTTCGCATTAGTAAGTACCTCTTTGGGTGATTGTTCTGCTGAATTGGTCGCTAAATTTAGCTGAATTTCTTTTAAGTCATCAAGTAATTTCTTTGCTTGTCGATGTTCCGTATGACAATAATTTTCATGCAATTTTAAAAAAATCCTAGCCAATGCAGTTATCGCAACACTTAACAGGAAAACAGGAATAAATGGTATAACGATGCTTGCGACAATAGCAGGAATTAAAATTAAGCCGATGCCAAACAGTGATAAAGTAATAATAAGGCCCAAAGTCGCATAGATTGCTCTATTTTTTGATCGCTGATAGTTTTGTTCACGAAAAACAACGTTATTTTTCTCATATTCTATCAACTGCCGAACAATTTCTTCTGGCAACTCTAATTCATCGACTGATTTCTCAGACGCTAATAAAGAGCGACTTTGTTGACAAAGTACATTTATATCTAAACCGGTATTTTTCAAAAATATTAACAATTCCAGCTGGCCACTATTCATGCGGCTAGAACAAGGCTTAGATTCGCCCTGCACCTGGCTGACACGAACAGCTTCCGGCAAATTCGCTTCATCGCCTGGGCGATTCGATTCGTTTTCTTCTTCGCCTAATAAAAAAATGCTATCGCCCACTTCCTGATTATTTTTCATCTTATGCTCTCCTCGTTTGTCCCGCCACTGTCACCTAAAATACCTTTAATAGACTATTTTTATAGATTGGCGGCAGGGGATATAGTTAGCGCTTATGATTTTTATTATCTTCATTCTTGCTAACCAGAATAGATATAAAATTTATTTTATATTAATTCAATTTTTACTTCTAGTTCAACGCAGGTAAATTTATTATTTTTTGCTTAAATTAGGAATATTTTAAATTGAGCAAAGTGATAGTTTTAGGTATCATGCAAAAAATAATTAGCCGGTAAATTTACTGAGTTTTCAACCTTAGATTCAAATTAATAATTAGTTATATTTGTGATGAAAAGAAAAAATAATTTTCGATTTATAAGTGAAGAAAGTTTTAAGCTTCATAGTCACTTATGGCACGCGAAATATATCAAACCTATTCCCATCTATCCTGCATCTTCTACTAAATTTGATACTTTAGTTTATGTGGCCAAAATTAACGAAAATCAAAATAAGCCACAAACAGCAGAAAACAGGAATTGTTTGAACCATATAGAAGCAAGCCCATTTCGACCTATAAACCCTGGTTAAAAAAGTAATTTGGTTCAGCTTTACTAGATTACTTTTTTTGATGAAAGACGGGACTCAATTCATGTACCGCATCCACGAATATTTTTACATTTTCAGGCGCTGTATATTGTGAAATTCCATGACCTAAATTAAATACATGGCCTGAACCGGGACCATACGATTCAAGTATATGACTTACCTCTTCACGAATTTTACTAGGCGATGCAAATAACACCGCAGGATCCATGTTTCCTTGTAAAGCAACTTTATGGTTTAGTCGTTGTCGCGCTAGACCTATATCGATAGTCCAGTCTAAACCTAGTGCATCACAACCGGATGTTGCGATCTGTTCTAACCATAAATTGCCACCTTTAGTAAATAACACCACGGGTATTTTTTCCCCTTGGTGTTTCCTATCCAAATTAGCCACAATTTGTGTCATGTAGTCTAAAGAAAATGCCTGATAAGCACTAGAGGTTAATAATCCGCCCCAGGTATCAAAGATCATCAGGGCTTGCGCCCCCGCCTCTATTTGCGCATTTAAATAAGCCGTTACAGCGCTTGTTAAGATTTTTAACAAATCATGAAGTGCTTTAGGCTCTTGATAAAGTAAGGTTTTAATCTGTCTAAACTCTCGACTCCCACCGCCCTCTGCCATATAACAGGCAAGAGTCCAAGGACTGCCAGAAAATCCAATTAAAGGGACCTTATTGTTTAATTCACCTCGACAGAGCGAAACAGCATCCATAACATAGCGTAAATCTGTTCCTGGATCAGGAACTCGCAACGCTTTAATATCGGCTAAGCTTTTTAAGCGATTATGAAATTTTGGGCCTTCACCTTCGACAAAATAAAGACCTAATCCCATCGCATCCGGAATCGTTAGAATATCCGAAAAAATAATAGCGGCATCTAAATCAAATCGCTGCAAAGGTTGTAAAGTCACTTGGCAAGCTAATTCAGGTGTTTTACATAAGCTTAGAAAATCCCCTGCTTTGCGACGAGTTGCGCGATACTCTGGCAAATAACGTCCTGCTTGACGCATAATCCAAACCGGCGTTCGGTCAACAGACTGTTGTAAAAAGGCTCTAATAAGGCGATGAGGAGAATCATTCATGGTGTTCAAACTTTCTTTATTAAAATAATAAGTGTATATAATTGGGTTAATAAACGATTGGCGCTAAATATAAATAAATCAATCGCAAACTGATCCGATTCACTCGCCGCTAAGGGTTTAAGCGCTAATTGTATTTCTTTTTTCCAATCAGACAAACCCTCCAAGGGCTTAAGCTCTTGTTTATTCTTTTTATCCTTTAGCCTATCAATGCCGATTTGAAATAAATCTTGATCCATTTGATACATTTTTTGTACCTGAGCTTGCTGATTCAACTGCAAAATATCCTGTGCCGAAAAATGCATTAATGCATTTTTCATTGCATTTATACAACGTAAAATCTCTCTTTCTCCATACAAAATGTTTTTAAAAATCTGGCCTAGATTTGATCGACCAAATGTTTCGCGCATTACTTCAGCAAATAATTTTTTTTGAATTCCAATGTAATTTAACACTTTATCTTCAAAAAGCTCATAGGATTTATCGGCCTTATCCGCCTTGGCCGATGTGAATTCTTCTAACTGTTTAGCCAGATTTTTAAGTTCGTGTAAAGTGCGGATTAAAATATAGCGCAATTGGGTACGCGAATGTAAGGGCCAAATAAAACGCGACACTAATAAGGCAATCACTAACCCTAAATTAATCTCTAAAAAACGACTTATTACCGTATTAAAACTAGGATTTTGCGCAACCACTATAACCATTAAAGTAACCGCACCCAAAGGACCCACTTCACTCCAAGCGCTTGAGCTATCGGCTATATAGCTAAATAGAACCGTAGCCAAACATAATATCAAGATAGTACACACAACATTAGGATAAACAAGCCAAAGCGTTAAACTTGCAACAACTGCTCCTATCACCGTCCCCAGAAATCGCATATACGATTTCTGTAAAATAGCCCCTACACGCGATTGCGCGCACATAACGACCAAAATACTAATTAATACCCATTGACCTTGCAGGGGAAGCTTAAAGAAATAGGAAAGTAGTAAACCAAATAAAAGGGCAATAGCCGTTTTTAAACTATGTACTAAGCGGTCATTATCTAATCTAAAAAATTGAAATCGCCATTTGGCAAACTGCATAAGACTACTCGTTAATAAAGATGCGGCATTAAGATACTGGCTAGCCGTATAAAACACTTAAAAAATCGGACCCTATTTTAAAATAGTTGGCGTTAAAAATATCAATAATTCGCTACGTCTACTATTCGTTGTGACCAAACGAAATAAATAACCGACCAGGGGCAAAGCGCCCAAAAAAGGAACCCGGCGTACTACTTTACTATGAGAATACTCATAGATCCCCCCTAATACAACCGTTTCTCCATTTTTTACAATAACCTGCGTCTTGATGCCCCTGGCTTTAATTGCCGGAACATCCGCGGCAATAAAACTGGCTGGCTGGTCTTGATTTACCCTTAAATCTAATATCATACGTCGATCTGGCATAATTCTAGGTGTTACCTTTAAGGATAAAACAGCTTTTTTAAAGGTAACATTGCTACCCCCAGTGGAGGTTTTCTCTTGATAAGGGATCTCTGTACCCGCTTCTATAAAAGCCGTTTCGCGATCAGCGGTAATCAAATGGGGGGTAGAAATAATTTGTGCCGCTCCTTCATTCTCTAATGCCGATAATTCTAAATCTAAGAAAACATCACTTCCTAAACGCATTAAACGCAAACCAACAGTAGCCGCACCACTGATAGAAGATGACCCGGTCATCGCCAGATCCATCGTTAAATGGCGTAATAATCCGACACGCGGATTTGTTACCGCTTTTTTTTCCAGCTGTGCGCCTAAAAGTTTATTAGTAAGCTGCGTTTGCGTTGTGCCAAATTGGGCCCCTAGCTCTTGCTCTCTATTTTGATCAATACTGACAATACGTGCTTCTATTAAAACTTGTTCAATAGGTCTATCAAGTTCCTTAATAGCTTTTTCAATTTTATTTAATTGCTCAAGAGAGTCGCGAACCCATAAACTATTGGCTCGCTTATCGACATTAACACTACCGTGAGATGATAAAAGTGTATTTTCTTTATCTTTTAATAATTTACTAATATCCGCTGCCTTACTATACTGAACTTGAAATATTCTAAACATCAAAGGTGATAAATCTTGATTTTGCCGCTGAATTTCTAAATTCAGTTTAGCTTGCTTTAATATTTGGCTTTGTGTTGCAATAAACCAACCTCCAGCAATAGGCCGCTTAGCTAAACCTTGAGTTTGTAAAATAGTATCTAAGGCTTGTTGCCAACTCACATTATTTAAACAAAGACTCAAGCTATTTTGAATCTTCTCATCAATAATAAAATTGTAGCCACTAAATTCGGCTAATAATTGTAATGCCGAACGCACTTTAATATCTTGAAAGTTTAAAGAAATTTTATCCTCTGTTAAATTTTTATTGAGCGTGTTTACGCGATGAATTGATTCAGTAGCGAATAAATTCATGCCAAAGGCTAGCATAAAAACAACCCCTATTATTGGATTAATCCGACAATGCCATGACATGTCCAAATTTCCCAGTTCCCATGGATAATTCTATGATTTTATTCAACTCTCTACTTTGAACAAATATTTTTTTAGAATTAATTGCCATAACCAAGCCTCGCTCTAATCCAATGCTATCACCTAACTTGAGTTTATAAATTTGGCTATTCGGTAATTTAATAAAACCCCAATTACGCTCACCGTCATCTTTCGATAAAAAACCTACCATCTTGAAACGACTCAATGGATATTTGGTTAAAATATTTTCTTGCAATGGCGATAAATTTTTAGCAATAATTCTATTTAAATTAGATACAGATAAATTAAAATTAGACGCGTCATCCCCATAATAATAAACATGGAATAATAGCTCTATTTCTTTTTTAACGACTGAATTTGCCGAGATAGTATTAGAAAAATTCCAGCTGAAATTTTCTAGCAAGATAATATATTGTAAATTTTCTATTTGGTAGAGAAATTCGATTATATTAAGGTTATTACTCAATAAACAAACTTTAAAACAAATTTCATAAAAAAATTTTTCCTTTTGAACGGATAAAATTTTTAATTCGTTGATAGTAAAATTTCTTGCTAATAACTGCCCTGTGAGCAGTAATAAAATAATATGGCTATAATTATTTGTATAAAAAACATATCTTTTTTTTATCGCGCTAATTTCTCTGTGGCGAAAAGCATACTCTGATAAAATATTTCTCTGTTCCTTTATTTTTATCTCTAATTGCTTTACCTGTGAATAAATATTACTTTCTTCAATCAAAAGCGATTTTAAATAAAAAAAATATCCGCAAACAAAAACAAGGCAAATAGTAACTAATATAATCAAACCTTTTAAACCAATTGACTCGGTATAAATATTTTTTAAATTGAATTTTATCATTTTTATTATTCGAATAATTAATTTTTTTATTGTAATTTAATAAAAATTAAAAAATCGCATGCTGATAATTTACTTTCGTTAGTAAAAATCCATTGCAGCTTATAATTATTAAATTTTAATTGTAATGCTTTAATTACGCTCAAACTTTGCTTTCTAGATACTGCTCTCATCGCTAAACTCAAATAAGGTGGGTGATAATCGATAATTCTTATAAATAGATCCGGCGTTGCCAAATAGTTAAGATGTTTTATAAAATCTAAAATTTTTCGAATCGTTTTGTGATTATTTTTCATACTATTTGCAGTTTTTATTAACAAATTTCCCTCTTCTTTTAATTGATTAGTTTTTTCCAATAGGGGTGACAAATGATTCAGATGATGTAAAAGTTGATCATTATATAAATGATATTTTTTAATTTGATGAACAATAAGCATTTTTAATAACAAAACCAAAACAACATTAAAAGCAAAAATGCCTATCCAATAAATAATAAATTCTTTTTTTCTACATTTATATCGCTGTTCTCGCCATGGCAATAAATTAATTTCATTCATTTAGCAATATTCCTTCATCAAGATCCTTATAAAATATATTTATTATTAAGCCCTGATTTACACTGACTTTTCTACATGACTAATCGATAAATCTTGGTATGGCCTTAACGCTAAACCACAACTTATCAATAAACCTGGAAAAATACTACTTAGTTTATTTTTGTTTAATGGACAACTGCACTTTAATACCTGATCAACACTTAATACTTGGACCTTTATCTCTAAAAATCCATCTAATTTTTTGATTAAATAGCTTAATAAAGACCGATTAAAACCTATAAAAAAAAGTTTATTTAAAGCATGACCGGGATTAGCTAAAAAATATCTTTTAATACAACGTTTTATTTGTAACAAAATAGACGCCTTATCCTGAGTATTTAACAATCTTTCATTAAAACACACCGTCTCTTTTGACTTATCTAAAAATAAAAGTGTTAATTGATTAGCCCCTACCTCTAATAACATACGATTCTCATCGCTGATTTCGGGATAAAAATAATAATTTGCTCTTACTATAGCTTGTGAACTAAGCTCAACGGCAATGGGGGTCAAATTGGCTTGATGAATAATATCTAAACGGAAATCTAACTGCTCTTTGCGGCAAGCTACTAATAAAACCTTAAAATTATCTTGAGCTTGTTGCGCGGAATAAAAACTTTGGTAATCAAAATAAAGATCCTTCAAAGGATAAGGAATAGATTGTTCTGCCAATATTGCAATTATTTCATCTAGGTTTTTATAAGCGCTATGATCTAGCTGAATCCACTTATTGCACACTAAATAATCAGGGATATTTAATACGCAATTTTTTACCCACATTTTATCAAGCAATGTTCGCTTCAAAACAGTAACTATTTGCGATGCCTCGTTTACCTGCTTATAATCCACGCCGCTTGAAATAGGGGCTATCGCATAATTTTTTAATTCATAAGCAGCACCGCCAGGCCCAAAAATAACCCATTTCAACATCGCACTACCGATATCTAAACCCATAGTATCGTTTGTTAATTGTGTATTTTTGTGCCTATCCTTAAAAAAATACATATCAGTGCCATTTGATAATGCGATGAAAAACTGACCTTCTTTTATTATGCATTCAAATAATAATTTGTCAATTATTTAACACATAATTAATGGTGTACTTATTGGAAAATGTATTACGCTAAAAATGCACTCGACTTTCTTTTAATAAGAATAAAGTGTACAAAGATCAAATAACACACTATTTTTACTAAAACCCTTGTTTAAGCGTAATCTCACTTACGATATGATATAGCCCGACCAATCAACTGCTTTCATTATGAAACGATCGAATCACTTTCTCCGCAATGGCTTTTTAATGCTATCAAGCTTGTTAATTACACTTATTGTAGCAGCGAGCATTCTCTATATTTATCTCGATAAACAATTGCCTGATGTGGATGAATTAAAATCTGTACAATTGCCCATCCCGATGCGCATTTATACAAGTGATGGGCAAGCTATTGCGGAATTTGGTGAGTTACATCGAAATCTTGTCCGATTAAATGAAGTTCCCAACCTAATGGTCAAAGCGTTTTTAGCCACTGAAGACCAGCGCTTTTTAGAACATCATGGTGTTGATTTTTATGGTCTACTACGGGCTGCAACTGAAGTATTGTTAACCGGTAGTAAAGTACAAGGTGGCAGTACGATTACGATGCAAGTTGCACGCAATTTTTATTTATCCCGCGAAAAAACCTTTTTACGTAAGTTTACTGAAATATTACTCTCGCTTAAAATCGAGCGTGAATTTACTAAAGAACAAATTCTTGAACTCTATTTTAACAAGATTTTTCTCGGTAATCGTGCTTATGGTGTTGCCGCGGCAGCCCAGGTCTATTTTAATAAAACGCTCAATCAACTCAGCTTACCTGAAATGGCAACTATTGCAGGCTTACCTAAAGCGCCTTCTGCCATTAATCCCTTAATAAACCCTATTGCCGCAAAACAACGTCGTGATCATGTATTAATGCGCATGTTTGAGCTTGGTTATATATCGAAAGCAAGCTATGAAACGGCTATAGCCACAGCCATGTTGACACGTACACAAACCGATACCGGCGGAATGATCAAGGCGCCTTATGTTGCGGAAATGGTCCGCGATATGATGTACAAAAGTTTCGGCGAGGATAGTTACTTAAAAGGATATAATGTCTATACAACTATCAACTCAGCTCAGCAATTAGCCGCTAATAAGGCCTTACGTGCTAGTTTATTAGCTTATGATAAACGACATGGATATAGAGGAACCGAAAAAAATATAGCTCCGCTAGATGCTAATAAAGTAACCCATACGTTAAACTCTTTGCACCGAGTAGCCACTATCAATGGTTTACAAGCGGCTATTATTATTGGAATCACCGATCAAGCTATAACCGCCTTATTAGTCAATAACCAAATGATTTTCATTCCTTGGCAAGGTTTAGCATGGACCACTCCTCAACTTGCCAATAATCACCTAAATCCACCGCCTGAAACTTTAAAAAACAAGGTGCATGTGGGTGATGTTATCCGTGTTCAAGAAACGCAAAATAATACCTGGGAATTATCGCAAATTCCCAAAGTACAAGGAGCATTAGTCGCACTAAATCCACAGACCGGCGCTATTAGCGCATTAGTAGGCGGATTTGATTACAATTTGAGTAAATTCAACCGTGTTATCCAAGCAGAAAGACAACCTGGCTCAGGATTTAAACCGTTTATTTATGCCGCCGCCTTAGCTAAAGGCTATACCTTAGCCAATGTTTTTAATGACGCACCTCTCGTATTTGATATACCCGGTAGAGATGAACCATGGCGTCCACAAAATGACAACCATATTTTCAGTGGCCCGACGCGTTTACGTGTCGCCTTGGCCAAATCAGTCAATCTGGTATCAGTTCGTTTATTACAAGCTATTGACGTGCCTTATGTATTAACTTATGTAAAACGTTTTGGCTTTAACGCTAAAAAATTACCGCGCAATTTATCATTAGCACTTGGAACGGGCGAAGTTACACCTATCGAATTAGCTCGCGCCTACGCTGTTTTTGCAAATGGCGGTTATCGTATAACCCCTTATTTAATTGATCATATTACCAATGAGCAAGGTGAAATTATTTACAAAGCGGAGCCTAAAATAGCTTGTGAGACTTGTTTACGCGAAGAAACTCCTCCTTCGGCTGATGCAAAGGATAGCCCTTATGCGCCACAAGTGATTCCAGCTGATATTGCCTTTCTCATGACATCGGCTTTAAAGGACGTCATTCGCTATGGCACCGGCTCTCAAGCGAGTATTTTAAATCGCCACGATCTAGCTGGCAAAACAGGCACCACCAGTGATTACGTCGATACCTGGTTTACCGGATTTAATAGTAATTTAGTCGCTACCGTTTGGATAGGATTCGATCAACCCAGCTCTGTTCTTGAATATGGGGCAAAAACTGCGCTACCTATGTGGATCGATTTTATGCGCGTGGCGTTACAAGGCCAACCAGAAAAAACCATGCCGCAACCTAGCGATATAGTAACCGCAAGCATCGACCCTATCTCAGGTAATCT
>DALYCY010000016.1:0-28764 GCA_031973495.1 Candidatus Aquirickettsiella sp. | reverse complement strand
TGTTTTTATCAGTGATTGACGATATAATGTGTAAACATAAACTTAAAGTTGACACTTGACTTATTCAAGTGGGGAATAAAAGTCTAATTTTTGTACCGACGTGGCTCGCCGTGTCTCGTTTTTCTAAAATAGCAGTATACTGAGTACTAAGTTGCTCTTAAATTTTCAAGTGATTTATGATTATTGATACCACCATGCTTTCGCGCATTCAGTTCGGATTTACGATAGGTTTTCATATTTTGTTTCCGACCTTCACTATTGGGCTAGCTGTTTTTTTATCGGTGATGGAAGGTATTTGGTTAAAAACAGGTAATCCTATCTATTTGAAAATTTGCCAATTTTGGACCAAAATATTCGCCTTGACGTTTGGTATGGGGGTGGTCTCAGGCATCGTGTTGGCTTATGAGTTAGGGACTAATTTTGGACCCTTTATTAATATAGCCGGTGGAGTTATAGGCGCTCTTTTTGTCTACGAAGTGCTATCTGCTTTTTTTCTTGAAGCGGGATTTCTCGGGGTCATGTTATTTGGATGGGATAAAGTGAGTCCGAAGCTACATTATGTGGCGACGATAATGGTGGCCTTAGGAACACTTTTTTCTGCCTTAGGAATTTTATCCGCTAATTCCTGGATGCAAACTCCAACCGGTTTTCATATTGAGGCAGGCAGGTATGTCGTAGATAGTTGGTGGGCAGTGATATTTAATCCAACGACTATTCCTCGTTTTTTACATATGGCGATGGCGTCATTATTGACAACTTGTTTTGCTATTGCCGGGGTAAGCGCTTGGTATTTATTAAAGGAAAAACATCTTGATATCGCTAAGCCTTGTTTTTCGTTTGTTTTAGCGGCCGCCATATTTATTGCGCCTGCACAGGTTTTTTTAGGCGATATAGTGGGTTTGAAAATGCATGAATATCAGCCATTAAAAACAGCGGCAATAGAAGGTAATTGGCAGACCCAAAAAGGCGCGCCGTTGATTTTATTTGCCATCCCAAATAGTAAGCAAGAAAAAAATTATTATGAAATAACTATTCCAAAACTGGCAAGTTTTTTTAATACCCATCATTTGGATGGCCAGTTGCTAGGACTAAAAAGTGTAAAGCCTAGTGAAAGACCTGTTGTCGGCGTGACTTTTTGGATGTTTCGGGTAATGGTAGGCATTGGTTTCTTATTCCTCTTTGTCGCCCTATTTGCTTTATGGCAAAATCGGCGCGGAAAACTCTATAGTTCTAATCGATTCTATCGTTTATGTATATTGATTGCGCCTTTAGGGTTTTTGAGTACTATTGCAGGTTGGATGGTCGCAGAGTCTGGAAGACAGCCTTGGATTGTCTATAATTTAATTAGTACATCTCAAGGCGCCTCTATGGTTCCATTCCATCAAGTGTTCATTTCATTAATATTATTAGTTGTCGTCTACGGGATTATATTTAGTTTCTATCTCTTTTATCTATTTAAGTTGATTCGTAAAGGGCCAACAGCGCTATTACTACATGAGTCAGTAGCGGATGTGGTAACAGAAACCCCCTTTAAATATTTGGCACCTGAGGGTAAATAAATGCTTTTAATTCTTACGTGGGCCACGATCATCTCATTGATCATTATGATGTATGTTTTGCTTGATGGTTTTGATTTGGGGGTTGGTATTTTATTCCCTTGGGTTAAACAGGGTGAATATCGAGACATTATGATGAGTACGGTTGTGCCGGTTTGGGATGGAAATGAAACCTGGTTAGTGTTTGGTGCCGCGGCTTTATATGCGGCATTCCCGATGGCGTATAGTATTTTGCTACCTACCTTATATATGCCTATTATGATCTTGTTAATAGCATTGATTTTTCGCGGAGTAGCATTTGAATTCCGGTTTAAAGCTCAGCGCAGCCAATTTATCTGGGATATTGCTTTCGCAGCAGGCTCTATCGTGGCAGCCTTTATTCAAGGGATAATCTTAGGTACTTTTGTAAAGGGATATGGCGCGCACTTGCCATTGTCGCATTCGGCCTATCATTGGCTCACTCCTTTTACACTATTTACAGGACTTGCTGTGGTATGTGGGTATGCTTTATTAGGAGCAACCTGGTTGATTGTTAAAACAGATGGAATATTACAAGCACGGATGTTTAAGGTGGCTACAGCTTTATTGGCTGTTGTTGTTTTCTTTCTAGTAGCAGTAAGTGTCTGGACCCCTCTTATTGAACCACAAATGATGCAACGTTGGTTCTCATTACCTAATTTTCTCTATTTATCACCTTTGCCACTTTTAACGCTGTTAATGGTATTTTACAATTTTTTCTGTTTATCTAAAAAGAAAGAGAAACTACCCTTTATTTTAACGATGGGTCTGTTTGTCCTTTCTTATATTGGATTTTGTATTAGTGCATGGCCCTACATCGTTCCGCACGCACTTTCTGTATGGGATGCAGCCGCACCACGTTCTACTTTGATATTTATATTAGTTGGGGCTGGGATTTTATTGCCGATATTATTAGTTTACACTATTTACTCTTATCGTGTTTTTCGTGGAAAAGTAACAACAACAATTCATTATTAACTTATGAAAAAACGTGTACGTGAGTGGTTATGGTTTGTCGGTTTGTATGTAGCAGGTGTTACTAGCGTCGCGGTTTTTTCTATGTTGTGTCATTACTTAATTCCGCATTAAACCCGCCTTTTTGAGTTATAAGCAGCGCTTTATCGACAAAAAAGTACTTTCTATTTTAGCAAGATGTTTACTTTGGTTGGTATGCTTTTGGAAAAAGCTCATTCTTGTTTTTGTTGAGATAATAAACTTAGGCATGAGTTTAGCGATCGCGTTTAGTATTTTATGTAAAATGTTCATGTGGCTTAAGCTTAAGGTAATTTTTTCTCGGAAATCGTTTATTGCCAATTGCGCTCTAAATTGAAAATCTTCAAAAATTTCCTTTTGTCTGTGGTTTTTATTCTCTGTTTTAGAAATAGATATAACAAGTAAATCTTGAAAATATTGATTAGTAAAATGGCTTAATTTAGTTGCCAAGCCAATAATTTCTGGCATTTTGTCGGAATAAATGGATAGTTCTTCGATTAAATCGATGATTTGCATATATTCTTTTTTGAAGGAATTTAATTTTTCACAAGCGGTTTGAATTAAATGATATAAATCATTGTCTACGAAAATAGAGCGAAACCCTGGCTGGCTAAAATAAGATTGTTTAAAAAAAATAAAATCCGCTTTTATAGATTCATTTGCCAGTTCATCTTCAATAGTCATATCTATTATGTTTTGAATTTCTATTCTCGATTCTCCGTAAGCAGGGGAAACAGTGGCCACTTTATACAGTAATTTTTTATAAGAGAAGATTATTTTGGCAATATTTTTCAGATTAAGTATATTATTTTCTGCAATATTTTTTAAACTAGCTAGGTTATTTAGTGAAAAAATAATAACATTTAAATCTAAAAGACAATGCTGAGTTAAATTTTCTGCAGATGCTAATAAGGATTCGGCGCAGCCATGAAATTTCTTCGCTGTAGCTATTCTTAGTAAATTTATTTTTAAGTAATTGAATAAAAAATTAATTTCGGCTTTATTTCTTTTTTTCAAAGAATTATTTAAGTAGATTTTCTGTAAAAAATTAATTGTTTCATGAATGTCAATGACTATATTTTTATTGTTTATTTTAGCGAGAACATTTTTTAGCACGGTTTTTAATGTTAGCTTAGGATATAGTAGTTTAACCCGTTTGAGTTCTTCAATAAACTGTTTTTTATCTGCGGCGTTGTTCTCAATAGGAGCTAATAATTGCTTGGTAAATAAAATATCAGCAATTTTATTTTTATCTTTAAATTTAATAATAAAATATTCATTTTGGTTAAAAAAATTCGATTTAAATTCCAGCGCATCTAATTTAGCTTTTAAGATAGCTTGCGGAGAATTATTAAGAAAAGTAGTGCGAGCGTGCGATTTTTTAATCAATGTCAGCAGGCACTTTATAATTGCGAGAAGATTCTTATCCTTGACGGTAGAAAAAGTACTTTTTTTCATTATTATTTTATTAGTATGGCCATCTGGTTTATAAATTAAGTAAGTCGATAACTAACATGATAGACTAACAAAGATTTAAGCTATCTTAAACGATAACCGTCATTTTTAGCTTAAAATTAATACTATCTTAACTATACTGGTGGCAAGTAATGTATCCTGCCATTTTCTGCCAAAATGGAGATTGACTAAAGGAATTAAAGGCAGGAAAATTACTTGCTTAGACTATCAACTCTTAAGTTGATGGCAATTTAATTGATTTTGATCGGAAAATAAAGAAAGATAACAGAAATTATGGCTATTTACGCTATTATCCAGCTACCTGATGTGCGATTGCGCGCCGATACCGCTGCAGTTACTGTTTTTGACGCGGCTTTGCAACAATTAATTGATGATATGTTCGAGACTATGTATGCCGCTAAGGGGATTGGTCTAGCGGCGCCGCAAATTGCGATTAGCAAAAAATTAGCGGTTATTGATGTTTCGAGCGACAAATCGACCACCTGGTGTTTAATTAATCCTGTCATTGTTGATAAAAGAGGTGAGGCATTAATGGAAGAAGGCTGTTTATCGGTTCCCGGTATTTACGATAAAGCACCGCGAGCGCTGTGGGTTAAATTGCGCGCTTTAGATAGGCATGGAAAGCCTTATGAGTTAGAAGCGGAAGATTTATTAGCGCATTGTATACAACATGAGGTTGATCACCTTAATGGGAAGCTATTTTTAGACCATTTATCACCTCTTAAACGTCAACTGGCGCGTAAAAAGCTAGAAAAAATCAAAAAAAGGGGGAAGTCTTGAACCTTATTTTTGCAGGCACACCTGAATTTGCTGTGCCTAGTTTGCAAGCTTTACTGACTTCTGGCCATAATATAAGCGCTGTTTATACACAACCTGATCGTCCAGCAGGGCGAGGTCGCCGTTTATTAATGAGTCCCATTAAGCAATTTGCCTTAGAAAATAAGCTTTCTGTTGCTCAGCCAGTTACTTTACGTGATGTCAAAGAGCAAAAAAAATTAGCTGATTTGCAAGCTGATTTAATGATTGTAGTCGCTTATGGCCTTATTCTCCCACCTGCCGTATTAGCAGTACCTCGTTTTGGTTGTATTAATGTTCATGCTTCGCTATTGCCGCGTTGGCGAGGAGCTGCCCCTATCCAACGTGCTATTTTGGCCGGTGATGGAGAAACCGGGGTTACTATTATGCAAATGGACGAAGGTCTTGATACTGGGGAAATGCTA
This sequence comes from Candidatus Aquirickettsiella sp., assembly GCA_031973495.1. Taxonomy (GTDB): domain Bacteria; phylum Pseudomonadota; class Gammaproteobacteria; order Diplorickettsiales; family Diplorickettsiaceae; genus Aquirickettsiella. Next base: position 23,501 of record DALYCY010000016.1, on the reverse strand, counting down.
AAGAAGTTATCTTGCACTATACAGCCTAACGATACGACTCAGAGCTTACAGGATCGCTTATCTCAACTGGGTGCGCAGGCATTATTAGAGAGTTTAAGTGCTATTGAAAGTGGCTCTTACCTATCTGAGCCGCAGAATGAAAAAGAGAGTTGTTATGCTAAAAAAGTTAATAAAGCAGAAGCAGAAATAGATTGGGAAAAGGATGCTATTTATTTAGATAGATTGGTACGTGCATTTCATCCAAAGCCAGTTGCTCGGGTTGTATTAGGAAAATCTATATTGCGTATTTGTAAGGCAGAGGTGCTTGATCAAACAAGCACCGAAAAACCGGGACTTATTTTAAAAGTAGATCGAGAAGGTATTGATGTAGCGACAGGAAAAGGTGTATTACGTTTGCTCGAAGTGCAATGGCCAGGAGGACGTTGCTTGCCGATTTCAAGCTTTATTCATGGTAAGTCAGAATTGTTCCATGTGGGCGCTATTTTAGATCGAATGTATGTATAATTCCCGTGCCGTAGCGGCACAAATAATTTCGCGTGTATTAGTTTCAGGGGTATCCCTTACTGATGCTTTTGATGAAATCTTGCAAGATATTAGCAGTTCTCGCGATAGAGGCTTTGTTCAAGAGTTATGTTATGGCGTACTGCGTTGGTATGGGCCTTTAAAGCAGCTTTGCGCTTATTTACTTAAGAAACCACTAAGTTCCGCTGATCAGGATATTTACGCGCTATTATTAATAGGTTTGTATCAACTTAATTATTTAAAAACATCACCACATGCGGCTGTGCATGAAACGGTGCAAGCGGCTAGAGAGTTAAATAAAAGTTGGGCAGTGCCATTGATAAATGGTGTATTGCGATCATTTCAACGCCAGCAGATAAGCTTGTTAAAAAAAATGCCAGAGGACATACATTATGCTCATCCTAAATGGCTACTAAAAAGGCTACAACAAGCTTGGCCAAATGAATGGCAAGCTATTATAGCAGCAAACAATCATGTACCTTCCATGAGTCTACGCATTAATTTTTTAAAGAATAAGCGCGAAGATTATGCGCAAAAATTGAGGGATAAAAATATAGCCGCGCAACTGAGCGACTTGAGTAAAGCGGGGATTATTCTGGATGAATCTTGCAATGTTTTTAAATTACCAGGGTTTTCAGAGGGAGAGGTTTCGATACAGGATACGGCCGCGCAGCTGGCGGCATTTTTATTAATGTTACGAGCTGGGCAGAGAGTTTTAGATGCTTGTGCCGCACCTGGCGGAAAGACATCACACATATTGGAAACGCAGCCCGATTTATTAAGCTGTACCGTTGTTGATAAAGATGCCATTCGTTTAAATAAAGTAAAAGATAATCTAAGTCGTTTAGGATTAGCAGACGATAAAGTGCAGTTGCTGTGTGCTAAAGCAGAGGAGCTCAAATCCAGTTGGAAAAGAGAATTGTTAGATAGAATCTTATTAGATGCACCTTGTTCTGGGACAGGTGTTATTTGCAAGCATCCTGATATCAAATTGTTACGAAGAGAGGAAGATATTGTTAAGTTAGCGGAACAACAATATCAACTTTTATCAGGTCTTTGGCCATTACTTAAACCAGATGGCATTTTATTGTATGTGACTTGTTCAGTATTGCCAGAGGAAAATAGCGATGTATTAGTTCGTTTTTTATCGCAATACCCCGATGCTAAAGAAGAGATTATCGATGCCAAATGGGGTGTTGCTTGCCCAATAGGCCGACAAATTTTTCCTCAACTTCACGGGACTGACGGATTTTATTATGCTAGATTACGCAAAATGGATCTACAGTAGATCACTATTTGAATTTAACGAGAGCTAATTGTAAAACAAGGTGGGTGAAACTATGAAAAAAAATCTACTATTTTTTAGTGGCTTATTAATTGTTGCCTTAACAATGCTTACAGCGTGTGCTTCGACAAATTCAGCCAATAATAAGCAGTTTGAAGAAGAAATGGCGCAAGAGAGGCAAGGAAAGGATTTAATCCCAGTAATTCAAGTAATTCAAGGCACGGATCGGCTTAGAGTGATTGCATATAGTGACGCTTGTTTTCAGCGAAATGGGCAGTTAACAAGCCATTGTGCTTGGCAACTTAACCAGGCAATGAAAGCTATAAAGTCTTATTCTTATGGAAATGGTCCTGTCCAAGTAGTTGCTTACGCTGATGATCTGTATGCTCCAAAAGCAGCCGCCAAGATTGCACAAAATCAAGCCAATACAGTGACTAGTTTTTTATGGAAGCATGGAATCGAAGCAAAACGTTTGCGCTCGATAGCGTATGGCGCTCGTGGTTTTATTGCCAGCAATCGAAATGTTCGATCCAATAGTTTTAATCGCCGTGTTGAAATTATCGTAGTAAAAAACTAAAGCCAGATTGAACGATAGGCGCTTAATTAGTGTTTATTTAATACTAAGCCGTTATCTTGGGTATAGATGCTGATAAAGTTCACAGGCAAATCGTAATAAATAATACTGTTGTCTTTCGCAAAGGCCATTAGTTTATTTTTTACCTTAACTTGGGCTTGTGCTTGTTGTCGCGTTTTAATAAATCCTTGTTGCGCGTACAATTGTTCAGCTTGCAATTGAATTCTTTGACTTAGATGGGTATCGAGCGTCTTGACAGCGCCGGCTAAAATAATTTCCCCTTTCCCGGCCGCATTTATCTTTAAGTAAGGGCTATTGACCCAGTAAACCAGCAGATTGCCATTGCCGATAAAGTCGAGAGCATTAAGTGCCACCTCACCTTCAATCATAATATCATGCGTATGGTAGCTTTTTATGCTGAGACCTCGGCTATGGATATTATGTAGGCTGATCTTGCCTTCGCCATTGCTATCCAGAGATTTTAGATTTAATTTATTGGTATAGAGATTAATTTGGCCTGCCCCTTCGGCCTGAAGCGATAAAGAGCCTGATAAGCCTTTGCCAAATAAACTCGCATTACTATGGAAGAGGATTTGCGTTATTTGCTGGGGGGTCGCATTTACTTTAATGGTTAGTCGTTCGCCATGACGAGCTTGATAAAATAGTTTGGTGCTAAGATATAAGGTATGGTTTTTCTCTTTCCAGGTGACATTAGATACTAATTTTGGATCGCCAAGAACTTGTAGTGAAGGCTTGGCTTGAGTTGCATCAATGTAAACATTGATAGGACCTTGGATATTTAATGAAGAGAAATTATTAATGGCTATGCTGGCTCCCTTGCTAGGGCAGGGCGAGGGCGCGCTAGGGGCTGATTGGGCCTGACCTAGCATGCCAAACAAGGCAAGGCTAGGAAGTAAACAATAAGCTAATATTTTCATGAGATTATACCTTTTTTAAGAATATTAACCTTCTTACAAGCTATTTTCCAGATGAAGATGGCATTAATCGCAACTATCCAATTTTTAAGGCTTTAACGATATAGATAGGGAGCCTAAAAAAGGGAGGTTTTGATAGGGAGTTGTGGATAAAACTTTTGCACTATGGGAATAGTGGTTTATTGGTCTAGAGGTGCCTAAATATTTTCCGGCAGCGTTTATGGGCATCCTGTTCGACTTAAAACTTCCGGCCAATAAACCCTTATTCCCCTAGGTATGTTTCATTTGTTGGCGAAACTTCTGTTGGATTAAAATTTAACATAATTTATCAGCCTATTAGCTATATTTTTTCTTTAGGAGAGTGCGCTATAATCCCAGGCTTTCGCCTATATCGATTAATTATTTATGAAGCGCATTGTGCAACAAGAAATCAAAACAGCTTTGTTAGCTATGGATGACCTTCCCTTTCCGCCTTCGCTGACAATTCAAGTCGATTATGCGCGAGAAAAATCCCATGGTGATTTTTCCAGCAACATCGCTTTAGTGTTAGCCAAGAAATTACAGCTTTCTCCGCGACAATTAGCTGAAAAAATAATATCAAATTTAGATTGTTTTAAAGCGAGCTCTAAACTAGACAAGGTTGAGATAGCAGGCCCAGGATTTATTAATTTTTTTTTTAAAAAATCAGCTTGGTACCCTGTTATCACGAAAATTTTGACTCAAACTAAAGAATTTGGGTCTTCAAAAATAGGCAATAATGAACCTGTCTTAGTAGAGTTTGTTTCAGCTAATCCTACCGGGCCTTTACATGTAGGGCATGGTCGAGGTGCCGCTTATGGTGATTCTATTGTAAGACTACTGAAAACAGTGGGTTATCGTGTTTGCGCAGAATATTATATCAACGATGCCGGGCGGCAAATGAATATTTTGGCAACCAGTATTTGGTTGCGCTATTTAGAGGTCTGTGGCGAAGCGCTGGTTTTTCCCAGTAATGCTTACCGCGGAGCCTATGTGGGTGAGATCGCAGAACAGCTTTTTTCTCAGTATAGTAAAGATTTTTTTAAATCTGCTCAACTCGTGTTTAAGGATATCCCTGCCGATGAACCTTTAGGTGGAAATAAAGAAGCGCATATTGATGCTTTAATCTTAAAGGCTAAAACTTTATTAGGTAACGTTGATTATGAAAAGATATTTGATGCCGGTTTAACTTCTATCTTAGCGGATATTAAAGAGGACCTCAGTGCATTTAGAGTAAATTTCGACGAATGGTTTTCAGAAAATAGCTTGTTTAAGACAGGTTTTGTAGATAAGACCATACAGCGACTAGTAGCGAGTGGGGTTACCTACGAAGCAAATGGGGCATTGTGGTTCAAATCAACTGACTTTGGTGATGATAAGGATCGCGTTTTACTACGGGAAAATGGTCAAGCGACTTACTTTGCTGCCGATGCGGCCTATCGGCTGTTTATTTTAGAGCAGCGAGGATTTAAAAAAATAATTAACGTATTAGGCGCTGATCACCATGGTTATGTAACTAGAATTCGTGCCGTTATACAAGCTTTAGCTTACCCTGCAGACAGTTTAAAGGTTTTGTTGATTCAGTTTGCGATACTCTATCGTGGCGATAAAAAAATACAAATGTCAACGCGTAGCGGTGAGTTTATAACCTTAAGAGAACTACGCGAGGAAGTCGGTAGCGATGCGACACGTTTTTTTTATGTGTTACGTCGCGCCGAACAACATATGGATTTTGATTTAGAACTCGCTAAAGAACAGTCCAATGCAAACCCTGTTTACTATGTGCAATATGCCTATGCACGAATAGCTAGTGTAATGCGTCAACTTGTTACCAAAAAGTTAGTTTGGGATAAGTCATTAGGGATGAATTCGCTTGAACAATTGAAGGAAGATCAAGAGCAGGAACTATTAATTTTACTAAATCGTTATCCAGAAATATTAGAATTAGCGGCAGTTTCTTATGAGCCACATATAATTGCGCATTACTTAAGGGATTTATCGCAAGCCTTTCATGCTTATTACAATCAACATGTTTTTTTAATAGAAGATGATAATTTGAGAAATGCACGATTAAATTTAATTGTGGCTATTCAACAAGTCATCCAAAATGGTTTAAATCTATTGGGTGTAGAGACTTTGGAAGTAATGTAATGGCTAAAGACTACGCAAAACAGTATTCGAAATATAGATATCAAAGGCCTAAGCGTAAGCGTCATCGTTATCTTTGGTTAGTGCTGGGAGTTGCGATAGGTTTATTTATTTTAGGTTTATTTTTTTTAAAGTCTACCAATAAGCAGTATACAGTGCAGCAAACAACAGAAGATAAATTAAAGAAAAAAATATTAGCCACTCCAGTCCCTAAACCGCCAGAGCCGAAATTTGATTTTTATAATATATTACCGCAAGATAAATTAAATTTATCGCCTCAAGCGATACCGTCTGCAAAGCAAACGTTGCCAATCGATAAGGGAATGGCAGCACCTATTACAGTGGCGCCTATGCAACAGAAGCCATTAGATGCCATGCTGAGTGCAACGCCAGAGCAGGTTGCGATAGCCGAGGTTAAAAAACAATTAGAGCAAGAAATGGATCAATTAAGCAATAACGCTTATTTTCTTATACTAGGGAGTTTTCCTAATGCTACCCAGGCAGAACAGCTACAAGCTCAAGCCTTACTGAAAGGATTTCCTGTGCGAAAAAAGCTGGATTTAGTTCATGGAAAACCCATATATCAAATTTTCATTGGGCCTTCAGAGCTAAGTAAACTGGCTGAGCAGCAAAAACGTTTAAGTGCAGCAGGCTTAGATTCAATGCTAACTAAAATAGCTCCCTATAGGTAGGGATTAATCCTTATATTGGCCTTGAAAATCATTCAATAAGCCACCATATTGATAATTTCGACATCCTATAATCTAAAAGGATAAGCAGTGCAAGCTTTACACGGTACAACAATATTATTAGTTCGGCGTAATGGCAAGGTTGTCATTGGCGGCGATGGTCAAGTAACCTTAGGTAATGCGATTGTTTTAAAAGGAAACGCTCGTAAGGTTCGTAAATTGTATGATGGTCAGGTATTAGTTGGTTTTGCAGGTGCAACGGCAGATGCCTTTACCTTAATAGAGCGATTTGAAAATAAATTAAAGGAATGTAATGGCAGATTAGATCGGGCCTCAGTTGAGCTGGCAAAGGATTGGCGTTCTGATCGAGTTTTACGCCGTTTAGAGGCGATGCTTGCGGTTGCGGATAAAGAAAAGTCGTTTATGTTAAGCGGTAATGGTGATGTCATTGAGCCAGAGCACGATTTAATCGCAATAGGTTCGGGAGGATCCTATGCGCAATCGGCCGCGTTAGCACTATTTCAAAATACTAAATTAAATGCTCGTAGTATCGTTGAGAAAAGTTTAATCATTGCCGCTGATATTTGTGTATTCACAAATCATCAGCGTACGATAGAAGAAATCGATGCTATCGATATTAAAAAATAAAAATGTATACACTTAACCGCTATTTAACAATGAAAACTAATTCATTCAGTTTAACCGATAAATCCATCGACGAATCTAATCCAACTTCTAAGTTAATTATTATGGATGCTAATTTTTCAGAGGAAAATTCAAATCAGACTGATAATAGTACGGGCGATTTACCGGCTGCTGTGAACTCCCTTACTAAAGTTGATATGACACCTAAGCAAATAGTACAGGAACTCGATCGATTTATTATCGGACAAAATGATGCCAAGCGGGCTATTGCGATTGCGTTACGAAATCGTAAACGTCGTATGTTACTTGAACCGTTATTAAGAGATGAAGTAACGCCTAAAAATATACTCATGATTGGACCTTCAGGTGTGGGGAAAACTGAAATTGGTCGTCGAGCGGCCAAGATTACAGGTTGTCCTTTTTTAAAAATAGAAGCCACCAAGTTCACTGAAGTAGGTTATATAGGACGGGATGTTGACTCTATACCGAGAGATTTAGTCGATTCCGCCTTTAAATCTTTACGTGAAGAAGAAATTACGCGACTTCAACCTCAGGTTTTAGAGGCGGCAGAAAGTAAAATAATTGATAGTTTTGTTCCTCCGCTACGTGGGAGTAGCGATACTGAAGATGCGCTAAAAAATAAAGAGAAATCTGTCGCACGAAATGTTTTTCGTAAACAACTACGAAAAGGGTTACTCGATGAAAAAGAAATAGACGTCGAATTGGCTGCTTTACCCGCAGGTGTCGAGATCATGGGCCCCCCTGGTATGGAAGACATGACTAATCAACTGCAAAATATGCTACAAAATATTGGCACCACGCGTACCCGTACCCGTCGTATGAAAGTAAAAGATGCACTGGTTGTCATTCAAAAAGAAGAAGCTGGAAAATTACTCGATGAAGAAGACCTTAAACGTAAAGCTATCGAATGGGTAGAGCAGTACGGAATCGTATTTATTGATGAAATCGATAAGGTATGTCGTCGCGGCGAAGTGAGCGGTGCTGATGTTTCGCGGGAAGGAGTGCAGCGGGATTTATTGCCTTTAATTGAAGGTTGTACTGTTTCTACTAAGTATGGCATGGTGAGAACCGATCATATTTTATTTATTGCCGCCGGTGCTTTTCACTTATCAAAACCATCGGATTTAGTGCCTGAATTGCAAGGCCGTCTACCGATTCGAGTGGAACTGAAGGCATTAACGGCAGAGGATTTTGAGCGTATTTTAATCGAGCCACAAGCCTCGCTTATTGTTCAATATCAAGCTTTGTTAGCAACAGAGGAATTGGAGTTAAATTTTGATAATCTAGCAATTAAGCGTATTGCCGAAATTGCTTATGATCTCAATGAAAAGACTGAAAACATTGGCGCACGTCGTTTATATACCGTCATGGAACGTTTATTAGAAGAAATATCTTTTGAAGCGACCGATTATACCGATAAGCTGATAAAAATAGATATTAGTTATGTCGATAAACACTTAACGCCTTTAGCGCAAGATCAAGATACCAGCCATTTTATTTTGTAAAGTTATGCCAAGCCCGAAACCAGTCAATTTAAAACTGTTACAAAAAACCCGAGTATTAGAGATTCTATTTGATAACGGCGAAAATTTTACCTTGTCCTGTGAATACCTAAGGGTTTTTTCACCTTCTGCAGAAGTCAAAGGACATGGATACACAGAGGGTAAATTAGTTGATGGTAAAAAAAATGTTAATATCATCAGTATAGAACCCGTTGGCCATTATGCCATTAGACTGGTATTTGACGATAATCATCAGTCAGGCATTTATAGCTGGGAAACACTTTATGAGTTAGCGACACATTATGCGGATTATTGGTCCCACTATCTACAGCGCTTAGAAGAAGCAAATTCCAGTCGAGATTAACTATTTTTAATTTTAGTTTTATCTTACATCACTTAAAAGAGTCACCTTAGCAAAGCGTCTTTTCCCAACTTGGTAAATATGCGTAGCGCCAGGCTTTAGCGACAATTTTCTATCGGTAATTTTTACAGCGTCTATTTTGACAGCCCCTGCGTCAATCGCGCGTAGCGCTTCTGAAGTACTGGCAACCAATCCAGCTTGTTTTAATAAGTTTGCAATAGATAGCCCAGTATTATTAACCGTTAAGCTTAACTCTTTAATTTCTGTGGGAACAGCGCCATCTTTAAACCGGTGTTTAAATTCTTGTAAAGCGGCCTGAGCAATTGCTTTGGTGTGAAATCGTTCGGTAATTTCTAACGCTAAATCGATTTTAAAATCGCGGGGATTGGCTAATCCCTGCACTGCTTCTTGTTGCATCGATTTAATATCCTGCAGGGATTTTTTAAATGATAGTAATTCAAAATAACGCCACATCAGCTCATCAGAAATCGACATGATTTTTCCAAACATATCATTGGCAGGTTCATCAATTGCAATATAATTATTAAGCGATTTGGACATTTTTTGCACGCCATCTAACCCCTCTAACAAAGGCATCATTAAAATGACTTGGGGTGCTTGTTTAAAGTGTTTTTGTAGCTCTCGCCCAAGCAATAAATTAAATTTTTGATCATTACCACCTAGTTCTATATCGGTTTTTAACGCGACCGAGTCATAAGCTTGCAATAAAGGGTATAAAAATTCGTGGATAGCAATTGCTTGATGTCGATGGTAACGTTGATGAAAATCGTCTCTTTCTAGCATTCTTGCCACTGTATAGGATGAGGCAAGCTTAATAAGATCAGTGACGGATAATTTTCCTAACCAGGTTGAATTAAAATGCAGGGTGGTTTTTTTTAAGTCTAATATTTTACTAAACTGTTGTTGATAAGTTTTTGCATTGGCTAGGACTTCTTTCGCGCTTAATGGAGGCCGTGTTGCGCTTTTCCCCGATGGATCACCAATAAGTCCGGTAAAATCACCAATTACAATATTGATATCATGGCCTAGATCTTGTAACTGGCGCAGCTTATTGATAAGTACAGTATGGCCTAAATGTAAATCTGGTGCGGTTGGATCGAAACCCGCTTTAACACGTAATGGTTTTGCCGCTTTTAATTTTTGCTTTAATTCATCTGCTACCAGTATTTCAGTACTTCCTCGTTGGAAAATTTCAAAAATATTCTCATTCATGTTACTTTACCAGTTAAAGTCAACGCTAACGCGTATAGTTTATTTTTTTTCTCATGGGTTATTTTAGCCGCTAACGCAGTTGCTTGCTTAATCGGCAATTCACCGAGCAGTATCTGTAAAATCCGCTGTGCTTCTATGTCAGAATGGGGGTGATGATCTTTAGCACCTTTTACCAAGACAACAAATTCACCTTTTTGCTGATTTTTATCGCTATTCAACCAGATTTTTAATAGTTCTAAACTATCACCATGAATCGTCTCAAAGGTTTTGGTTAATTCTCGCGCTAAAACGACATAACGTTTCGGGCCAAACACGGCAAGCATATCATTTATTAACTCTAGAATACGATGCGGAGCTTCATAAAAAATAAGGGTTCGAGTCTCATACAGTAAATCGTTTAATTTCTTTTGTCGAGAGACACTTTTGCTGGGTAAGAAGCCTTCAAAAATAAATTTATCACAAGCTAATCCTGCCGCACTTAAAGCCGTGATTAAGGCACAAGGGCCAGGGATAGAAATAACTGGAATTCCTTGCTCGCGGACTAGCATAACTAAACGATAACCAGGATCGCTAATTAAAGGTGTTCCGGCATCACTAATCAAGGCAATAGATAGACCTTTTTGCAAATAACCTAATAGTAATTTGCTGCCAGTTGCCTCATTATGTGCATGCAATGAGAGTAGTGGGGTCTGGATAGCAAAATGCGTCAATAATTTTCGACTATGTCGAGTATCTTCAACGGCGATGTAATCAACATTTTGCAAAGTTTCTATTGCCCTAGCGCTAAAGTCTCCTAGGTTGCCTATAGGTGTTGCCACTATGTAGAGGCTAGGAGTTTTGGGCATAAAATTTTTCGCAATAAGATATGAGATAGGTATAATGGCACAGCGCTTTATTCTGCGCAAAATTCAGAGGTTGATTCAATATGTCCAAAGAGATGAAACAACAAAAATTAGGGTTGTGGATGTTAACGGCTCTAGTAACGGGTAATATGATAGGGTCGGGGATTTTCTTATTACCCGCTTCTTTAGCGGCGTACGGTAGTATTAGCTTACTTTCTTGGATTGCTACCGCAGTAGGCGCTTTGTTAATAGCGTTAGTATTTGCTAAGCTAGCTAATGTTATGCCACTTATTGGAGGTCCTTATGCCTATTGTCGAGAGGCATTTGGCGACTTTGTTGGATTTCAAATGGCTTATAATTACTGGATTGCGCTCTGGGTGGGTAATGCGGCTATAGTCGTTGCTTTAACTGGGTATTTAAGCTTTTTTTGGCCAATTTTGGCTAACAATGCCATGCTATCGTGTTTGATCAGTATTAGTTTGGTGTGGTTAATTACCTTTATCAACCTACTCGGGGTTCGACATGCGGGTGTTTTTCAGTTATTAACCACTATTTTAAAGCTTATTCCGTTATTACTTATTGCTTTCGTAGGTATTTTTTATATTCATCCTCATTTTTTGAGCGCTTTTAATTTATCCGGCCAATCTAATTTTAGTGCTTTTAGTGGGGCAGCCACTTTAACCCTATGGTCTTTTATTGGTTTAGAATCTGCATCGGTGCCAGCCGGACATGTCGATAATCCGACCCGTAATATCCCCAAAGCCACTATTTTAGGTGTCGTGATAACTACCATTGTTTATATTTTGAGTAGTATTGCGGTGATGGGTGTCATGCCATTGACAGAACTCGCGCATTCCAATGCGCCTTATGCGGATGCGGCACATATAATGTTTGGGCCTATCGGTAGCACTATCGTTGCGGTAGGAGCGGTTATTTCTTGTTTAGGTGCATTAAATGGTTGGATTTTACTCCAAGGTCAAATTCCGTTGGCCGCGGCACAAGATAAACTCTTTCCGCGCATTTTCTTGAAAAAATCGAGTAATGGCACCCCAGTAGTAGGTTTGATTATTTCGAGTATTTTAATTAGTTTACTATTACTAATGACCCTGAACCACAGTTTGGTCAAACAATTTACGATTATCATCTTATTAGCTACTTTAGCCTCGCTGATTCCTTATTTTTTAACTACGATGTCTGAGTTAGTGATCTTTTTTAAATATCCGGGTCTTTTTAAAAAAACCCGGAAATTGTTCGGCTCCGTGGTTATTGCTGTTTTAGCGGGAATCTATTCCTTCTGGGTTATTATCGGTTCCGGGAAAGAAACTGTATTTTATGGCACATTATTGTTACTTAGTAGTGCTCCTGTGTATGTTTGGATGAAATGGCACGCTTCTTTAGATAAGGGCAGTTTAAATGTAAACGAGCAACCTTTACCTTTACCTTGAGGCAAATAGTTTGTACAAACTAGTTGTTTTATTAGTTATTTTGTGGGGTGGTGTTAATTCGGCTACTTCGGCTGAACTAACGCATCAATCACCTTTAGTCATTTTGAGTCAGCAACAATTAGTTGCTGAACAGACCCGTAGTGATTTATTGATAAAAAAATTACAGGGTCTGCAAAATGAGCAGAAAAGATCATTACCTGTCATAAGCCAACAAGTCTTAGATCATCTGAATTTAATGATTGCTATAACGAAGGCTGATTTAGATAGCGTTAACTTAAGCTTAAAGACAACCCAACAATCTACCGATTTAATCCAAGACTCGATTCGAAATACACCCGATCAATGGGAGTCGTCAATACGAACCGCTACCTCAGTTAGCCAAGCAATCCAGCAGCAACAGGAAAAATTACAGCAAATTTTACAAGAACGGCGATATTTATTTAATCTGCAGCAAAAACGTATTAAGGCGCTGCAAAAATCACGTGATACGCTGCAGCAAACGATTCGTTTTATCGAAGAATGGCATCGAGATTTACAAAGAAACTATCAACTACAGCAACAAACTAGTCGTCAGGAATCTTTAGACATGTTGGCGGTGCGTCTACAACAAGAACAGCAGAAGTGGACGCAGCGTTTAAACCAATGGAGTGACATGCTACAAAAGGCACAAACGACAGGGTTTATCAATAATTATGCCTATGATCAAATCGAATTTAATATATTTGAGGCCGAAGAGAAAAATAATTTGCTCGAAACCGAGCTCAATACCGCTAAAATATCTAATAAGTTAAAAGATCTAGCTACGGTTTTTAATCAGAAGTTATCGTTAAGCACACTGAGTAATTTGCAGCATCAGATTGAAAATATTAGCGAACAAATTCAAACATCAAATAGTTTATTGCAAAATAAGCTTAAATTCTTAAAAAATTATATTGCCTTAATCAATAAGGATCTACAGGAAAGAGGAGGGCCTGATTTTGCGCATGAGCAAGTAAGGTTAGCGCCTTTAAAGGAAATAATGTTGGGTTATCAAGATTTATTTCTGACAATGAAACAATTAGAGAAAGAAGCAAATGCTCAACAGGTACAGATTGCTAAGCAGTTGAAACTTCAGTTGGCTAATCGGCAAGGTTTGCCCGGTTGGAATTTAAATGCCTGGCTTGCTTTAGGACAAACCATTGTTCAAATTCCTACGCTAACGATAGATAAATTAGTAGGTCTTTATGAACCTGTTATGAACAAATTAGAATTAGTATCCAGTTGGCAATGGTTAGTTGTTTTACTTGCGGCCCTGATATGGTTTACGACCTGGTTAAAATTACAGCGATTTTTGGCCGTGGACAGAGTACGCTTGCAGCAACGTAGCCGAGGTTTTTTTTCTGCGCAAACTGTGATAGTAGTGCTGCAGTTGTTGCAACGTCATTTATCAGGAATTATGTTATTAGCCGGTTTAATAGGTTTATTATTTTTATTAAATATTCCTATTAAATTATTTTTATTGATTATTAGTATGGGAGTGGTTTGTTTAATATTTAGCATTGTTATTCAACTTGCGCATATTTTATTGTTAGAAAATACCACCGATGAGAGTGGTCACGATGTTAAATTGTATTATCGATTGCGAACAACCTTATTAATTGGAGGCATTGTTACTTTAGCAACTATTTTAGTTAATCAATTACCGGTTAATTATGAAGTGCAAGATTTATTTGGCCGCCTATTTATGTTGTTTCTTCTTATTGTGGCTTTAGTGCTTATGAAAAGCTGGGAGGTTGTCCCAACCTTGCTTGAGCCCTATATAGAGAATAAACATGCTTATTTAAAACGTGTAATACGTTGGTTGAGTTTTTTAATCCCATTTAGTTTATTGACCAATGCGTTAATTGGATTGGTAGGTTATGTTGAGTTAGCTTGGGCTATCGCACATTATCAAGGTTTATTTTTAGTGGCGCTTACGGCTTATTTGTTATTGAGAGGGCTTTTAGATGAGTTAGTACGTTGGGCGTCTGAACAGTGTATTCGTCATTTTAGAAATGGTTGGTTGTGGAGCCAAGCCTTATTAAAACCCTTTCACCAAATTTTAAAGTTAGTTTTATTACTATTATCGATCATGGGTTTGTTTGAGCTTTATGGTTGGGGAGATCGAGTTCCGCTTATTAATACTAGTTTAGCTAAATTACTTTCGATGAAGTTATTTGTTATTGCCAGTACCGCGACAGTGACAGGGCTAACAATTTTGCAATTAGCTGTATTGGTGGTCATTTTAATTTGGATAGCCCATTGGTCGCGAGAGTTTGCTTATCGTTGGTTATTTGTACACACCAAGGATTTAGGGTTACGGAATAGTTTAGCTATTTTTACCCATTATACGCTTATCGCTATTGGGATTACGATTGGTTTAAATATTCTCGGATTAAACTGGGGCAATATATCGGTTATTTTAGGTCTATTTTCTTTAGGTGTAGGTTTAGGCCTGCGAGATTTGTTTAATAATTTCTTTACCGGGATTTTTTTGCTATTAGAGCGACCGGTTAAAGTGGGTGATTGGGTTACTGTAGGCGATTATGATGGTCAAGTATCCCATATTGGTGCGCGCTCAATTACGGTAACAACTGATGATCGTCAAGAATTATTAGTCCCGAATGCCGATATTTTTAGTAAGAATTTCATTAATTGGACGCATCGAGATAGTGTTATACGCGCTTTAGTTACGATTAAAACCAATCGCAAGGATAATCCACAGCGAGTTAGAGATATTATTTTAGAAGTATTAGCAACAATTCCAAAAATTCTCAGTAATCCAAAACCAGAGGTCTATTTTAAAGAAATTGATAAAATCTTATTAGAGTTTAAAGTTGAATACTATGTCGATTTAAATCATATTAGCTCACGCTCCGGTGTGCGTTCACAGTTCTTATTTAGTTTATGGGAACGCTTTGCTAGCGAAGGGATCTTGCCACCTGAAGTCTCTCAAGATGTGCATCTGGCAGGTAGTTTATTGCTTAACCCCGATCCTAGTGTTTAAGCGCTGGTGATGAGTAAAAGAATTAAAATTATTTTTACCGGTGGTGGCTCAGCAGGCCATGTTACACCGAGCTTACCTTTAATATCCGCATTCAAACGCAAAGATGCCGAAGTTTTTTATGTGGGTTCTGAACAAGGGATAGAGCGAACACTTATTGAAGCATTAAATATTCCCTACTATCCTATTACGACCGGCAAGTTACGGCGATATTGGACATGGAAAAATTTGTTAACACCTTTCCAACTCTTGCTAGGTATTTGGCAAAGCTTTTTACTGTGTCGCCGACTTAAACCGGATGTTATTTTTTCAAAAGGTGGGTTTGTCGCATTGCCTATCGTTATCGCGACGCGACTCAATGGGATTCCGGTCGTAATTCATGAGTCTGACCTAAGCCCAGGTTTAGCCAACCGTTTAAGTTTTCCTTTCGCCAAATTAATTTGTATCACCTTTGCGGCAACGGCTCAATTTTTTAAGAACCAGTCTAAAGTATTATTGACAGGGATGCCGATTCGAGAATTTTTGTATCATGGCGATCCCGAAAAAGGCCTGAAGCTGTGCGAATTTACCGATAATAAAAAACCAGTGTTACTGGTTATGGCAGGAGGTTTAGGCTCTATTGTTATTAACGAGGCGATTCGTCGTTTAGTACCGCCACTGACAAAAGAATTTCAAATAATACATCTTTGCGGTAAAAATAAATATGATCCCTCTTTTGAAGGCCTAGTTGCTTATAAGCAGTTTGAATATCTGCAAGATGAGTTAGCCGATGTGTTGGCTTGCGCTGATTTGGTGCTTAGTCGAGCTGGTGCCACTTCTATCTATGAGTTATTAGCATTGGCTAAACCACATATTCTATTACCCTTATCTAAAAAAGCCAGTCGTGGTGATCAAATTGATAATGCCAAGTATTTTTCTTTGCAAGGTTTTAGTCAAGTCATTTATGCAGAAGAGTTCTCTGATGAAAAACTGCGGAAGAAAATCTTTGACTGTTATCAAAATCTGTATCAACTAAAGCAAAATTTGATTGATTTTAAACCAATGGATAGTGTTAAAATTATTACCGAAAAATTAACTAGTCTTATTGCCACAGACGATCCTAGTTGAAAATAGCGATGTTAATTAGTCATCACGCTATAATAACATTAGTGCTTTTCTAGCCTATATAGCAAATCAATCCCATTAGCAAAATTACTGTTTGTGCTTTGTAATGAAAAATTTTTATTTAAAAAATAATTAATCTCTAAAATATTAATCGCGTTAAGTAGGCCTAAACTATAAGAAATATTTAGCTTAGAGCTAATATTCTTCCCTATTATCAGCGAAGTGTTTTGTTGTAAGCTATTGCTAGTCGGGTCAAAGATGGGTTTAGCCCCGATAGTTAATTGATCAAGACCTATTTTTTGCTGTGCTTTATTAATAAATTGACTAATATTGCCGCTTTTTTCCCCACTTAAATTAGTCACCGCATGTAATAATAATTGGGCGCTTGCTGTACTTAATTGGTTACTCGCTTGACCGGTTATTAAATAAGAAAGCATATCTAATTGAGATTTAACAATATTAGAAGGATTAGCAAATAACACAATATGAGGTTTTTGTAGCGAGCCGCGTAAATGTAAACCGATATCTAATTGGATGGGTACTGGTTGAGAACCTTGTAGGGCAGATTGAATAAAATTAGCTGAGCCAAGCTTCGATTCTATATTGGTAGATGTATTGGGCGCAGATAGCTTAGGTAATATCCATATTTTTCTACTCGCGGTAACATTTAATGTTGGATCGTCAATGGGGGTATTGGCAAAGTCTAGTAAAGCGTTAGGCTGTAGTGTTAAAACTTGGCCGTAATAACTATATTCCCCTTGCGACAGTTTAAGCTGGCCGGTTGCTAATATCGGATGCTGCGCATCTTGTTTTATAGCAAGGGAGCCGATTAATTTAGTCTTAAGACCTTGATATTGAAATTGTACGTCATCTCCGCATTCTATTTTAATATCATTTTTCGATATAAAAGGGAAGGAAGTCGGTTTTTTCTTATCGCCAACAAATTCAATATCCTCCGTAAGCACAACTAAATTTGAATTTTTAGTATTAATTTTAATGCTAGCTTTCGGAATTATAATAAGACCATGAGTTTTTATTTGCTGGGTATTTGCCTCAATTTTTAATTGAGGTGAGGCAGTAATTTTATATTTTGGGGTATCGATAATACTTATATTATTTCCTTGTAAATCGATTAGTGTGGGGAAATTTTTTAGGCCCAATTGAGTTTTAGTATCAAAGGTCAGCGATCCTTTTGCGGAATTCAAGTGGCCAATACCTATTAGGGTATTTTTTTTATCAGTGTGCAATTGAATATTTAGATGCGTTAAATTAAGTCCTAGACGAGGAATTTTGCTGCTAGCTTGCTGTAAATTAAAGCTTATATTTATTTTCGGTAACGAAAGTGGCCCGGTGAGATTTATCTGTGTATCCAAAAGACCTTGAGGATCTTTTAAATCCGGAATCAACGTAGAGAGTAGATTTAAATCTTTTAAGCTTAAATGAATTTGTGCATTTATAGGCTGTGTAGGGCTTATTAAAGCGCTAGTTGCTCGATAGTCAGGTAATGACAAATGAATCAACAACTGATTTTTATCGGCTTGTTTTGTTAAGAGCGTTGTTTCCAAGCCATATTTTGCTAGATGCGAGTTTATTTGAGTTTTTGGTATTGCTGTACTAGCTGTCGGAGTAATTTCTGTTGCCGCCCTATATAGCTTGAAGTCAGATAAGTTTCCTTGCAAAGAAAAAGGCGCTAAATAACCCGATAATTTTAATTGCAGCGGGGTTAATATAAACGTTTTGTTATTAAATTGGGCGATTTTTACATCGAATAGCCATTTTTTGTTTTTAGTCGTATCTACATCGAGTGCCGCTTGAATTTGCTTCAGTTGCCAATCTTGCCATTTTAAATCGGTTTGCTGCGACATGAGATAAAATTCTGGATAGTCTTGTGCACCACTGACTCTTCCCTGTAAAGCAAGTTTTCCTTGTAAATTTGGAATAAAATCGGCAATTTTTGCTATATTTAATTGCCAATTTAAATGCCATTGTTGATGTAGAGAACCTTGTAATATGAAATTGACGGCGTCAGTACGAATATTTATTTGCTGGATATCAAGGGCATTAAATTTTAGATGTTTTAGAATTTTTCTAAGTGGAATAGTTTTTTGCTGCGATTCGATTTTTTCCTGCTTATTTTCTTTTATAAAAAGTTTTAATTTGCCAATGTATAACGGGCTTAAGCTTAATTGACCGTGTAATAGACGGCTCCAGTGCCAATCAAATTGTGCTAAAGAGATAGAAAGTTGCGTGTTCGCATCAGCATAATGTAAGCCTTTTATTTGAATAGGGCCTAATAAGCGTCCATGTATGGTGGCGATTGTTAGATTACCTGGCAAGAATGACTTAGCTAATCGTACAGCGACTTCCAAGCCTTTTTCTGAGTTTAGAAATAAGTAGCTGCCAAGTAAAAGAGAACAGACTATGAAACTGTTTACAAGCCATCTGGCCCATGAGGATTTTCTATTGCTCATAGCAGATCAAACCCCATGGTAAATTGCAGTCTTACAGGACGACCAGGTAGATTTAATGCTTTACCGGCGGTGATTTCCATAGGACCTAACGGTGATAACCAAACCAGACCAACCCCCGTTCCTTTTTGTAGCTTAATTGGAAAATTATTAACTGCATTTCCGGCATCAAAGAAGACCGCGCCATAAAAATCGTTAATGAGTCGATGTTGATATTCGATGCTTCCTAGCATTAAGTAGCGTCCAGGCCCTAAAGCTTGATAGGCATAGCCGCGTAAGCTTTGACTGCCACCGGCATAAAAAAGTAAAGAGGGAGGAAAGTCGCTAAGATTGGATGTCAGGGTATAACCCAGATCGCCGCGCAAAAGTAATCGACTATTGTTATTCCAGCTTAGTATGTATTTCCCTTGTAATTGGGTTTGTAAGAAACTTGTATTGGATAGCAGATGTTGATCCGCTCCTTGTAATCTAAGATTCAAACGATAGCCATGCAAGGCAAAGCGTGTGTTATCAAATTTACTGCGTGAAAAATTGATACCCGGAGTCAGCAAATGGGCTTTAGTCGTTTTGCTATTTAAATAATTAAAGCGCTCAATTTGATAATTTAAAAATAAATTTCGTTGCCAGCCTCTCCATTGCGCTATGTTAGAGAACCCTAATTGTTGTGTTGTGCTAACAACCTGAGCTAGCTTTTTTCTTACAATCGCATAATTAATATTATAATTATCAGTATTAGGATGTTTTCCTGGAATGCGATAAGTCATTTGTAGGCTGTTTTGTATTTTGGATAATTGACTGATGATATTTAAGCGATGGCCAGATTTATTCAGATAACGAGACTCCCAACCTAAGGTTCCGCGTATTCCAAGGTCTGTGCTGTAGCCTATTCCCGCCGTATATTGTTGAGATGGTCGTGGTGTTAATGTAAATGTAACGGGTAGCACTTGTTTTTGGGTTTTAATATCATTAATGGATACACTGCTGAAATAACCACTTTTATTTAAATTTTCTTGTAAGCTTAATAGCTGCGTAGATGAATAAGGAGCGCCGATTTTGAAAGAGATATAACGTCTTAATAGACTATCTTTAAGAATAGATTGCTGAAAAATAATAGGACCAAAATAGTAACGAGGGCCCTTATTTAATGTCAGTGTTATGCGGGCTGTGTACGATTTACGATTGATGAGTACCGTGTGTTTGCTAAAATAGGCCGAAAGATAGCCTTGGCCAATGGCTGTAGCAAGCAATAGCTGTTTAGCGTGCTCATAGCGTTGACTGGAAAAGATATCACCTTGATGTAGGGGAAAGTCAGCGATTGATTTTTCTATTTGGGGATCCTTTTTCTGCGGGTCTTGAACCGATACCTCTAATAGTGTGATCCTTAATGGCGGACCTAGCGAAATTTGATAGTTAGCATCCCATTTAACCCCTTTTTGTTTTAATGAAGGGCGAATGGAGGGTTTAAAGTAACCATAAGCGGCCAAGATATGCCGAATATCAGCAATAGATTGCTGATACCAGAGCTGAATGCCCGCTTGGTTGGATGGGCGACTAGAGGCCTGCAGGCTCTGGTCAAGGGATTGTTGAACAATACGAGTCAGATCTTGATTCAAGCCTTGTATTTGATAAACCACACCACCGGGCTCGCCCGCATACGCGAGCGAGCTAAAGAGTAGGGCTAAAGCAGATAGTCTAGCTATAATCAGTCTTATTGTTATTATCATCTTAGGTCAATTAAATACCTAATATATGATTATAAGTAAAGTATCTTTGCCAAACAATGGCTTATAAAGGACTATTTTCTTTCATTTAACAATTATTAGAAAGCGCATAGGCAATCACAAAGTTGATTATGTAGCCCGATCTGGTTGGTATTTTTACTTTGATGAGGTCGCAAGACCTTAAAAAGGCGTGTAAAAAGCCTTATCTAGCACTTTGCTGTAAGTGGTTTTGAGCTGCTTCGGCGATATCCTCAATGTCCCCTACCGCCTTGAAAAAGGATTGGAAGGCATTGCTAGGGGTAAATTGAAGTAAATTACCTTGATTATAAAGGGTTTCTTCTGGGTTTTTATCTAATATGGACTTAAGCTCGTCAAGATATTTAATTTTAGCACGGCGCTTTGATTCTTCTGACCAAAGGCACCCTAAAATACTTCCTTTAGCGTGTTTTATTTGATTTTCTAGTTTTACTTTTTTACTGGAAATTGCTTCCAAAATAAATTTTCTATCTTTTTTTCGATTACCCGTTAAGCTTTCGGAGCGAAATTCACGACGATAATAGTTAGCGTTGGTATAATAAGGGGCTGATCCTATCGATTTATCCGTTTGGGGTAACATTGTTTCCGATGCTTGAGACGTCAACGCGGGATTTTTAAAATTTCTTTGGATTGCAAAGACCGTTGATAATAGCAGCATAGCGGCGGTTCCTAGCCCTGCAACCGCTAAGAAAGTGGCACCTAAATAGGGCGCTACTACCATAGTTAAGACAATACCTGTAATGGCGATACTGCCTATAGCAGCAGAAGTGAGATTATTCATTGTATTTTTTTTGTGCAGCGTTTTACTGGGGCTGTTTTTTGCTGTTTTCTGCCAGTGATAGGCATGATAAATAGATAAGCCGGCATGGTAAATAATACTCGATCCTACCGCGATAAGAAACAGGCTTTGTACAAATATTAAACTAAGTCCGGCAAAAACAGCGGTGAAAACTAAAGCGGCTTTAGCGGATGCATGCGCTAAATCAAAGGTTTTACCTAAATTTTTATTTTTAGCACTACTGAAGTGATAAAGTGAGAATAAACTCGTTATAGCATCGGGTATAATAACAAGCGGAAATAAAATGGGAGCCAGTGCTTTTTCAAAGATAGTTCGGATAGCGCTAATATCAGAGTTAAATACAAAAATAATGCTAAGTATGGTGTTTTGGAAAAAAGCATTAACTGATTCAGCTATTTTTAGATGGGGTTTACTCATGGTTTTAATAAATATTATAGATTTTTTATGTGTTTTAAGCGTGTCAACTGCCCGGCACTTCTGTAGATACTTTACCCGAGCTTAGGGTGAAAATAAAGTTTAAAAAACATTATGTATTGAACATAATATTCAACCATCAAAAAAAATTATAGTAAATTTTAACTAAAAAAAGATAATATCCTATAAATAATCAAATACTTGCAGTATATTACTCAGCTACTAGAATGGCTTTTAAGGTGTTTTTTATCTGGACTTCCCTTTAAAGCTAATATTAATATATAAGTCGAAACCGCACCACTTTCAAACCGTATAAGGTGTTTACACTATGTTTAAGCGATATTCACTACTCCCAATTTTAGTATTTTTAATGGCAGGAATCATAAGTTCAGTAAGCGTAGCAGATCCTGTTATTCCTATTACAGCACCTGCCGCGACCCAACCTATATTGACTCCGGTCCCGCCTAGCATAAATGCTAAGGCTTATTTATTGATGGATGCCTATAGCGGTAAAATTTTAGCAAGTGAAAATATCGATGAGCGTGTAGCGCCCGCTAGTTTAACCAAAATGATGACCTCTTATGTCGTTTCTATGGCTCTACGACAAGGACAATTTCATCCCAACGATCTTGTTTCCATCAGTGAGGCAGCTTGGAAAACCGGTGGTTCCAAGATGTTTGTGAAGGTTGGTGATAAGGTTAGCGTGCAGGATTTAATGCAAGGGATAATAGTGGATTCAGGCAATGATGCTTGCGTTGCGATGGCAGAGTACATAGCAGGGAGTCAGGAGTCATTTGTTAATTTAATGAATCAGGAAGCGGTAAGACTTGGGATGAAGAACACACACTTTGTTGATGTAGATGGTCTGCCAGACCCTAACCATTATACAACAGCGCGCGATATGTCGATTTTAGCGCGGGCATTGATTGTTGATTTTCCTGAAGATTATAAATGGTATTCACAAAAGTGGTTTTCTTATAATGGGATTAAACAACCTAATCGAAATCGTTTATTATGGCGTGATACGGATATAGATGGTATTAAAACAGGTCATACTAATGAAGCAGGTTTTTGTTTAGCCGCATCGGGTCAAAAAAATGGTTTACGTTTAATTACCATTGTAATGGGAGCGCCTTCAGACCAAATGCGCGCGCAAGATAGTCAAAAGTTACTTACTTACGGATTTCGTTTTTTTGAATCACGTAAATTGTATAGTGCGCATTCAGGTTTAACGACAACACGCATTTGGTTTGGCCAGCGTCCGCAAATCAAAGTGGGTTTAGCACAGGACCTCTATGTCACGCTACCATTTGGGCAAAATAAAGTACCGACTACCGCAATGAGTTTTACGCCTAATTTAAAAGCTCCCATTAAAGAAGGTGACGTCGTCGGAGAAATTAGTGTGATATTAAATGATAAACCGATGACATCAGCGCCACTGGTGGCATTAGAAAACCTACCTAAAGCGGGTTTATGGCGTAATTTAGTCGATCATACGCATTTATTATTCAATAAGGGCTAGAGATTTTGCCTAGAAAAGAGACGATTAACTTAGAAGTGAATAGTTTTATCTACACTACGCTTAAGTTTATTTATTCGTGCAAAATTTTATTTCAACGCTCTCTACCATTTTTACAGCGAAAGTCTTTTCTATTTTTGGCCACATACCCCTAATTAATAGGAATGCGTGAAACCTAGTTATGAGCAATCTGTTTAA
>DALYCY010000015.1:19630-29360 GCA_031973495.1 Candidatus Aquirickettsiella sp. | reverse complement strand
ACTCGCGACCTCAACCTTGGCAAGGTTGCGCTCTACCAACTGAGCTATTCCCGCAAAACGGGTCATATTGTAACTGCATGAAAAATACTGTCAAGAAGATAAATCATGCCAAGCCGCTTTCAAGTAAAGACACATACTCCATAAGGTTAAAAACGCGGCCAAATAAAGTAATACATAACCTGACATTGCCAAGCCTAACCAAGCACCTGGTTTATACAGCAACAATAAAATTAACGCTAACATCTGTACGGTTGTTTTTATTTTTCCGATTCGAGTCACTGCCATACGGGTACGTTTACCAATTTCAGCCATCCATTCACGCAATGCAGAAACCATAATTTCACGACAGATAATCACAATGGCCGGGATCGCCAGATAAGGCAAGACTCTATCACCAACCAATAAGACTAAGGCGGTTACCACAATTAACTTATCCGCCACCGGATCTAAAAACGTACCTAGCTTAGAAACCTGACCCCAACTGCGTGCTAAGTAACCATCTAACCAATCTGTCATAGCCGCAAAGCTAAAAATAATAGCGGCGACTACATGACTGCCTCGAAAAGGTAAATAAAATAATAGAATAAAAAGAGGAATTAAAATAATGCGTAAAAAGGTCAATAAATTAGGAATACCCATAAGGGGGAGCACCGCTAGCTAAACATGGGATTAAAGTTTCACTCAAAGCTAGTTTAACCGTTTAGCTTATCCTTTTAAAGCTAAATAAATCTGCTTTGCCAGGCTCAAACTAATCCCTGGCACTTTGGCAATATCCTCAGCACTGGCTGACTTCAATGCCTGCAGACCACCAAACTGACGTAATAATTCGCGCCGACGCTTTACCCCAACACCGGCGATATCTTCCAGTGACGAAGTACGTCGTTTTTTCGCCCGCCGTCCACGGTGAGCGCTAATCGCAAAGCGATGTGCTTCATCACGCATCGTCAAGATAGCCTGGAACGCCAATAAATCCATTGATCGCGCAATTGGTTTATCGTTAGTGGCTAAAAATAAGGTCTCAAGACCCGACTTGCGTGCAGGTCCTTTTGCCACACCTAATAATAAAATACCGCTTATCTGTAGCGCTTCGAGTACTTGCTCGGCTTGTTTTAACTGCCCTTTTCCACCATCGACAATCAATAGATCAGGTAGATTTTGTTCGGCGAGTTTTAACGCTTTATAGCGACGCATTAAAGCCTGCTTAAGTGCCGCATAATCATCGCCGGGTGTTACCTTGTCAATATTAAAGCGGCGATAATCCATTTTTCGTGGACCTTGTTGATCAAACACCACACAAGCGGCCACCGTCGCTTCACCTTGGGTATGACTGATGTCAAAACATTCTAAACGTTGCGGCAAATTATCCAACTGTAAGGCGACTTGCAAACGTTCGAGTTGTTTATAAAAATTTAATTTATCGCAAAGATGGGTGCTTAATGCTTGGCGAGCATTTTCCATCGCCAATGCCAGCCATTGCTTGCTTTTTCCAGTGGCTTTATCAAGCAATTGAACCGGATGCGCGGCACGTTCAGCTAATGTGGCCATTAACCAAGACTGGTGTTGAATTTTTTTCGCCATCACAATTTGCGCTGGGATACTCGGTGCCATTTCGGCCTGCAAATAAAACTGCGCTATGAACGCTGATAATACTTCGCTATCGCTACTATTGACCGGAACCTGTGGAAAATAAGCCTTTGCACCCAATAAGCTTCCATGGCGTACATTTATCACATACAGCGCATAATGTGCGGCTTGATGCGCTAAACCAATAATATCCACATCCCCTTTCCCGGTATTGATTAGCGGCTCTTGTTGGATTTCGCGCAAGGCTGAAATTTGATCGCGTAAACGAGCCGCTGATTCATAATCGAATTCATTGGCCGCCACTTCCATTTGTTGGGCGATATCATCGATAACGGTTTTATCTTTTCCCTGCAAAAATAAAACCGCGTGTACCACATCACGCTGATAATTTTTCGGACTAATTAATCCGACACAAGGGGCGCTACAACGTTTAATTTGATATTGTAAGCACGGTCTGGTCCGATTACGAAAAAAACTATCCTTACAAGAGCGAATTCTAAATAATTTTTGCAATAAATTTAAGCTGGCTCTAACAGCCGCAAGACTAGGAAAAGGACCAAAATAACGATAATTTTTAACCCTTGCGCCACGATAAAAACCAAGACGCGGATAATCGGGATGCTCGCTTAACACAATATAGGGATAACTTTTATCATCGCGTAATAAAATATTATAACGCGGTTTTAGTTGTTTAATCAGGTTACTTTCGAGTAATAAGGCTTGATTTTCAGTCTCTGTTAGCGTGGTTTCAATAGAGACCACTTGTCGCATCATCAGTGCAATACGACGACTTTGTTGCTGGCGAAAATAGCTACTAACGCGTTTTTTCAAATGTCGCGCTTTCCCGACATACAATACTTCCTGCGCGGCATTTAAAAATAAATAAACCCCGGCGCTCTGGCTGAAAAAAGGAAGCTGTTGCTTTAAATCAGATTTATTAACCGATCGCACAATCGCCACAAGATAAGCAATGAATAAGGCATAGAGACGTTATATTAGCGAATATTGGCATAGAATACAGCCAATGTCGCGAACATCCTTATCAACTTAAGCACCTCCATGCCATAAACCCTTATTTTATCCGGTTGCTTATTTATTCAACTCATCAAACATGGCTTTAATTTTCTTCAAACCCGGCAAATTGGGAAACTGATTCGACAAGGCATCGATTAAAGCACCTACCGCTTGAAAACCTGTTTTATTGCTCGCTTGTTGTCTTTTAAGTTCCTGGGTAACACTCGCTTGCTCATTTTTCAATTGCGCTTTGATCATCTGCACTTCCTGACGTAATTCCGCACAACAAGCACTATCTTCTACCGCCCATACCGGCGCTGCGGAAAAAATCAATAAAATCAATCCTATGAGGGGCTTAAATAAAGACATAAGAGAAAACCTCCTGATGTAAAATATTTTTTATCCACTTAAAAAATCGGCGCGTAAAGCCACTATTCCTTCAGACACGCAGTAAAAGAATAATAGTCTAAAGCCTACATTTATGCGAAACGTCGATTTTATGTGCTAAAAAATAGCTTGGCCGCTAGGGGCGCATTTTTACGAGGGGATTTACCAGAAAAATTAAACTTATTAAGGTCTACACGTTTTGCCTATCGGAAAAACCTTCTTCTTCTTCCAATAAGCCATAGCGTAGTGCTAAATGGGTTAATTCTACGTCGTTATGCACGCCTAATTTTTCATATAAACGATAACGGTAGGTGTTGACGGTTTTTGGACTCAAACAAAGTTTTTTGGCAATCCCATTGACTTTAGTACCGTGGGTTACCATGTACATCACTTGCAATTCTCGTTCTGATAGCTGCGCAAAAGGCGATTTAGAGGCATCCGATACCTGGCGTAAAGCCATTTTTTGCGCAATTTCCAAGGTGATATAAATTTGACCGGCCACGACCTTGCGGATGGCGGTAATTAATTCGTCGGCATTGGTATTTTTAGTAATATAACCGGCGGCTCCAGCACGCACCAAGCGATCCGGGAAAGGACCTTCGCTACAGACTGTCACTACGATAATTTTAAGCTTAGGATTAACGCGAATCAGTCGACGCGTTGCATCCAAACCGCCTATTCCCGGCATTTTAAGATCCATTAAAACGACATCGGGCTTAGTTTCCTTGACCAAATTAATAGCCGCTTCGCCACTTTCTGCTTCACCGATAACATTAATATCGCGAACATCCTCTAATAAGCGCTTCATGCCTAAACGTACTAAGGCATGATCATCAACGATAACGACGTTAATCATGGAACGCCAACTCCTCTTGTCAATTGCATTTTTTTGGCGGAGGGGCAGGGATTCGAACCCTGGAAGGAGTTGCCCCCTTAACGGTTTTCAAGACCGTCGCTTTCAACCGCTCAGCCACCCCTCCTACTCAATCGGTAGATACTCTCACTCTTAATGAGCAAAGTATGTGCTGCTAAATTTTATACATTCAAACACTATGGCTATACTAGCATAAAGTCTATTCAGATGTAGACTATAAAGAAACCCGCTAAAAGCTGAACCGAAATAACCCCTATCTGAATGACTTAGCACTCAGTCGACTTATCGCTTAGACTTTACACTTAAATGTCGTTTTTGTTTAAAAAATCGCTGCAATCGCTCGGCACAATTATCGGCTAATATTCCACCGGTAAAATCAAAGGTGTGATTAAGCCCTTTTAGTGATAAAGCGTGCAACAAGCTCACGACAGCGCCCAAGCGACTGTCATAGGCGGCAAAAACCAGCCGTTTAATCCTGGCTTGGATCATGGCCCCTACACACATCAGGCAGGGTTCTAGGGTAACATATAAGGTAGCGCCTAATAAACGGTGGTTATGGCGCTGTTTAGCCGCCTGCTTTAATAGCATTATTTCGGCATGAGCAGTCGGATCGCATCGTGCAATGGTTTGATTATAGGCGCTACTGATTAACTGTTGATCCATCACCATCACAGCGCCGACGGGTATCTCGCCGGACTGTTCGGCGAGATCAGCGCAGATTATGGCTTGCTGCATGTAATAAATATCTGTTTCGAGTTGGCAGGTCATGGAATCGACTTTAGTCACCGTCTTTTTTTATACAAAATCCCACGCCAAAGGCGCAGGATTTACTTTAATAACACACTGTTAAACCTTACCCTACAATCCGTGCAAAAATGTAGCTATTATTTTTTACCGTTACACATCTTGCAGTGATCACAGCCACAACGACAGGATTTTTTACCCATTCGAGGACAACACAAATATTTAATCAAGGCGCCTACCGCTAAAATAGGTAGCATAATATCAAAAAAGCGAGAAACCATGACGATGTAATCAACCGAGTCTGGTCTAGCAAGACTCGCGGCAATTGCCATGATAACCGCAATAATAATCACCACGGCTGGAAAGAATTTACGACACATATCCAAGATCTCCTTGCAGTTTTAAATAAATTTTAGGCCTCTGAGATAGGCACGGTTTAGTATTTTATTTCGCCGTCGCATTGCCTAGCAAATACTACCATAGTTAGATTTTATTGTCTTTGCCTAAGCGCTTCAAATAAACAGATACCGGCGGCCACTGAAACATTCAAGCTACTCACGCTACCTGCCATCGGAATAGCCATCAACCCATCACAAAGCTCTTTGGTCAAACGGCGCAAACCCTTCGCTTCGGCACCCAATAGCAAACCCAGTGGCCCAGTTAATTGGGTATTATAGATACATTGTGTGGCAGATGCATCCAAACCATACAGCCAAACCCCGGCCTTTTTTAATTGACGCAAGGTATTGGCTAAATTTGTTACGCTAATTAACGGAGTCATTTCAGCCGCACCGGCAGCTATTTTTCGTACAATCGGAGTCATTCCCACAGATCGATCCTGCGTAATCACCACCGCATCGACACCCGCTGCATTGGCAGAACGTAAACAAGCGCCTAAATTATGCGGATCTTGCACCTCATCTAATAATAAAAAAAAAGCTGGTTTGTTGCTTGCTATCGATCCGCTTGCAGCACATTGCTTTTTCGCCAACAAATTGAATAAATCGCGCTCGCCGAGTTGGTCGGTCATTTTTATTTGCGCTAATATCCCTTGGTGCGGCGCATAATCTGCGTATTGATCGCACTTGACCTTAGTGATACTCAGGATGGGAATTTGCTGGTATTCAGCCAGCTGAATAATATCCAAGATACGTTTGTCGGCTCGACCTTCTTGTCGATAAAGTTGTAATATACGCTCAGGATGCTTTTTTAATAAGGCCTCCAGCGCATGAAATCCAAAAACAAACTCTTTTTTAACGAAGTGGCGCATGGTAAAGTAAAGTAATAAAAATTAGCTCCTATCGATAAGGAAATTCTAGATGGACCCCTTGTATCCCGTAACACTACAGATAAATCCGAATTGCCTAAACTTTTTAGAAGCGAATAAACAGCAAAGTTTATCTTGGCGACAAAAAAACTTCATGCAACAGATCAAAGAAACCTATGACACACTAAGCGCATTAGAAAATCAACCTCTTTTTGAATTTACTCCGGCCAATAAGGCTGAGATTACGCGCGGCGCTTTCTATGCCTTGACGCGCTCCTTAGAAGAAAAATTTTCCCGTCAGCGAAAAATCAATTTAACCGACCTAGAATCTTGCTTTAAAGAAGAATTTAAACTTTCCGATGAGCCGATCAATTTTATCATTCGCTGCTTACTAGAACCGGTGGGGCTGCCGCTTTTCTCATCGGCACTGGCGCATTTGATGCTGATAGAAGATTACTATTGCAGTAACGAAAGCACTCAACTTGATCCAAGGTTTCAATATGCACTAAAGGCAGAACCTGGCGTGCGCGACGGAACTATTACTTTCAAGTTAGCGCTTCGCATAAAAAAGGGTTCGATGTCGCAGGCGCTACCTATTGGTAGTACTGATATTCGCTTTAGCATTAACGATAAAAAGCAAATAGAATTCGCCCCTATCGAGATGCGATTTAATTTTACCGATAAAGAAGAATCGGAACGATTCCAAGCCGAGCTCGTTAAAGATTTTAAGGGTTGGCTGTTAACGCAAGATGAACTGGCCAATATCACTCTAACCCCTTGCACTAGAAACAGCCTATGGCTTATCTCTGTTTTAATCGGTTTATTAGTAGTGGGCTTAATCACCCTGATTACGTTAGTGGCCTTGAGTCTAACGCCGCCGATTATGCCGTTACTGATTCCACCGGCTGGCTTAACGCTGGGCTTATTATTAGCTAGTTTTATCAACACCTGCTCTTATATGAGCGCACGAGGGGAACAAAAAATCCAACGACCGATTCGCTTATTGAACCGAATAAAAGCAATAACACAGTCGCAATTTGCTGAAAATTACACCCGCGGCGCTTTTTTTCAACCTCGCCATAAATTGGATTTAGCGCCACCCCCACATGCCAAAGCGAGCATCGCGCTAAAAGCAAATTGATAAAATACGGCGATTATTTCCTTTTTTTACGCTTTTTAGTTTCACTCGGAGCACTTTTTGCCGCTTGTTCTACCAGTTCAAAATCAATTTTACGCTGATCCAGATCAACACGACCCACACGTACTTGTAGTCTATCGCCTAAACGATAAATGATACCAGTACGTTCGCCTTGTAAACAATGTCGATTGGCATCAAATTGATAATAATCATTATGTAAGGCACTCACGTGCACCAAACCCTCGACATAAATATTTTTTAATTCGACAAATAAACCAAAGCCGGTCACATTGGTAATAATGCCATCGAATACTTCGCCAACTCTATCACGCATGTATTCACATTTTAACCAATCTAATACCTCGCGCGTGGCTTCATCGGCGCGTCTTTCAGTGCTGGAACAATGTTCGCCTAAACGAGAAATGCTGACCTTATCATAGAGAAAGTTCTTTACTTTACGTTTCGCTAACACATGTCGGATAGCACGGTGAACTAATAAATCTGGATAACGACGGATTGGTGACGTAAAGTGGGCATAGGCATCGAAGGCCAATCCAAAATGACCGATGTTTTCCGGGCTATAGATTGCCTGACTCAATGAACGCAACATAACCGTTTGGATAAGGTGCGCATCGGGTCGATGGCTAATTAATTTTAACAACGCCGAATAATCTTCTGTTTTTACAGCTTTTTTACCAGGAAAACGTAACCCCAGTTCGGCTAAGAAGGCTTTTAAATCGGCTAACTTCTCTTCAGCCGGCGCGGCATGGACACGAAACAAAGTCGGTATCTTTGCTTTCAACAGAAAGCGTGCCGCCGATACATTGGCTAGTAACATGCACTCTTCAATGATTCGATGCGCAACGGTTCGTTCGGTAGGAATGATCTGTTTAATTTTACGATCAGGTCCAAAAATAACCTGTGTTTCGGTGGTTTCAAAATCAATTGCGCCTCTGGCTTCACGATTTTGGCGTAGCAATTGATACAGCGTCTGCAAATTTTGCAAATGCGGTAATAAACTTTTATACGCCGTAGGACATTTTTGCGTCTCTAACCAAGCGGCCACGTCATTGTAAATCAACCGCGCTCTTGAATGAATCAGCGCTGGATAAAATTGAAATCGCTTTAATTCACCTTTATTAGAAATCAACATATCACACACCATGCAATGGCGATTGACCTTTGGCTTTAAAGAACAAAGCTCATTAGAAAGGATTTCAGGCAGCATCGGTAGCACACTGTTGGGAAAGTAAACCGAATTACCACGGGCTTGTGCTTCTTTATCGAGTTCACTCTGCGGAGTAACATAATGGCTCACATCAGCAATAGCGACGACTAAACGCCATTGTTTTTTTTCTCGCTGGCAATAGACCGCATCATCGAAATCCTTGGCATCGGCACCATCGATGGTTACAAAATCGAGCGCTTGCAAATCAACCCGATCCGCCTGTTCATCCGGCGGTAAAACACCCGCTTGCAAGCTCGCTATTTCTTCTTGCACAGAGTCGGGCCAAACATGCGGTAGATTATAATTGCGAATCGCTACCTCTATTTCTAGCCCTGGCGCCATATGTTCGCCAAGAATTTCCGTGATCCTTCCTATCGCTTGCTTGCGAAAACTCGGATAACTTATGATCTCAACCACCACTATCTGCCCTGATTCGGCCGCACTTTGATCGTCTACACCGACTAAAATGTCTTGGCTAATGCGGTTATTGGAAGGAACAACAAAAGCTACGCCCTTTTCGGTAAAAAAACGTCCCACCAACGAAGGGGTATTACGCTCTAATACCTCGGCAATCACGCCTTCACGACGATTGCGTCTATCGGTACCTATCACGCGCGCTAAAACACGATCGCCATGAAAAACCAATTGCATTTGACGGGCGCTTAAATAGAGATCATCACTACCGTCATCTGGAACCAGAAAACCAAATCCATCGCGATGGCCTATAATGCGTCCTCGCAGCAGATTCATTTTATCCGGCAAGCCATAGCCTTCACGCCGCGTTAAAACAAGTTGCCCATCTCGCTCCATGGCGCGAAGACGGCGACGCAAGGCCTCTTGTTGTTCCGGATCGCTTAAACCTAAACGCTGCGTGAGCTCTTCGCGCTTAACAAGATGACCGCATTTTTTCAGATAATCTAATATATATTCGCGGCTCGGAATTGGATTATCGTATTTTCCGGCCTCGCGCTCGGCATAAGGATCACGCACCGCTTTAGATTTTCTCGCCATAGTTACCACTCTTTTAAATGACTTCATCCTAAACTATATTTCTCGCTATGTCGCCCAATAGACTTTGTAATAGGCTAACAGCAACCAAACCAGCGGTTTCGGTTCTTAAGATGCGCGGCCCTAAACGCAAAGGGCT
This sequence comes from Candidatus Aquirickettsiella sp., assembly GCA_031973495.1. Lineage (GTDB taxonomy): Bacteria > Pseudomonadota > Gammaproteobacteria > Diplorickettsiales > Diplorickettsiaceae > Aquirickettsiella. Next base: position 19,977 of record DALYCY010000015.1, on the reverse strand, counting down.
ACAACCTTCTGCTACGGCTAATCTCGCTTCATTTTCCGACCAACCACCTTCAGGACCGACGAACACCACGACACTCTGAGGCGGCGGCGATACAGCTAAATGATGCGCTTCTCGTGCTTTAGGCAATAAAATAAGACGCTTATCAGCCTTTAGTGCACTTAGGCCCATATCGAAGCTCATAGGATTCTCTAAACGGGCAAGACGCGTTCTGCCCGATTGTTCACTCGCGGCCAATATAACCCCCTGCCAATGCAAACAACGCTTTTGCCAACACTCTGGTGACAATTTAAGGGTACTGCGCGCTGTTAGTAAAGGCACCAATCGTCTTACACCGAGCTCGACTGCTT
>DALYCY010000015.1:0-19620 GCA_031973495.1 Candidatus Aquirickettsiella sp. | reverse complement strand
ATCGGTTCGCAGCACCGCTTGCGCTAAGGTGATGTTTAAAGGAGATTCTCGATTAACCGCCTCATATTGACCGAGCTGTGCGGAAACAGCTTGTTTATTTTGCGCAATAATTTTAGCGTTAAATTCTCCACCGCTACCATTAAATACAATGAAATCATCACCTACTTGTAAACGTAATACGCGCACCAAATGCGCTACCGCTGGTTTGGATACGCTGATAATTTGTCCGCTACTTAATGCTTGTGGTTGATAGATACGAGTTAGACGCATAGAATGCTTAAATGACCTCTAGTGATAGTTTACTCATAAAATTTTTATTATGAAGAAAATTAGTGTAATAATTGTAACGCTTTTACTCGCCAGTTGTGCTAGTTTTAACCCATCAACCTTAGCAGCTGCTCGCACTAAAACCATCAACCACTATCTTCCTTGGGAAAAACGTAAAGCACAACTTAATAACTTACAACATTGGCAAGCCCGTGGTAATTTAGCCGCCCATAGCAGCTCTCAGCAAGGAATTAATGCTTCATTTAGCTGGCAGCAAAACTATCATAGCTACCAACTGATTTTCTTTGGACCACTAGGTTCGCAAAGTGCCGTACTTGCCGGCAGCCCTGAGCGTGTTTGCTTGACCACGCATCGACAAACCTATACTGCGCAAAGTCCTGAATCTTTATTAGCCGATAAACTCGGTCTACGCTTACCGGTTTCGCAACTTTATTATTGGTTACGTGGTTTACCGTCACCGCAATCACGTTATACCACTAACTTAGATGCCTATAACCATTTACTCAAGTTACGACAGTCCGGTTGGCGCGTTGACTACAGCCATTATACGAATAATGGGGTAATTGATTTGCCGGATCGTTTAGAAATTTCGAACGGGCAATGGCAAGTGCGTATTGCTATTGCCCATTGGGATCTCCATTAATTAAAATGCATAGTTGGCCAGCCCCTGCTAAATTAAATCTTTTTTTACACCTGACTGGACGTCGGCCAGACGGTTACCATGAATTACAAACCGTTTTTCAATTAATCGATTATTGTGATGAATTAAGTTTTACTCCGCGCAAAGATGCACAAATCAATTGCACCTGTCTCTCCTTATTTAATCCTGTTACGGCAGCGATTATTCCGGATGAGGATAATCTAGCCATCAAAGCAGCACGATTATTGCAAGCTAAAGTTAAAAATGCACCCGGTGTTGATATACTGATCAAAAAACGTATTCCCATCGGCGCAGGTTTAGGGGGTGGAAGTTCTAATGCCGCCACCACACTACTAGCTTTAAATCATTTATGGAATATTCAGCTTAGCTTAGATGAGTTACTGCACTTGGGCGCTACACTTGGCGCAGACGTGCCGCTATTTGTAAAAGGCCAAACCAGTTGGGCCGAAGGCATTGGCGAGAAATTAACAACGATTCGTTTAGTGGAAAAATGGTTTGTATTACTGATTCCAGCACTTTCTATTTCCACGGCAAAACTTTTTTCACATCCCCGATTGACATACAACACGACTGCCATCAAAATACAAACCTTTTTAAGCGGATCATTAATCACACATAATGATTTTGAAAACATCCTTCGGCAGGATTATCCGGTGATGGCAGAGGCCCTAGACTTCTTAAATCATTTCGCGCCTGCTCGCTTATCAGGGACCGGCGCTTGTGTTTTTGCAGCACTCCACAGTAAAGCAGAAGCAGAAGTACTATTAGAAAAAATAAAAGCGTCCTATCGGGGCTTTTTAAGTAAAGGCTTAACCACATCGCCTTTACGACAGATGATGGAAAATTGGGGTGTCGCCAAGTGGTAAGGCACCGGGTTTTGATCTCGGCATTCCTAGGTTCGAATCCTAGCACCCCAGCCAATAAGACATCCATTTACCCTTTTTTATTTAACACGATGAGGTTGCTCTGTGTCTGAAATGATGATCTTTACCGGTAACGCTAATCGACCTTTAGCGGAAAAAGTCGCCCGGCATTTAGGCAAGGAATTAGGTAAAGCAACCGTAGGACACTTTAGTGACGGCGAAATCATGGTAGAGATTTTAGAAAACGTCAGAGGACAAGACGTCTTTATTATGCAACCGACTTGTCCACCGGTTAACACCAATTTAATGGAACTTATCATTATGGCAGATGCCTTACGTAGAGCATCGGCCAAACGTATCACCGCAGTAGTCCCTTATTTTGGTTACGGCCGGCAGGACCGACGGATTCGTTCATCGCGCGTACCAATTACCGCCAGGGTGGTAGCCGATATGATGACAGCGGTCGGCATTAGTCGCTTGCTAACCGTCGATCTGCATGCCGATCAAATCCAAGGATTCTTTGATATTCCAGTGGATAATGTTTATGCCACACCAGAAATCTTGAGAGATATGGAAGAACAAAAAGTGGACCAAGGCCAGGAGCCTTTAATTGTGGTTTCACCCGATGTTGGCGGCGTGGTGCGCGCTCGCGCAATTGCCAAACGCTTTAATGATGCCGATATTGCCATCATCGATAAACGACGCACCGGACCTAATAAAACCGAGGTCATGCATGTTATCGGCGAGGTCAAGGATCGAAACTGTTTGCTGGTTGATGATATCGTTGATACCGGTGGAACACTCTGCTTAGCGGCGCAATCTTTAAAAGAAAATGGCGCCAATCGGGTCATGGCGTATTGTACCCACCCGGTCCTGTCAGGCAATGCACTGACTGTAATTAACAACTCTTGTATCCATGAGTTGGTTATCACCGATACCATCCCGCTGCAAGACGAAGCCCGTCACTGTGATAAAATCCGCCAGCTCAGCCTCAGTGGCATGTTAGCTAAAACCATTTGCCGTATTAATTGCGAAAAATCGGTCAGTTCGATGTTTGATTAAGGCTTGGCTTTTAACCGCTATCACGCTGAATAAATTTGCCACAAAAGCTAGTACTTTTATTAAAATCCCCGTAGACTACGGGCCTTAAAACTTAGCCTGGTCGCGGGCGTTAAGTATTTTTTGAATCTTGAGGAACTATTTATGTCGACTAATCCTTCATTTGAACTCAGCGCAGAGGTTCGAGCGGTGTTTGGGTCGGGTGCGAGCCGCCGTCTCCGCCGTCTTGAAAATCGTGTACCGGCTATTTTATATGGCGCTTCAGAGCCGCCTCTGGCCGTCTCTTTAGAGCATAATCAGATCTTACGCGCATTAGAAAACGAAGCTTTTTACTCGCATATTTTAACCGTCAAAATAGACGGTATTGAACAAAAAGCAGTACTCAAAGACCTGCAACGCCACGCTTATAAACCACGTATTTTACATGTCGATTTGATGCGCGTTTCGGCCAAAGAAAAGATTACCATGTCGGTGCCATTGCACTTTAAAGGTGAAGAAATTGCACTGGGTGTGAAAGAAGCCGGCGGTGTTCTCAATAAATTGCTCAATAGTGTCGAAGTCCGTTGTTTACCCAGCGTACTGCCTGAATACATTGAAGTCGATGTCGCCCAATTAGGCCTGGATGAATCGATATTGTTATCACAACTCAATCTGCCTAAAGGGGTGGAATTAACCGCCGCTATCAGTCATGAAGAGGATCGTCCGATTGTCAATATTCATATTCCGCGCGCTATTGTAGAAGAAGAAACCACTGCAGCACCTGAATCCGCTGAAGTGCCAGCTATCAATGTCAAAGAAGATGCCGAAAAGGACGCCAGTAATGAGAATAAGGATGAAAAAAACAAAGATAAACCTGAGTCTGGTAAAAACTAACTGAACACTCAAACGCGCATGTCAACTTATCCAATACAGTTGATTGCCGGCTTAGCTAATCCGGGTAAGGAATATGCAAAAAGCCGGCATAATGCGGGTGCCTGGCTAATTGAAGCCTTGTTAAAGCGAGAATCGCTACCTGCCTTAAAGGCAGAAACAAGGTTTCATGGCTTCGTTTCCAGTTGGTCATCTACTAGCGGAAAATGCTGGCTATGTATTCCTAGCACCTATATGAATGATTCAGGTCGCGCCATCCAGGCACTGGCCAATTTTTATCGTATTGCGCCTAAATCAATACTTATTGTGCATGATGATTTGGATCTGCTCCCCGGTGTCTGTCGATTTAAACAAGGCGGCGGCGAAGGTGGGCACAATGGCTTAAAAGATATCGTGCAGCATTTGCAGTCAAAAGAATTTTGGCGTCTACGCCTAGGGATAGGTCATCCTGGACAACGTGACCGTGTGCACGATTATGTATTAAGCGCGCCTTCTATTGCCGATCGAGAAAAAATAGCCGCTTGCATTGATCGCGCACTGGATACCTTGTCCACTTTTGTACAAGGCAATCAACAACAAGCTCTACAAGTTTTACACACGCAAGAAGAATAACCGGAAAATCTGATGGGATTTAAATGTGGCATCGTAGGACTTCCTAATGTGGGAAAGTCGACATTATTTAATGCATTAACCAAAGCCGGAATTGCGGCGGCCAACTACCCTTTTTGTACCATAGAACCTAATCTGGGCATCGTGCCTGTCCCCGATCCGAGGCTGCAGGAATTAGCCCAGATTGTGAAACCGCAACGGCTATTACCGACTAGCATGGAATTTGTGGATATCGCCGGTTTAGTGCAAGGGGCCGCCCAAGGTGAAGGTTTAGGGAATAAATTTCTAGCGCATATTCGTGAAGTCGATGCGATTGCCCATGTGGTGCGTTGTTTTGAACATAACGATATTATTCATGTTGCCGGCAAGCTGGATCCTATTGCCGATGTTGAAACCATCCACACCGAATTAGCCTTAGCCGATCTCGAAGTGGCGGAAAAGGCACTACTACGGCTTAACAAAGCCAGTAAATCAGCGGATAAATCGGCCTTACTGAGTAAAAATCTATTAGAGCGCATTATTCCTGCTCTCAACCAAGGTCAGTTATTACGTCATCTTAACTTGAGTGCCGATGAATTACTGCTGCTACGTCCCTATTCTTTTTTAAGCTTAAAATCGACACTCTATATTGCTAATGTCGATGAAGATGGCTTAGCGAACAACCCCCTATTGGATCAATTAAACGCCTATGTAACCCAAGAAAATGCCAAGCTAGTGGCCATCTGCGCTAAATTAGAAGAAGACTGTATCGATTTAAATGATACTGAAAAACAAGAATTTCTACAGGCCTTGGGTTTAAAAGAAACCGGTTTGGATCGTCTAATACGTGAAGGTTATGATTTACTCGATCTACAAACCTTTTTTACCGCCGGTGTCAAAGAAGTGCGCGCTTGGACCGTATCCAAAGGCGCCACCGCCCCACAAGCGGCGGCGTGCATACACACCGATTTTGAAAAAGGCTTTATTCGCGCCGAAGTGATTAGCTTTGATGATTTTATTCACTATCACGGTGAGCAAGGCGCCAAAGAAGCGGGGAAACGGCGTTTAGAAGGCAAGACCTATCGGGTACAAGATGGCGATGTGATGCATTTTTTATTTAATGTCTAGCCGCTTTATCTAAATACAGATTTTAAGGAAAGCGGCCCCACGTTGTACCTGTAGCACCAGGTATCGGGTCGATGAGATGCGCATCGGTGCATTGATTCGCTGTGGCGCGAGAAAGTTTTTTATGTCGATTCTCGGCTGAAAAAAATCCGCTCGCTTGATGGGCAACAGAAAAAAGCGAAAGATTGTCCATTGCTACATTTAATTCAGGTTGGGGGTACGCCAAGTCTAGGTATCCCTGCCCCTCTATAGCGTGTTTTTTAGCGTTTATTGCCGGTTTTTTTCGCTTCTTTACTGCCTTCCTTCTTTGTAATTGACTGCTGCCGCTATATGCACAAGTGGCTTCACTGCTTGCATAAGTGTTAGCAAGCCCATCTAGCTCATCAAATTTTAAATGCAAGCTTTCTAGATAAACATTACATTCCGATTGCAGCTTTTTTTGTGGAAAAAAAAGCTGCAATAACGGATCCAATACTGACTTTTCTAATTGGCTATCAAAGTTAACCTCTTGAATAACATGTTTAAATACTGAATCGGCACTGATGTCTAATTCCAGCTTGTGTAATAACTGGCCTTTAAACAAATAGCGATTCTGTTCTTCCTTCTTAAAAGAACATTTTTCATTAGCATCTTTGAGCCGTGTATAAAAAATCTCTTCTTTAAAAGATAAACGGCTATTTTCCGGATCAAAATCAATATAAAGCGTTTTTTCAGCTGATTTGAGTTGAAAAAATATCGGCATATCCTTACCAATTACAAACTTCTCTGTTAAGCGAACCGCTGTCATTGCTTCCAATAGATATAAAAAACCACCTTGATGAAAATATTGATTGGCAAAGTTCTGCCAAAGATTTAATTCACGCGCTGGAATTTCTCCAAATAAGTGTTTCCACACCGAGGATATATCAGATACAGCTAAATTTTCTAATAAAGATCTATTAATAAATATATTTTTCTGATTCCGAGCCACCAAATCGGAGGAGACTTGCTCTTTATTAGCACGCACAACTTGAATGGCCTTAATAAATGCTTCTGGGCTATAATTCATTTTTTTTATTCTTCCGCCTAAGTATTAATAATTATTTCATTGATAAGCTACTAAAATCAACCCCGGCAAATGCATTTTTAAATACTAAAAAAATGCCACTTAAATTTATTTAAGATTCATAACGCTTATAAAGATAGCGCTTAAAGCGAAATAATCACTATTTTATAGTCATAATTCATAAATTGTTAATAATTAATAGTTAAAATAGGCCTATTATTAGATTTTCAATGTATTCTAGCGGCTAGGATAGGCGTAAAAACATATGAATATAAGTTTGTTAGATAAGCTGATACCAAAACGTTGGGTATTATTGCTGCGTTATTACCTGCCATTTTTTAAAAAACCGGCGCCTTTTTACTGGGCATGTCGTCAATTGATTAATGCGCTAAAAAGAACCGCGCGCCCTCACTCTTTTCCGCTCAATAGACTTGCTGAGCTATTATTTATTCTAGATAATTATTCTAGAAATGATGCCGATTTAATAAATCTGGCTAAAAAAATCATTGGCCTGATTAGCACCGAACAATATCAGCAGATTGATCATCTATTATTAAGAAACATACTCTTCCAATTTGATCCTGAAGATAATCAAACAGTGATTTTAAATGACGTACTTGAGCGAATACCCGATAAGGTATATAAAAATATTATTTTAGGCTTAAGCAGTAAGGAAATAAAAAAATTAAAGCTAATACCGTGGTTTCAACGATTAACGGATAAATTTAGTCTGGAAGATAAATTAAATTTAATACTGTCCTTACCCGAACAATTTGTTTCAGCTAAAAGAGAACTATTCAATTTATGGATATCTCCTAAGCTAGAAGCCCTTATGAAGGAAAACAATGCGATAACCAAGCGATTAATCGACTCTGAAAAGTTGTTACAGTTTATCATTCAATGGCAAAAGGATTTAAAATTGTCACTGCCAGTGCCATCTTCCTTATTGATGCTGTTTAATCGCTGGCTCGAAGCAGAAAATAAATTAGCCTTATTTTATATAGGGGGGCTCGATAGCGAAAAACGGTTTACTTTTTTCAAAAATTTATTAGCCGCTCCGAATAATTCCGCTAAAAATAATGAAACATTTCTACGCCTTTGCCCACAAATACAACGATCATCCTTTATAAATCAGTTGATTAAATATTTTTTTAGCGTTTTTACCACTGAAGCAAGAGAAGCCTATTCTAAAACGAAAAAACCGTTGGATAAAAATGATTCTGGCTTATTGCTATTAAGCCATCTGCTCGAAAATAAAACCTACTCGCTTAATTTATTGCAATTTTTAGCACTCACTAGCCTAACGAGAAAACCACTCGATCAGGAGAAGCTAAAAAAAATCAGTCTAGAAAAGCCCGCTTTATTAGAATCTGCCAAATTTTTTTCAATCGAACTACAAAAAGACGTCGCTGAAAAGCATATAAGCGCCATAACCGATTTTATTATAAGTAAGATTATAGAATTTTCACCTAAAAAAAGTGAACGCCATAGTATTCCCCATAGACTAGCGCGTATTCGTGAAGGTGATCTCTCAAATACCAACCCAGATTCGGTAGCAGCGTTAGATCAGATTTTCGAAGAAATTAAAATGCTCCTACCCTTAGAATTAATGCAAGAATGCCAAATTTTATTAGCTTTATTAAAGCAACTTTATTCGCTACTAGAAAATCCAGCTATCAAAAAATTGATACAACAGCAATTAATAGCAACTGAAAAAGTGCGTAAAGCGGATGAAAAGAACGCAGAGGATAGACGCAAACTTCAACAAGGTCTCTTCATTACTTGTGAACAAAACAGCGTATCTATCCAACGGATGAAAGAACTTTATGGTGAAGAGGCTGAAGCGATGCAAGAAAAATGGAAGGGGAGAGTAACTTTTTTTGATACCCGCGATAAAAAAGGACTTAAAATGGGGTACCAAGAAGGCAAGACAGCAATAGAGTTAAATCGTGAATTACGTGCTAATTATCCTTATCCAATATTATAAAAGCTTATGTGTTTGCATCCAATCGTCATTATAGATCTTGCTAAGATATTTAATGCCGCTATCGGGTAAGATAGTAACGATATTCGCCGCTTGTTTTAATTGCGCGGCTATCTTTAACGCCGCCCATACATTAGCACCGGAGGATCCACCGACCAACAATCCTTCTTGTTGCGCTAAGCGTCGCGCCGTCAGAAAGGCATCTTTATCGGTAAATGGAATAATGTCATCGAGTACTGAAAAATCCATCGCTTTAGCTAAATGATCCTCACCGACGCCTTCGACAAAATAACTGCAATTGCCGGCGGCGGCAATTTTGCCGGTTTTAAAATACTCATAATAAATAGAACCGATAGGATCTGGCATAATCACTTGAATGGCGGGATTTTTTTCTTTCAGAAAGCGACCGACACCGGAAACCGTACCACCGGTACTACCCGAAGCGATGAAAATATCGATTTCTCCTTTGCTTTGTCGCCAAATCTCCGGTCCGGTGGTGAGATAATGAGCTTCTGGATTTTTCGGATTATCATATTGATCAATACGAAAGCTATTCGGTGTTTCTGCAGCAATACGTTTAGCCACATTGACATAATGTTTCGGCGAGTCAGGTGCCGCCGAGGTCGGGGTGACAATGATCTCAGCGCCATAGGCACGTAAAGCATTTTGTTTTTCCAGACTAACCTTATCTGGCATGGTTAAAATAGCACGGTAGCCCTTAATCGCCGCTAACATGGCAATAGCAGCACCGGTATTGCCCGAGGTATTTTCAACAATAGTGCCACCTGGTTTTAACTGACCACTTTGCTCAGCCTGCTGGACAATATGCGCAACGATTCGATCCTTAATACTGCCACTGGGATTGGTAAATTCGCATTTCACGAAAATACGAACTTGCTTACTCGGAACTAGTTTAACTAATTCAACGAAGGCTGTATTGCCAATGGCAGATAAGATACTCATCTTTACTTAAGCTGATAAAAGTTCGGCTACTGCTTTACCCATATCAGCGGGTGATTTCACCGTACGCACCCCAGCAGCTTCTAGAGCTTTAAATTTCTCTGCGGCTGTGCCTTGGCCACCGGAAATGATAGCGCCTGCATGGCCCATACGTTTTCCAGCCGGCGCGGTGACACCGGCAATGTAGGCCACCACCGGTTTAGTGACATAGGTTTTAATAAAATCGGCAGCTTCTTCTTCAGCACTGCCACCAATTTCGCCGACCATCAATATCGCTTCGGTCTGCGGATCGTCTTGGAATAAACCCAACACATCGACAAAATTCATTCCCGGAATCGGATCACCACCAATACCGACACAAGTACTTTGACCCAAACCAAGGTCGGTGGTTTGTTTCACCGCTTCATAGGTCAGTGTGCCTGAACGAGACACGATACCAACGCGTCCGGCTTGGTGAATGTAACCGGGCATGATGCCTATTTTACACTGATCCGGTGTAATGATACCGGGACAATTGGGCCCAATTAAACGGGCGCTGCTGTTATTTTCTAAATAAACCTTGACCGCTAACATATCCAATACCGGAATACCTTCGGTAATACACACGATCAATGAAATCCCCGCATCCGCCGCTTCAATGATCGAATCCTTACAAAAAGGCGCCGGAACATAAATAACACTGGCATCGGCACCGGTTGCTGCAACCGCATCGGCGACGGTATTAAATACCGGTAAATTTAAATGCTGTGAACCGCCTTTTCCGGGCGTGACGCCACCGACCATGTGCGTGCCATAAGCTATCGCTTGTTCGGAATGAAATGTGCCTTGCTTTCCGGTAAAACCCTGACAAATAAGCTGGGTGTTTTTATCGATTAATATACTCATACTCGCTCTTTTACCTTTAAAAAATTATTAGACGGCCAGTGGCGATTTAACCGCCGCGATGATTTGTTCGGCCGCATCGGTTAAACTTTTCGCCGCACTAATATTTAAACCGCTAGCGGATAATTTTTTAGCGCCTACATCGGCGTTATTCCCTTCTAAGCGTACGACGATAGGAATTTTAACCCCGACCTCTTTCACCGCACCGATAATGCCATCGGCTATCATATCGCAGCGGACGATACCGCCGAAGATATTCACTAAGATGCCTTTGACTTTTTCATCCGAAAGAATAATTTTAAACGCTTCGGTCACCCGTTCTTGTGTCGCACCACCGCCTACATCCAAGAAATTAGCCGGATTACCGCCGTGTAATTTGATAAGATCCATGGTGGCCATGGCTAAACCGGCGCCATTGACCATACAACCAATGTCACCATCGAGTGCAATGTAATTTAACTCCCAGTCATGGGCACGATTTTCACGTTCGTCTTCTTGCGAAGGATCGCGCATCGCACGACATTCAGGTTGTCGAAATAAGGCATTATCATCGACAACCACTTTGGCATCTAAACAAATAAGGTGATCTTGCTTATCGATAATCAAAGGGTTGATTTCGACTAGACTTAAATCGCGCTCTACAAATAGTTTGCCCAAGCCGAGTAGAATTTGGCTAAATTCTTTTAATTGCGGCGCCGTTAACTGCAGCTTAAAACCTATCTCGCGCGCTTGATAAGGCATAATACCTAACAAGGGATCCATGGTAATTTTTAATATCTTCTCCGGCGTTTGTTCAGCCACTTTTTCAATCTCAACACCGCCTTCGGTACTGGCCATGATGACAACGCGCCGGCTACTGCGATCTAATACGGCACCTAGATATAATTCACGTTGGATGTCACAAGGTTGTGCAATCAATACCTGGTTAACCGGTTGACCGGCGGCATCAGTTTGAAAGGTTACTAAGCGTTGACCTAATAAGCGTCGACTTTCAGCGGCTAAGGCCGATTTATCACTGACGTATTTAACACCACCGGCCTTGCCTCTTCCGCCGGCATGAACCTGTGCTTTGACCATCCAGGCACTACCGCCTAAGGCTTCGGCCACGGCCAAGGCTTCTTCTACCGTACTCGCCGGCTTACCGAGTGGTACGGGTAACCCATACTCGCTAAATAGTTGTTTACCTTGGTATTCATGTAGATTCATGGATTTGTTTTTCTCCTAATTATTACTTTTTTAAAATATAAGCCCTGCTTTAGGTTCATTAACACAAAAGCACTCGCTATCATTAAGCTTGAAACCCTAAGGCAAACGACTAAACGCCTTAAACATCAATCAATAAACGCGCTGGATCTTCTAAAAACTCTTTAATCGTTTTTAAAAAGTTAACCGATTCTTTGCCATCAATAATGCGATGATCGTAGGATAAGGCCACATACATCATGGGTCGAATTACAATCTGACCATTTTCTACCACCGCACGTTCTTCTATTTTATTCATCCCGAGTATGGCACTCTGCGGTGGATTAATAATCGGCGTCGCTAACAGCGAGCCGAAAACACCGCCATTGGTGATGGTAAAGGTACCACCGGTCATGTCTTCGATGGCAATCTGGTTCTCTTTGGCTTTACGACCGTAATTGGCAATCATTTTTTCAATGTCGGCAAAGCTTAAACGATCGGCATCGCGTAAAATGGGTACGACTAAACCGCGATCGGTCGATACGGCAATACCGATATCGAAATAGTTGTGATAAACCACGTCATTGCCATCGATAGAGGCATTAACGGCGGGAAAACGTTTCAGTGCTTCGATGACTGCTTTGGTAAAAAATGACATAAACCCTAAACGTGTCGCATGTCTTTTTTCAAAGCTTTCTTTATAGCGGCTGCGTAACTCGATCACCTTGTGCAGATCAATCTCATTAAAGGTGGTCAAGATAGCGGCATTATGTTGCGCGGCCACCAAGCGTTCGGCAATACGTGCTCGTAAACGTGTCATCGGCACGCGTTTTTCCAAGCGTTCGGAAGATGCCGCCTGCGGCATAGCCACAGCGCCACGATCATTTTTCATTGCTTCACTAGGTGGTGCAGATTGTAATTGCCGCAACACATCGGCTCGGGTCACCCGTCCTGATTTGCCACTACCTGGAATATTTTCTAAAGGTAAACCTTGTTCTGCGGCACTACGTCTTGCCGCAGGGCCGGCCAAATTTTCGCTATTAGGCGTTACCGGTGGCGAGGATTTTTCAGCCTCAGCGGTTGAGGCAGATGGCTTTGCTGTTTTCATACTGGCTTCCTTGTCCGTGTTAAGATGCGCTAAAATTTCTCCCGCTTTAACGACTGTGCCGGTGGGTTTTAAAATGTCACCCATCACACCGTCGGCGGGCGCCGGTACTTCCAATACGACTTTATCGGTTTCCAGATCCACTAAATTATCATCCCGCTTCACGCTTTCACCGGGCTTTTTGTGCCAAGTGACTACCGTTGCATCTGCTACCGATTCAGGTAACATCGGAACCGTTACTTCAATATTCATTTTCTGGATTCCTCTATAAGTTTTAAGCTTGGTCTTTGGTTAAAAAAGCTGGTTTAAGGCTTCTTTAACGAGCATTTGTTGTTCTTTGGCATGAACCAGTGGCGAACCCACAGCCGGTGCGGCAGTCGCCGATCTACCAACATAATGTAAGGTTTGCGACTTAGTGATGCACGATAAAAGATGGTGTTGGATACAATACCAAGCGCCTTGATTTTTAGGTTCTTCTTGGCACCAAACAATATCTTTTACCTTTGGATAGCGCTTTAATTCTGCCGTCAATTCATGCTCTGGAAAAGGATAAAGTTGCTCGATACGAATCAATGCGGTGTTATCTTGCTTTTCGGCACGCGCTTTTTCGAGTAAGTCATAATAAACCTTCCCACTGCATAAAACGATACGCTGTACTTTTTTGGCATCGACTTCGCTATCCGGGATCACACATTGCCAGCTGCCGCTGGATAATTCCGGCAAGGAAGAAACGGCTAATTTATGCCGCAATAAACTCTTCGGGGTCATAATGATCAAGGGCTTACGATAAGGTCGTAACATTTGCCGGCGTAAACAATGAAAGATCTGTGCCGGTGTACTGGGAATACAGACCTGCATATTATCCTGCGCACAAAGTTGCAAAAATCGCTCTAAACGTGCTGAAGTATGTTCAGGACCCGAACCTTCATAACCGTGCGGAAGGTATAAAACCAAACCACAAAGCCTACCCCATTTTTGTTCCGAGGAACTTAAAAATTGATCGATAACAACCTGCGCGCCATTGACAAAGTCGCCGTATTGCGCTTCCCAAATCACTAAACTATTTGGATTGGAAATTGCATAACCGTATTCAAAACCCATCACCGCCGCTTCAGAGAGTATCGAATCAATCACGGTAAATGCATTGGCATCCTTGGCAATTTGTGCCAACGGTACGATGGTTTGATTGGTATTAACATCGTGTAACACTGCGTGACGATGAAAAAAGGTGCCGCGTCCACTGTCTTGACCGGACAATCGCACGCCATAATCTTCTTGTAACAGGCTCGCATAAGCCATGGTTTCGGCATAACCCCAATTTAAAGGCAATTCACCGGCAGTCATTTTACGCCGATCTTCAAGGATCTTAGCCACTTGCGCTTGCAATACAAAACCAGGCGGGAAGGTTTCTATCTGCATCGCCAATGTTTTCAGTAATTTCGCATCCACGGCGGTATCAACTGGAGTACGCCAATCTTGATAGCGATAAGGTCGCCAATCAATACGGTAAGGGTTGTCGTAATCGCTGCTAAGACGACTCACCACCGCCTGAGCGTTATCTAAACGGTTTCGATATTCATCCGTCCATTGTTGCAATTGTTCAGCGCTAATAACACCTTGTGCTATTAGCGCTTCGGTATATTGTTGTTTTAAGGTCGGTAATTGTTTAATGGCCCGATAAACTAAGGGTTGAGTGGCTGAAGGTTCGTCGGCTTCGTTATGACCATGGCGGCGATAACAAACTAAATCAATCACCACATCTTTTTTAAAGGTTTGACGAAAATCAAATGCTAATTGCAAAACAAATAACACCGCTTCTGGATCATCGCCATTAACGTGAAAAATAGGCGCATCGACTATTTTAGCCGGATCGGTACAATACCAACTCGAGCGCGCATTCTGCGGATCAGTGGTAAAACCAACTTGATTATTCAACACGATATGTAAAGTACCACCGGTGCCATAACCGGCAGTTTGCGATAATTCCAAGTTTTCCATCACGATACCCTGGCCTGAAAACGCCGCATCCCCATGTATCAATAAGGGTAATACCTGCTTTTTGCCATTATCTTGACGACGTTCTTGGCGTGAGCGCACCGAACCTTCGACGACAGGATTGACAATTTCTAAATGTGAGGGATTAAACGCCATGGCAATGTGCATAATACCCTGATCGGTTTTTATATCGGCAGCAAAGCCTTTATGGTACTTCACATCACCGGAGCGATGCTCTTGGGTTAAATTTCCAGCAAATTCCTCAAATAATTTAGCTGGTGATTTGCCTAAAATATTAATGAGTACATTCAATCGGCCGCGATGCGCCATACCGATGACAATTTCTTCAACCGTCGCTGCACTGGCATAGGCGACTAATTCTTCAAGTAGCGGGATTAAGCTATCGCCACCTTCGAGTGAGAAACGTTTTTGTGCGACAAATTTATTCCCTAAAAATTTTTCTAAACCATCGGCACGTATCAAACCCTTTAAAATAGTTTTTTGCATCGCCGCCGAAAATGTCGGCTTACCGGCAACCGATTCAATCCGCACTTGTAACCAGGTGCGCTGTGCATGACAGGCGATATGTTCATATTCAAATCCTATCGTTCGGCAATAGATCTTTTTTAAGCTGGCGAGTACGGTTTCTACCGTAGCGCTTTGTAAACCCAATAAGCCCTTTAAATGAACCACCTGTGAAAAATCTTGCTCGTTGATCCCATGATACTCTAGGTTTAAATCAACTATTTCGCGCTTTGGTGCCAAGGCTAAGGGATCAAGATGGGCTTGATAGTGGCCATAGCGACGATAGGCTTCGATTAAAGCCAATAATTGATAGTATAAATTCGTTGTCGTAGCAGTAACTGTTGTGCTGCTTGATGCCGGACGCTGGGCTAATGCGGAAAAATAGGCGCGAATATCGGCATGGGAGACATCGTTGTCTTTGTCAGCCAGTTGGCTAAAATAAGTTTGCCATTCGGCAGTCAGCTGGCTTGGATCATGTAGATATTGCTCATACAAGGCTTCTAAATAGGCGCCATTACCACTAAATAGATAGGAGTTTTTCGTTAAGGCCTGTAATGCTAATTTTAAATGCTCAGTCATGGTGATTGAATTTTACCCTATTGCGAGATCGCTTGCATTAACTGGAGCGGTAAGATATTCCGCTCTTATAGCAAACGATCCTTTACGTTAAGCGTTACAACTCAGATTTTTTAGTTTAGAAAAAAAATCTGAGCATTTTCTTATTTTTTCAGCCATTTTGCGAATAATAAATGAAACCAACTTGCAGAATAAGGGCTTGTTCATATCACTACCTCCTTGTAGCGCTGACTGAACATCCTGTTCGAGTGAAGGTCTTCCATGTCATAAGCGCTTATTCTCATTGTAAAAATTTTACCGCAAATGGCCTATTTTTATCCAAAATACTCGTTTTTTAGATCAAACCTCTTCTTGTAATAGTGTTTTACGAATATGACCAATCGCTTTAGCCGGATTAAGGCCTTTAGGGCACACGCTGGTACAATTCATAATGGTACGACAGCGAAATAAGCTAAACAGATCGTTTAATTCAGCCAAACGCTGCTCTTTGGCTTCATCGCGATTATCTACTAAAAACCGACATAACCAAAGTAAAGCCGCAGGACCTAAAAACTTATCGGGATTCCACCAATATGAGGGACAAGCACTAGTGCAACAAGCACACAAAATACATTCGTAAAGACCATCTAATTGTTCCCGCTGTTCGGGTGATTGTCGGTGTTCTTTGGCAGGAGGAGACTCCGCAGCGTGAATCAGGTAAGGCTTGACCTTTTCATATTGACGATAAAATGGCTGCATATCGACCACTAAATCTCGAACCACCGGAAAACCGGGCAAGGGTCTTAAAACCACTGGCGACTTCAGCGATGAAAGTGAGGTAACACAGGCCAAGCCATTTTTACCATTAATATTCATGCCGTCGGAACCGCAAACCCCTTCGCGACAGGAACGACGAAAAGTCAGCGTTTGATCCTGCTCTTTCAAGGATTCCAATGCATCCAGCAACATCATGTCCTTACCCGCTGCGATGGTCAGCGTGTAGTCCTGCATATAAGGTTTTTTATCGATTTCTGGATCGTAACGGTAAATGGAAAATTGCATAATTTAACCTAGTATAAGCTTTTACAAAAGCAGCTATCTGTTGATTTTTCATTCGCCTTCGCCGCCAATAAAAAACCAAGATGACCTCTATTAATAAACCCTGTCTTTAAGTTCCATCGGCGGGACTGTCAAAGGTTTCCTATTAACCGCTCTATACGCTATTTTATCGGTTTTATCTTCCATGGCAAAATACAGCAAATGTTTTAACCAATTTTTGTCATCTCGCTTGGGAAAATCCTCACGACTATGCGCGCCGCGACTTTCTTCACGCGTCAATGCCGATACAGCCGAAGCATAGGCAACTTCCATGAGATTATCTAATTCCAAAGCCTCTATGCGCGCGGTATTAAAAACCTGACTCTGATCGCTTAAAACAGCCCGATTTAAACGCTCCTTTAATTCTTTTAATTTCACTAAGCCCTCTTGCATGTATTTGGCAGTACGAAATACACCAAAATCTGTCTGCATGGTTTTTTGCATTGCATGCCGAATCTCAACCAAACTTTCGCCTTGCTTGGATTGATTCCAACGATTTAATCGTGCCAATGCTACCTCTAAATCACCCTCGCTAATAGGCAGTAAAGGCAAATCCTGTTTTAAAGCGGCTTCGACGTGTAAACCGGCTGAGCGACCAAACACCACCAGATCCAGTAATGAATTACCACCGAGTCGATTAGCTCCATGCACCGAAACACAAGCGCATTCACCAGCGGCATAAAGACCTTCAACCACCTGGTCCTGCCCTGCTTGATTGAGTGTAATCACCTGGCCGTGTACATTAGTTGGTAATCCACCCATCATATAATGACAAGTTGGGACGACCGGAATCGGTGTGTTAATCGGATCGACATGGGCGAAAGTTAACGCAAGTTCACGTATCCCGGGTAAACGCTTTTTAATGATATCGGCACCCAGATGATCCAATTTTAATTTCACATAGTCGGTCCCTTGTGGATCAAAGCCGTGACCGGCACGTAGTTCTAAGGCCATGGCTCTTGCAACGACATCGCGTGATGCTAGATCTTTGGCATGTGGCGCATAACGCTCCATAAAGCGCTCGCCATTTTTATTAATTAAATAACCGCCCTCGCCGCGACATCCTTCGGTAACCAGAACGCCGGCTCCCGCAATCCCGGTCGGGTGAAATTGCCACATCTCCATATCTTGTACGGCAAAACCGGCACGCAAAGCCATACCAATTCCATCACCGGTATTAATGAGCGCATTGGTTGTTGATTGAAAAATACGACCAGCGCCGCCGGTAGCTAAAATAGTTACGCGGCTATGAAAAAAAACCAGCTCACCGGTTTCTAGACACAAGGCAGTTAGGCCAGCCACCTGCCCTTGTGCCGTTTTCACTAAATCGATGGCATACCATTCATTAAAGAAATGGGTTTTGGCTTTTAGGTTTTGTTGATACAGCGTGTGCAATAAAGCATGGCCGGTTCTATCGGCGGCGGCGCAGGTACGCGCGGCTTGATCACCGCCAAAATTTTTAGATTGGCCACCAAAAGGACGCTGATAGATTTCCCCGCTATCCATACGCGAGAAAGGTAAACCCATGTGCTCGAGCTCATAAACCACTTCAGGTCCTGTTTTACACATATATTCGATACTGTCTTGATCGCCTAAATAATCAGAGCCTTTCACTGTATCGTACATATGCCAACGCCAGTCATCCTCATGGGCATTGCCTAAGGCGCAGGTAATGCCGCCTTGGGCGGAAACCGTATGGGAACGGGTCGGGAAAACCTTCGATATCAAGGCAACTTTCTGGCCAGTATGAGCCAATTGCAGTGCCGCGCGCATACCTGCGCCACCTGCACCCACTATCACTGCATCAAACGTATAACAGGGTAATGCCATAAAATTAACTGCCCCAGAAAATAGCCAGGCCCCAAATAAAGTAGAGCAATAGCACTGTAATAATAAATAATTGTAGGATCAAACGTAAACCGGCCGATTTAATATAGTCGGTGATAATCGTCCACATGCCTATCCAAGCATGCCAAAATAAACTCAACAAAAATAAACTGCTGAACAAACGCATCGCCAAATGACGAAATAAAAGCTGCCAAACGGCATAATCAATCGGTCGGTGGCTGACAATGAACGCTAACAAAAAAATAATGTAACCGGCCATTAACACCGAAGTACTGCGTTGTATGAGCCAATCACGCATCCCATTACCGGTGAGACTGGTCACATTGGTTAATTTTTCTACCATAAATAAATCCCCATCAACCCGGTGAGTAGCACCGTCAGCAATATAGTAAGACCGGCACTAAAACGCGCTGAGGTTAAACCTTCACCGATGCCAGCGTCCATCACTAAATGGCGGATTCCCGCCAGCAGATGGTAGAAAAGCGCCGCCAAAAAAACCAACAGGAGACATTTCGTTAAAAAATGGGTTAGGCAAGCATGTAGGGCAAAAAATCCTTCCGGACTACCGAGTGAAAGGCTCATGATACTTAAGAATAAAGGAATGACTAAAAACAAAAAAAAACCAGACAGCCGATGCAAAATAGACACGATCGCCGTCAAAGGGAAACGAATGGTCAATAAATTAAGATTAATGGGTCGTTTACTCACAAATTGTAAGCCTTTTAAAGGGGACTAGGGTGTAAAAAAGACTAGGCGATTATACGCTTAAATAGCGCTCAAATACAAATTAGTTACCCTCTTTTATGTGTCAACACATTTTGTAACGCTGCTAAAGCCTCGTCTTGGCAAACGCATGAAGAGGGAAGCGAAAATCATAGCGGTCAATTTCTTGGATAAGCGGTTTACTTTTTATTCAGAACTTTTATTGCACAAAAAATTCAGATAAGCTATTTAATCGGCACGCTGACATAACAATTAGCTAGGATA
>DALYCY010000014.1:0-29401 GCA_031973495.1 Candidatus Aquirickettsiella sp. | reverse complement strand
TGGAAAACGAGCTCAGTTTATTTGGGGTTAAACCGCAACAACTTGAACAACAAATCAGTGATTATCGAAAAAAATCACGCCTTATACGATGGTTGTTGCGCTTATTTAGCCGGATTAATACCAAGATAGCGGTTTGGTCTTATTATCGACAATGCCTTTCCTTTCGAGCCCTATCGCAAAGAGAAGCGCTATCTTCACCTCAGAAAAGTGATTTTCCAGTCGACTTCGCAATTACCCAGGCGCTGTTGCCTTGCTTACGGCAAGAGATCAATCAATTTGAAGAAATGATCGATCGACACTTAAGAAGTGTAGAGATAAGCGAGAATAAATTTTCATCGCGTTACCAAGCCTATGCCGAAAAGCAAGAAGCGAAATTTTTTAAGTTGTTGGAGGAACAATTAAAAGGCGTAGTGAACGAGTCGGAGCGAGATTTATTACGAAATACCCTAAAAGAAGAATATCGAGGTATGAGGAAAATGATGAATGAACTTAAAGAATCTTATTTGAAGCGCGTCAAGCAGGTGAAAGAGCGACTTGCTCTCTTGATGCCAAGCCCAACACAGCAGCTGGTTGAATGTGAAATCTTGTATAGCGAGGATAGGTCTAGGCCATCAATCAATATATCATCGCTGGCCAGTAGCCGTATGGAGCAAGCGCTGGCCGGTCCTCGTTTAGAGGATGTAAATGAAATTGAAGTCTTGATGAAGGAACAACAAGAAGAGATGGAACGCTTGTTGGCGCAAAAAGACAGTCCAGATAAAGCAGCAGAAATAAAATCATTTTTAGAAGATGGTTTCCAAAAAATCCGTCGCATCATCCAGTTGCGGCTAGGAGAACATCAAGCACTCGTTGATGCGCTGCAATCGGGAAGACTCAACCATCGGCAAGCGAGTCAACAATCCAAAGCCTTACAGCAGCAATTAAAACCTTTTTTTAAAAAAAAGGTATTTTTACTTTTTCATCCGGATAAGTATGACAGCGCAAACGGACCGATTAAGCGGATACTACATGAGTTATTTATTCAGATTAAGAATTTGTATGAAACCAGTATTGCTCAGCTGCTAAAGGAGATTGAGATCATTCAGCAGAAAAATGATAGGGAAGAGACGCATGAGGAGTTGTTACAGAAACAGAAGAATTTTTACCGAGATATTTTGAAAGATTTTATTGCAGTTTTTGACAAATATGAACAAAAAGTAACGGCGATGTACACGGAAATGGGAGTGAAAGAGGAAGCACATCACATCGAGATGAAAGCGATAATGCAAGCGGAGATACAAGAGGAAAGGCAAGCGCGGATGCAAGCGGAGATGGAAGCAAAGCAAGCGCGGATGCAAGCGGAGATGCAAGCAAAGCAAGCGGAGATGCAAGCAAAGGTACAAGAGGAGATACAAGCGAGAATGGAAAATTTGGAAAGACTCCTTATGGCCAGCATGGCGTTGCCGCAAAACCAAGCCACCGCTTCTGATGCTTCCGATAACGAAACAGCCGCTGCAACGGGTTATTCGTTCTTTCCGGCCGGTCGCTAAGCTTTTTATCGGCTGGAGACGCTATGTTGGAAGAATGATTACTCAGCATTAAAATTAAAATAAAAGGTCATATTGTAAAATGAAGAGAATAGAAAAAGCATTAAAGCATTATCCTGAACTAATACTGCTTTACCAAGCCCTGGACAAGCACTTGAATTATTATGCGGATATTTTGCAACCAAGAAATTCATTTGCTGTAGTGTCTGGAGGGATACGTAGTTTTATGCGGAAAAATGATATGACCGAGAAAAGGGCGGAAGAATTTTCTGAAATCAAATATCATTTCGAGCAAAGTATTCAAAGTATTATCAGTTGTGGCAATACAAGACCTGACAGTAACCAGTTTGAAGCGGCAAGAGCGTGTTTTAATAAAATAAAAAAGGTTTCTGAGAATGCACAAAAAGGATTTTTTCAAAAGTCCCGTCTGCATGAAGAGGTCGCATATCTAGCAGAAAAAATTGTCGACGAATTAAGTGTAATACAAAATAAACGCACTAATAAATATAAAGATAAAATATATGCACTACAAGCCGAGATGAAGACGGATTATACCGAAATGGAAGATGTATTAAGAACGAGCAGTGTGGTATTGCCGCAAAATCAAGCTACCGCTTCTGATGCTTCCGATAACGAAACAGCCGCTGCAACGGGTTATTCGTTCTTTCCGGCTGGTCGCTAAGCTTTTTATCGGCTGGAGACGCTATGTTGGAAAAGTTACTACTAAGCATTAATTTTAGAAAAAGCTCACTGTCAATAATTAAAATAACAGGACACATTATAAATGAATACGTTTGATGGAGCTTTAAGACAATTTAAAAGAGACGGTTCTTTCATTTATCAAAATGCAAGTTTGGATGTTGATAATATTAAAGCATTGCAAAAAAGTTTAGAGGAACTTGACTCGACAAAAACGTATCAATTTCATTTAATCGATGTGAGGCTGGTACCTAAAACTAGCCGATATTTTGTAGTCCATGGCGTTGAAAAGCTTGAAAAAGAATTATTAGCTATATTGGCACCGAAGTTAGCTTGGAGTTCAATTAAAATTGAACGTGTTTATTTCCAGCAAGACAGTGAAGTAAAGTGTTATTTGAGTGAATGTTTTTATGCCGTTTTATTCGAACATTTAATGCAATATAAAGCCTTAGCGGTGCTTAGTTTAGACCCATTTTCCTTAAAAATAACAGGATATACCCACTTGTTCCATAACTTTTTGGCTAAAAATACCAGCTTAAAGGATTTATATCTTGGTATAACAGCAGGCCAGTCTATTTATGACTTTATAGACTTAAGATTAGCGCTATCTACTCATCGTGGCTTAAAACAGGTGAACTTTGAGAACGCCAAGCGTGATTTTATTAATTGGGTAAGATTCCCCATATTAGCGGTTAACAACTACCAACAAATAAAGATTGTTTTCCCACCACTGCTAAATGAAATATACCCATATTTCGTTCGCAAGCTACACCAAACCCATCCATCTTTAGTAAATCATTTGAACAACCGGATTAAAAAACAACTTGTTGCTAACTGCTCAGAGGATATAAGTGCCATTGGAACGTGGATTAAGCAGCGACAAAAAGTGATGGCCGATCTGTTGCAAGAAGAAGATAATGCACACCAGGAAGAGGAAATAAAATTATTTTTAGAAGACACTTTTCAGCTATTTCGTGCGCTTATTGAGTCGCAGATGAATCGATTTCAAGTGGGAGCAATCGTCAACGATTACTCCTGCTTGCGGTTTTTTACGCAACAACATATAGAATCAATAAAAAAATCTAAAATCTTACAGAATCAATTAAACGTCTTAAAGGATCAACTCATTGGCTTTTTTAACGAGAGTCGTTCATTATTTTATCCGGAGAATGGCCACACTAGTGATGCGATTAAGAACCTACAGCATAAATTATTTATTCAGTCTCAAGACTTGCGTAAAACAGGCATTGAGAAGATACAGCGTGAGTTATTTATTCAATTTCAGGACTTGCGTAAAACAAGCATTGATAAGCTTGTGGCTGATATTGAGACCATCCAGTGCTCAGTTTCACGTTGGGAATATGTCCTTGAGAAAATACAGTATATGCGCGAGAGCGACTTAAATAAGGAAGTGAAAAAATATAAAAAATTAACCCTAAAAAGGACAGAAGATTATCTTTCCGAAAAGCCGTTTGTACGTCAACATGGGTGGTCTAAAAGCTGGGCGAATTATATTCATATCGATCCGCCGTTAAGTAAAGAAAATCCCTTGTGGCAACGCTCTCCCGATGAACTAACCTCTATTCTTTTATTCAATCAAAGTCCGGATGAACTAGATAATAAAATAATGCAATATCGGCAAAAGCCAAGATGGCAGCGTTGGTTTATTTTTGGTATGAGTAAAAAGATTACTCTATGGGAATACTATCAAATTTGTCTGAATTATCAATCTTATCGTGAAAAAAGCTTAAACATAAAACCACTTTGGGTGGATATAAAACAAGCAGAATTAGCCGATCGGATTCAATATCAAAATGAAGCTAATCAGCAGATAATTTTACGTGAATTTTTACAACAAAGTTTAAGTGAGCTGGATAAACTGGTTGATGCTTGTTTCAAAGACCATCGTTATAATTTACGCTATGCAAGCCTATCAACTTATAAGAAGGCTTTTGAGCAATTAGAAAAGCTGCGAAGTCGTTTATCGAGATTATTATACGAAGCGGCACCACTTTTTGAACCAGGCAGTATATTAAATAAAACCTGCTCGAAAACATATGTAGGTATATTGGCAGAATATTGGCAAATATATAATAAAAAAATACCGTTCTATTTGAAAAGACTACTTCACTGTGAAGATGAACTGCAAGCGGGGTATCTACAATGTACAAAAAAAGAAAAAAGCTTCAAAGTGCCTGAAGGCTTCGATAAAATTCATCAATCCCTCATAAAACTAGGTGAATCTTTACAGGACACTAAGCAACAGATAACAATAATAAAATCACGACTGCTTAATAGGCGTCCTGAATTACAGTCACATTTACGTGAGCTAAAGGGATATTTAGATAGTTATAAATCGCGCTTAATACCTAAGGTTCGAAAGCTACCCAGATGGTTACAACGCTTTATTGACTTTTTTCGCTCTGAAAATCAAAAGAGAGCGATAGTAAGAGAAGGGGAAAATATCCAAGAAATATTACATAAAATAAACCAAATAAACGAAGCAATAGAAACAGCCATAAAATTGCTTGAAAACAATGCCAGCTTTGATTTCATGGATCCCTTTGTTGCTAGAGTAGACCTGGTTGAGCTGGAATGCCTGATGAGTGAGTACAAATCATGTTTGAACCATAAAAATAGATGGAAATTTGTGGGGAATAAGAATAATAGTTACTTTGGAAAATCAGATTGGAAGTTATTACAATTAATGCGGAATATTGATGAAAGAAGAGATAATTATCGAGATGAAGAATATAAATACATTTATCTATGCATAAGTCTTTCAGGTCTAGAGAAAAAACAGGAAAAAGAAAAAGAATTTGAAACGCTACTTATGAAAAAACATCGAGAGTTAGAATTGGTTCAAGGCCCCAATAAAGCCGATATACCATCAAAATTCTTTAAAGAACTACCACAGAATGAAACCCAACAAGCACTGGTTTTTTCTCAGATGCCACAAGCAAATAGATGATCTTAAATGACAGTAACCGCTATTATTTTAAATATTTTTTCACTAATTTGTTAAGACTAATCATTTTAGGTATTTTATCCTGCCATGCATTCAAAATTTTTACAGGGGTACTCAGCCAAAATATTCCAAAAATAAAAACATTCGTATCTAAGACAAGCTTAATCGTTTTTGGCGTGCTTTTTTGATCGTGGCACTGGCAGGAGCTTTTGTTATCCGGGTTGTTGTTACCGCGAGGCGCGAGCCTATAAATAAAATTGTGTAAATGCCCAACAAAACCAAACGGTGGCGTCTGATAGTGAAACAGCCGCAACGAATTCCCAGTTTTTTACCGCTCGTCGTTGAAGCTTTTTATCTGCTTCTGGGCCATATCCGCGATGATTTAACGTATAAACCCGTTCGCTTCTTGACCTTTAAATGGCATTACCTAATTATTTACAAACCCTCGAATCCAATTGAAATTGTCCGTGTATTAAGTGGATATAGAGATATCTTCAGCCTACGGATGTAATAGTTTTAGCTAATAAATCCTTAATTCCAATAAGGTAAAATTTTTATCGCAAAATAGCGCATTCATGTGATTTATCTATCGAATAATTACCTATTTTGACAGACTCTATTATGCCTTTGGTCACGTGTTTGGCTCTTTCCTGTGCTAAAAAAAAGGATTAAAATGAGATCATGGTTGAGCGTATGACGATGATACGCACTGAATGAACAGAACAATTTTTTTCTCCTGGAATATGATTTTTATGAAAAAAGCCTTGATCTTAGTCGATTTACAAAATGACTTTATGCCGGGAGGTCCGTTAGCCGTAGAGCACGCCGATGAAGTTATTTCGGTGGCCAATCGCGTGCAGTCGCACTTTAACTATGTGGTGGCAACCCAAGATTGGCATCCTGAGGATCATGCCAGTTTTGCCGTTAACCATAAAAATGCTTTTCCGGGCGAGTTTATTCAACAAGCCGGTTTATCACAGGTACTTTGGCCTGTGCATTGTGTGCAAAATACCAAGGGTGCTGAGTTCGTCAAAGGGCTTAAGCTGGATCATGTTATTAAGGTATTTCGCAAAGGCAGTGATACTAAAGTCGATAGCTACAGTGGGTTTTTTGATAATGATCATCAAAAAGAAACCGGTCTAGCGGATTTTTTAAAACAATTGCAAATCAGCGAAGTTTATATCATGGGTGTGGCAACCGACTATTGTGTTAAATATACCGTTTTGGATGCCTGCAAACTGGGGTTTAAAACCTATTTGATCGAAGATGGTTGTCGCGCGGTAAATGTGAATCCAGAAGATGGTCGCTTGGCTATCTCTGAAATGCAAACCGTGGGCGTGAAGATTATTCAAAGTGATGAAGTCGAGAAAAATCAACCAGAAAACGAAAATGAACCGCTTGATCTTAAGCGCGTTGCACAGGAAAGCTAATCACATCCGATATGTGCTGAACCTTGGCAAGCCGCATCAACAGCCGGTCTAGGCCTAGGGCGACGCCGGCACAATCGGGAAGGCCATGGCTTAAAGCGGCGAGTAACCGCTCGTCGATAGGCATGGCCGAATAGTTGCACGCTGCACGCTGGTTTAGATCGTCGATAAAGCGTTGTCGTTGTTCATTGGCATCACTGAGTTCGTGGAAGCCATTCGCTAGCTCTATGCCGTCGATATAGACCTCAAAACGTTCTGCCACTGCGGGAGTTGTGTCGCTTATTTTGGCTAAAGCGGCTAGCGATAGCGGAAAATCATAAATAAACAGCAATTGTTTGGGTAATTGCGGCTCTATAAAATGCGCCATTAAAAAATTTAAGCAATCACTGCTTTGCTTTAGGTTCAGATTTTCTGTGCACAGTTGATGGTAGCTGATGATTTGTTGCAGATCCTCTAATGTTGCTTGGTGCGGATCAATGCGGAGATAGTGTTGAAAGAGCTGCGCATAGCGGATGCGTTGTGCGCTATCACAGCCTAAAATGGTTTTTAATAAGCTTTCAACCTCATCCATTAAATGCTGGTGATTAAAGCCCGGTCGATACCATTCTAATAATGTAAATTCCGGATTATGGTAACGACCTGATTCACCGCGATTACGAAATGCTTTAGTAATTTGATAAATGGCACCACTGCCGGCGGCTAATAGCCGTTTCATGGCAAATTCAGGTGAGGTTTGCAGATAAAGCGTTTGCTGCAGCTGGGGATTATCTAAAACATACTGGGTTTGAAAACTATGTAAATGCGGGTCTGTGGCTGTGGCATGTGCCAGTATCGGGGTTTCTACCTCTAACACCTTGCGTTGTGCAAAAAATTGACGGACTTGTGCTAAAAGTTTTGCCCGTAACGTTAATAGGGCCATCGCAGTGGTCGGTTGCCAAGTCGTTTCAGGATCCGGCATGTTGATCGACAAGTTCTGTACTGAGTATTAAACGTTTATATTCACGTTCGGCAATTAAGCCGGCATCAAATTTGCGTTTTGCATCCAGTGACATCGGTTGACCATATTCTTTGAGTAAGTGACGTGTAGTGGCACTGATATTTTCTAATTTAGAATCTAATAAAATATCACGTAACTTTTCGTCAAACACTAAAAATTCACGCAGGGCAATGCGTTTGCCATCGAGGCTAGGCACTAATTGTTGCCAAATAACCACGCGAATGGTTTCGATGATATCAATCATTCTGGCTTTTACTTCATCAGCCGGAAAGGAGTTGACCAGTCGTCTTAATGTTTCGGCAACCCCATTACTATGTAAGGTGGTATAGACCGGATGCCCAGTTAAAGCCGCTTCGATAGAGGCACTGATCGTTTCTGGATCGCGTGCTTCACCGACTAAGATAAGGCGCGGTTTACGACGTAAGGCATTACGTACGCCAGCGGCGAAACTCGGTAGATGTCGGGGTATTTCCGATTGACTGACAATGGCACTTGGCATCGTTATCGTATCGTAAACAAATTCTATCGGTGCTTCATAGCTTAGGATTTTACGATGACTGTCTGTTTTTTCCGCCAGATCCCGAATAATAGCCGCTAATAAGGTGGTTTTACCCGAACCGGTAGCGCCAGTTACATAAACAATCCCTTGCGCCGGCGCCAAGGCATCGACTAATGACGACTCAAGATTGAGATCAGACATTTTAGGCGGGGTACTTGGGATGGTTCGAAAGCTGATTTGAATGGCATCATGACCTTCTACCAAACATCCGGTGGCATTGACCCGAAATCGATAGCGTTCATTACGATTAGGTCGAAATTCATAGTGGGTGTCGATGTCAACACCACTTAAAATTTGCGCACTGCCGTTAGGCCCGTAAATCAGATTTAAGATTTCAGCGACTTCGGTATTGGATAGTTTACGCTGTGTGATCCGCAGTAAGCGGCCATACACCTCAGCAAACACCGGTTCACCGGTTTGTAAGGTAATATCCGAGGCGGCTAATTTTTGGCAATGGATGAGCAGCTGCGCCAGACAAGCGGACGTGGTAAAGCGTACCGGCTCATTCGCTAGCAGGTGAGCTGTCATGCGTCACGATGGATTTCCATCGACCTGGATTAACTTGTAATTTGGGTAATGAGGTAATACGTAATAATTGGTCATTAATATGTAGATTAGAATTATTACCGGTTACCCCCAGATTGGTACGCGCCACAAAAGGCTTACTGACCATGCCTTTGAGTAATAAGCGACGATAAAGTGCCATGCCATTATAATCACGTTTTAAGCGTGCTAAGTTATCATTAAAAATAGCGTTGGCTTGCTGAATACCGTCTTGCCAACCGATAGTGGCATATTTTTTCCAGATAATCCGTTCTTCGGCTGTTTTCGGTAAAAAGGCCGGTAAGGGTAATTCAGGATGGTGATAATTCATCCAAATATAATTGCGCCACTGCGGTGGAGCGGTAGTAAAATGCGCCTGACTGATAATCTGGTAAGTACGATCATCGATACGCAGGGTTTGCGCATCGTCAAGACTCAGTGAGCTATTGCCCTGTACTAATACCGGCGGCACGACATTATGGTCGAGCAGGATTAAATTAAAATTAAAAATACGATCTAAATTAGATGCGTTTTTGTTAAGAACCTGATTAATATGCTCAGAGCGCCAAGCAAGACCGGCTTGAGCACCGATACTCATAGCAATATCTTGCAGTGCTTGTGTGTGTAAGCCGGTCATTTGTTTTTTGTTCGGCATCGCTTTCGCGTGCAGATTTTGCAGTTGGTTTAAGTTATTTAAACTACCGACTGTTTTATAGTTCGGTTGTGTGGTACTGCAGGCGGTCAAAAGGGTACACAGGCTTAAGCCTGTCAATAGACCAATAACGTTTTTTCGATAGCTTGTTATAAGTTTCATCGTCAATAGGGATAGTTAATTTTTAGCGTAACGTAGTTCGATGGTTTTAATACCCGGATAAACCAGGATATTAGCCTTTTTGCCGGCTTGGAGATTGATATCACGCAGGATATACCCTAACGAGGTATTTTGTGACGAAACGGTCACTAGAATAGGAATAGCCGGATGATGTCCTATTCGCTCTAAGCGATAATGCGCTAGCTGGGCAATACGTTTTAGTAGTGGTTCTACCGGCCCCGACCAGTCAACCGAGGCGACTACATTGTCTAAACCCGAGGAGCCTGGATACGGTAAACGTTTGCTGATAGGGGGGCTTGAGGCCTTCTCCAGCGCCTTTAATTCATTCAGTGATAAACTGACAGAGCGCGCCGCTTCAGCCAGCTGAACGGAGGCATCATCTGAGCGAGCATTGATGGCCGGGGTTACTGAGTCCGGGAAATTTTGCGTAGCACACCCAGATAAAAGGCTTACAAAAAGCGCGATTGTTATTTTTTTCATATCTTATTTTAGATAAAATTCTCTATAGTTATCCTGGCATTGAAGCAAGAAGGACCTATAAAGTCAAGACATGCTTTTTCAAGTTTAGCTTGATCAAGCCATACTGCACCTTCCCGGCTATTTTGCAGGGTTCAACCTGCCAATTTGCGGGTAGCGAAAGGCTTTTCAGCGTCGATTCTGTCTCAATATAAATGATGCTTTCAGCGGCAATCAGCTGTTCTTTGACCAGCCAATAACAGGCTTTTTCGATAAGACCTTGATGAAAAGGCGGGTCAAGGAATACCAGGTTAAAAAGGGCTGATTTCCCTTTCAATACTGCCAGCGGCGTAAAGGGGAAGCGAGCCTGATAAACCACGGCCCTGTCTGCAACGGCAAACTGTGCTATTTGCTGTTCTAAATATCGGCTTAATGTGGCCGATTGCTCAATAAAGGTGACCGATTTGGCCTGGCGAGAGAGCGCTTCGAAGCCTAAGGCGCCACTGCCGGCAAATAGATCCAAGCAATGGGCATCGCTGAGATAAGGCGCTAGCCAATTGAATAAGGTTTCTCGAATGCGATTTGGGCTAGGGCGTAGACCCGGGACGGTTGGGAAATGGAGTTTCCGTCCACGCCATTGACCACCAATAATTCTTAGTTGAGCTTTTTTCATGAAAAAAATACGACGTTAAGTAGATACATTCCAATGCGGCATTGGTCGCTAAAACTTTTACAAGCAAGTGTCATACTGCAACTTTGTTTCATTGCTTGGCGAAACTGCTGTTATTATAAACGTTTTATCCGAGTTATTTCTGCACCATGTTTAATTTTTTAAAACGCAACGATGTAAGTCATGATACCGATAGCTCCGCGACAGCAAAGGGTAGTTTTTTTAATCGTATCAAACATAGTTTACAAAAAACACGTTATCAATTAACCGAAGGGTTGGCGCATTTAGTTTGGGGTAAAAAAACCGTTGACGCGGCACTGATTGAAGAGATTGAAGAATTACTCTTAGTTTCGGATGTAGGCCCGGCCGTCAGCGACGAAATTATTACCCAATTAACACTAAAACTAGCGCGTCAGCAATTGGCAGATGGTCATGCCGTATGGGAGGTTTTACGACAACAGTTAGGTGAGTTATTACAGCATTCTGAACAAGCGTGGTGTATAAATCCTGAACATAAACCGTATCTTATCTTAGTAGTGGGTGTTAATGGGGTCGGCAAAACAACCAGTATTGGCAAATTGGCGCATTATCTACAACAGCAGGGCAAGCAGGTGATGTTAGCGGCTGGTGATACCTTTCGTGCGGCTGCAACTGAACAATTAAGCATTTGGGCCGAGCGCAATAAGATCCCTATGATTGCCCAACACCAAGGTGCCGATAGCGCTTCGGTGATCTACGATGCCTTTCAAGCCGCTAAAGCCAGGAATGTCGATGTCTTAATTGCCGATACCGCCGGTCGGTTAGCCACCAAAACTCATCTGATGCAAGAGCTGCAAAAAATAAAAAAAGTGATCAGCAAGCTTGATGCCACCGCCCCGCATGAAATTATTTTAGTACTCGATGCCGGTACCGGTCAGAATGCGTTACGGCAGGCCGAAGCATTTAATGAAGCACTCGGATTAACCGGCCTGATGCTGACTAAGTTAGATGGCACCGCCAAAGGCGGGATGATCTTTGCACTGGCTAAAAAATTAGCCTTACCTATTCGCTTTATCGGCATCGGCGAAGGCATTGAGGATCTGCGTGCTTTTTCAGCCAAGGAATTTATCGAGGCCTTATTTGTCCGCGAACCCTAATGACACCGGCTTCACTTTGAATGTGCGCTGAAACTAAAAAGGGGTTTGAAAACTTTGCTAAAACGAAATAATTTCTTTATATTCTCTAGCACGGACTTAAATTGGCAGCAATACGGATGTCGGCGATTACTATCTCATTAATGAAGAGTTAAAAAATGAAGCAAGATACGCAAGTTTTTCGAAAGTTTATGTGTTTACTCTGTGGTTATGTTTACGATGAGGAAAAAGGTTGGGAAGAAGACGGTATCGCACCAGGAACTCGTTGGGAAGACGTTCCGTTAACGTGGCGTTGTCCTGAGTGTGGTGCGATGAAAGAAGATTTTGAAATGGTCGAAATCTAACGCATCTTAAAAGGGTTGCACTTCCACCATAATGACGATAGCGATAAGTAGTAAGGTGGGAAATTCATTAAACCAACGATAAAATAAGCTGGAATGTTGATTTTTATCCTGTTTAAAATCCTTGACGAGCTTTCCGCAATAAGCGTGAAAAATAAGCAGCAGCGCCACTAAGATTAGTTTGATATGCATCCACAGGGCGTGGGAATAATAGGTCGCGGAAAAATCAAGTAAGATGAATCCAAATAGCAAGGTTAATAATGCCGCAGGGGCCATGATAAAATAATAAAGGCGATGTTCCATGATTTTAAAGCGTTCGCAGCTCACGCTATCATAGGCGGCGGCATGATAAACAAATAAGCGCGGCAAATAAAATAGGCCGGCAAACCAAGCGACCATGGCGATGACGTGTAAGGCTTTGATCCAGGCTATCATAGGGAAGCAGCGCTCCAAATTTTTAGGATATTATATATAGTTAACTTAACTCAATAAGTATTGATTAACCATGAATTATGACCTAATTATTCCGACAATCAAAGATTATCTTTTACAATTACAAACTAAAATCTGTCGTAGCTTGGAACAGGAAGAGGAACACGCCAGATTTTTAGTTGATGATTGGTTGCATGATAAGGGAGGTGGCGGCGGCAAAACCTGTGTTTTGAGTGACGCTTCGGTGATAGAACGAGGCGCAGTTAATTTTTCGCATATCTTAGGCGCTTGCTTACCACCCAGTGCCAGCGAGCGACACCCTTGTCTGGCCGGTGTTCCATTTCAAGCCAGCGGTATTTCCTTAATTATTCATCCGAAAAATCCTTATGTTCCGACCGTGCATATGAATCTGCGCTTTATTGCGCTGGATGCCAAGGAGGGGCAAGCGGCACGCTGGTGGTTTGGTGGTGGATTTGATTTAACGCCGTATTATGCTTTTTTAGAGGATTGCCAACATTGGCAGCGCACGGCTAAAGCTGCCTGTGATCCGTTTGGTTTAGAATTGTATCCGCAGTACAAAAAAAACTGCGATGAGTATTTTTATTTAAAGCATCGGCAAGAAGCGCGCGGGATAGGCGGACTATTTTTTGATGATCTCAATCAATGGGATATTACCCGTTGTTTTGAATTTGTTCAAAGTGTCGGCGAACATTTTTTAATGGCTTACCTACCGATACTACAGCGACGTAAAAATCATCCTTATGGTGATCGTGAGCGTCAGTTTCAATTATATCGACGCAGTCGTTATGTTGAATTTAATCTTATCTATGATCGCGGCACTTTATTTGGCCTGCAAAGTGGCGGACGGGTTGAATCAATTTTATTATCCATGCCACCACAAGCCACTTGGCATTATAATTGGCAAGCCGAACCGGGCTCTCAAGAAGCCGAATTAAGCGAAAAATACTTAATCGCCAACGATTGGATTAGCGGAGTGTAGACGCAATAATTTTTTTGGCAGTCTGGTTTGGTTCTATTCAACAGTTAAACTATAAATTATATTTCTAAAAAATAAGAGTGGATTTAATCGCCAAGTATTTGTAGATTCTAACGCAATTACGCACTAAAACCCATTGTGTAGCGCTCAGTAAGCTATTGCGCGGAGTGGTTACCTCCGCTTTATCGCTTAGATTAAATTTAAAAAAAGATAATAAAAAAATAACTATTACGATTAGAGATAAGCGCATTTAGGCAAACCCCGTCGGATTGATATCTGTATCGATCCAGAATGAATTAGCGTTAAAAGTGAAGTGTATTTCAGTCGATAACATGTAATAAAAATTATTTTTTTAATTATTTTTTAAAAATTTTAGTAAAAAACCATCTGTGAAATAATTTTTACTTTATGGTAATCTTTTATAGAGAGTAGACCTGTATATTTTTAACAAGGAATCTGACTTTATGCCACCATTACAAGAAATTAACGCCGCGTATAGCCCCGATTCCAAGTGGTTGCAATGGGATCCCGATTTAAAGTTGAGTTGTCTTGATTTTGAAAAAAAAATATCTAATTCTTTAGGAAAAGAATTATCAAACCAAGTAGATATATCCTTTTCTGAAAAAAATGAAGATAAAACGATTGCAGATAAACTGAGTCAGTTGCTGGAACCATTTTCTTATCCAACTACCTACGAATATGCCGAACTGGCCGCTAGGGTCTATGCTTATCAGAAACAGGGGGAACTAAATCAGGAATTACCGGAGGGGTGGGAATTATTAACCACAGCGTCCAATAATGGGATTATAGGCCCTGTGCTAAAAACGAATGGTTACTTCGGTGCTGCCTATTGGCATGTTAAGAAACAGCAAGTCGTGATGGCACATTGTGGAACGGTTATTTGGAATATCGGCGCATGGCGAACAAATTTTCAAAGTATTGTTTCTAATCAACATACGCCGCAAATTGATTCAGCGGTTACGTTTGCTTATCAGGTAGCTAAAGTAATTCAAAGAATTAACCACGATAAACGTAATCCTAAATTGAATATACAGCTTTCTTTTACCGGACATTCCTTAGGGGGATGGCTTGCGCAAATTACTACTTTTACTACAAAATATTTGAAATTAGTAGAGAACGCGTATTTTCTGAAAGATGAAGATTTCCAAAAAAACGGCCTGCATCCTCGTACCGTCGTATTTGATAATCCAGGCGGTCAAAAGATACTATTCTCTCTCCGAGATAAGTTGGATATACGTTATGGCCAACGTCATGATGGACGTGATTCCTTATTCTTAGATAATTTGGATATTACGACCTATCTTTCGGTCCCTAATTTAGTCAATACCTGTAATCGCCATGTTGGAACCTTATACCGAGTACCTATCGATCTATCCGATAAGCAGCAGAGCGTGGACATTCCGCTGTATTATACCGCCGTCACGCATAAAATGCGTAGAATAAAAGAAGCGATAAAAGCGCTAGCGGTATCTGATGCGATGACGAAACCTGGACTACTCAGAATATTAGATTGGCCATTACTGGGTAAGCGGTCATCTACTCACTCGGAAGGATTTTTAGAATATGCGTTGGATTTATTGGTAGCAGCTGTAGGCTATGCCGTACAAAATTCTTTATCATACCTCCCCATAGACCCCTTTAGTTTCGCGTATCAGAAATACAAATATACCAAAGAATATACAGAAATTTTTGAATTTTTAAAAAAGACTAATGCTTTTCACGTAAGTCAGGAAGCGTTATTGAATCCATCGGGTTACATCAAGATACGTTATCAAGCAGAAGCTGTGGGTATTGAAGATAATAATAAATGTCCTAGAAATGTGTTTGCCAGTGCCGAATGGCAATTTCTAGTTTGGTATCAGATGTTATCTGATCAATCCAATTCATCATCGATATCCGATATACTTTCTTCTAAAGTTTTCGAAGGTAATGAACCTATAACAACCAAGGCTATCACCTTTTTGAAGCGCTTTAGGATAAACAAAGAAATAATAACGGTTAACGAAGGCACAGCGGATGAATTTATTGCTTATGTTAAACATCTATTGCATCTTTTCCCCAAACTATCTAGTGATGAATTGATAAACGCATCTAATATGCGTTATCAATTAGAATCTTTTTTATATCTTCAATCAAACCTAATGGATTTTTTTAAGGAAGATATTCAGCAACGTGCGTCACAAGCACGGCATGAACATTCTCATTTTGAAAAAAAACCGATTGATTTAAAGGACTTTCTAGAAAACAAAAAATATAAAATTTTACATACCATCCAATCAGACTTAAATATAGGTGTTAATGTTATATACGATCTTTATCGAGCTTGGTTAAGAGAGAATGCTTCTGGAGAGGAGCGATATGCCTTTTTTAATCTAGAACATCTCTTGAATTTAAAATTTAGTAACCTAAGTGATTTTTTGACCAATAAGACGAGTAATCGTAACGATGCCCGCCCTAACCATCCGTATTTATTAGTCATTGAGTGTGAATCGCGTGCTGAAGATATGTCTGGAGCAGAGCAAAAGTTATTTGCAGAGAAAAAGTTTTTTAAAGACCTGTTTGGTATTCTAGAGAAGCATTCTCATCTAAAACTTATTTTGGTGGGTCAAGAAGATAGTTTAAGTAATCTAATATATGAAGAAGCCAGCAGGGAGTTTGCTGAACTATTTATCGAGCTATATCAGCAAAAACTTTTAAAGATAGAATTCAATGATTTAACCGAATTTGCTAAAGATAAACTCTTAATGCGAGAGGTTATTGTCCAAGGCGAAGAGATAGCATTAGATAAATTAATCATTCGACAAGATGCGAGCATTAAAGACGTGATTAATTCAGAAATATTAGCGGCATTAATTAAAAATGAAAAAATTGAAGTAGGAATACCTGTTCCGCCGTTAGGTGAAATTAAGGACTATTACATTGATCGTCAATTTTATCATCAGGTTAAACTGAAGCAAGACGTTTTGCTCGAATATCCAGGTGACAAATTTTTTATCGTTAACAGGGGTGATAAAGATAGCTTGTTAACATGGGCGAAGACTCAACAGGTAAAATCTATTGCAGCGATAAAACCTGCTCCTCATCAATACAGAGACACCCAATTTGTTCTAGCAGAGGATACTCAAATAGCAAAAGACGATTTTAAATATTTATGTGCTCAAGATTCAAGCCAGATTATCCACTGGCTGGAAAAAGAAGCGAATGGCGATTTGATTTGGCTTCAATCCCAAGGGAGTGTATCCGGCTTACGCAAGTATCTCGATCAAAGTAGGCAGGATTTGCTCGAGGATAAGCAGCTCATCGATAGTGAGTCAGGTAATAAAGTGGTTATCATTGCGGCAGAACCTGGTATGGGAAAATCTACGACATTAACCTACTTAGCCAATCAGCAAAAAGAAAAAAATATTTTCAAATGGGTACTCAGAGTAGATTTACCAAAGTGCAAAGAGCGACTGAATCAAAATTCATTTAAAAAGCCCGATGATGTTATATCTTTCCTATACGATATAAACAGTACAATAAACGGATTGTCTAAAAAACTGTTGGAATACTTTGTAATAAATAAAGGCAATACCGTGTTGCTATTGGATGGTTTTGATGAAATTGAAAAAAATGAGCAAGATAAAGTTATTGATCTTATAGCTGAGTTGAAAAAAACCAACGTAGAAAAAGTGATAGTATCGACTCGGTTTCATGAAAGAGAAGTACTAGAAAATAAATTATCAGTATTTTCATACACATTTGAGCCATTTACTGAAAAGGATCAGAGCGAATTTTTAGAAAGATTCTGGACGAAAAAGCTTGATATCAATACAAAAGAGAAAGAAATTTTATTAAAAAAGTATATCATTCATCTTTTAACATCTTTTTCAGATTCAGACTCCATTAGTAATGCCGCAGCAGGGTTTATGGGTATTCCCTTGCAAACAAAAATGATGGCCGAGATATTTCAATCCGATATCCAGCGATCACTCAAGTATGGCGATAAGCCGTTTAATACGATTGAAAATTTTGGAATACTTGAATTGTATGAGCGCTTTATACACTACAAATATGACCTTTATATGCAGGAAAAGCGAGGTATGGGTGTTCTGCTCGACCCCATGGAAAAAAATGAATGGACTGTCAGCTTTACCAAAATGCATAGACGTTTAGCGATGAGCTTGCTATTTCCGGGTGTGCGTAAAGACATGCAGGTCTTGCTAGGCAATAAACTCCTACAGGATCACGGCAAAATAGAAAAATTAAACTTGATAGGAATCTTTCAGATCATTGCTCATAAGGTTGATGTTATGCATCGTAGCTATGCGGAGTATTTTGCAGCAGATTTCTTAAGTAATAGTTTGCAAAAAAAACATAACCCCAAAAAGTACAAACATGCCATTTCGTTTTTATCAAAAGAAATATTTAAACCGGAATGTGAAGTGATCAGTATTTTTCTGGATAGTTTCTTAACCAGTAGGGCAACGAGATATGAAGAATGTTTAGTAGGTATTAAACATAAATTAATAGGTATTCCGCATGATATTTCGATCAAAGCCTTAGTGAGCAGTTTGCATAATGCGACTGCTAATACGGCTGAGGGAAAAGGGTTCAGTGAGCTTAATGAACTGATTAAGCAATTATTAGAGAAATTAGAAGTAGGGCAATCCGACGCTAAAAAAATCAATGTCTTCCTTACGAAAATTAGGAATTGCGTTGATAGCTTAGCTGAGATTGCTTTCCTTAACAGAAAATTGCGTGATGCGGCTAATGAAGCTAACTTGGACGCTGTGAATGAGTTACTTAAAAAGTCTAAGATTGATGTCGATGATGCGGATAACCTGGGGAGAACAGCCCTGCATTATGCTGCTCAAAAAGGGAATGTAGAAATAGTATCCGCATTATTAGGAAAGGGTTTTAAGATTGAAGCCTTGGATGCTTGTGCTAGAAGCGCGATACATTATGCCGCACGGTACAATGCTCAGGATACAAAAACTATAGGATGCTTACTAGCGCATGTCTCTGAAGCGATAATCAATACAGTAGATAAGCAAGGATTTACACCGCTGAATTATGCGCTCAAACAGGGTTATTGGCATCTAGTGAGCGCTTTAATAAAAAAAGGTGTAAAGCCTGATGAGGTGCTTAATAAGGGAGAGTTGTTATTTCATTTTATTTTTGAAAATGATTTGGCAACGATACAAACTATATTAAGCAATATAAACGTAAATGACCTTAATCAATACCGTGATCAGCAGCAAAATGGACTGTTACATATTGCCGCCCAAAGAGGATTTACACAGATCGTAGGCTTGCTTTTAGAGCAGGGTATTGAGGTTCAAGCACGCAATAAATATGCTCAACGACCCATACATATTGCTGCCCGAAATACACATTGGCAGATCGTTACACGTTTATTGATCAACGATAAGCCGAATAGCGCTGATTTTAATGATCTTAATGACACAGAAAAGGATTCATTCCTTGAATATTTCAAGGAAAATAAATCTTTGCTATCTTTGCCTACGCTAAAATTTTTCTTCGAAGATAGTAATAAACGTAAATATTTTAATGCTTTTAATCTTAATGAGCAGGAAAAAATTGATTTCTTTTGTCAATTTGTTGATTCGGGAGGCGATTTAGGAATAATAAGGCTTTTTATAGACCAAGGTACTGAGATTGATAAACCTGATAGGATAGGTAAAAAACCTATCCAGTATGCCGTTGAGCAGAAGTATTGGGATATAGCCAAACTTTTATTGATAAAAAAAGCGGCTTTGCTGGATAACTTAAGTGAGGAAGATACCAATTCATTATTTAACTATTCTGTTAAGCATACTCATTGGAAGATGGTCGAATTTTTATTGATAAAAAAAGTGGCTTTACTGGATAACTTGAGTGAGAAAGATGCAGGGTCTTTATTTAATTATTTTGCTGAGCATGCTCATTGGAATATTATTAGAATTTTTATCGAGGGTGCAAATGGACAAGACTACCTTTTTAAGCGACTTACTGCGCAACAGCGGAGAAATTGCTTCGAGCATTTGATTTTTGTCGATGAAGGAGAATTAGCCGCGAAAAAGGCTTTTATCGACACGCTGATGGAAAAAAGAATAGACATCAATAGCCAAGATGAAGATGGAAAGACATTATTGCATCGAGCCGTTCAATATCAACAGTCAGCCATAGTCAGTTATCTGGTAAAAGACAAACAAGCAGATCTGCAGGTTAAAGATAATGATCAGCGTACTCCCTTACACCTGGCCGCCCAAAATAGCTGCTTAGAGATGGTTAAATGCCTCGCTGAGCACGATACGAATGTTAAGCGCGAGGATAAGGAGGGTGGGACTGCTTTATACTACGCGCTTAAAAATACGCCGGCTAATCTGGAAGTCGTTAAATATCTTTTAGAGAAAACAGTGGGTTATGAGTTGCTTAATAAACTACATTATGTCGCCGGACAAGGTTATAAAGCGCTGCTTGAGACCTTGTTAACGGAAGAAGGAGCAGATATTAACGCAGGTGATGATGATGGAGTAACCCTGTTACATCAGGCTGCTGCAAATGGTCACCCGGCTGTTGCGAAGCTGCTAATTGAGAAGGGGGCTTTGCTTAGTACTAGAAGTGATCGCGGTGTAACCCCATTAGACCTGGCTGCCGAAAAGGGTCACCAGGTTGTTGTGGAGCTGTTAATCCAGAACGGCGCTAAGGTTAAGGCAGAAGTAGGGGGAGACAAGCGGACCCCTTTACACCTGGCCGCTGAAAAGGGTCACCAGGCTGTTGCGGAGCTGCTACTTAAGAAGGGGGCTAAGGTTAATGCTAGAAATGTTTTCGGTATAACCCCGTTATACCTGGCCGCCGAAAAGGGTCACCAAGCCGTTGCGAAGCTATTAATCGAGAAAGGGGCTTGGATTAATGCTAGAAATGATTACGCACTAACCCCATTACACCAGGCCGCTGAAAAGGGCCATGAAGCTATTGCGAAGCTGTTAATCAAGAATAAGGCTGACGTTAATGCAAAAGCAGGGGGAGACAAGTGGACTCCGTTACATCAGGCTGCCGCAAATGGTCACCAGGCTGTTGCGAAACAGCTAATCGAGAATGGCGCGGATGTTAATGTCGGAAATGCTTTCGGTGTCACGGGGTTACATCTGGCCGCCCAAAATGGTCACCAGGCTGTTGTGGAGCGGTTAATCGACAACAAGGCGGATGTTAATGCAGAAGCAGCGAAAGAAAAGTGTACCCCGTTACACCAGGCCGCTGCAAATGGTCATCAGGCTGTTGTGGAGCGGTTAGTCAAGAGCGGCGCTAACGTTAATGCTATAAATGTTTTTGGTGTAACCGGGTTACACCTGGCCGCTAAAAATGTGCACCAGGCTGTTGTGGAGCGGCTAATCGAAAACGGGGCTAATGTTAATGCGAGAAATGCTTTCAATGTAACCCCGTTACACTTGGCCGCCAAATATGCTTACTTAGAGATGGTTGAATACCTGGTTGAGCAAGGTGCGGATATTCAGTGCAAGGATGAGGATGGTATGACGCCTTTTGATAGAGCTAAAGCTATACAATATGTTGATGAATCTAAATATCAACCAATCGTTAGCTTCTTGCGGCTAGCTGCCGAAAAGAGTCATCGCAAATCTGCTAGTTCTCTTGCAAATGTCACTTTTTTTCAAGGGAAAAAAAGTGACGATGAGCCTCAGTGTCAATCCCATGGCACACAACCCGCACACTATTCTGGCGGAAAAAATTGAGAATAAAAAAGTCTTAATTGGCTAAGGAGTCGCGTATAGCTTTACGATGAGTACTAAAACGGGAGTACTCATCCAGGAAGAGGTTTACGCAGATAGTCGCGATTTATTTCGCTAGCCGATGGCTATCACTGAAATCAGCAATAAAATTATTGTTTTGAAACACCTCATTTAGATTAGTCTGATTTTTATTGATGACCGCCTTTTCGATAGCTTGGCTCAAATTGTCCAGTTTTTTTGCTGAATCAGTACTATTAAAAAATAGAAAGTTCCCATTATATGCTTTATTAACCAACTGTGCCGTTCCTAATGTAACGATGAATATCAATAAGTTAGCTAAAATTTGTTGATATCCACGATGCTTATCTAATTCAGGCCGTTCTTGGTGAATGAGTTTTAATGATTTTTCTTTATAAGTGTTATAGTCGATTTTTTTCTCTATAAAACAGTCACGATTTAAACCGCGCAATACATTAACTATAGTGCTTGCCTTGCTAGAAGCTGGGGTATGCTGGCGATCACATAAATCTTTCGCTTTATTTTCAAGCTCATTGAGTTGTCGGCCAATCTGGAGATAGATTTCTAAACCATCCGATCTGTACTGACTAAGGTGGTTGCCGCTTTGTACCTGCTCTTGAAATACGTTCAAGTCGCCTAATTTTCTATATTTGCCAGTTTCAACGAGTGCTATAAAATAAGGATTGGTTCTATTTCGATAGAAGCGGCTAAATTCATCGAACATGCGCATAGCGATATTGTCTTTAATGTGCTCCCAAATTACTTCCGCGCCCTCTTTTTTTATTTGTTCCATTAAGTCAGTGAATGTACGCAGTGCTTGAATCGTATTAGGCTTGGCGATGGTCGTTAAATAGCGCATTACTTCTTCACGAATAACGGTGTGCAATGTAGTTGTCGTCAGGTCACTTATTGTGCTTTGTCGCGTGTTAGTATCTTGTAATGCAGTTATTACTTTTTGGCGTTCATATGATGGTATTTTTAGATATCGCTCAAGTGTGATAATACCGTCAGCCATCGCTCGTCGACCACCGGGTGAAAACAGATATTGCATGTTATAGCGTTCATACTGTGGGATTTGCAGGTATCGCTCAAGTGTGATAATACCGTCAGCCATCGCTCGTCGACCACCGGGTGAAAACAGATATTGCATGTTATTGTTTTCATGCTGCGGAATTTGTAGATATCGCTCGAGGGTAATCATACCGTCAGCAAGTGCTTGTCGACCATCGGCTGAAAAAAAACATTCCATGCTATCGCGTTTAAGCCGTGGGATTTGTAGATATTGCTCAAGTGTTATAATACCGTCAGCAAGCGCTTTCCGGCCATCGGCTGAAAAAAGATATTCTATAGTATAGCGTTCATACCATGGGATTTGTAGATATTGCTCGAGCGTCATAATGCCGTCAGCAACCGCTTGTCGGCCATCCGCTGAAAAAAGATATTTCATGTGATAGCGTTCATCAGATGGTATTTGTAGATATTGCTCGAGCGTCATAATGCCGTCAGCAACCGCTTTCCGGCCATCCGCTGAAAAAAGACATTGCATGCTTTTGCGTTC
The DNA here is from genome assembly GCA_031973495.1 of Candidatus Aquirickettsiella sp. Lineage (GTDB taxonomy): Bacteria > Pseudomonadota > Gammaproteobacteria > Diplorickettsiales > Diplorickettsiaceae > Aquirickettsiella. The sequence goes on along the minus strand of DALYCY010000014.1, from coordinate 6,491 downwards.
ATCGGATGGGATTTGTAGATATTCCTCGAGAGTAATAACACGCTCAGCAAGTGCTTGTCGGCCATCCGCTGAAAAAAGATATTTCATACTATCACGTTCATCTAATGGAATTTTTAGATATCGCTCAAGTGTTATAATGCCGTCAGCAAGTGCTTGTTGCCCATCAGGTGGAATACGTCGCGTATCGGGATCTTGTAATGCTACCATTACATTTTGGCGTTCATTTAATGGGATTTTTAGATATTGCTCGAGCGTGATAACACCATCCCAAATAGCTCGTTGTCCAGCGGGCGAAAACAGATATTGCATGCTTTTGCGTTCATTGGATGGGATTTGTAGATACCGCTCGAGTGTGATAATGCCGTCCGCAACCGCTTGTCGACCATCGGCTGAAAACAGATATTGCATGCTATCGCGTTCAGACAACGGGATTTGCCGGTATCGCTCGAGTGTCATAATATCTTGAGCCATTGCTTGGTCGAGGTCTATTACATGTTCAATCGTAATCTGGCCATTTATTATTTTTTGTCGCGTGTCGGGATCTTGTAATAGCATCATCACATTTCGGCAACGAAATAGGGGTATATCTCGATATTGCTCAAGTGTCATAACGCCGTCCGCAACTGCTTGCCGCCCATCAGGCGAAAAAAAATACTCCATCCAATCGCGTTTACGGGGTGGAATTTGCAGATATTGCTCGAGTGTGATAATACCGTCAGCAACCGCTTGTCGGCCATCCGCTGAAAAAAGCGCTATCATGGTGCTGCGTGTGTGTGATGGAATTTTTAGATATTGCTCGAGTGTGATAATACCGTCAGCAACCGCTTGTCGGCCATCCGCTGAAAAAAGATATTCCATGCTATAGCGTTCATCGTATATGATTTGTCGATATCGCTCGCGTGTCATCGAACCATTAGCAAGGGCTTGTTGTAGACATTGCTCGCGTGTCATAACACCGTTTCCCGCTTGTCGACGAACGGGTGGAACAATATCTTTATAGTACTGATTTTGTGTAATTTGTAGATATTGCTCAAGTGTCATAATCCCTTCAGCAACCGCTTGTCGGCCATCGGCTGAAAAAAGACATCTCATGCTCTCACGTTCAGGAGGTGGGATTTGTAGGTATTGCTCGAGTGTGATAATGCCTTCAGCAACCGCTTGTCGCCCATCGGTTGAAAATAGGTATTGCATGCTCTCGCGTTCATCCTTTGGAATTTGTAGATATCGCTCCAGCGTTATAAGCTTCTCAGCAAGTGATCGTCGTCCATCGGTTGAAAAAAGATATTGCATGCTCTTGTGCTCATGCCATGGGATTTGTAGGTATTGTTTGAATGTGATAATACCGGCAACAAGTGCTTGTCGCGTATCGGGATCTTGTAATTCAAACATGGCAATTTGGCGTTCATACCGTGGAATTTTTAGATATCCCTCGAATGTCATAATACCCTCAGCAAGTGCTTGTCGGCCATTGGCTGAAAAAAGATATTGCATGCTGTCGCGTTCATCTTCTGGGATTTGTTGATATTGCTCAAGTGTCATAACACCCTCAGCAATTGCTTGATCTATTGAATGTTGAGATATGGTGGGCATGGCAAGTCCCTATTAAAAATACTGTATTATTTTTAATATACCATAAATTTTTCCATAATATTTAAAATTAAATAGTTCAACTAATACATTTTATTTGAATCCACGGGTGATGGATTCAATTATAGAGTCATACGATAGAGCAGGGCGCTGATTTAGAAAAACCGCCGTTAGATTTGTGTTTCTATAAAATAAGATCAAGTAACTGATTTTCATTTTACACTAAAAAATAATATTATTTTTAAAGCATTTTTTTGCTTTAATTTATCTAAAAAATTAAACTATAATCGCTATTGCGCGGAGTGGTCACCGCCGCTTTATCGCTTAGATTAAATTTAAAAAAAGATAATAAAAAAATAACTATTACGATTAGAGATAAGCGCATTTAGGCAAACCCCGTCGGATTGATATCTGTATCGATCCAGAATGAATTAGCGTTAAAAGTGAAGTGTATTTCAGTCGATAACATACAAATTATTTTTTAAATTTCCTAAAATTTTTAAAAAAATTTTAGGAAAAAATGATCTAGGAAATAATTTTTTGATCCTTTATACTCAAGTAGTGATGTTAAATAAATTTAACAAAAGGAAGTGACAATGATTATTGAGGCATTGACAGCGTTTAGTGCAGTTAAGATCACATGGGAGACGCTTGAAATTCTGCACTTGCTACGTGTGGGTCATGAAACTGGTAGGGACGTTTGTAAAGCAGGGAATTTTGTTACCAATGCTGTTCAACAACAGTTACAGGAATGGCAGTATGAAAGAGATCCCCTTCTAAAATTTATTCACGAAGCGAAAACAGACTATGATTTTCAAACTACCGGCGATGCAGAAAAAGCTTTTCAAAAAGTTAATAAACGAGCTCAAACTTATTTGAATCTATTGAATGAAAGTCTTGGTATTTTAAATGATGCGAAAAGATATTTTCTTGAAACCCATCGCAGCTTAGAAAGACTGGTTAACGCTCTGCACTGTGAGAATGAGCCAGAGTTCTTATCTCAATTATCAAATTTTAAGAATAATTTTTCATCCTTTAAGGTTGAATATAAGCGATTTTCATTGAAGATTGAGCCTCCCAATCGTAAAAACTTGTATATTGCCGAGATATCAAAAGGAACAAGTTCAATTGAAAAGTTTAATGCCTATTTAAAAAGCATTGATGAATGTTTTTGCGAACTGAAAGAAACAAAAGAAAAGATGGCTGTCCTGTTTGAGAACGACTTTCGTGTCCCTGATGCCATGTCAAGATCTACACGCTCTTTTGAGCAATTAAAGCAGCAAATCAGGGTGTGTATGGATAAACCAAAACTTATCCCCGAAACCATGCAAAAAATCCTGCCAAAAAATTTACAACTTGCCGGTTTCTGCGCTGAAATCGCCCAGATATCCGCTGAATTTAAAAAAACTGACCCTGCAGGTAATGAGCAGACCAATTTATGGAGTGATGATCCAAACTGGTTGCCGTTGCTAACGGAAGAAGAACAGATAGAAGCGGGGCAACGTATTTTTCTCCATGCGATGAACGAAACTGAACACCGAGGAAATATAAAATTACAGTTCGCCAAAATTTTCTTATGTCAATATGTTTCTAAATATGCGCTAAATCAAATTACCATTCAGCTATTGTCTTTGAGGTTAGCTAATCTGTTAATAGCTGAACAACTCAAAAAGTGTGGAAAACTTATTGAGTTTCTCAATAACCTGAAGGAAGTAGAGATATTGCCAGCGCATGATCTGGATGGATTACTCGAATGGCTTAAAATAAAAAGAAAAATCGTGAATTCGGTCGAAAACTGGAAAAAAATCTTAGTATCACCTTATAGACTCAGCAAGTACAATATAGAATCATTGCGGTCCAAACTTGAAACATTATTGCCCGATGAAAATACAGACTCAATGATTAAAGATTATCGGGCCAGTTATTGGGGCGCTATCCGAGAAAAAAGTGATCAATTAATCCAGTTTCCGGTCTCATTTAAAACAAAAATTATTCCAGATGATCGCTTTCAACAGGATAAACAATTCGTCAAAGACTCAAACGTCGTTACTCCACTAATGCGTGAACTAGCTAAAATGCTCATTATTGAACTTGAGGCATTAAAAGAGGAATTATCGCAAAAAAAAGAGCGTTTAGAAGAGGATACGCTTGCTCTTCGCGGAGAAGAACATAAGGTCCGCACTGAAATAAAAAATCTAGCACATGAAAACGGTGTAGAACGTATTAAGGAATCGCATCGATATATTGCTTCGATTGATGAGTTCTGCAACAGACTATTTCCTTATCTCTATCGTCCTAAAATTCTCAATGAAGCTGAAAAAAAGCGACGGGTGCCGACTGTTGAGGATTTAATTCAAGTCATTTATACAGGCGTTGATTTGCATGGAGTTTGTAAATGTAAAGGCGATCCTCATTCCAACTCGAACTTGCTTTTAGACTATTTTTATCCAGAACAAGCAGACGACTCTAGAATGGAAGCGTTTGCTTACGCGATGAATAAGTGCCAAATTCATGCACAGCCTTTACTGCATTTATATGCTTATCCGGTTGATCCCTTGTTAGCGATAGGAAACGGAGATGAAAAAAATTCTTCGTTAACGCCTTCATTGGTGATGATTTTACAAAATTCCAAGAAAATATCTGTCCCTGCTCATAGTCTGGCGTTGAACAATATATCCCCCAAAGCGAAGGAAGAAACAGAGACTTTTATTAATCAATTGGGTGATTACGCTCATTTAGCGCTCATGAGAGTAAGGCCAGAGTTACGCAACGGGTTAGCGCTCGTGGATAAATTCAAACTCTTAGTTCAAGGTTTATTTAACTTCGGTCAAAACATTAGAGAAGAGCGATTCGAGAGCGTGCAAATAATTATGGGTAAGCTACATGCTGTTTTTTCGGCAGAAGATATCATGTCGATTAACAAGGCTATACATGACTTCAAAGAAGATTATGAGAACAGGTATAAGATAGCCAAAAAAACCTATAGTAGCACCTTATATAATCTTACCAAAAAGGCAATGAGTGGCTGTATTTTAGAGATGCATTGTCTCTCTGAAGCTGAACAAAAACAATTAGAATTAGACATAGAAAAAGCTAAGGTGGAGACCTTGCAGGGAAGCCTCGATGTAATGAAGCAAGAAAAAGAGGTTTTGCAAGCTCAACGAGTGAAAGATAAAAAAGTGATGGAGGCGAAGCTGCAGGAATACGATGCAACGATGAAAAAATTAAGCGCTTTTATGAGCCGTATTGAATCACAACAAGCGGCATCAAGCACCTCGGAATCGAATACGGATATGCCGGAAAGTAGTCATGTTGGATTTTTCAAACCTTAGTTAAAATGAGGAGGATAATGCCTAGGAGGAGATGTTGAGTGAGTTATTGAATCAGATGGATGCGTATCTTTCCAACAAGCCGTTTAAACGTCGTTGGTGGTCGAGACCTTGGATAGTCCATATGAGTATCCAACCTCCCTTAAGCAAGGAGTGTCCTTTGTGGAAACGTAGTCCCGATGAACTTCGGTTACTACGTTTATTTAATTTAAGTCCCGAAGCGCTGCGCCTAAAAATAGAACGCTATTGGAAAAAACCGCGTTGGCGACGTTGGTTGGCTTCTTTTGGCATGAATAAAAAGATTGATGTCTGGAATTACTATCAACGTTGTTTGGCCTATCAAGCGGTGCGTCCGGATAAACTAGCACCCGAAAGCTTCCTTGTTGCGAGTGAGAGTCGGCCACTATTGCATGAATTAGGTTTGCTTTTACATCAATCCCATATCCAATTTGAAGCGTATTTAGAAAAACGTTGCCGTAATCCAAGGTGGATCGAAAAGTATTTTTTGCAAGAAATTAAAAGATATCAGCAACAGTTGCAGAAAATCTTTTTGACCAAGCTGAATAACTCTTTAAAACAAATAAAGAGAGAAGAGGATCGATTCGCTCTCAAACAACAAGCTGAACAGGAATATCAGCAAGTCGAGGTACTTATGTGGCGTTATTTTGAACCACAGTGGCATAATTTCATTTCACGTTTATCTCAACCTCATCTTGTTGCTGAGATAAGACGCGAAGTCGCTCAAGCGTGGCATAGGGCCAACCTGAAGCGTGATCTAGCGGTTTACCAGGATACGCAAAGCGTTTCCTTGGTATCCCCATCGGCTCTGCCGAGAGAAGTGAATCATCAGACTGGAATCAGTTCATTAGATGGCGCTAAAGCATGGATACAGTCACAGAGAGAAGATTTAAAGTTACTACTCAAAGAAGGTTCTTTACAGAAAGTGGAAGCGCTATTGCAAGCCAGCCTAGATGAGATTAAAGCCAACATTGAGCTTTATTTGGCAGGCTGCGAAACCACGATGCGTCATATTCAAGGAGAGCACGAAGCTTATGATGGCTTCTCAAAATATTTGAATAACTTACAGCGTCGATTAAAACCCTTATTACAGGGAGGGATGCTCTTATTTCATCCCGATCATGCCATGAGTTTAACGCATTCTCAAGCGATGTGGGAGCTGCTAAGCCGGTATAGTCAAGCTTATTTGCAACAAAGCCGGTGTTATTTAGATAGATTTAAAAATTACCATCTACGTCTGGAAGAATTTTATCAGCATTCACAGCAAGCGCTTCAAAGACAACAATCACCCGGAGACTGTTCTGATTTGGCACGAGGTATCCAGGAATTGGGCGAGTCAATCAAAGACTTGGAACAATCATTCAAAGAATTTGCCAAGGAATTGAGAGAACTTGCCAAGGAAACTGAAGCTCAACGAGTGAAAGATAAAAAAGCGATGGAGGCAATGAAACTTCAGCTCAAGCAAGATAAAGAAGCGATGGAACTTCAGCTCAAGGAAGATAAAAAAGTGATGGAGGCGAAGCTGCAGGAATACGATGCAACGATGAAAAAATTAAG
>DALYCY010000013.1:0-30397 GCA_031973495.1 Candidatus Aquirickettsiella sp. | reverse complement strand
GATCGGCTTGGCCCACGGTGGCAGAACCGCCGGCATTGGCATCCATGGAAAGTCGCGGTGGTAAGTAATTACCGGCTTGTGCTGGATGCATCCAAGCACAGCAACTCAATAATATGCAAGGAAGCACACTGCATTTAAAAACTAACTTTTCCTTTGGCATAACCGATCCCTGTTTGTAGCAAAGAAACTGTATCGCATTAGTTTATACTATTTTTCTTAACTTATTACAAATATCACGCTTAAATTCTCTAGTTTAGTCTATTTTTGTACTAAAAATTGTCGTTTAATTACACTTGATTAAGACTGGCGACATCATCCGGTGCAATATTTAATAAATGCAAAGCATTACTCATCACATGTGAAAAAATAGGCCCTGCGGTATAACCACCGTAATAAAACCGACCTTTGGGATCATGTAAGATCACCGCGACCACTAAGCGTGGCTGACTGGCCGGCGCAATGCCGATAAAAATACTATTATAACGGTGTTTTTCATAACCATGCACACCGACCATGCGCACTGTGCCTGTCTTGCCAGTGACGCGGTAACCGGGCACGCGTGCTAATGGCGCGGTTCCACCTTTACTCAGCACAGATTCGAGCATATCCAACACTACTCGACTAATCTGCTTATCCATCACGCGTTGACCCAACGGCACATCACCTTGTCGTTTTAGAAAAGTCACTGGCACTTTAATGCCGCCTTGTGCCAACACTGCGTACGCTTGTGCCAATTGTAAGGCGGTCACCGAGATGCCATAACCAAAGGATAAGGTCGCCAACACAAAAGGATTCCAAGCCCTAAAGTGTGGCAAGCTACCGCTGCGTTCACCGGGAAAATCACTGGCGGTCACTTGACCAAAACCCAGCCTATGTAACATATTCCATAAATTTTCAGCCGGCTGCGCCAAGATGAGTTTGGACATGCCCATATTACTGGATATCTGTAATATCTTGGTCAGATCGATCACCCCATTATTACGTTCGTCGCTAATGCGCTTTCCGGCAATAATCATCCAACCAGGAGAAGTATCAATTTGACTTCTGGGGGTCAATTGACCGCTGCTTAACACGCTGGCCATACTGAAACTTTTAATCGTTGAGCCCGGCTCAAAGAGATCAGTCAGTGCACGGTTACGCGCATGACCCTCTTGAGCACTGCGCCGATCATTGGGATTATACGATGGCCAATTGACCATCGCTAAAATCTCCGCTGTTTTGACATCCAATACCACCACCGATCCGGAATCGGCTTGATAGTGTTCAACACCGGCTTTGAGCTCTCGGTAAGCGACATATTGTATCCGCTTATCGATACTCAATTGTAAATCATGACCTGGCTTAGGGGCGCGAATAGCGCGTATATCGGCCACGACATGGCCTAATCTGTCTTTAATCACCTTCTTTAAACCGGCTTGTCCTTCTAACCAATTGTTGTACGCTAACTCTAAACCTTCTTGGCCTTTATCATCGACATCCGTTAAGCCAACGACATGGGCCATTACAGGTCCTTCGGGGTAATAACGATGGTATTCATCTTGTAGAAATACGCCGGGTATTTGCAGCGATTTGATTTGCCGCGCCAAACTAGGATTCAAACCGCGTTTTAAATAAACAAATTCTTTGCCGCGACCGTGTACACATTGTTGATGGATAAGCGGCTTAGCGACGTGTAACAATGTGCTTAATCGGGCCAGTTGCGATGTACTCGGTTTGAAATCAGCCGGATCAATCCACACTGCATTCACTGGGGTACTAATCGCTAAAGGCACACCGTGACGATCTAAGATCATGCCTCGATGGGCCGGAATCGTAACACGGCGAATGGTTCTAGCATTGCCTTGATTTTGCAAAAATTGACGATTGATGACGGTTAAATTAATAAGCCGGCCGATTAATCCTACGCCAATCAGTAGCAAAATAAGCACCAGCACCACTAAACGCCATGGGTAGATCGAGCGAGCAGGCGTACGCTCACTTTTTTTGCGCTTAGCTACTCGCATTAAAAAATGTCATGGCTTAGGGTGACTTAGTTAATAACACAGTACTTTTCATCTCGGGAATGCGCATGCCTAATTGTTGCTGCGCTAAGGCTTGTATTCTAACCGGCGCAATCCAGGTATTTTCTTCAAGCAACAATTGGCTCCATTCGGTTTTTAACCGATCAAACTCTTGTTGGCTCGTTTGTAACTCGCTATATAAATTGCGCTGTACCGTTTTAACATAAATAACTGCAAGCGCTGAAGACAAGGCCGCCAAGGTCAATAAAATAAGGCCTAACATCTTCAAAGAAACGACCCAGCTCTGACCTTGCTCCCATACCAATGTACTTCGTGTCAATGCACGTGCTGCCACATTCATCATATTTTCTCCGCAATTCGTAACACCGCACTACGCGATCGGGGATTAACCTTAATCGCATAGGCATCGGCTTTAATTTTTCGACCTAAACTCTTTAATTTAGGCCTCCATTCAGCAGGGATGACCGGTAGCCTTTTTAATTCCACCGCAGCATGCGTCTGCTTGCGAATAAAACGTTTTACGATTCGATCCTCTAAGGAGTGGAAGCTAATAACTAATAAACGTCCGCCTATCTTTAGTACATCTAAACTTTGTTCTAAGCCTCGTTTTAAATCTTCCAACTCATTATTAATTCGAATACGTATTGCTTGAAAAGTTTGTGTAGCCGGGTGCCTATGCCGCTCCCAACGCGGGTGGGCCGCTTTCACCACATTGGCTAAATGAACCGTTGTGACGATAGGTTTTAGCTTGCGCTCTTCACTTATCGCTTTGGCAATACGTTTTGCATAACGTTCTTCGCCATAGTCCTTTAATACTTGTGCTATTTCCTTCTCAGTGGCACAAGCTAGCCAGGTTGCCGCACTGATCCCTGTTTGCGGATCCATGCGCATATCCAATGGCCCATCTCGTAAAAAACTAAATCCTCTTTCCGCCTGGTCTAATTGGGGCGATGACACCCCTAAATCGAATAAACACCCTGATACTTGGCCGTAAACACCGCAGGCTGTAGCGATCTCGGCTAAGCTGCGAAACGAGGCTTGATAAATCTGAAAACGTTTATCACAGCCCCAATGCTGCCTGGCATACGCTAAGGCTGCTGGGTCTTTATCGATGGCGATTAATCTTCCTTTCTCCGTTAAATACTTTAATAGAGTCCCGGCATGACCACCGCGGCCAAATGTGGCATCGATGTAAACTCCTTCTGGATCAATCGCTAAATATTCAATCACCTTCTCAAGCAAAACCGGTTGATGCGGTTCTTGTTTTTGCATCTGCAAACGCCTATAACGCTAAAGTCTGTAACTCATCGGGTAAATCCCCGGGCTTAACCGTTTCTGTAATCCATTGGGTACGATAATCATCCCATTCTTTAGCCGCCCATAATTCAATTTTTCGGCCTTGTCCTATCACCATGATCTCTTTTTCTAAACGAGCATAGTCTCTTAACAATGCCGGTAATAAAATGCGTCCGTTGCTATCCAACTCCAAATCCGTGGCGTGCCCTATCAATAAACGTTGAATACGACGTACCGCTGGATTAAAACTAGGCAATGCCTGTAATTTCTCTTCGATGACTTCCCATTCCTGGGCAGGATACAGCAACAAACAAGGAGACTCGGTATCGATGGTGAGTACTAACTGAAGTTCTTTATCGAGTGGCTCGTTATTACCAGGCAACAACTGTCGATAACGAGCCGGTAACTTGATCCGGCCCTTCGCATCGAGCACGACCCGATTTATACCCCGAAACATAATTTATCCCATTTTCGACCACATTTACCCACTTTTTGCCACTTAATTACACTATAGGAATTAGAATTGCTTCTTGTCAAGACTTAGCCATAGTTAATGAAAATTAAGCACGGGCACTAAGAACCCTTTAAAAATAACAGGCAGGATAAATAGTAAATATTTTGACCATTTCAAGCACGCATTGTACTTTTTATAAGCAAAAAAGCTTCTGGCAACTTATTGAGCTAAATTTTATTTAGCTTCTAGCGAGTGATGTTGAGTTAATATTGGCTCGAATTAGTCATCTAGGTCATGCTGAGAATTCAACTTTTTAACTAATTGATTACATAATGCGGATTGCTTTCCTACTCCTGAACTGCTTGAAAAATAGATATTCGAAAAAATAAACTACGGGCCAAGGATAAAGGAATTCGGATCACTGAAGAAATTATAAAAATTTCGGCCAGCAAGCATCAAAGCAAACCGATAAAGATAGTATTTATTCTTTGTTAAAACAATTTTTAAGCTATATTTTTATTTTCCACTTCTTTTTAAATAAAAAATTTCTTACAATCCTTTTGACTAATTTTTTATGGATTGTTTGTAGATAGGCATTTTGCCAATAATTGCAAAAATTTTAACGCGAAATACCTACTTTGTAAAAAATCTCCTCTTAGCATTTGCTGGAAAATATCTCCATGAACATACCCGCAATTAAGATGCGAATTGATACGCTGAAAGAATTATTTTCTGAACCAAACCAGCATCCTATCGGATGTAAAGAACTGATCATTTACAAATATAGTCAATCTGTTCTCAATCAGCTAGAAAGAATAATTGATACGCAAAAAACTCTGCAAGACGTTCGCTGTGCGCTTCAAGCATTTTTGAGTAACAACTGGGAGTTCGTTAAAGGCAACCTGTTATGTTATACCGCTTTGCCCCGCCACGAGATAACGGAATTTTTAGCTGATATCGCAGCATGGATTGCGGTATCGACACCTCAACACGATGTTTCTTTGCCGGCTATTAACATTTTAATGCCCACTATACGCTGCGACAGTCTTAACCTTAAGTGTTATCCTAACTTAGATGAAATTGATCTAAAAAAAGTCATCCGAACCCATATCCTGGCTGTCAATCACCATTATTTAGTACCGTTATCATTATTTAAAGAAATTGTAGAAAACAAAAACCAACCTAACGCTAAAATAAATAATCCCTATTATGATGTATTTATTCAAGAAAAAAATTCAGTGCTATCAAAGGTTTTTGTAAATGATAAGGATATAAAAAGGCTTTATGCCCATTCAGATAGCACTAAAGCGATTGGAGACGCTATCTGTCACTATCAGCTTTCTATTAATCAAGCATCTTTATTAAAACAGCTACAAACACTTATCCACGGCTTGGAATATAACAGCGTAAGAGGAGCGGGACGGGAAGAATCTGCGGCAACCGGTGGCTATAATGCCCTTATCGCCTTTATGGATTTTTGGCAGTTGCTATCGGATCAATTAGCGCTGGTTCCTCAAGCATTAATAAAAGAAATAAATTTTATTAAGCAATTAACAACGGATCCTGAGCAAAATACTAAATATAGTATTAAAACTTGTTTGGCATCACGTCGAGACGAGTTATGTAAAAAAATAGCGGGTCATGAAAAAATACTAAACACGATAACAATTTCAAATGAAAAAAAACACAATCTAATCCAGGAAAATATTCAACAACTTAAAAAGCTCATCCAAAATCTAGTTTCTCAGTTGCAAAATGGAAGCTACGTAGGCCGGGATCGATTCGGGATTACCACAAAACTTCTCATTAAACTAAAAATTTCCTTAAATTTAGTAGACTATGAAACGGTAGCATTTATTTTAAAAGAAATGGAGCCTGAAGAAATCCCTGCTTTTTGTGCATTAGAAGAGGCACGGGAAAAAATGGCGAAAATATTTTGTAACCTCGATGATTTCATCCTACTCTCTGATTTAGTCAACAATAATTTATTTGCACTTTTTTTGCAGGCGCTACGGCAAGAGTTTCAGTCACAAGTCCGATCCAATAAAAATTTGATGGTTATTCTGCAGCATTTTAATCCAAATCATTATATGGCCATCTATGAGGCGTTAAAGGAAAAACTCGCCTCGATTATTAAGAATGCGCATCAATTTTCTGAAATACTTAAAAACCTGTCATCACGTCGAAAAACAGCCGTGTGTCAAGTTTTCAGCGAGTTATTTGTGTTATTCATCAAGAACACAGAAGATTTTTTAACCCTATACCTATCGCTAGAACCAAATCAACAGACTGACTTATGTCACGTATTAAAAAAACATTGGCATTCTATTGTTCAAACTAATCTTGAGTTTTGGGAAATCTTCAGCCATTTATCAGCTGAACAAAAAATAATCCTGTATGAGCTCTTTGAAGATCAATTACCTTTGATAATAAAAGATACTCAGGACTTTCTAAACGTTTATTCTGCACTCGCACCAATACAACAAATCACTTTATGTATCGCTTTAAAAAAACACTGGCTATGCATTGTTAAAACAGCTGCCAATTTTTCCAAGCTGCTTCGCTATTTATCACCTATGCAGAAACTTGCTTTATATGATGCGTTTAAAGCGCAATTACCTGCGCTGATCAAAACTAAAAATAATTTTTTAAACATTTATTCGGGTTTGGAATCGAAGCAACAAACCGCTTTATGTCATTCTTTAAAGGAACACTGGCATTTCATTATCAAAACGGCGTATGAGTTTGCCGAGATTATTTTTTACTTATCCTCAGAGCAAAAAATAATCTTATATGCTGCTTTTAAAGCCCAACTACCTAGCCTCGTTAAGCACAGTAAAGATTTTAGAATATTGCTGCATTATCTTGATTATCCACAACGTATCAGTCTTTGTCGTGCCTTAAAAGAACACTGGCCTTTAATGATTAAAAGCAACTCCGATCTTTGTGAGTTATTTCGATATTTGACTTTTGAAAAATGTCGTGCGGAACGCCTATTCTTATGTAACTCTTTAAAAGAAGTACCATGGTCTACCCTTGTTAACGATGCAAAGGATTTGAATCGTCTACTGGCTTGTCTACAACCCACAGAACAAATCTTGGTGTTTGCATCCTTGCAAACACGCTGGGATTGCATTGTTAAAAATGCTGACGATTTTAATCAAGTCATTGCCGCGCTTGCCACGGATGAACGCATTATTTTATGTGCCTCCTTACAAGCCTACTGGCCTACGGTGATTAAAAATCCAAAAGACTTTAAGCAAGTTTTTTACTCGCTAGAGTTTTACCAACGTCCTGCGTTCTGTGAATCATTTAAGATGCATTGGCCTTTGATTATCAAAACAACTGAGCACTTATATTTGCTGCATCATCTTGTGCTCACTGAGCAAAAACGCGTCTGTGCCTCTTTAGCCGAGCATTGGCCTACTCTGATTAAAAATATCAACGACTTTCTCTGTGTAGATTCTTATCTCGATGCTGATTTATTTGCCAATCTGTGTAATGCCTTAAAAGATCACTGGCCTTGCCTGATTAAAAGCCAACAAGACCTAGAGATAGTCTTTTGCGGCATTGATGCTTTGAAAAAAGAGATTTTGCTCATGTCTTTAAAAAAACATTTACCGATGGCAAAAAACCTGCAGCGGGCGAGCCAAGCCACTCACCTGGCAACTGCCAAATCTAGTGGTTCGAGGTTTTTTTCGCCGATTTTTAAAGCATCAAAGGCGAATCATTTTGACCAACGGTTTCATCCAGCGCCGCACCCTTGAAAATCAAATCAATCAATGAGTTGCCTATCATCTCAATCGGAAGAAATAATAAGATAGAGAGTTAGCCGATAAGCCGGGTTCTGTCGTGGACAGTCATTCATCTAGGATGTACGTCACCATACACCTCAAGCGACCTACCCGAACCTAGCGTGGGCCACGCCTAAAGGTCCCTATTTGGTCTTGCTCCGAGTGGGGTTTGCCTTGCCATCAACTGTTACCAATGATGCGGTGTGCTTTTACCACGCCTTTTCACCCTTACCTAGCTTATAATCGCATCGAGGACGAAACTATAGTCGATAGGCGGTATATTTTCTGTGGCACTTTCCGTAGGCTTACACCTCCCAGGTATTACCTGGCACTCTGCCCGGTGGAGCCCGGACTTTCCTCTGCCAGTAACTAAAATTACTGCAGCGACTGTCTAGCTAGCTCTCTTGCGTGAAGCCTACTATTCTTTCACGGTACATTGCAATACAATTAAAAAGTTTTTATAGGCAATACTGCCTTTACTCATGATAGAAACTAATGAAAAAATTATACATAGGCCTAATGTCTGGCACCAGTATGGACGCCGTTGACGCGGTATTAGTTGATTTTTCGCAGAATAAGCCACAGCTATTAAACACGTATAAACTGCCTTTATCGCATACATTGCGCGAGGATTTAGCACAGCTTTATACCGAAGAGGCGGTTAAGATTGCAAAATTAGCCGAATTGGATCAACAAATAGCCTTAGTTTCTGTGCAGGCGGTAAAGCAATTATTAGTAAAAAGTGATCTAGTTGCCAAAGACATTCTGGCGATTGGCAGTCATGGTCAAACTGTTTTTCATTATCCGCATCTGCCGTCTTTTCCTTTTACGCTTCAGATTGGGGATCCGAATATCATTGCCGAAAAAACCGGGATCACCACCATCGCTGATTTTCGCCGTCGGGATATTGCCGCCAGCGGCCAAGGGGCGCCGCTAACACCGGCTTTTCATGATGTTCTATTTCGCAGTGAAAAAGAAGATAGTATCGTGTTGAATCTGGGTGGGATTGCTAACATTACCTATTTACCGGCTAATTTAAAAGCGCCGATAATAGGCTTTGATACCGGCCCGGCTAATTGTCTACTGGATCAATGGATATACTATCATCGTAAGCAGTGGTTTGATGAAGAAGGTGCTTGGGCAGCTACGGCTAACTTTGATGCGGCATTATTGCAGCAATTTTTATCAGACCCTTATTTTCAATTAAAGCCTCCGAAGAGTACTGGCCTTGAATATTTTAATCTGAATTGGCTAAATACACAACTTAATGGCTTGGCGCAACAACCAGCGCCGGCTATCGTGCAAGCAAGCCTTTGTGAACTCACCGCCATCAGTGTGCAGCAGGCTATCCAACAATTTAACAGTCGCCAAGGTGTACTGGTGTTATGTGGCGGCGGTAGTAAAAATACTTATCTAAAAAAACGCTTAGCGGTGCATTGTCAAAACCATCGTCTTTTATTGAGTGATGAGAGGGGCGTGCCAAGTGAATACTTAGAGGCGATGGCTTTCGCTTGGATTGCAAAGCAAACCTTAGAAGGAAAAACCAGTAATCTACCGGCAGTAACCGGCGCTAAAAACGCAACAGTATTAGGTGGAATTTACCTAAAAGCTTAAGCGGCAAAGGAAGAGCCACAACCACAGGTAGTTTTGGCATTGGGGTTACGAATAATAAACTGCTCGCCACTCAGATCAGATTTATAGTCAATTTCAGCACCGACTAAATACACTAAGCTCATCGGATCAATCAGTAGTTGAACCTGAACCGTTTGCTCAACTTGAGCGGCGGCATGCTGATGTGGTGTTTTAATCAGGGTTTTGCTCACCACGGTATCGTCTTCATTGATCACTTCATCGAAAGTAAAACCATATTGAAAACCAGAACACCCACCCCCGGTAATAAATACACGCAATTTCAGCTGTAGGTTCCCTTCTTCTTCGATCAGTTCCGATACTTTTTTAGCGGCATTTTCCGTCATAATAACCGGTTGGGCCAGAGCGGGAGAAACCTCCACCGGCGAAGAATTTGGCACTGATAGGTTCTCTGACATAGTTAAAGGGCTACTCGGATAGGATATAAATAGGAGTTTCGCGGATAATAAATGAAACAAACAAGCAGAACAAGGGTTTATGACCTATCAGACACGCATCAATACATCTCTGTAGCGCTTAGTGAACATCCGGTTCGACTTAAGGTCTTCTATGCCATAAACCCTTATTCTACTATTGCAAAAATTTCATCGCGAAACGCCTAACGAATAAAAATTATACATTAATCCATACGCTAAGCCTATAGCAAACCGCTGCTATAAAAAGGATAACTCCGGCCTATTTTCATCGGGCAGCGAGGACTTAGCGAATACTACGTAATTGTCGACGCAATTGCCTAAAATCCTTCGGATTTAAGCTATCCGGCAAAATAAGTAAGGAGGTGTTAATCTTTTTCTTATTTAACACGGTAAAATTCAATAGCACAAAATACCGCGTACAAATGCTATCGCCGGCCAAACCGACTACTTTAATCTGGCCTAGATTATTGCGCAATTGCCAACGTCCTGCACTTTGCTGCCAAAATTCAACAATAGAATGCGGATTATTTAACAACACCTGTTGAGAAAAAAGTGTGATGAAACTCATTAAGCAGGCTAAGGTTAACAGCAATTTAGTCCACCACGGCCAAGGTAAAAAACATAAACAGGCAATCGCACCGCCGTGTATTACTAAAAATAGCACCGCTAAATAATAGGAAGGTTTCAAACGGTAAACGTTAACAGCCACAACGAACCCGCTCTATAAGCGCCTGCATAGCTTGATCTTGACTACATTGTTGTTTAATCAAGTAACGGTAGAGGTCTTGATCCGAATAAGTTAACAGCTGTTCGAATAGGTCTTGCTCGACCACACTTAAACTTAAATAATAGTGATGTAAAAAAGCGCCCAAAAGCAGATCAAGTTCAAGCATGCCGCGGCGGCATTGCCAACGTAAACGTTTTATTTTTTCTTGTACAGGCTTCATATCAAACGCGTTATCGCAAAAACAAAATTTAGTTGACTAGAATATCACGAATTTGTCGTTGGCTACCATCTCCCATCACCGCATAACCGGCCGCATGGGGGAGTTTATCTTTATATAGTGCTAAAAAATGGCTGAGATAATCGGGATTTAAAAAAATACTTTTGACCCCTAAACTGGATAAAGTTACGTAATTGGCGCGTATCCCTAACGCGGTTTTCTTCAAAAAAAGTAATTCTAATTCGCCATACAGAGGATCTTTTTCTTGAATGGTATTTTTATCGGTTTTTTCGACTAAAGCTAAAATATCACGGCTCTCTAACACATCATCACGGTGATCCTCGGCTGATTTAGCCGGATGTACGACTAAAAATCCGGAGTTTTCGGCTAAAAAAGTCGGATATTCTTTATTACTTTTAATGCTCAGATCAAGGACCAAGGCGCGCGTCAAGGCGCGCGATCCCATAAAAAAAACCTCTTCACTGGGAAAAAATCGCGTTAATAAGATATAGGCCAAACTAGCGATGGCGATTAATAAAACGGCGATGAGTACTTTTAACCAAGTCATATTTGCTACCCTGCTGCTATGCGATAAAGCTTAAAAGGTCTTCCCGGCAATAAACCCTTATTCTACAACTTTGTTTTATTGATTGGCGAAACGTTTATTTTAGCTTAGCCGGTCTATAGCGCTCATCATGTTTGGCCAGCACTTGTGTTGCTTGCATAATCCCGGCTGGATCCAAACTTCCTTCTATAACCACGGCTTGTCCTTCACGAAATAAGTCAGGTAATACACCCCGATATTCGACCCGAATATCGCCTACCATATCACTCACTACAAAGGAAACCAACAAATGCTGCTTATTTTGTTTAAGACTTCCTTTTTTGACTTGTCCGCCTAAACGAAACAACCGGCCGGTTGTTATTTTTTCAGCCGCAAGCTGGCTAGGGGTATAAAACAAATTTATATTCTGTTTTAAGGCATAAAGCGATAAACTTATCACTAAGGCGGCAAGAACCAGCATGCCAAGAAGCCAATTTAAACGTTTTTTTTGGATTGCATTCATTGCATCAACGCCGCTGGATATAAAAACTAAGCTTAAGGCCAAGGCCGCAAATCCGAATGCATTGGCTTAATTATCATTGACTAACTCATTCACCTGCAAAGCGGCAAAAACCTCGTTAAATTGCTGAGTAACCCGCAAAAAAGTGGTGCGTTTGGACAGTTCTTTTAAACGTTGCGCACCGACATAGGTACAGGTAGAACGCAAGCCGCCTAAAATATCCAGTACGGTATTTTCTACCTTACCTCGATAAGGGACATTCACTGAACGACCTTCACTGGCACGATAAGCATTCATTTTACCATGGTGTTTATGCATCGCTTCACTGGAACTCATGCCATAAAAGCGCATAAACCATTTGCCATTTCCTTCTACTTTTTCACCGGAACATTCTTCATGACCGGCCAACATGCCACCTAGCATAACAAAGTCTGCTCCGGCAGCAAATGCTTTGGCCACATCACCCGGCGAGACACAACCGCCGTCGGCACACAAATGTCCACCTAAACCATGCACCGCATCAGCACATTCGATAATAGCCGACAGCTGTGGATAACCGACACCGGTCTTTAATCGTGTTGTACAAACCGAACCCGGACCTATGCCGACTTTAACAATATCGGCTCCAGCTAAAACCAATTCTTCAGCCATTTCAGCGGTCACGACATTGCCGGCGATTAAGGTTTTTTTAGGATATTTTTTACGCAAAGCACGAATACTATCGACAAAGCGTTGTGTGTAACCATTGGCCACATCAATGCAAATAAAAGGCGTTGGCGCTACCTTAATGATCTGCTCAAGCATCTGGCTATCTTCTCGTTTTATCCCGGCGGTAGGAAAACAAAAATTACGCAGTTTCTTTTGCTTCGCGTAGAATTTTTTCCAATCTTCTAGGCTGGCAAACTTATCGATTGCGGTCAGCAACTTGTGTTTGGCTAAACTTTTTGCCATTGCGAAGGTTCCGGTATGATCCATGTTGGATGCAATGATAGGGATACCTTGCCAAGAAAATCGTGAATGTTTGAAGATATATTCGCGCGTTAAATCGACATCCGCGCGCGTTTGCAAGGTACTGCGTTTAGGACGGATTAATACATCTTTAAAGTCTAATCTTATTTCTTGCTCAATGCGCATGGTTAACCTCATTACTCATAAACTGACTAGCCGACTTAAACACTACCCCCGAGTTAATAGAAACTACGCGGTCTTCACCTAAGCGGGCGTATGTTATCATACCATCAAGCTATATGATGAGCGTGTTGCTGAAATTCTATGAAAAAATCTCTTATTTTGGTCGATGGCACTTCCTACCTCTATCGCGCCTTTCATGCCTTGCCCCCGTTGAGTAATTCAAGAGGGGAGCCGACGGGCGCGGTTTATGGGGTAATCAGTATGCTGCGCAAATTAATTAAGGATACCAAACCCGAATATATGGCCGTTGTTTTTGATGCCAAAGGAAAAACCTTTCGCGACGAATTATATAGTGATTACAAAGCCCATCGCCCGACAATGCCGGATGAATTACAGCAACAAATAGAGCCGCTGTATGCCATCGTGCGTAGTTTAGGCCTGACAACTATCATACATCCTGGCGTGGAAGCCGATGATGTGATTGGCACCTTAGCTGAACAGGCGCTACAGCAACATTTATCGGTATTGATTTCAACCGGTGATAAAGACTTTGCGCAATTAGTTTGCGAACAAATAAGTTTAGTCAATACCATGACCAATACCCGATTGGATCGTCAAGGCGTCATCGATAAATTTGGTGTCAGCCCCGAACAAATAAGTGATTATTTGAGCTTGATTGGAGACTCGGTTGATAACGTACCGGGTATTCCCAATGTGGGACCCAAAACAGCAGCCAAATGGCTTAATCAATATGGCGATCTGGCCACACTGATAAAAAATGCCGCTGAAATTAAAGGGAAAGTCGGCGAAAATCTACAAGCAAATCTTGATCAACTGCTCTTATCACGTCAATTGGTCACGATTAAAAAAGATGTTGCGATTGATTTTAATTTAGAACAGTTGCGCCCTAAAGCCCCTGATGTATTAGCACTTTTGGACCTGTATAAGCAATTAGAATTTAAAGGATGGGTCAAAGAGTTAGAAAAAAATTTGCATCCGAGCCAACAAGCTAGCCCTCACACGCCAACACAACAAAGCACTTATTCATTAATTGTCGATAAAAAAACATTTGCGTCCTATGTGTCACAATTGGCCGCTGCCAAAATTTGGGCCTTTGATACCGAGACCAGCAGTTTGGATGTGATCCAGGCAGAGCTGGTCGGCCTGTCCTTTGCAATCAGTAACACGACAGCGGTTTATATTCCGCTGGCGCATGATTATGCCGGCGCCCCACCCCAATTAGATCGCACTTGGGTACTGCAACAATTAAAACCCTTATTTGAAGACCCTCAGCAACTTAAAATAGGACATAATCTAAAATACGACATGGGAGTTTTAGCCAATTACGGCATTCAATTACAAGGTCTAGGCTTTGATACCCTGCTAGAATCTTACTTACTCGATAGTGCGAGCAACCAACACAGTCTTGACAGTGCCGCCATCAAACACCTTGATCATAGCACCATTCGCTTTGAAGATATCGCCGGAAAAGGGGCTAAACAAAAAACTTTTAATCAAATTGATATTCAGCAAGCTGGGCCTTATGCCGCTGAAGATGCCGATATTAGCTTACGTTTACATCAGATCCTTAAACCACAATTGGATGCTTTACCCGAGCTGTGCCAAGTGTTGACGACGATAGAAATGCCCTTAGTTTCCGTGCTCTCGCACATAGAACGTTATGGCGTTTTAGTCGACGCGCAACGATTACAAAAGCAAAGTCGCTCCCTGGCTAAGCGCTTATTGCTTTTAGAAGAAAAAATTTATCAGCTGGTGGGGAAAACCTTTAATTTAGGATCACCGAAACAATTACAGACTATTTTATTTATCGAACAAGGGCTGCCGATCCTCGAAAAAACACCGAAAGGACAAGCTTCCACCTCGGAGGCGGTCTTACAAGCACTGGCGATCCGATTTCCGCTGGCCAAACTTATTTTAAAATACCGTAGTTTAAGTAAATTAAAATCAACCTATACGGATAAACTTCCCTTACAAATTAATCCCAAAACCGGTCGCATCCATACCTCGTATCATCAAGCCGCTGTCGTCACAGGGCGTCTTTCTTCATCCGACCCGAATCTGCAAAATATTCCGGCGCGTACCAAAGAAGGCCGAAAGATTCGCCAAGCGTTTATTGCCCCTGCCGGTTATCAGATCATGGCAGCCGATTATTCACAAATCGAATTACGCATAATGGCACATTTTTCCCAAGATAAAGGTTTGTTGGATGCATTTGCACAAGGTCTTGATATCCATCGCGCCACCGCCGCTGAAGTATTGAATATCCCCCTTCATCAAGTAAACCCTGAACAACGTCGCAGTGCCAAAGCAGTTAATTTCGGCCTTATCTATGGCATGTCGGCGTTTGGTTTAGCACGCCAATTGGGCATTAGCCGTGAAGCGGCAAAAAACTATATTGATCGTTATTTTGCGCGCTACCCGGGTGTAAAAGATTATATGCAGCGCACACGTCAACTGGCCCATGAGCAAGCTTATGTCACAACGCTTTTGGGTCGACGTTTACATCTAGCCCATATTAACTCCAGCGATCCTTTACAACGCAGAGCCAGCGAACGTGCCGCCATCAATGCACCATTACAAGGAAGTGCCGCCGACATTATTAAAAAAGCCATGATCGACATCGATACTGCTTTATCCCAGCATAGGCTTAAAGCACATATGATCATGCAGGTTCACGACGAACTGGTCTTTGAAGTGGCTGATTCAGATCTGAAAAAAACCCAACAACTGATTGAACATTTGATGGTAAATACCACGCAATTATCTGTTCCACTAACTGTCGATATCCAAGTGGGTCCTAATTGGGATAAAACCCTGTAGTTTAAATACTAAAACGCATCTTAAGTAAAACTTAATGACCTAAAATTACCTATTCGGTATAAAACGCTAACGTTGATTAAACCCTATCCGCACCGCTGAAGGATTTTAGGGTCAAACGTGCGAATATCTGCTTCAGTTTTTGCAAAAATAAGATAAACTCTTCGCTTTCAGGGCTATGCCCTATGCATTTCCCATGCTAAACTTACAACACTTGGTTATAAGCTAAATAAATTTAAGGCCAAGGCTTTTTGAGATTATATTTATATTTAAAATTTGCATGGAGAAGCTAATTATGTCTAAAGGGCAACTACAAGATCCTTTTCTAAACACATTGCGCAAGGATAAAGTCCCTGTTTCTATCTACCTTGTTAATGGGATAAAATTACAGGGTTTAGTTGAATCATTTGATAATTTCGTGGTGTTATTAAAAAACTCAGTCAGCCAAATGGTATATAAACATGCTATTTCAACAGTCGTTCCGGCACGAAATGTTAAATTAGCCAATATCGAAGAAAATAATGATCTACAAAGTTGTAATTTAACCGACGAGGAACTCGAAATCAGTAATGCTTGAACGTCCCCAAAGCGGTGAGCTAGCGCTGTTAGTGCATATTTGTTTTAACAAATATGAAAGTGAAGAAATAGTAAAAGAATTTCAGCAGCTAGCTCTAGCCGCGGGCGCCAAACCAATGGCGTTAATCTTAGGCCGACAACGTCAAATCAACGTCAAATATTTTATAGGCACCGGTAAACTTGAGGAGTTATCGGCGGCCTTACTGCTGCACGCTGCTAAATTAGTTTTATTTAATCATGATCTCTTGCCTGCTCAAGAACGTAATCTAGAACAAAGATTGCATTGTCGTGTTTTGGGCCGTACCGGGTTAATTTTAGATATCTTTGCCCAAAGGGCACGTAGCTTTGAAGGCAAGTTGCAGGTTAAGCTGGCTCAATTAGAGCATCTATCAACCCGACTGATTCGGGGTTGGACCCATCTTGAAAGACAACGCGGTGGTATTGGTTTACGCGGCCCTGGTGAAACCCAATTAGAAACCGATAAACGTTTAATTCGACAACAAATCAAAACCATCAAAAAACGTTTAGCCAAGGTTCGCCTACAACGCGCACTAAGTCAACGCGCCAGGCAAAAATCCCAATTAGCGCATATTTCGCTGATAGGTTACACCAATACGGGAAAGTCTACTTTATTTAATCGCTTAAGCAAATCACGTGTGTTGGTCGCCAATCAACCCTTTGCAACCCTGGACCCAAGCATACGCCGCATGCCACTTAGTAACGGAAAAATAGCTATTTTAGCGGATACGGTCGGTTTTATACGTCAATTGCCACATCACTTAGTCATCGCCTTTGCGGCTACCTTAGAAGAAACGCAACAAGCAAACCTATTATTGCATGTCGTTGATGCGACCAACACAGAGAAGCTTGAATGTCACCTAGCGGTAGCTAGTGTACTAAAACAGATAAAAACCGATCATATTCCGCAATTATTAATCTATAACAAAATTGATCAACTCGAAGATACCCCTCCCCGTTTAGAACGAAATGCAGCCGGCCTACCGGTTAAAGTATGGTTATCTGCCCAATCAGGTCTCGGTATTGATTTACTACAACAGGCCATCGTTGAATGGCTGACTTACCACACCATACAGCGGCAAAAATCCCATCCTATCGACAGTCACCCTATTAAACTCTTAGCGCAAATCTCCGCATGAGGCGAAGAGAATTAAACCTTTGAAAAAAAAAGCGGCCAAATTAATAGTTGCGTGAATAGCGCAGCATGCATAAAATGCCTGCATTGAGTCGCAAGACCCTAGGAGGAAATATAGCTTAAATTCGCCAATGCTTTGGCGTGATTTAAATCAAATAACGGCGCGCAAATAGAACTTGTTTGTGCATATTTAACACCTGCGCGCTAAAAAGCGCTACACTAGTTACTATTCGAAAAATGCTTAGTCAGTAAATTTTTAGGGGTTTGTCTGTTTCTTCGCATATTAGCGCGTTTGTTTTAACAAATTGCCAACCTGTATTGCGATAGAAAAATACCACTTCTGGAAAAATTCTAACAAGCTAAAAAATTGGAGCACACTATGCCCTGGAACGAACCGGGTGATCCGAGTAAAAATAAAGATCCGTGGACAGGTCGACCTAAACAGACTCCCCCCGATCTAGAAGCCTTTCTGCGTGATTTATGTAAAAAAATTGTGGCTTTATTTAAGTTGCGAATCTTTAATAAAAAATCGGCTATCATGGCGCGGAGTTTCTCACCAGCCCAACTTAATGCTAAAGCAATAGGGGTTATTGCTATTGTTTGTTTACTTGCTTGGCTTGCATTGGGCTTTTTCAAAGTCAATACCGAACAACAAGCCATCGTGACGCAGTTTGGAAAATATAGTGCGACTTTCGATCCGGGATACCATTGGGTCCTAAGACCTATTCAACAATATACTCTCGTTGATACGGGAAAGATGAAAAAATTCTCCACCACGGTTCAGCTATTAACCGAGGATGAAAACAAAATCTCCGTTGATTTGAACGTCGATTATTCGATAGTCAATGGGCGTGATTATCTTTTCAGTACAGCCCATCCGCTGCTAAACTTACAAGAAATTACTCATAATGCGGCAAATCGTGTGCTCAGCCAATTTACCTTAGCGCAACTTCAAGCCAACTCACATTTTTTGCTGCAAGAACGTCTGCAACAACAACTCGATAGTGCCATCAGTCAGGATAAAACCGGCTTGACTATTAAAAACGTTACGCTGGCCGCCATCCAAGTTCCAGAACAACTTCAAGCCTCACTGCTCGATGTAGCTAATGCGAAAAAAGATAAAGAACAACTGGAAAATCAGGCCAAAGCGTATGCGATTCAAATTGAACCGAATGCCAAAGCCAAGGCACAACGTTTAATAGCCGATGCAAAGGCCTATCAGCAAAAAATTATCTTAACAGCGAAGATCGAAACAACGCGCTTCTTAGCCTTATTGCCCGCTTACCAAGCATCACCGACATTGACACGCCAGCGACTTTACCTCGAAGCCTTACAAAACATGATGGCACACAGTAATAAACTCGTGATGGCCAATACCGCTAATGCGCCATTTTCTTTAACATTCAACAACCCTGTTGCCACTCAAGCTATCAATAGCGCCAAATTGTCCGAGCTATCGGCATCTGCTAAAACCAATACGACTAACGAAGCCAATAGCAAAACCAATAACGCTATCCCGAGTAGTTATGACATCGCCGGAGGATATGAATGATGATTCATATTCGAAAAAAAATTCATTTACTGCTTGGCCTTTTAGTCGCCTTATTATGGATTATTTATCAAAGCGTCATTATTGTCCCTGAAGGATACAGCGCTTTATTATTACAGTCGAATAAATTAGTCAGCCATCGGCAAGGACAACACTTAGATCTGAAACCGGGCTTACATTTTAAAATTCCTTTCTTAGTACAGCCACTGCTACTGGATAATCGGCTGCAAACATTGACATTTAAAGAGTCGGCTTATTCAAGCTTAGCCGGCAAACCGATTGCCGTCGATTACTATGCTAACTGGCGTATTGATAATCCAAGCGCTTATTACCAACACACGCAAAATAATTTACCGCAAGTGAATTTATTAATCTTGAAACAAATCACCCGCTTGTTTCAGAATCAACAGGCTGGCCTGCCCTTGAGCGAACTCATCCTGCACGGCCCGGCGCTGCAATTAAACGCCGCAATAGCCGCCGTGAATAAACAGCTTGATGAAGCTGGCATCCGCATTATCGATATCGGCTTTAAACAAATGCAGCTCTCCGCCGCTGCCGATGCCGTGCTATTAAACAAGATGAATACGGAACAAGAAAATATGGCGGTAGCACAACGAGCAAATGGAAAAGCCAACGCTGAATTGATTCATGTTACAGCGGATAATTCAGTTAGTTTAACACTGGCCAGCGCCGCCGAAGAGGCGGCCAAAATTCGCGCCCAGGGTGATGCTAAAGCGGCGGAAATATATAACCTGGCTTATCATAAAAACCCAGAATTTGCATCCTTTTACCTGAATTTACAAGCCTATCAAAACGGGTTTACACTGTCTGCGATGGACAATTTTTTATTATTAAACGCAAAAAATGATCTGTTAAATAATTCAGTGCATACTCGGCGCACTACAGGCGAGCCGTTTAAACTAAAAACCTAAATCCTAGTTTCAATCATTGGAAAAATATAACGATGAAAACAGCATCTGCTCTTAATAACAGGAACGCTTGCTACGTTCCCACTTTAGTCGGGTCGCCGCCATGACCAAGACTATTATTATCATTGGTTGCCAATGGGGTGACGAAGGGAAAGGCAAGATAGTTGATCTGTTAACGCAACATGTTAAAGCCGTGGTCCGCTTCCAGGGAGGACATAATGCCGGCCATACCCTGGTGATTCAAGGCAAAAAAACCATCTTGCGCTTAATTCCTTCGGGTATTTTACACGCGGGTGTTGAATGCTTGATTGGCAATGGCGTGGTTATTTCACCGGCGGCATTACTCAAAGAAATTGCAGAATTAGAACAACAAGGCATCCCGGCACGCCAACGCCTCAAGCTCAGTGCGACTTGCCCTATCATTTTACCTTCTCATATTGCACTCGATGAGGCACGTGAGCGTAACGCTAAAAATGCCATTGGTACCACGAAACGTGGAATAGGCCCGGCTTATGAAGATAAAGTAGCACGACGTGGTTTACGCCTCTGTGACTTTTTTAATCCGCATCAATTCTCAGAAAAATTAAAAGTATTGCTTCATTATCATAATTTTTTATTAAAACACTATTATCAAGCCGAAACCCTCGACTACGATAAAACTTGTGCCGATTTATTAGCATTCGGCCAACAATTAATACCTTTAATTACCGACATCCCGGCACTTTTAGCACAATATCATCGCGCTGGAAAATCCTTATTATTTGAAGGGGCGCAAGGTACTTTTTTAGACATCGATCAAGGCACTTATCCTTTTGTCACCTCTTCGAATACGATTGCCGGTTCGGCCGCTACCGGCAGTGGTTTGGGCATCCGTTATTTTGATTATGTCTTAGGCGTTAGCAAGGCTTATAGTACACGGGTCGGGAATGGTGTTTTTCCGACCGAATTACAGGATCAAGCCGGAAATGAACTTCGGGATCGCGGTAATGAATATGGCAGTGTCACGAAACGTCCGCGTCGCTGCGGCTGGCTAGATAGCGTTTTATTACGCCGTGCGATACAACTGAATAGTGTATCCGGTCTGTGTCTGACCAAGCTGGATGTTTTAGACCAAATGCCACGTATCAAGATCTGCAGCGCTTATCAATTCGGCGATCAAATACTAAAGGATTTACCGTTAAATCCAGAGGATTTAACGCAATGTATACCTATTTATGAAGAGTTAGATGGTTGGCAAACACCGACGACACCGATTAAAGAGTTTTCTAAACTGCCGAAAAATGCACAAGCTTATTTACGCCGTATCGAAGCGTTAGTCGGTGTACCGATAGTGATTATTTCTACCGGGGCTGATAGGGATGAGACTATTGTATTGGAGAAAATAGTTTAGCTTAGTTTGAATTATATATTTTTCAATTACACTTTAACTTCTAAATCTTCAGATTTTGGATGCATACCGATAAGCATATTTTCACGTAATTCTTCTCTTGAAAGTAGTGGTGATAAATCTTCAAGGGGAGGGGAAATAATAGAACCATCTTTTTGCAAAGCAAGCGCTAGCTTTGGGAAAAATAATTGTTCCGGATGGGTAAAAACTTCACAAATGACTGGCCCCGATAAATCTTGTATTTTGGGTATGGTAAATTCTATATCCTCCCACGTCCTGATCGTAAATGAAGGAATACCAAATGCTTCGGCGAGAGCTGAAAAATTCGGACAACTCACACCTGATTTTTTATTTGTCCCAACATATCTCCCTGAAAATAAAGCTTTTTGCGTATGCTTAATCATGAGATAACCATCGTTGTTAAAAACAAATATTTTTACCGCTAACTTATGGTGCACGATAGTTTGCAACTCTTGCAAGTTTAACATCATACCCCCATCGCAATTAAGACAAATAACCTCTGCACTTTTATTAGCAAATGCCGCACCAATGGCGGCCGGAAGTGCATAACCCATTTCGCCAAGGCCAGTCGATGTCATTAAGCGCTGTCCCTTTTTAATTTGTAATACTTGGTGTGTACTCAGCAGCGCCGTTCCCATATCCGTTACAATAATTTGATTCGGTTTAAAATAATGAGATAGCCTTTGTATAAAAGGATATGAGTTAATATAGCCGTCTTGATCCAGATAATCATGACTTAGAACGGGGTATTTATCGCGATAAGTGTTACATTGCTCTAGCCAAGTAAGCTTCTCTGTCTGAGTGAGTTTATATAAAGAATTTGGTAACAAAGATAACACGGCTTGCATAAATTCTTTTGCATCTGCCCATATAGGAATACTTAGCTTCTCTCCAAATTTCTTAAGCTCGGCTAAATCTATATCGACGATAGCTAGCTTTGCTGTCCTAATAAATTCATTAAGATCATATCCAATTTGAGGAATGGCAAGACGAGTTCCTATTGCCAAAAGAAAATCACAATTTTGCAAAATAAAATTAGCCGCTCTTTGACCATAAATTCCCGCTCTGCCAAAAACTAACGGGTGGTTTGATGAAATAATATCGATACCAGCCCAGGAAACTAAAACGGGACACTGCAAACCATTAACAAAAGACTCCACTAAATCAACCGCATCTGATAAGCGAATACCATGGCCCAACCAAATAACTGGGCGCTGTGCTAAAGCTAATTCAGCTAATACACAGACTGCCCCTTTATGAGAATTCATCATTGGTGACGTATCTGTAGATTTCTCTAGTATGACTTTATTAAATCGACTGAGTTTAGCTTCATCAATTGGAGCGGCTTGTATATTCATTGGAAAATCTATCCAGCAAGGGCCTGGTTTAGCATCTAGCGCATAATAATAGGCGGCTTCCAGTGCTTGTAGCGTTTCATTTGGATTCAAAACCCTTAGCGCATATTTTGTTACTTTGCGCACCATAGCCACTGAATCATATCCTTGAATCCCCCAAACACGTAAAGGATTATCTTCGAGCGTAAATTTCGAATTTTCATTCCCCGATATCACTAAACAAGGAATAGAATCCATCCAGGCACTAACCACCCCCGTTATTGCATTCGTTGATCCTCCTCCCGTTGTCACTATAGCAACAGATAAGCTCCCACAAATACGATAGTAAGCTTGTGCGGCCATACAAGCCGCCTGCTCATGGTGAACACAGATGATAGTCGTGAAACCTCTGGAAGTTATTGAATCAAATAGCTGAGCGTTTCCTGCTCCAACAATACCGAATACATAGCGTATTCCTTTTTTAACTAAAAAATCGGCTATCAATTCGCTAGTTTTCATAATCCATTTTCACTAGTAATGTCAAAATTAAAAAAAAGTTATCAAACTTTACATAATTTCTTGGCTAAATTACTAGCCACTTCAATAATGATATCTTCTTGCCCTGCCACTATCTTACGGCGACCTAGTTCAATAAAAATATCTCTAGGATCCACATTAAATTCTCTTGCAACTCGTAAAACAGGTTGTAAAAACCCGGAAAATACACCAGAAAGCCCGCTAATAATACTTAATGGTTTTATTGATGGAATCTCTACCAATAATTCTTTTTCAGCAAGATCACTGGCATCGAGCATTTTATAAAAATCAATCCCTGTGTGATAGGCTTTTCTTTCAAGGACCCCTATCAAAACTTCAAGCTGTATATTGCCAGCCCCGGCGCCAAAACCCCGTGCACAAGCATCTAAAATACTCGCTCCTGATTCCACAGCGGCCAAAGAATTTGCAATAGCGAGACCTAAATTATTATGCGCATGAAATCCTATAGGAATCGACAAGCCATCCACAAGCATTTTTACACGCTCTGCCACATCTTCAGGCAAATAATAACCGGCAGAATCCATAAAAATAAACCCTTGCGCCCCATAAGTTTCCATTTTATGGGCTTGCTCAACTAATTCTTCCTTAGATATCATGTGTGACATCATCAACACGCCATATACCGCTTTATTTTGCTCTCGTACGAATTGTATATGCCTTTCAGTTATATCTGCTTCAGAGCAATGAGCCGCAACGCGCACAACATCAACGCCTAGCTCAATAGCTAAGCGAAGATCTTTTTCAATAGTGCCGAACCCAGGAATAATATGTATACCTAAACGAGATTTTTTAAGATTTCTTCTTGCGACACTTAAAGCTTCTTTATCGCTAATTTTAGATATTCCCAGTTGTAGAGAAGAAGCACCCGAGCCATTTCCATGACCCACTTCCACGATAGGAATGCCCGCGTTCTCTGCAACAACACAGTATTTAGCAATTTGATCCGAACTCAATTGATGTTTTAGTGCGTGATTTCCATCACGTAAAGTTGGATTACTGATTAGGATCGAACGCATAAAAATTCCGTATTTAATTTATTGCTTGCATATTTTTCAGCTATCGCCAAAGCAGCACAATTAATAATATCAAGATTCCCTGCATATTCAGGGAGATAATCGCCTTGGCCTTTCACTTGAACGATAACAATTATTCGATTATTTTCAATTAAAGGATTCAAAAGTACTTTGTATCCAGGAACATAGCGCTGAACTTCTAATTCGATTTTTTTAACCGCATTACAAAATGATTCCATATTTAAATTTTTCACTTTAGAAAAGATAGTAGTTTGCATATTAATGCATGGTTTTGCAGGATTGAGATTCAAAATTGCTTTAGCTTCAGGTGCCTGGGAAAAAAGTCTTATGGCATGCTCCGTTGTGTGAATATATTCATCTAGATTATTTCGAGTAGCCGGGCCTGCGCTCGAGGAGGCAATGCTAGAAACGACTTCAATATAGTGAATTTCCGCACCTGAGCTTGCAAGCGCATGAATAATCGGTAAAGTAGCCTGTCCGCCGCAAGTCACCATATTTACATTTTGACAATGTAAAGATTCATTTATATTAATAACGGGTATACACATTTTCCCATTTTTAGCGGGTGTTAAATCAATGGTAAATTTATTGAGATCCTTTAAAATCGGAGCATGTAGCTTATGTGCCGCTGCTGAAGTTGCATCAAAAACAATTTCACAACAATCTGGATTTTTTTGAATATATTGTATGCCCAAAGTCGAAGTATTAACACCTAATGTATCAGCTTTTTGTATGCCTTTAGATAATAAATTTCGACCAATAAATGCACTACATTCCAAATAGGACGATCGCAAAATTTTAATCAGTAAATCTGTTCCAATGTTGCCACTTCCTAGTATTGCAACTTTCATCTTTTCCACTTGTAAGATATGACTACTAAAAATTTATCCTTTCTTTTTCAATAACTAAAGGACGTTTCAAAACTTGATTATGGATAGATACTATATATTCGCCTAATAAACCCAAAAAAAGCATTTGTAATGAAAAAAAGAAAAAAGATCCTATTAATATAGGGGAAAGACCTAAAGGAAATAAATTCCAAAAGGGTAATTTATAAAAAATACAGATCATAACTATCAGCTTACCCAATAAAACAACAATTTAATCAAATGACTTTTTCACATATCGATCATCTAAAATGAATCTAGGCAATTTACAAACCAATCTATGCACTCATACCATTAAAATAAAGGTATAAATAATTCATTTTACTCAATCTATTAATTATCGATCTATCGCATAAATAAAAGCCATTAATAAATTTAAAATCGGCTATCTTATTAGAAAATTTATATTATTTTTCACGGATAAAAAATAAAAAATTAATCTTTAGACTATCTTCATTCATAACCAAAAATTTAAATGACTCCTCTTTTATATCTACTAAATAATTTTATCTAGAGATTCCGACAGTTTTAAACATTTCTCGACAAACTATCATATTTATAAAAACTTTTAATAGTTTTTATAAATCCTTCTTCAATAGAAACTTGAGGTCGCCACCCAAGTGCTATAATTTTATTAATATCTGGACAATTTTTTGAAATTTTACTCTCTCTATAATCAGATACTAAAGGCCTATTTTTTTTATTATTTTTAATTTTTTTTCGGGAAATAATTTTTGCAAGCGAATAGCTAAATCCATAATACTTAAACAACAATAAGGATTACCTATATTATAAGCCTGCTTATTATCTCCTTTTAACAATAAAGTGAAAAAACCCCAGGTGGCATCTGACAAATAACAAAAGGCTCTTACTGCTTCACCTGTACCGTAGATAGTAATGTCTCGATTATAAAAAATATCCGCCACAAAATCTGCATAAACTCTACCATCTTCTAAACTCATCCCTGGACCATAAATATGAAAAGGACGTACTATATTAATAGGTAAATTATACTGATGTGCATATGAAATACACATATTTTCCCCCATCCTTTTACTTTCTGAATAACAAGATCTTATATGAGTAGGGTCAATATAACCATAATCATTTTCATTAGCAAAAACCTGAGTTGGAGAAACTTCTCCGTATACTTCTCCCGAACTAAAGTATAAAAATCCTTTAATTTTATGAATTTTAGCTAGCTCCAATAGATTATATGTCCCTAAAACATTAGCAGAAAGTGTTCCAACAGGATCAGTACCATAATATTTTGGACTAGATTGACTTGCTGCATGAATAATATAATCTATTTTAGTCGGTATGTTGATTGCCTGACAAACGTCTTGAAAAATAAATCTTAAATCATTTCTATTTAAATAAGGAGAAAAGCGATGTAAGGTTTTCTCTTTATTTCTAGCTAGCCCAATAACATTAATATTATATTTCCTAACATAATTTAAATAAAGCATTGTTTCTATCATATACGCAGGTAAAAACCCATTGGCTCCCGCCACTAAAATAGTTTTATTATAGAGTTTATCCCAAGGCAAATCAGCGTTGACGATACATTCTATATCATGCTCTATAATTTCCCTATTAATCAAAATAAAACTCTATAACTTAATTACGATAACTCCTGCCACAATATTTTTTCTGATTTTAAGTTTGAAATCAAAATTGATTAATCTGTATATTTAGCCAAAAAAATCTTTCTATTTGAAAAAATAGCAATACATAAAATCGGAATTATAGCGAAAAACCCTGATAAGTAAAAATTTATAGTATATAAACTAATTATTTTAATGAAAACCACATTTAAACCGTATAAAAACATATACACAAGAATAAATTTAAAAAATATATTAAAATTATTATTTGAAAATACAATTCTTCCTGTTGTCAAAAAATTAAATATCATACCTAAACAGGTCGCTAAAAAGCTTGCTAAAAAATAACGTATTCCGATAAAAATTAATAAAACATAAATAGAATAGCCAAAAAAAGTATTAATACATCCTACTAATAGAAAACGTATAAATTATTTTCTAGCCGATATAATTTCATTCATTAAGATAAAACAGAGGCTCGCGCCTGAGTTTTACTAAATTCTTCAAATGTACTATAAATATGCGCCATCATATTTTCGGTTACTCCATGATGACAAGCTATTAAAATACCCCCTCTCATTACTTGATCAGCATGAGGATATCCAGTAATCGATGCTCGATGTTCTATTTGGCTAAATCCGGGTTGTCGTAGTATATTACCAGTGAAAACCGTCCTAGTTTGAATATTTCTCTGCTCTAGAAAAATTTGCAAATGCTTACGCTTTAAAGGGGCATTATCTCTAACGATGAGTGGAAAAGCCAACCAAGCTGTTTTTGAATTATTTAATTGCTTAGGCAAAATAAACCACTCTTCGTAGCTAGAAAAAAAATTCATATGTGCCTCAAATACATCCTCACGTCGCTTGATATTATTATTTAGCTTATCCAATTGCACTAAGCCAAATGCGGCACCCATCTCCGATGGTTCTAAATTATAACCTATCGTTTCAAAAATAAACTTTGCATCATATTCAATTCCATCTATTGTTGTATGAAATCTATTTTCAATTGTTTCAGAGTCGAGAAATAACGAGGAGCTTCTTCCCCAACTACGTAATAATTTTGCTCGCCCAGCAAATTGCGCATTATTAACACACAGCATTCCTCCATTACCAGCACAATTGATAATATGGGAGCCATAAAAGCTAGTCGTACTAATATCTGAATAACAACCACTAGAGACTCCATTAATAACAGCCCCTAAAGCGTCGCAAGAATCCTCAATCACAAAAAGTCCATATTTATTAGCTATTTCCTGTATTTTTATCCAATTAGGTAAATTACCTAATAAATTTGGAATCATTAGTGCCTTGGTTTTAGAAGACAACATATTCTCAATTTGATCAACATCAATATTAAATGTATTGGTCTCTATATCAATAAAAACAGGAATTAGCTTATTCTTTACTAAGGGGGCTACAGTGGTTGAAAAGGTTAACACGGGAGTAATTACTTCGGCAGATTCCGGTAAATTTAATAACTCAATCGCTAAATAATTTGCCGATGAGCCTGAATTAAGCATTATTCCAAACTTTTTATTAAATAGCTGCGCTATTTTTTCCTCCATTTCTTGAACATTTTTTCCCATTTGTGTTGAGCTACGCAACACTGAAACAACTGCGGAAATTTCATCTTCTCCATGCACAGTCCTTCCATAAGGTACATACATAAAATTTTTATCCATTTCATAACTTCCCAGTATTACACGATGTGATTATAAATTACTTATATCATCGATTGTATTTACTATATTATGATCTCTTGCTTCTCACGGCAAGCAAGACACCCATCTCTATTTGCTTAATATTTTGCTCTATACTCCATATTGCCCCCCCAAACCAAAGATTTCTTTTCCTTTGCGCGATCAACTTAAAAAATTAAATTATTTTTAAACTGCCTTCGATAGGGCAGATATTAATAATCGCTGATAATTTAGTTAAAATCGATGTATATAAACTTTTTGCATCTAACCCTAATGAGCTACAAAAAAGTTATTTTTCACTTACCTCACTTGTTTTAATTTTATTATTTTCAAAATTAATTCTTTACTTCTCTACTACAAGTGGTCTTTTCATAATTTTTGTATGTATAGAACCAATATACTCTCCTAACAAACCAGTAAAAAATAATTGTACTGAGAAAAAAAAGAATAAGCTACATAATATAGGTGTTATTACAATACTAAAATGCTTCCAAAAAATTAATTTTAATGAAAAAAATAAAATGGCTAAGGTTAAGCTACAAATAGACAAAAAAAATCCGCTAATTGTAGCTAAGCGAATGGGTAATTTAGAGTAATTAGTGGTGCCCAACATCGCTATATCAAACAAAGTATAAAAATTATTTTTTGTAAATCCCTTTTTTCTTTTAGGTTGAATATAATAAATTTCTTTTCGATCAAAACCAATATCCGCGACAATTCCCCTGAAATAAGGATTAGGATCATCAATTTTTTTTAAAATTTTTAAAAAAGATCGATCATATAAACCAAAACCAGTAAAATTTTTTACCAAATCAACCTCTGCAATAGAATTAATAAATCTGTAATAAATGCCTCTTATCGCAAACATAAGCTTAGACTCTTCACTTTTTTCTTTTATTCCGATTACCACTTTAAAACCGGCCTCCCAAGCCAAAATAAAATCATTGATCATTTGCGGAGGATCTTGGAAATCAGCGACCAGTAAAATCACCGCATCTCCATTTGCCTGCAATAATCCATGATAAGGGGACCTAACTTGACCAAAATTACGCGTATTAATTATTATCTTAACATTTCTATCTTTCTCGGCAATCTGTTTTAATAAATCAACTGTTCCATCTTTCGATGCATTATCAATAAATATAATTTCATAATGATGTAAAATATTTTTTTTAAAGACATTTTTAATTTGTGCATATAATTCTAAAATATTTTCTTCTTCATTAAAACATGGGATTACAATAGAAATTAATTTCATCCTAAATATCGACCTCTATAATAGTTATAAATTACCACTGCATAAATCCATTAATTAAATAATTCTTATTATAAAAAAATTAAGTATTTATTCACCATAAACGAAATAACTGACATAAACATAACTGCCAAAATTCCGCAAACATATAAATTACTTTGCCATAAAATAAATATTTTAATCAAGGCGATATAAAAAATATATAACAACATATAATAACTTATAAATTTCTTAATTATTTTGAAACTTAAATTTCCAAACACAAATTTTACAACAGTTAAAAAATTAAACATAATACCGAAAAATAGTGAAATTAAACTTGAAAAAAAATAATTAACGCCTATATAAATAAAGCATAAACTCCGTATCCAAAAAAAGTATTTATCCCACCTACCAATAAAAACAATATAAATTGTCTTTTAATTTCATAATTTCCTTTAAAAAAATTCAAGTTTATTTGCATCAATTTTCCTGATAGATAATAGCATTATTTTTTATAGTACTTACTAAACTAGCGCTTGGATTATATTTCTTAATAAATTCAGAAATTTGAGTTAATGATTTTTTCTGCATATCCTCCCCTCTTAAATAATCTTTATACCAACTGATTGTATGATTTATTGTTGTTTCAATATGCCAACACGATCTCCATGCTAATTTTAAATTAGCTTTTGAAGAGTTTAATCTAAGTAAACTTGCTTCATGCTTATGTGCTTGAGCACTTTTAATCCATTTTATTGTGCAACCCCAATTTTGGATAATACGCTCAGCAAGCCAGCTAACTGTTTTAAGCGCTT
>DALYCY010000012.1:0-32225 GCA_031973495.1 Candidatus Aquirickettsiella sp. | reverse complement strand
TTAACACGGATTCACTGTCCTCTGAAGCGCTGCGAACTGAAGCGCTTATTGAAGAATCTACTACAGCGAACTCTTACCTCCAAGGAAACGTCACACTTTCTTCGTATAACAACACCCGAAATGGGACTGAAGTCGATGCCACGTTGATCACCTCAAGTTATCAGATACCCTCAGCACTGGAACTTGGAACCGCCGCCGGACACGGAATCGGCAATGGCGTTATCAATGCGGCAAGCCAACAGCTCGCAGAATATTTAAACCGAACCGGTTATAGCCGAAGCAAAATAGCCCCGGTCATTAATCTTACCAGCACGCTGGTTCATTCAGCTTACGCAGCAGCTTTACCGTTGATGTTGACCTATATGCAAAACCCAGATGTAGCTGATGAGAATACAGCAGATGAAATGTGGCAGAAAGTGATCCCTGAAGTAATACCTAGTTTTGTGACTAACTTAGCCTTCAGCCTCGGGTTTCAAGGGCTTAATTATTGTCAGGCGCATTATTTATCCGGCTACCCTACTATTAAAGCGGCAGTGCAAACCATACCGGTGGTCAGTACCGCTTATGCGGCGATCAGCGCCCCTATTAGCACGGCTGTTAATATTGCTGCGGCAGCAACGAGCAGTTTATTGACCAAAAGTGCATTCCATTTCTTCTCTCCTACGACAAAGAAGAAAGTTTCTGAGTCAATTGATCTGGAAGTTGAAATGCAACCATTAACAATGAGTGACAATCTACCTAAACAAGTAGGTGAAGGGCTAAGGAAACATAAATATATAACTGAAAAAAATCTACGAACGCTAAGAAATAACTCAGAGACACTTAAGACTGCGTTAGAAAGCTTAGTAACTTGCTTAGAAAAAAGCATAAAGGATGATGAAGAAAATCAAGGGGAAATTCCAGATAAAGAAATAATTCATTACTACGATAGAAAGATTAAAAATAAAAATAATGTTCTAAGTTTACTTCGAAATCCACTAGCAATGACAAAGCAGTTACACGAATTACTAATGGATGAAAAACACGAAGATGCCTATAAAATATATGATAATGAGCAGGAATTTAAAGAAAAAATGGGGACGACTGGTAGTCTATTTAAAAGAATGGAAGGGTATTATCTAAAAGATACTCGCACTGGGGGTGATTCCGGTAATTTATCCATTATTTTACATGAAATAAAAGGTCATCTTGATGCTAAAAAAGAAATTTTTGAAGAAGAAATTTCTATTCATTTAAACACCACATTAGAAGCCTTAACCACACTATTATCGCCACTAAGTAATCATATTAACCAATACAACAGCTATGAGGCTGGCCTTAAAGGAGAAGAACGTGGAAGAGAGCTGCTAAATAGTAATGACGCAACAACTATTTTCAGAAAGAAAAGCAACGAAGACAATACGGCAAACAATAGGCCTCGTCGACATACAGTCGCTTTACATAGCAGTGCAAGTAATAGCTCTAACGGTTCTACTACCCTATCCACACTATCAGCAAGTAGTGAACGTGACCCCATAGAAGAACAACAAGAACGTCCTTTACTATTTAGACCTTAGGACCCTTACTGTCATCCAAACCATCAGCCTGCGCCCAAACGCAGGCTGATTCTCTCAACCGCCAACTAGCCACGCAAAATATTGCGATAATCAATAGCCAGTTTGTCGAGATCGAGTTTATTAAAAAAGAGTGCATAACACATCCAGCAACTTAAAGCAGCTAAATCCTTAAATTGATGCGGGATATAATGCGGCTTGACGATTAATCCTTCTTCTAAGAGATGCGCCAGCAAACGTTGATCCTCTAAACTGGTTTTACCGATAAATAACAAACTAATTCTATCCACTAAGCCTTCTTTGACTGCTAAGCGCAGGTAATTGTAGATTAAAATAAAGCCTTTGCTATAGACCAAATCCTTGGTAAAGGGACCTAACTGCGGTAAACTGCCGCGGAAAATACGTACACTGCTTTTATAACTGGCCTCTTCAGTATAATTTTGCTCTAAAAAAAAGTTAAATACATCGAGAAAATCGGCACCCTCTTCGGCCATGGCAATCCCTATCATTCTATCAGTCAATTTTTGGATCCGTGCCGGTGAGGAGACAAAGTGAAACAGCTCCATGGTGATCGCCAACCCTTCTTGATTGGCGATGGCAGAAGGCGGCGCTTTACTTAAAAAGGTACAAATTGGTTGTTCAGCACCATTTAGGGTAGTGCCCATGTGCACCCAACCTTCATGTACTTCTAAAATACGTAAATCGCGTTCGCTAAATGAAGCATCCTTACGGATCTTGATCCATTCAGAGCCGGCCGCTGCATCGGCGATGATGCCATCGCTGATCTTCACCCACGTTCTGGGCTTATGAGGACGCGCATGGACATCGACGTGGGTAAAATAATGCGACAAACGCTGATTTAACAAGTCAACCGCTTGTTGACTATCGTAGCGTTTTTCATCCAATTCGTTACAGGTTTTATCTTTGATCTTAGCCAGCGCCTTTGAAACGATGGGGGCTAAATCTTTCAGACGCGGTGCATTGACATAAAAAGCATCGTCGGCACTGCCATAGAGTTCTTGTGAAAGGGCACTAAATTCGGGCTTGCCACGCGCGGCCAATAAACGCAATACATCCTGATATTCGCGACACATGCGTAACATGATACTACCGATGGAACTAAATTGACCGACTTCACGGTTAATATCGCGTTCTAAGCTTTGAAATTCGGCTTCTTTTTCCTGAAAATCAAAAGCTAGGCTGTTTTTTTGGTAATAGGCTTCATCTACTTTAGGTAATACCTTGCACTTTTTATCAAAAAATTCGATTTCTATTTCTGGTCCCCACTTCACACTATCTAAGATACGTATATCTTGTTGTGCTTGGACAATTCGATCGGATAATTCACGTAGTCGCGCACGATAGGCCTTTTCATAACTTTTCATGATATCACTACTCCAATAGCCCGGCTGTATTTGATAAATAGTTCCCGTATACTATAGATGATAGACGCAGGAACCCGATAAGAATATCATTTAAAATGGAGAAAAATAATATCATGGCGCAAGCACCTTTATTTGATACCCTCAGCTATACCAACCAACTTGAACAGGTGGGTGTACCTACGGAGCAAGCCAAAACGCAGGTTCGGTTATTATCTGAAATACTAGAGGCTAATGTGTGTACGAAACACGATTTATCACTGACGGGATCTAGTTTAAAACAAGATTTATTACGCACCGAAACCAACTTAAAACAAGATTTATCGAGTTTAAAGCAGGATTTATTACTCACCGAAGCCAATTTAAAACAAGACATAGCTGATTTAAAAAAAGATGTGTCGATGATGGGGTCTAGCATTCGAAAAGATATGTCGGTGATGGAATCAGGCATTCGAAATGATATGTCACTGATAGAATCCAACCTCAAAAAAGAAATAGCGTCGGTTGAATTCAATCTCAAAGTAGAAATATCTAGTCTAAAATATGACATTATCCGCTGGTTTATAGGCACATTTTTTGTCGGGATGGGTGCGCTTTTTTCATTGATTAAATTATTAAAATTAATTAAACTCACTTCGATAAAATCATCACCATCACGTATGGGAACAGGCCTGTTTAACTAAGCGAGTCATCAGCTGTATTTGTTCGCATGTATCGTTGAGTGCCGAAATATAGTGAAAATCTTCTCCGCCGGCTTGCATAAATAGCTCTCGATAACGTTGCGATATCTCTTCTAAGGTTTCCAAACAGTCGACGGCAAATCCAGGGCAGATAACAGCAACCTGCTTGATTCCTTGCTTTGCAAGTTGCTCTAATACCACATCACAATAAGGTTGTAACCAAGCGGATTTACCAAAGCGCGACTGAAACACGACTTGATAGTTATTTTCGGCCAAATGTAATTGTGCAGCGAGTAAACGCGCTGTCGCATAACATTGCGATTCATAGGGATCACCTAATTGACTACAACGTTTGGGCAAACCATGAAAAGAGAACAGTAAATAGGCTTTTCTGCCGTATTTTGACCAATATTGTTGAATTTGATCGGCTAACGCCTGGATATAAAGCGGATGCTCAAAATAAGAAGAAACCCAATGGAGGTTCGGAATAAAACGCGATTGTTTAAATACATTAGCGACCACATCAAAGCAACTGGCTGTGGTTGCCGCCGAATATTGCGGGTAAAGTGGCAATAGGACGATAGTTTGAATACCGGCGCTTAACAAGACCTCTAGACCGGCTTGAATATTGCTTTTTCCATAACGCATACACAAAATTAGTTTAAATTGATCGCCTAAGCTGAGTTGTACTTTTTCAGCTAATCGCTTTGAGTAAACCCAAAGAGGGGCGCCCTCTTGCATCCAAATGCTTTGATAAAGTTTAGCGGAACGTTTAGCCCGTATCGGTAATATAAGCCCCCTTAACAAGGGCTGCCATAAGTAAGCGGGTAATTCGACAACGCGCTTATCACTTAAAAACTCGCTTAAATAATTGCGCACACCGCGTGTTGTCGGGGTTTGTGGGGTACCTAAGTTAATCAGTAATACCCCTATTTTCTGAGTGTTCATGTTCGTATCCCCTTGCCGCGATTTAGCAGGTAGAGGTTGATAAAAAATAAACCGACACAGCTAAAAAATATGATTGTTAAGGCTAATAAAACCGGAATATCGGTGACGCCTAAAATACTGTAACGAAAACTATTCACAATGTATAATATCGGATTAAAGAGTGATAAATGCTGCCAAAAACTAGGCAGTAAATGGATAGAATAAAAAACTCCTCCCAAATAGGTCAGCGGGGTTAACACAAAGGTCGGCACCAATGAGACATCATCAAATGTCTTCGCAAATAAAGCGTTGCTAAACCCGGCCAACGAAAATAAAATCGTCGTCATCGGGACGATGGCCAATAAAACCCAGATATTTGTGATATGTAATTGGGTGAAAAATAAAGCTAATATCGTCACTAACAAACCGACCAATAAACCGCGCGCTACGCCTCCGGCGACAAATCCGGATAAAAGCAGATAATTCGGTAAAGGCGCCACTATCAGTTCTTCAATGCTGCGCTGAAAACGCATACCAAAAAAAGAAGTCACCACATTGGTATAAGCCGCAGTAATAACCGACATCATAATTAAACCGGGCGCAATATATTGGATATAACTATAACCTTCGATGCGACCTATGCGTTGGCCGACTAAATTACCAAAGATTAAAAAATACAGTGTCATGGTCACCAAAGGTGGCAATAGTGTTTGCATCCAAATGCGCAAAAAACGTTTAATTTCTTTGCGTAATAACGTCGTAAAGGCTATCCAATAG
This sequence comes from Candidatus Aquirickettsiella sp., assembly GCA_031973495.1. Lineage (GTDB taxonomy): Bacteria > Pseudomonadota > Gammaproteobacteria > Diplorickettsiales > Diplorickettsiaceae > Aquirickettsiella. The sequence goes on along the minus strand of DALYCY010000012.1, from coordinate 26,906 downwards.
ATTTTTGCTTGCATAGTAAATTTAATAATTTTTCAGTTATTGAGCTAACATTAAAGGGTTTTGCACTACTTTATGCGTTTTGAGTCGGCTGTTTATTTGTCTTTATTGGCGGCAATCAAATTCAAAAATAATTCTTCTAAACGATTGGCTTTATTACGCAGACTGGTCACTTCAATATGATGCCCTGCTAAAAATCCAAATAAATTATTCAGTGATTGTTCTTTAGCCACCTCAACTTCTAAGGTTACATTATCTAATAAGCGCATACTAAAAGGCGATTTGGGTAATTCTATTAAAGGCTTTTTGAGATCAAAGACAAAGGTTTCCATATTCAAGGTCGCCAACAAATGCTTCATCGTGGTATTTTCTATAATCTGGCCTCGATCAATTATGGCGATATTTTTACAAAGATATTCGGCTTCCTCTAAATAGTGAGTAGTTAGGATAATGGTGATGCCCTGTTGATTGATACTCTGTAAAAATTCCCACATAGAGCGACGTATTTCAATATCGACGCCAGCTGTTGGTTCGTCTAAAATGAGTAATTTAGGTTGGTGGACTAATGCTCGTGCTATCATCAAACGTCGTTTCATCCCACCGGAAAGCCGCATAGAGATTTGATCGCGCTTATCCCAGAGATCGAGTTTTTTCAGATACATTTCGGCACGCTGTTTAGCTAAGCGCCTAGGCACGCCATAATAACCGGCTTGATAGACGATGACATCGATGACTTTCTCAAAAATACTAAAATTAAGTTCTTGCGGCACTATGCCGATGCAGGATTTGGCCAACTCTAATTCGCTATCTAGGCTATGCCCGAATACCTTAACGCAACCGGCTGTCTTGTTGATGAGTGAGGCAATAATCCCTATCGTAGTCGACTTGCCAGCTCCATTAGGACCTAATAATGCGAAAAAATCACCCTCTGCCACATTTAGATCGATGCCTTTCAGTGCTACGATAACATTATGGTAGATTTTACTCAGACCTTGGATACTCAATGCTTGCATAAATTTAATCGTGCTTTAAAAGTAAAGTATGGATGAATTGGCTTATCGCATCAGCGCATAGTCTCACTAGAAAAAAACCAGCGACGCCTCCCCTTTATCGATAAACTTTTTTAAGAGTATAACATGTCAACAAACGTAAGTTTCCCTCAGGATCGCCAAGCCAAATTTTTACTCACCGGACCTGCCGGTCAGCTTGAAATACTGACCACGTATCCTGAATCGCCGCCTAATCCTCCCGCTATCGTGGTGATCTGCCACCCTCACCCTTTATATGGCGGAACCCTGCACAATAAGGTTGTTTATACCTTAGCACGCAGCTTTAACGCCATGGGCCTTGCAACTGTGCGTTTTAATTTCCGCGGTGTTGGGATAAGTCAGGGTCGTTATGATAATGGCCTGGGTGAGACCGAGGATCTACTGGCGATATTACGATGGTTAAAAACCAGCTGTCCAGAATCAAAAATTTGGCTAGCTGGTTTCTCCTTTGGTGCCTATGTTGCGGCCCGTGCTGCCAAGAAATGGCCGGTAAAACAGCTGATTTTGGTAGCACCACCACTGGAAAACTTTCCATTTAAAGAACTCGCACCCTTCTCGTGTCCTTGCCTGCTTATACAAGGCGATGAAGACGAGGTTGTCTCACCCACGGCAGTGTTTGCTTGGATCGCCTCTTTAGAAAATCCGCCGCAAGTTATTAAAATAAGCGGCGCAAGCCATTTTTTTCATGGCAAATTAATTCAATTACGTGATAGTTTAATCAACACACTGCATAAAAAAACATGACTATGACGCCTTTACAAGCTTATCATCAGCAAATCTTACAAAAAACCTTGCAAGCCGATGCCGAACAAGCTTTAGCAATGCAAGCCTTACAGCAAGTCTATGACGAGCTATTAGTTCGCAAAAAATGGTTACATGCTAAAGCGATTGGGAAAGGACTTTATTTATGGGGCGCTGTGGGAAGCGGAAAAACCTATTTAATGGATCTATTTTATAAGCATCTGAAACTCCCTAAGTCGCGTTATCACTTTCATCAATTTATGCATCATATACAGGTGGAATTATCACAGCGGCAAGGAGAAGCTAATCCGCTCGTGCATATTGCAAAACGCCTGAGTAAAGAAGTGAAAATTATTTGCTTAGATGAATTTTTGGTGCATGAAATCGGTGATGCGATGCTATTGGGACAATTATTAAGCGCACTATTTCAGCATGGCCTAATACTCGTCACCACCGCCAATACAGCGCCAAAAGACTTATATCGAAACGGTTTACAACGGGATCGTTTTTTGCCGGCCATTACACTCATCGAAAAAAATCTACGTATTTTTCACTTAAAGTGCCACACGGATTATCGCCAATATCCGTTAACGCGCATAGAAAACGACACTTGTCCGCTATTTGTCATGTCCACGCAAGAGATGCAAAGCTTATTTGATAAGCTAAGCCAAAAAGAAAAAGTTTCTTATCAGGCCATTAGCATCCATGGTCGCTTGATCACCCATTTGGGATGTACGCATGATTTAATATGGTTCGATTTCAGCTCTATTTGTTCAGTACCACGTAGTCAAATCGATTATTTAGCGATTGCCAAGCAATTTTCGACGATCTTAATCAGTGACCTTCAATGCATCGGGGAAAATGATGATAATCTAGCCCGATTATTTATTCATTTAATTGATATCTTATACGATGCAGGCTGTAAGCTTATCCTGAGTGCAAGTATTCCTATCGCCGATATTTATCCTAAAGGTCGATTTATGTTTGAATTTCAACGCATTAAAAGCCGGCTGGTGGCTTTTAAACGAACCGGTCAAACTATCTCTACTTCGCTAGAATAAAAAAATCTAGCGCAAAAAAAAGGCGCTTACGCGCCCTTTTTTATTAAAAAAATTTAAACTGCTGCTTTGAGTTTTTTTAATGGTTTTATTTTTACGACTTTACGTGCCGGCTTTGCTTTAAACGTAGTCGGTTCCCCGGTGAAAGGATTAATACCTTTACGCGCTTTAGTCGCTGGCTTTTTAACCACTGTAATTTTGTACATACCTGGATGAGCAAAAGCACAACCTGCTTTTACATGCGCATGCATAATCATTTGCAGTGATTCTAAAACCTCTGCAATTTTTTTCTTAGGTAATTCCGTGCTTTCGACTAAGCATTGCAGTAATTCAGTTTTAGTGAAAGACTTTTTAACAGCAGATAGTTTTTTACCACCTGAGGCTACCTTAGCTTTTTTACGCGCTTTAGTAACCGGAGACTTTTTTTTAGCTAATTTTTTAGCCATGATTCATATTCCTCTTAATATATAAGGAGTAAACAGAAGGTTAGGATTCTATAAAATAGCATATTTCTAGCTTTTTGCTAGAGGTCCTTATAAATAATTTATCAAAAGAGACTTTTGATAAATGCAACATCCTCTACACATGTTGAAGCATTTGCACAACTATTTCAATAAAGATCAATAAGATAATGATAAATTCTAAAATACTCGAGTAACGATGTTGTAGCTGACTATTTAACATTTCTAGAATTTCATGGGCCACATCGAGCTTATGGTTAAGTGCTGCTACCCGCTTAGGAATGTCTAAAAACTTTTCAGTCATCACATAATACGCTTCGAGATTAGAATAGCGCCAAAAATACTCAGGGACATCTAGATATTCACTACTTAGGTTAACTGAGCTCCGGGTTAAAAAAATCTCGCCGATTCGTTTAGAAATCGCTTTACGTGAAAGTGAAATTTTTCCATATTTGGCTAATTCTCGCGGAAAATGACTATTAGCAAGAACGGTATTGTTAATCGATTCTTCATAAGATTCTAATTTTATCGATTGCGCTAAACCATAAGAAATTGCTAGTTTAATTTGCACATTATCCACTTCATTGGCTTTTAAGGTAATAACATCGACATTAAAGCGCTGATGGGGAAAAAGTCGCGTTTCTTCGTCGAAATAATAAATAAAGCGATCGGTTTCGATTTTTTCTAAAGGGTCGACAGAAAAGGGTTTTATCTCTTCTATCAATTGTTTTTCTTGTTTTTTACTTAAATTCCAGGTCACAAAGCAACCATGATTGAAAAAGAAGATATCGATAGGCTTATCGCTTTTAGTCACATAAAGCACATTACGAAATAATTTGGCAATATAACGCTTACTGCGAAAAAAATCCGCCAATAAGCTCAATTTATAATTGGCCGCTGTACAAAAAGAAACACAACGCATAAATTTTTCTGTCGTTAAAAGTAGATTTTGTGACGATTATTTCACTTAAAAGTCAATTAATTTTTTTATCTTTGCGACGCATTTTCACTTTCAAATGTGCCTGCGGCAAATTAGCCGCGATAGCTTGCTCAGCATATCCCACCACTTGTGGTATGCCATTTTCCTGCAGTGCGATTCGCTCAACAGATTGCCAGTGAATTTTAGCAGCTTTTACACTATTTGCTTGAATAAGTTTTTTCTCCATCGCAATCCGCGCAGGTGGCGACAATCTTTGCAACGGAGCATGCGCTTCTAAATAGAGTTTATGCTTATCCCAACCGAATTTATAGGGTGCATCGATAATAGTAACCTTTTCTTTCGTCGGCACCTCTGAAAATAAACTTTCAATATCTTCTGGAAAGAGTCGAATACACCCTGCACTACTACGTCGCCCCACACCTTGCGAATCATTCGTTCCATGAATTAAGTAAGTGGCTTGTTTAAGACGCATCGCATAACCACCTAAAGGGTTATCCGGCCCCGGAGGCACTTTTAGCGGTAAATTTATGCCCTCTTTAGCGCGGTCGTTACGAATTGATTCAGGAACTATCCAGGTAGGATTACGCATTTTCCCAGCAATCCAAGAAGGACCTAAGGGCGTATCCCAACCTTCTCGACCTATGCCAACCGGAAAGCTTATCACCACATGGCGCTGCGGTGGATAATAATAAATACGCAATTCGGCTAAATTAATCACGAGTCCACGTCGCGGACCGGGTGGTAAAATAAACCGACTCGGAATGACAATAATACTACCCGGCCGCAGATGCAGCGGATCGATCATGGGATTAGCTTCTACTAACTCGAAATACCCCATATCATAGCGACGTCCAATTTTATTAAATGTATCCCCTGGCAATGCCTGTGCCCATTGTACATGACCTACTATATCACTTCCTCGAGGCGGTAAAACAAACGTTAGTGCAAAAGCTGGGGGAAGCAAACCGCAATAAAGGAAAAAACCGATACCAAAACGCGCCGCTCGTATCCTTAAATTTCCAGTCTTTGCAACAGCAGGCGATGTGGTTGACATAATAATACTAAAAAAGCAGCTTTTATTAGAACTTCGGTATTGTACATCGAATTATTGATTACGCAACCAGACTCGGTAACACATTATGTGATGTTTTATCAGCCATTTAGCGTAAGTCGCAAGATTTTATTCTATACTACAGCTATTTACTTTCATGAAGGTTGCATTGATGCTTGCAATTACCCCGCACCGTCGACGTTTTTCACTGCAAAAAATAAATCATTTTTTTCGTGTCGATAAACCTTTATTAATCGGTTTAGTCAGCTTGGTATGCATAGGTTTAATTATACTTTATAGCGCCAGCAACCAAAGTTTAGTTATCATCAGCAAACAAGCCATGCGTATGTTAATTGCTTTTTTTGCCATGCTGTTACTGGCACAAGTCTCGCCATCAGTTTATCGTGCCTGGGCGCCTTGGCTATTTTTGTTGAGTTTTACTTTACTCCTGGCGGTATTAATTCTGGGCGTGGTTGGAAAAGGTGCTCAACGTTGGTTAAATCTTGGTGTACTAAAATTTCAACCTTCTGAACTGATGAAATTATCCGTGCCAATGATGTTGGCCTGGTATTTACACGATCGTTCACTCCCCCCTTCTGTTTTTGATTTACTCGTATTGTTAATAATTGTCGCCGTACCCACCTTACTTGTTATTAAGCAACCTGATCTAGGCACGGCGCTCTTAATTGCCGCATCAGGTATTAGTGTTATTTTATTAGCTGGCATTAGTGGACGTTGGTTGCTCATAGGCGGACTGCTGGCGCTCATTATCGCGCCCATTGGTTGGTATTTTATGCGTGATTACCAGAAATTACGCGTACTTACCTTTTTAAACCCGGAAAGGGATCCGCTCGGCGCCGGATATCACATCATTCAATCTAAAATTGCTATCGGTGCCGGCGGTCTTTTCGGCAAAGGATGGCTACATGGCACGCAATCGCATTTACAGTTTTTACCGGAACATACCACTGATTTTATTTTTTCGGTCTGTGGAGAAGAGTTTGGCTTACTAGGCGGTATCATACTGCTTAGCCTTTACCTTTGGATCGCCGCACGCGGTCTTTATATCAGCATGAAAGCACAAGATACTTTCTCGCGCTTATTAGGTGGCGGCTTGAGCTTAAGCTTCTTTATTGCCGCTTTTGTTAACATCGGGATGGTCAGCGGATTATTACCGGTGGTGGGAATACCATTACCTTTAGTCAGTTATGGCGGAACCTCGTTAATTACTTTAATCGCAGGTTTTGGTATTCTAATGTCAATTCAGACGCATCGAAAACTAGTCGGCAACTAAGGAAAGCAACGCTATGAAAAAAAACAAAAGGCTTCGTTTTAACTTACGGACGTTCTTGTTAGTCATTACACTTTGTTTAACTTCTTGTACAGCCTATGCGAATAAACCCGAAGTACGACAATTTATTGACAAAATGGTGGAAAAATATCACTTTGACCGCCAGCAATTACAGCAGTTATTCAATACGGTGAAATCGAATCGATCCGTGCTGCGTTCTTTTGTCACCTCCAAAGAACGTTTAACCTGGTCCGATTATAAACCTATTTTTGTTAACCCCAAGCGCGCACAACTAGGGGTGCAATTTTGGAAAGCACATGCGAGTACACTGGCGCGTGCAGAAAAATATTATGGGGTACCCGCTGAAATTATCGTCGCCATTTTAGGTGTAGAGACGCGCTATGGCCAAATCACTGGGAGCTATCGAGTCATTGACTCGTTGAGCACCTTAAGCTTTAATCACTCTCGGCGCGCTGATTTTTTCAAAAAAGAACTCGAACAATTTTTGCTATTAAGTCGAGAAAACCCAATTGTTAACCCTAAAGTAATCAAGGGTTCTTATGCCGGGGCGATAGGAAAAGTACAATTTATGCCAAGTAACTATCGTCATCTTTCTGTGGATGCAACAAATAAAGGCTATAGCGATCTTATCAATAACACTGATGATGCAATTTTAAGTATTGCCAATTATCTTAAATACTTTGCTTGGATAAAAGGGGCGCCTATTGCTATCCCCGCGCGCGTTAAAGCGCAAGCGATTGCGCATTTAGCCAGCTCTCAAGTTAATTTCACCTTAAAGGACTTTGCAAAATACCAGATATATCCTAAAGCGCCTTTGGCCCCATCACTAAAGGCGACGCTTATTGTATTACCTATAACGCATGGCAAGGAATATTGGCTGGGCTTTAATAATTTCCAGGTTATTAAACATTATAATTCTAGCGCACTTTATGCGATGGCAGTTTTTCAATTGAGCGAACTCATCAAGCATTACTACCAACAAGAGAATTCTACCCATGTTAATAAAAAATAAAGCGCAGCATGGAAGCTTATTTTTTATCTCTATTTTCAGACTTAGTTTAGTTTTACTGACGTTGAGTCTCGCTGCTTGTTCCTCAACAAGCAATAGTTATCGTTATCCGTTACGTCAGGATAAAGCGCCGGCGTTTAGGATCAATGCCAATAAAATCCCAAATGCCGTCCCTAAGCGAGAGCCCTTCAGCAAACGCGGTAATCCTAAATCCTATGTCGTGTTTGGGCGCCGCTATTATGTGATGAAACATGCCAACGGTTATCATGCGCGCGGCATTGCATCAAACCTCAAATGGTGAAATCTATAATGTAGCCGGCATGACGGCCGCTCATAAAACACTCCCTCTACCCACCTATCTTCAAGTAACCAATCTACATAATGGCAAAAAAGTCATTGTTAAAGTCAATGATAGGGGTCCTTTTGTGAGTAATCGTCTGATTGATCTCTCTTACGTGGCAGCCAAAAAACTGGATATGACTGGCACGGGTACCGCTCCTGTATCCATAGTCGCCATCACGCCTGGCATAACACGCTTAACTTTTAATGAAAGGACAAGCAAGACGCAAAAAACCTTAAGTGATAACCGCGAAAAAAAATATCCACCTTTTCTTCAATTAGGCTTATTTAAACAACGGACATCAGCACAAAAATTGGCGCTACTGGTTAAACAATGGACCACATCACCGGTAAAGATAAAAAGAACCCCTATCCATCGACGTTGGTATTATCAAGTCGTTGTTGGGCCGCTCCCCAATAGTAAACGTTCACAACAACTTCATCGTCAACTCCAGCTTGCTGGACTGAGTGAGTCTAGAAACAGCGCGTTTGGCTCTTAGCGATAGCTAATTTTTACTATGTCACTTCAACAGATTGCTAAATTTTTTCTTTCTCTTCTGGCACTCATGCTGCTATTAGGATTAATCGCACTCGGTTTTGTTTATCCTTTGACGGTGGGAAAAACAAGCATCTTATACAGTGATTTTGGAAAATTTTATCACTCTGGCGAAATGTTTATCCAAGGAAAAAATAGTTACTCGCCAATTTATTGTGTAAAAAACAATATCCATAGCAACGCTCGCCCAGCGCATGGCGATAAATCAAGACATACTAAAGTCATTCAGTTAGGTGGTAATTTAAATCCACCTTTCTTTACTCTGCTTAGCTTTCCACTGGCTTATTTGAGCTACCCACAGGCACTGCTGTTATGGACTTTTCTTTCCATGCTGGCGGGGGGCTTAGGTATTTTATTACTCCAGCAAAAATTAGCACCCGATGCGTCCATACTCGGTCGTTTACTACTTTTAATCGGATTTTTTAGCTATTTCCCCAGCTTTGCCAGCTTACAGTTTGGCCAGGTCACTTTATTGTTATTACCTTTATTGGTATTAGGGTGGCGAGCAGCTCACGAGGCTAAAACTACCCAGGCTGCTATTTTCTTAGCCTTAGCGGCTAGTTTAAAACCTTTTATCGGTTTATTTTTATTTTATTTCTTAATTCGCCAACAATGGCGTGGTTTAGCGGTGTTTATCGCCATCATGCTCAGTTGTGCTTTAATCGCCGCTGTATTTTTTGGCCTATCGAGTTACTTATCGTATTACCATACGTGTCAGCAAATAAGCTGGGCCGCTTCGAATTGGAATGTCTCTTTGTATGGCTTTTTATTACGCCTAATCGGTGGCCATGAACACAATCTGGCCTTGATGCCTATCCCTGGTCTCGTCACATGGCTTTATCCCTCATTAGCACTACTGCTTATGCTGGCGATGATCCGATTTTTAATGCCCGGAACCCCTATTGATTCTCGCCAAAAAACCGATCTGGATTTTTCGCTCATTATAGTGGGCATGTTATTATTATCCCCCTTAGCTTGGATATATTATTTTCCTTTTCTAAGCATTCCCTGGTTAATTTTGTGGCAGTTTTCCCAAAAGGGCATTTACCCTATCGCATTGCCTTTGTGCTTAGCAACGCTTGTTTTATTGAGTAATATCCCTATCAGCTTAGTGACTAGCGAAACAATCCATATTGCTAATATGCCAAGCGTGTTTCTAGGTGCTACACTTTATTTTACCGCCTTACTCGGCCTAATGGGTTTGCTATTTCGGGTTCGTTATTGTTTAACCCATCAATTTGCACGCCATTTTGAAAGAATACCACCTTCTTTGTTATTATTAATCGGCTTCATTATTTTTTTACCTTCCCTACAAGGAATAGCTAAAGCCAGTCATAACTGGATACTGAATGCCGCTTACTATAGTCAAGAATACTCACTTACTTCTCTTATGAGATAAAATTATGCTGCTCTATCCTTCAATAAATCCTGTTGCATTTAGCTTAGGGCCACTCAAAGTCCATTGGTATGGGCTGATGTATGCCGTCGGATTTATAGGTGCTTGGTTGTTAGCCAATTATCGCGCTAAAAAACCTCATAGCGCTTGGACCGCCGATCAAGTCAGTGACTTACTGTTCTACACCGCACTCGGTGTTATTTTAGGCGGTCGTATTGGCTATATGCTCTTTTATGATTTGGCTAATTTTCTAGCGCAACCGTGGACTATTTTTCAAGTTTGGCAAGGCGGCATGTCATTTCATGGTGGTCTTTTAGGTGTATTGATAGCCTTGTACTTATATAGTCGAAAAACCGGCATCGCTTTTTTTGCTATCACTGATTTTGTCGCTCCTTTAGTACCCATTGGATTGGCGACCGGTCGCATCGGTAATTTTATTAACGGAGAATTATGGGGGCGAATCAGCCATGTGCCCTGGGCAATGGTATTTCCGCATGCAGGCGGACTGCCCAGACATCCGTCACAACTTTATGAATTCTTTTTTGAAGGGGTGGTATTATTTGCCATACTCTGGACTTATTCGAGCAAACCAAGACCCTGTATGGCGGTTTCCGCCTGGTTTGCTATTTTATACGGTACTTTTCGTTTTATACTCGAATTTTTTCGCCAACCCGATGTGCAACTTGGATACCTCGCCTGGAATTGGTTAACCATGGGTCAATTGCTTTCTATCCCGATGATAATTGTCGGCTTGGTGTTGTTATATAAAGCGCAGGAGAACAACAAAAAATAAAAAATATCTCTTGTTGCCTTTTTGTATAAGCTATCATTGATTGCATGAGCCTTACTCAAATCTCAAAAAGTTTTGCCACTGAAAGCAAAATTTTACTGATGTTATCCCTACCGCTGATTACCAGCGGTATTATCGAAACCTCGATTGGTTTTTTCTCCAATGTATTTCTTGCCCATCTTGGAACCGCCAGCTTAGCCGCCGGCGCGCTGGTTAACTGGGTGTTTACCACGCTGATGGTTATTATTTGGGGAACGCTTTCGGCGATTACCACCTTGGTGGCGCGTTACTATGGCGCGAAAAATAACCTGCAAATATCCGCTGTATTCTATGCCGGTCTATTGCTTGCGCTGGTTTTGATGCTACCTTCGATGTCATTATTGTGGAATCTTGCCCCGATTTTTTTATTTTTCGGTCAAAATCCAAAGATCGTAGAACTAGCACAGCCTTACTTACACGGTCTTAGTTGGGCAATCATTCCGGATTTTATAATCACGGTATTATTGCAATTTGTAGCCGGCTTAGGTCGAACCAAAACCAATTTAGTGTTCAGCTTTTTGTTTGTGCCTATCAGTATTTTTTTCAACTACAGTTTGATGTTTGGAAAATTTACCTTACCTGCTCTCGGTATTGCCGGAATCGGTTGGGGAGCCGCCATTTCGTTTTGGATCATTAGCACAGGATTTAGTCTTTATTTTTGCTTGAATAAAAGTTATCGCATTTATTGGCAGTTTCCTGGGCTGCAAAATATCAGGCTTGCCTTGAAAGAGATCTTTCAAGTAGGTCTACCTTTAGGCTTAACCTATTGTGTCGAAATCGGTTTTTTTCTAGCAATGACAATTTTAATGGGGAAAATTAGTCCCGATACACTCACCGCAAATCAGCTCACCTTACAATTTTTCTGGATATTTTCGATCGTGACCTTTGCCTTAGCGCAAGGCATTACCATTCGAGTTGGCCACAGTGTCGGTCGAAACGATAAAAAAGCGGTACATTACGCCACTTATATTGGAATTTTTTATGCCAGCGTTTTTATGCTACTGACAGCGATACTTTACTTAGGGTTCCCAGAAAAATTAATTCGCATAGACTTTGACCTCCAGGATGCAAAAAATGCCGTTATTATCCATTTGGCCAAGGAGTTCTTGGCTTTAGCGGCCTTGGTGCAGTTATTTGAAGCACCGCGCTTTGCTTTATTTGGTGCCTTACGTGGTTTAAAAGATACGCGATTTACCCTCTTTACCTCGATCTTAATTTTTTGGATCATTGCTTTACCATTAGGCTATATCGCCATCCCTTATGGTTTTGCCGCTTACGGCATTTGGTGGGCAACGATACTGGCCGAAATAATAGGAATATTCTTGTTAATATGGCAATATCGTCGTAAGGTACAAGCCTACCTTTTTTAAGCAGTGATGCCTAAATTGGCAGATATCAAGACAACCGGTATCGAAAAATATGTCGAAAGTTAATGTTAATCCGCGCCCTATTTTATTATTAATTCTTGATGGTTGGGGTTATCGTAAAGGCACCGAGCATAATGCCATTGCACTTGCAGCGACCCCGCACTGGGATCATTTAATGCAAACCTGTCCACATACCCTCCTTGAGGCCTCAGGCCTATCGGTGGGCTTACCGCCGGGACAAATGGGTAATTCAGAAGTCGGCCACCTTACAATGGGGGCTGGACGAGTGCGTTACCAAGATTTAACGCGCATCAATAAAGCAATAGAGCTCGGCGATTTTTTTCAAAATCCTTGTTTATTATCCGGTTTAAAAATCGCCAAAGATACGCAAAAATCTGTGCATATTTTAGGCCTCCTCTCACCGGGTGGCATTCATAGTCATGAACAACATTTTTATGCCTTATTAGAATTAGCCGCCCAGCAAGGTATCAAAAATTGTTATCTCCATCCTTTTTTAGATGGGCGGGATACCCCACCAAAAAGTGCACAAACCTTTATAATAAATCTAGAAGACCAATGTAAAAAACTCGGCCTTGGTAAAATAGCCAGTTTAATCGGTCGTTATTATGCCATGGATAGAGATAAGCGCTGGGAACGCACACAGGCGGCTTATGATTGTTTAACGCAAGGGATAGCTCCTTACACCGCGGCTACGGCGGCACAAGGATTGCAACTTGCTTACCATCGTGGTGAAACCGATGAGTTTGTAAAACCCACCTTGATTCATGCTGACAATCAAGCGCCAATTACCATACAAGACGGTGATGTGGTCATTTTTATGAACTTTCGCGCCGACAGAGCACGGCAACTGAGCCATGCTTTTTTGGATCCTGGCTTTTCGGGTTTTACACGCGGTGCTCATCCACGTTTAGGTGATTTTATCTCGCTAACAGAATATGCTGCTGATATTCCCAGTCATATCGCTTTCCCGCTACAGTCTTTAAAAAATGGTCTCGGCGAATATCTAGCAGAAAAAAAATTAAGCCAATTACGGATTGCCGAAACGGAAAAATATGCGCATGTCACTTTCTTTTTCAATGGCGGTAAAGAACTTGCATTTGCCAATGAAACGCGCGTATTAATTCCTTCCAAGAAAGTCGCCACTTATGATCTAACACCCAAAATGAGTGCACTAGAAATTACCCAGCACCTTCTGGTCGATATCAAGGAAAAAAAATACGACGTTATCATTTGTAATTTTGCCAATCCGGATATGTTGGGCCATACCGGGGAACTACCAGCAACCTTACAAGCAATTAGTTGTATTGATCAATGTATTGGCGAAATCACCGCTTGCTTAAAACAACACGGTGGTGAAGCCATTATTACCGCTGATCACGGTAATGCTGAATGTATGTATGATGAAACCACACAACAAGCACACACTGCGCACACCAGTGAACCGGTTCCTTTTGTCTATATCGGTCGCCCAGCGCAGATAAAACCGGCTAAAAAAAGCAGCTTAGCGGATATAGCACCGACCCTATTAGCCTTACTGAACTTACCCAAGCCGAAAGAAATGACCGGTCAAAGCCTGCTTGTTTTTACAGCAGACTAAGTCATCTATTCTCCAAGCGCTCATATTGCACAATAAAAAAACAATTTCCCTGTATTAGGCTCGCAAATTCATCAAAGTGAATTACACTATATAGAGGGTATCTGCCATTCAATGACGGCATGAAGCCATACCATCACCCTCTTTACTGGAAGATGAGACCTTGCTGCGAATAGTCAATAAAAGGATAAACCTGTATGAAATTAAAAACACTATTTTTATGCTTTTTCGCCTGTTCTTTACTGGGTTTTAGTATCAGCCCTTTTTCTATTCCCGCTAAACCTAAAGCAAGCCCTAACCCACAAGATAGTCTTGCCAAGGATGTCGCTCGTTTTAATCGAGAATTACAGCTTATCAAAAATGAATATGTACACCCAACCTCTGAACATCAATTATTACACAATGCCATGCAAGGCATGGCAAGCGGACTCGATCCGCATTCAAGTTTTTTAGATGCTGATGATTTAAAGGATTTGCAAACCGCCACAACCGGTCAGTTCAGTGGTTTAGGATTAGAAGTGGCGATGGAGGAAGGGTTGCTACGCGTAGTAACGCCGATCGATGATGGGCCGGCACAAAAAGCCGGCATTAAACCCGGTGATTGGATCTTACGTATTAATAATACCCCTATTCAGGGCCTCAGCTTACGTGAAGCGGTAAAGAGAATGCGTGGTGAAAAGGGGAGTTCCATACAATTGATGTTAGTGCGCCAGGGGGTGCATAAACCGCTCTTGGTTAATTTGAAACGTGAAATCATCCATGTCCAAAGTGTCAAAGGGCGTCTGCTCGAAACAGACTACGCCTATATTCGTATCAATAGTTTTCAATCGAGCACCCGAGGTGATCTCGATAAACTACTTTTACAATTACAACACCAACAAAAAACGCCACTAAAAGGCTTAGTACTTGATTTAAGAAATAATCCGGGTGGTTTATTAAACTCCGCAGCGGATGTCGCTAATGCCTTTCTTGACCCCAAAAAAATGAAATTTAATCAGCTCATTGTCTACACCAAAGGACAATCACCTGAAGCTAACCTAAAAATTGTCGCCAAAGCCAATAATCAAATCTACCCCGGCACAATGATTGTTTTAATCAATCAAGGCAGTGCATCGGGTGCAGAAATCGTCGCTGGGGCATTGCAGGATAATAAACGTGCCGTTATTTTCGGCACTAAAAGTTTTGGTAAGGGATCGGTACAAACGGTTATTCCGCTCGATGAAACAACTGCACTTAAATTAACCACGGCTTTATATTACACCCCATCCGGTCGATCGATCCAAGCGGCTGGAATTTCTCCAGATGTCACGCTTGATGAATTGAGAGTAAATACACTGGATGAAAACCCAGCTGGACCTATCTACCTTCACGAATCAGAGTTAAAGGGCCATTTAAAAAATACCAATAGCGTAGCAAAAACTATTTTTGCTCCCAGCAAGCTAAATAACGATGACTTAGTAAAGAATGATTATCAATTATTTGAAGCATTAAACCTCTTAAAAAGCATGGCGGTAATACAACAAGAAAATAAAAGCTCCGGATAAAACCAGATATTTTACGTACATCTTTACTAATCGTGAAAATTTCAAACACCTTAATCGTCCATCCTGCTAGCGGCTGCCTTTGACCTCACGGCCAACAATAGTAGCGGCCAAATCCACTGCGCTAGGAAATAGGATTGCTATTCAATGTTAAATTGACTACAATCTGGGCTTCCATTTTATGGGGCCGTTAGCTCAGTCGGTAGAGCAGTAGACTTTTAATCTATTGGTCGATGGTTCGATTCCATCACGGCCCACCAAAATTTCTATTTAAAATCAAATAGTTATATAATTTTCAAATCGGCCTTTACTTCCTTAAAATTCCCTTGCGGGACTTTTGCGGGAGCTGGTAGTTTTTCCTTCCTATTTAAAATTACCAAGCGATTTCCAATATCACATACTTTGTTAGCTGCACGAATTAAATTGTTATACTCTGATTGAGAATAGTGCGTCGTAATACGCCCACTCTTATGGCCAAGTAAATCCTGACGATCTTCAAAACTAACTTCAGCTGCGCGTAAACGCCGTCCAAAAGTATGTTTCAGATCATGTACTCTAACATGCGCTAAACTCGATCGCACACGTGCTTTCTTCCAAGCTGAATTTAACATCCTTGATATAGGTTTATCTCGAAAGGTAAACACATATTGCGTAAGTCCATTAATGCCAGCCAATTGAATGATTTGAATGAGCTTACCACTTTTATCGATTAAGGTATCGTTATTGTAATGCCCTAAGATATTAATATGGCGTGAAGCATTGGCTTCATTTCTTAGTAAGCGGCTTGGTAAAGGATTTTTTTGTTTTCTTACTTTGGCAAGCATATTTCATCCTGGTTGGTAACTGTTTGTTCCACCCCAAAAACTACTGTTTAAAACAGGCGGTGTTTGGGTGAAGTATTTCAACCAGACGCGAAAAAATTGCAAATCTTTCGCGGCAAACCGAAATAAAACCAAATGAAATACCCCAAATAGAGGAATACCGATTAAAGTATGTAGATCAATACAAATCAGAATATTGACAGCTAGATTGGCAAAGAAAAAACGTATGGGAATTCCCATGAACAACGGCGGACGTGTTAAAGCCAATGCGAGCGGATCGACTTCGAGTGGGTAATCTTGCATATTAATTCTCTCTAAACTGATTATTTTTCCTCAAATACCTTTATTTTTACGAAAAAAGACTACGTATTGCTAAGACAATAGCAGGCGCGCCAAACGTTATAGAAATACCTAACAGCGTGTAAAAAAAGAATTTCCATTCCACATAATGACCCACACACAATAATCCCACTCCCATAACAGCGAGTGTCGCGATGGATAAACCTGTTGCACCCAGCATAGCATCGATGAAATAATGAAGGCCTTGATTTACCGGGGTATCTCCACCACTCGCCCAACACAGCGGAGAAAAAATAAAAAGAAGAACGATTAAATTGGCGAGTTGAAATATTTTTTTAACGCTTCCACATTGCATATTTTTATTCGAATAAAATAGAATAATTATGCTTTTATTTTAACTTATTTTCTGCAAAAAATCACTAAAAACTAGCGGTTTTTTTATTACCTTGTAAAAATAATTTTTACTTTTTCTTGCTGAAATTTATTAACTTTACTGATGTAAAAAGCTTCTCCTGGCTGCAAAGCTTGTTTAATTTCATCAGGATGAATAATAAATGATTTATTGCGCTTTACACTGCCCATTCCGGTTGATGCGTCCTCGCTAATCTGTGCCGTAATATCAAACCCATCCTGTGTCCCTACCCAACTTGCAACCGTTTCTGCACTTTCATGATCATTTAATCGATGACAGATCAATGTGTTGACACAATTTAATAGCTGGCTTTCAAAGTCGGGATCGACTCGCTTCAAGTCCGCTAAACCTTGCGTACCAAAAATCGCATGAATACCTTTACCGCGCCCCATATTTACTAAATTCAGCACTTGTTCGCCAGCAAATACAGAAAACTCATCAAACATAGTAAAAATACGTCGTTTACTCTCTAAACGATCAATCACGGCTTTGATATCATTGATAATTAATTTTCCTAATACTTTCGCAAAACTGGGAAAGCGTAATGCCGGTAAAGCAAAATAGACGACGCTATTAGATTGGATTATTTCCGCTAAATTAAATGTGTTATGTGTTTTTTCAAAAAAAGTACCTAGCTCCGAATGAATTAATAAATTCAGATGAGCTTGTAATCCAGTAATATCCTTGGAATCATAATGCTGTAGGCGTTGTACACGTATTTTAAGCGATTCATTAGCAATGGAACGTGTTTTGAGAGCTAATTCTTCGTATTCTAAACAATTGACTATGGTTTTTAGATCAAAATCTTCCTTTAGTGTTAACAGCACTTCAAAGGTCGTTTGCAAATAATCTTCGGCTATTGAGCGATAATAATCATTTTCCCAATGATCTTTTAAACTAATGAGTTTGTCTTTGAGTTCTGTATAGCCACCATGCGCTAAAGGATCATAATGATGATACTCAGCACAGTTAAATCCGTAAAAACTACGTTGATAGTGTTGTGATCGCTTTTGAAGCCAGACAATATTTTCTTCTGTGGGTTTACCATCAATAATAATCAACGGATAAGCTTGCTGTAATGCACGTTGATAAAAACGACGTAATGTAACCGTTTTACCGCCACCTGTCGTACCTAATACCAAGACCATTTGATTAACTGCTTGATCGGGAATAACAACTGCTTGATGAGTGGTAGAAATCCCTAATAAGGTTCCATCACTGTGCTGATTAAAGTGCTTATGCCAACGCTGAAATTGGGTTTTCCAATGGCTATGCGAAGAGAATTCTCTACCACGTTGAATGGCTTTTAATTCCCATTCATGTGTTGAATTAGGAATCCATTCGATCATGCCTAATAAGCCAGCAAACAATAACGGAAACCCCAGTAAATAATAAAACGATTGCTGATAAACAACGATAAATGCCGCTTTTAAATCTTGATAAAAAAACGTTTTCCAAAAAATAAGGTGGTTAATAAAGCCAAGATGAATGATTTCAAAAAACGAGAGTGAGGATTGTGCTTGCAGCTCGATCAATAAAACACTAAATACTGCTAATAGAATACCCATCAAAAAGATCTGCCAAGTAGGATATCTAAAACCTCGAATGAGTATCAGAAATAGGATTAAACCTAAAACCCCTACAAACCATTGCCACACAAAGCAAATTACAATCAATAGGCATTGTATGGTTTCTCGTGGACGGTGTAGAAAACTATTTCCCTGCGTTGACATGCAAATCTGTTGGTTGTTTTTCTAAAAATTCATTAAGGGAATGAATCTTAATAAATGTCATGCCCTTTGCAGTATCTTGCAATCGTGGCAACATACTCTGTCTGCAAAAATACCAAACCTCCCGCAATGAGAACTGAGCCGCATACGTTTTTAAAATAGCCTCTAAGCGTTGTTTACTCTTGCAAGAAAGTTCTACCTCGATGGCAATTTGTTTACCATCGGGGAAAACCAATATCCCGTCCGGTAGATGTCCCTGCTGGCCAACTCCCAATTTGTACTTATCATGTTTTAACTTCCGCTCACTGATCCATGATGTACTTGGGTAAAAAGTTTTTAATTTTAAATAAAGAGTTAATACGGCGAGATCATGCTGGTAATTTGCCAATGGCACTCGATGTAAGGGGGGTAATGAAGTAAAACGTGAGCCAGCTTGAGTTAAACGAAATAGGCCATGACGACGATAAAAAATCCGTTCATGTTGTAACAGCTTATGACGTATTAATTTATTGACTATTTGGTAGTTACGCGGTTTCCGTAAAGCAAAACGTTCGTTGATCTGGGGTATTTCACAGAAACCAAATTCATTAATAAATTGTAAAATGGCTACATCACGCGGTGTTAATTTCACAAAGTGATCACCCTGATTATTTTTCTATTAAAAAAGTGGACCCCATTTTACGAAAAGAAGCAAGTTATTTAGAGAAAAATTTAATTTAAGATAGAAGTTATCCACACGAGGGGATTCCTCAAAAAATCCAACGATTGTGGGTAACTTCTGTTTTTCTATAATCTTATTACTATTTTTTTACTCTTAATTTCTCTTCAGTTTACCCTGTGCTCGCCCAATAGCCATGACCTCAGTTTTACAAGACTCGAAGAGACGATGGAAAGGTGAGGTCATGGCTAGTTTTCACAGCGTGAAATGGGCGAGCAGTCTAGGCACACCAAGCTAAAAGATATTTGAAGTCTACTCTAATCGAGTTATAGAGCTCAGTATAGTTGAATTCAAGTCATTATAAAGGC
The DNA here is from genome assembly GCA_031973495.1 of Candidatus Aquirickettsiella sp. Lineage (GTDB taxonomy): Bacteria > Pseudomonadota > Gammaproteobacteria > Diplorickettsiales > Diplorickettsiaceae > Aquirickettsiella. The sequence continues at coordinate 7,356 of DALYCY010000012.1, read as the reverse complement.
AGGCGCGCCATTAGTTTTCCTTTTAAACCGCTTGTGGATGTCGCCTGTTCATTTATGTGTCCAATATTTTCATTATGACTAACCTTAATTATCTCCTGCTTAGCTTTTAGGGAAGCGCGTACTTCAGCATCTCACTCCTCATTTTAATTAATGTTTAAAAAATCGAACAGGACTACTTTCCGGCATATCCGCATCCGATGCTGAAGAGCTTGATGTCGGTCGTTGTTTAAGAAGATCCATTATTTTTTTCATCTTTGCATCCGATTCCGCTTTATATTGTTCTAGTCTAGCATCCGAATCTTCTCGAATTTCGGTTCGTATTTCAGCTCTATCTTTCGCTCGTGTTGCATTAAACTCAGCCTTTTGATCCGCTAAATCTTTTATATATTTCGCTTCTGTCTTCGCCTTGTCTCGTTTTATTTTTACCATGGCTTCTTGCAAAATTTTCACCTGTTCTTTCAACTTACTTTTTTCTTCTTCTAATTGAAACTGTTTTCGATAGGCTTGAGTGAAACCTAACAGTTGATTAAGTTCAGCACTTAAGACTTCATTAAATTGATAATCTCCAAACCATTGTCTTTTGGCTTTATCCACTTCGATCAGTAATAAATTAATAACCTGTTGAAACTGTTCTAGCGCTGAATCGCTAATCGGAGAATCTTTTGTCCCTGCTTGCGCAGCCTGAATAATGAGACGAAAGCCTTTTTCCCAATTCTCTTTTTTTCCGTTAAGTCCAACGCCTCGAAAAATTTTGAGTAAAAAAGGTAATTGATCTATGTTCAGTAACTTTACCAAAAAATCATCTAAATGGTTTTTTACTGACACAAGCTTATTACTAATCTCTCGGTGGGACGTATAAAAATGCCATAGCTGAGGAACAAAAAATTTTAAATCGTTTTTACAACAATAGTTGACCATCACCTTCTTACAATCATTGTCCTTATCCGAAAAAATTTGTCCAATTAAACTGAGTTGGCCTGGTGCTTGTTCGAGTAAGTCCGCTCCAGCTGATAAAAGCAGTCTTATAAACTCTGAATTTTTTAATTGAAAAGCCTTTTCTAATAAATGAGCGCCTAGGGTTTGATTATCTAAATATTGGTGTAGATCTAACTCAATAGGAAAACTCTGCTGGAGATAGTCTGGATATTCTCGAAGTTCTTCAGGTAATTTTTTCCTAAAATTATTCGGTAAGCTTTGGTAAATAGGATGAATGATTATTTTTTTGCTATCGGGATTCAAGGACAGCGCTAGAGGATAAAACTTAATTTCCAAACTCAATTTAGCCAGTTGATATAAATTATGCGGGGTCAGTAGCTTTTCCTGAAAACGCTCTAAACTTGATTTATGAGCGCGTCCTCTCATTTGTTCAATAAATTGCTGATGTAATTGATCTGAATAAGGGCAAGGGTTTTTTAAACGAATCTCATCAAAATGGTAATTATGTTTTAATAGTTCTGAAAATGCGGTGTAATCCTCTTCGTTGAGAATCATATTGCCCAAATCAAGCTCTTTTAAAGAAGGATGATTCATTAATGCGGTACAGAGATGCCTGACAAAACCATTGGGCGCCTTAGGATACTCCGCATTTTCTCGTGGAATATCCTCTAATTGCAACCTAACGAGTCGAGAGGCCTTCTTTAAAAAGTGGCTTAAGGCTTCTCCATTATCTAACGGCATCCTTTTTAAAATCAACCATAAAATCTGATCGGCATAAGAAGAAAACGCATCGAATCGAACGCTTAAATACGGACTCCCTCCTCTTCTTGCAATACGAACATTTTCTAATTCGATGAAATCCCACTGAGCTAGTTGAAAAAAACTAAAAAATGTATTTTCAATTTCCTTTATGGCTAAATCATACTCTACTACTCGGAAATCTTCTTGTTTTTGCAGGTTATCCAAATAATTATATAATGAGGCATTACTTCTGTAATGTAATCCCAATCGACCATTAAGTATGCTTGGTAATTCCTCCTCAGTTAAAGGACCCGATAAGATCTTATCGTCACGCTTTGGAAGAACCAACTCTTCGATATAGAAGAGCACTAGTTCAACATTATTTAAATCAATTTTATAAAAAGAATCCGTTTTAGGGATAGGATAGGTTTTAAGATGAGACTGTATAGTTTGTAACTGATTTAATGATAATTTTGAATCAGAAAGTTTAAACTGACCTTTTGCTAAAAAGATATTAAAAGCTTCATGAAAGCTATTGGACATATTAAATCCCTTTATTAAATTTGTTTTACTTACCTTTTTGGAGTATAGATTATGGATAAATAATTTTCTAGATCATTTTTTATAAAATTTTTTAACTTGAATAAAAAGTGATTTTTTAAAAAATTTTTATTTTATTGAATGAAATACACGTCATCTTTAATAGTAATTATTTTTGGAAAAAAAGAGACCTAATATTTCCTTACGGCATGCATTGTTAACGCCTAGGCTCGAATAGAAAGCTTTACTTGCGACCTTACCTTCTTCCCTTTTGAATACTATTTGAATATTCCCCAGTTTACCGGATTTCAAATCCTAAAATGATGAGCGATTTATCAATTTTTCCGCTGAATCTGATATGGATGTCACCTGTTCATTGACGTGGGTATCATCCACATTTTGACTAGTCTTACTTATCTCGTGCTTAGCTTTTAGATAAACGTATATCTCGGCTTCAGCTTCCTTAAATTTCGCATCCGACTCCGCTTTATATTGCTCTAATTTTGCATACATCTCCGCTTTCTCTTGCTCTAATTCAGCTCTCATCTCTACTTTATCTTGCTTCAATTTGGCATACATCTTATCCCAAAATTCTTTGGTATCCTTCGTCAATTTCTTATCGAGCTCTATTAATGATTCTTCTAAGTCTTTAAGTGACTCTCCTAATTCCTGGATACTGTGTGCAAGATCAGACCAATCTCCGAGTGACTGCTGTCTTTGAAGCTCTTGCTGTGAATGCTGGTAAAGCGCTTCCAGACGCAGATGGCAATTTTTAAATCTATCTAAATAACACCGACTTTGTTCTAAGTAAGATTGACTGTAGCGGGTTAATAATGCCCACATCACTTGAGAATGCGTTAAACTCATGGCGTGATCCGGGTGAAACAAGAGCATTCCTCCCTGTAATAATGCCTTTAATCGACACTGTAATTTATTCAAATGTTTTGAGAAGCCATCATAAGCTTCGTGTTTTCCTTGAATATGGTACATTCTTGTTTCACAACTTCCCAAATAAAACTCAGTTATCTCTTTAATCTCATCTAGGCTGGTTTGCAATAGCGCTTCCACTTTCTGTAGAGAACCCTCTTCGAGCAGTAACTTTAAACGTTCTCTCTGTGACTGTATCCATTCTTTAGTGCCACGTAATGATGTAAGTACAATCTGATGATTCACTTCTATCGGCAGAGCCGATGGGGATAAAAAGGAAACGCTTTGCGTATCCTGGTAAACCGCGATGCTACGCTCCGCGTTGGTCATATTCCCATCCTGAGCGATGTCGGGTCCTAACTCAGGAACGAGATTAGGCTGAGAGGGACGTGAAAAAAAATTATTCAATTGTAGTTCAAAATAACGCAACATAAGTGCCTCGACTTGCTGATATTCCTGTTCAGCTTGTTGTTTTAGAGCGAATCGATCTACTTTTAGCTCTGCTTTTTTTAAAGATTTATTCAGCTTGGTCAAAAAGGTTTTCTGTAACTGTTGCTGATAGGCTTTAATTTCTTTCCAAAAATGCTTTTCGATCCATTTTAGATTACGGCAACGTTTTTCTAAATACGTTTCAAATTTAACATTGGATTGATGTAAAAAAAACCCTAATTTATTGAGTAATTGCCTGCTCTGACTCGCAAGAAAGAAGCTTTCTTGTTCCAGTTTACTGGAACGCACCACTTGATAGGCCAAACAACGTTGATAGTAATTCCAGACATCGATCTTTTTGTTCATCCCAAAAGAAGCAAACCAACGCCGCCAACGCGGTTTTTTCCAATAGCGTTCTATTTTTAGGCGCAGTTCTTCTGGACTTAAATCAAACAAACGTAATAATCGAAGTTCATCTTGGCTACGTTTCCATAAAGGACACTCCTTGCTTAAGGGAGGTTGGATCGTCATATGGGCTATCCAAGGCCTCGACCACCAGTGATGCTTAAATGGCTTGTTGGAGAGATACTCATCCATTTGATCTAATAAGTGATTCAACATATCCTCCTATGCATCACCCTCCTTTTAACTAACATTTAAAATAGCAAATAGGACTACTTTTCTGCGTTTGAGCATCCGATGCTGAAGAGCTTGATGCCCGTTGTTGTTTAAGAAGATCCATCATTTTTTTCATCTTTGCATCCGACTCCGCTTTATATTGTTCTAGTCTAGCATCTGAATCTTCTCGAATTTCGGTTCGTATTTTAGCTCTATCTTTCGCTCGTGTTGCATTAAACTCAGCCTTTTGATCCGCTAAATCTTTTACATATTTCACTTCTATCTTCGTCTTGTCTCGTTTTATTTTTACTATGGCTTCTTGCAAGATTTTCACCTGTTCTTTCAACTCATTTTTTTCTTCTTCTAATTGAAACTGTTTTTGATAAACTTCACTGCACTGCATTATGATGTCTGAAATAGGACCATAGATTGCCTTGCCCATTATGGTATATAAAACACTTCCATCGGTACGTTGAGCTTCCTGAAGCCTGCTCACGTAATTTTCTTTCAAGTTATTTAAAGTCTTGTTAGTGTCGGTACGCTCTTCTGACAATACCGCATATAAATCACCCATATATATCTGCACACTAAGTAGTCGCTCTTCTGCAATTTTATCACCAAATTTAAAGAAATTTTTAACTATGTATTCACATTGTTTCATAAACGGTAACGCGTTGCGGTATTCTGGATTTATTCTCACTAAAGCTAACACATAGTAATTTTGCAATTGTTTAAAAACAGTCTCTGTTTGTTTTAGCGTTTTTAGAGACACACCGTTCAACGCCTTTCTGTGAGTGATAGCAGGTATTTTATTCGGGTTTTTTAAAATGGTTTTTGTTGAAAAACTATTTTTAATAGTCTCCGGTAATCGAGGCGTGTTTTCCAAATCGGAGGAACTAGAAAATAAGTGAGTGAGAGGCAGCGTGTCGGCTTGGCAGTCGGTGTAAGCATAAGCGTGAGCTTCCGTTCGGGAGTCCTTTTGTTGAACCGGAGCAAAATAATGTATGAGTTGATTGGGTTGAGAATAGGGTTGCGAAGAAGATTTCCACTGACAAACCCCGTTCGGATCGACTCCTCTATAAATCACGTGTGATAAATCATCGACGGTGGGCACTTGCTGCTCTTTTTCGATTCCATTGATCTTTTCGGCATGATGCAGATAGGGAGATAAGCTGTTGCTTGAATAGCTAATCGCAGGGATACGTCTATGGGCTTGCTTGATACGTGTCACCCCGGCTTTATGTTCTTGATCTTCTTGTTCTTTGGCGAATTTATTTTGTTTTTCCTGAGAGTCGGTTAGCCTATCTGAATAAAGAACTCTATCGTCCTCCAACGCCTCTTTTAGCGTTTCAAGATCCGCAATAAGGTTTGTGGCCAGTTCCTGGCGGGACCTCAGAAAAATATCCGTCGTAAAAATATTCGCACTAAATGATTTCGGTAACTGGATCAAGGTATCAATTTTTTCACAGACAGCGCCCCAATGACTATCCTGATGTTTTTGAATAAGTTCATCTATATTTTTATCAGGCAATAAGTGTTTAAGATTGGCAAATGCTTCTCTTAAGCTGAAATGGCTCAAACAACAGGGTGAAACTAAGACCTCCCTGAACAATGCGATCGGCCTCTGATATCTTTTTCTCGTTTTGATCCACTCGAGTAATCCATCCGGATCCGGGTTCGGCAACGCAGCCCCTCGCATCTGTGTGCTGAGAAATTGAATAAGTTGTTCGCACTTTTTGATTTGCCAATCGCGTAAACCGCAAGCTATGTCATAAGCCGGCAAATCGACTTTAATTTGATTCATCACCTGCTTGGAAACGGGTTGACGTAAGAAAATTTCAGCGATCAGTAATTTCTCTTTTTTGGAGTGATGGGTCTCGTTCATTGCATGTAGAAAAATACGCTGTCCGACTTCTTCTATCTGTTCCGCTTCAGTCAACAAGGAAAACCAGTTTGGACTGTTCTTAAATGGGAGAGCGATCTGCTCGGTTTGGTCATTTTGTTTAAATTCGGCGAATAGCTGGGTGACATAAGTACAAAGTTCGGCAAATTCTTTATTGTTTGGCAGGATCATCTGCATGGCTTCCGATAGTTGCTCATGGCCACGCCTATCCTGTTTGACATCTGACTGTAATTGTTCAAAAGAGAGCGTAGAACTTGAGTTTTTTGTAGGTAACCAGGTATGGATGGCATCGACGCCTTGATTAAACGGGTTAGTCATGTCTTGTTTTGTTTCTTTCAGTGACTCAAGGTAACCCTCAATCGTGTTTAAAATCTCTTTTTTTATATCGTTCAGTGACTTAAGGTAATCTTCAATTGTGTTTAAACGGTCATTATACTGCTCGATAACGCCTTTTTCATCGATTCCACCTTTTCGATATAAATCGGCGATATACAATTGTCGACGGGGTGGTCGTTCAATCGATAAAAATTGCTTAAATTCGCCTTTAAAAGATACAAATTCACTTTGAAACCGTAATAAAGCGGATGTGAATTGACGCTTATCCTTAGTTTTCAAGGCATGAAAAAGTTTTGTTAAGTTTTTATGAACATTTAAAAAATGTCCTTTAGCCTTATTTAAACTACCAACACTTCTCTTCAGTGCGGCTAGATAAGCTTTCGCTTTATTCTTAATATCCTGATGGTCCGCGTCATCGATAGCCTTAAAATCGTAAGGTGTTTCTGCTACCTGCTCTAGATTTTCTGGATCCTGCCATTTCTTCAGCTGTTGTTGTATGGCATGTGTAATAGCACTCCCTCCTTTATAACCGGCCTTGCCAGCCATATGACCCACATGTACCAAATGTAGAATTTCAAGTGTATCGAATACGATTGCACCCGCAGTAAACGCTGTTAACACCTCAATAATCATCACTATTTCCTTTTATTGAATTTATTTAACGTTAACTTTTGAGTATAGAGGATCAAAAAACTATTTCCTAGATCGTTTTTTATTTAAAAAATAATTTTTATTTTATTGAATGAAATACACGGCGCCTTTAACAATAATTTGTTTTGGATCGATAGAAACATCAATCCGACTGGAATTACCTAAATAAGCACCCTGCTCTAATGAAGTTAACTCTATTAATCTTCACTTATTATTAGAGATAATCCTCATAAACAGCTTTTGCGGCCATCATTTCCTGCGTCAATTGATGATAG
>DALYCY010000011.1:0-35240 GCA_031973495.1 Candidatus Aquirickettsiella sp. | reverse complement strand
TGAAGGTCAAGCAATCAGCGCATGTTTTTCAATTTATAAATATCGAGTCCAAACCTATTCCTTCTTTGTTAAGGAATTTTTCGGCACCGATAAAAATTAACGTTAATTATTCCGATGAAGAGCTAGCTTTTTTAATACGATATGATACTGACGGTTTTAATCGATGGGATGCAGCACAACAATTAGCCACGCGTATCGTTTTAGGCCATGTGCAAGCGCCGGCAAGCGTATCTGATCCGGCAGTTGATTTATTAAGCAAGGTTTATCAGCATTTATTCGCTGATAATACATCGAGTCATCAAGATTTACTGGTCGAATTATTAAGCTTGCCGAGCGAAGCGTATTTTGCTGAGCAAATGACGGTTATTGATATAGATGGAATCCATCAAGGAAGAGAATATCTCGCTTTACAACTTGCTAAAGCTTTAGAAAATGAGCTGTTAACGCATTACCAAGCTTGTCATGATGTAGCACCTTATCGTTTTGATGCCAAATCAGTGACTAAGCGGCGTTTAGCCAATACCTGCTTAAGTTATTTAATGCGATTAAAAAATCCCGTTTTTAATGATTTGTGTGTTAAGCATTATCAATCAGCGGATAATATGACCGACAGCATTTATGCTTTGAGTGAATTAGTTAATCATAATTTACCGCAACGAGAAGCATTTTTAATCGATTTTTACCAAAAATGGTCAGAAAATTCTTTAGTTGTCTGTAAATGGTTGGCGATACAGGCGCGCGCTCCTTCATCCGATACCTTGGCGCGGGTTAAAAAATTATTGCAACATGCTGCCTTTGATTGGAAAAATCCGAATAAAATTAGGGCGTTGATCGGCGTATTTTGTACCGAGAATCGAACGCAATTTCATGTGGCATCGGGCGCAGGATATGTATTTTTAAGTGAACAAGTCCAATATCTAGATAAACTAAATCCGCAAATAGCCGCGCGTTTACTAAAACCTTTGGTACAATGGCATCGTTTTGATAGCAAGCGGCAAAAATTAATGTGCGAACAATTAGAAACTATCCTTAAAATACCAGGCGTTTCCGCCGATGTTTATGAAATTGCTAGTAAGAGTTTGCTTTAAGTTGCCATCTCCTCGATGGGGTTAAATAGTTTGTTTGGCTAAGAAAATCCCTATTAAGGCGATGAGCATACCTATTATTTGTATTACACCCAGATACTCGGAAAAGAAAAACCAGCCGGCCATAGCGGCTACCATCGGTTGTATCAATAGGGCGGTTGAGGAAAAGGTAACGCTTAAATAAGGCAGGGCATAAGCAATCAAGCCTTGGCCTATAATATGCGCAAACAGTGCTAATGCCATTAAGACTAACCATGCAGTTTCTGTTGTGGGGATAAAAGCTTCGCCTGATAGATAAGCTATCAGTAATAAGGTTAGCATGCTGGCAAAGGTTGATAGAGCCATACTGGAAAAAGTGGTAAATTTTCTACGTGCACGATTGAGAACTAATAGATAACCGGCGTAAAAAAAAGCGGTAATCAAGGCAAGACAGTCGCCTATTTTTGTATTTTGATTCATATGCAAACTAGGGCGAATTAAAATAGCTATTCCCAAAATGGCTAATAATAGACCAAGCACTAATTTTTTTTTCGGCGTTTTACCCAGCACTAGCCATCCCCATAACGCAATAATGACCGGGGAGAAATTAGCGAGTAAAGTTGAATTGGCGATACTGGTAAAATGAATCGATAAATGCCAAGTTGCTAGATCGCCGCCAAATAAAATACCTGAGAATAATACCCATAAATAATCTTTAAAAATTGGGATTTCTCCATCATTTGGTAGAGTAGATCCTTGTTGCATTGAAAGTAGGGTTAAAATTGGAAAGGCAATCGCTACCCGCCAAAATCCTGTTGAAATTGGCCCAACTTGGCTTAAGCGCACCAGGATAGGTGCAAAGCCAATCGCCACGGCACCAATGAGTAAATAGAATAGAGCAAGCTGATGTTTTTTTTTGGATTGAAAAATAATTGTAGGTGCCGACATCGATGAATCTCCCAAAAGAGGTCCTCTTTTAAGCTGTAAAATACAGTCTAAAAATAAGAGGCCCGCTACGGGGTAATTAAAGCATAAATGTCCTAAGTTAAGGGATAAAATTATAAAAACGTGCTAATTGCACAGTGCGGCGAAGATGATATAGTGCGGCAGGTATAGTTTTTCACGGAGTTTCCTAGAAAAATCGTCTATGATAAGGGAGTGTACATTTTAAAATGTGTACTAATAACACAGTGGAAATGGGCAGAACCAATGCGGTTTCTTGACAGGAGTAGTTGCCGATTTATCATCATTGCGATGATGTTAGTAAGCCTTAGTGCTTGCCTAGTGGGCCCTGACTTTAATACCCCGAAATCCCCGCAAGTAACGCATTATACTAAAGCCCCTTGGCCTTGTAGCACCGTTAGTGCACCGGGACTAGGAGGCGCATCGCAACAATTTATTCAAGCAAAGTATATTTCTGCTCAATGGTGGCGTTTATTTCACTCGCCTAAATTAAATCAACTGGTTTGTAAAGGCATCGCCAATAGTCCTAGTTTAAGTGCTGCCAAAGCGACCCTACTTGAAGCGCAGGAGAAACTGAATGTGGGTATCGGTAACGGTTTATTCCCCGTTGTTTCAGCACAGCTTTCTGCACAACGTGGATCAAGCGCCGGTTTTTTCAATTCGAATGCCGCTAACAGTACTATTACCAGTGACAGTATTCCGACAGGAAGTGTGTTTAATCTTTTTAATGCCTCGGTTAATGTGTCTTATGTGCCGGATATTTTTGGAGCGGCACGACGTCAGATACAAGGATTACAATCACAAGTAATGTATCAGTATTTTGAACTTCGAGCGGCCTATCTTACTTTAACGGCAAATATTGTCACAACGGCAATTAGTATTGCTTCGTTACATCAGCAAATTTGTGTCACCCGACAATTGATTCGCGAACAAGCTGAACAACTGGCTATTATCAAAAGGCAATTTACATTAGGTGGTGTTTCAAAAGTTGAGGTATTGGCGCAACAAACACAATTAGCCCAGACCCGCGCAAGCTTGCCTCCTTTAGAAAAAAATTGGCAACAAACGCGTCATTTGTTGGCTATCTTAGTCGGTGCTTTTCCGAGCGAAAGCCATATTATTCCACCCTTGGATTTAAAAGAATTACATTTGCCGACTAAACTCCCTTTAAGTGTTCCTTCGGCTTTAGTTCGCCAGCGACCTGATATTCGTGCTGCAGAGGCTTTATGGGAGGCAGCTAATGCGCAAGTTGGGGTAGCGACAGCTAATTTATATCCGCAGTTTTCACTCAATGGCACGTATGGAAAATCCAATACCGTAGGCAGTCATGTTTTAGGCTCACAAACTAATTTATGGAGTATAGGTGGTGCATTGCTACAGCCACTATTTCAAGGTGGTGCTTTATCGGCAGAGCGTCGTGCCGCTATTGCCGCTTATAATCAAGCGGCTGAGCAATATCGCGAGGTTATGCTGCAAGCGTTTAAAAATGTAGCGGATACCTTACGTGCACTAGAAGCCGATGCGCGTGAAATGCAGGCACAAAAGCAGGCAGAATTAGCCGCTTATGCTAATTTAAATTTAGTAAGGCAACAATTTTATTTAGGCGGTGTGAGTTATTTATCCTTATTGGATGCGCAGCGCCAGTATCAACAAACACGTATTAATCTTATCCAAGCTCAAGCCAGTCGATATGCCGATACCGCCGCACTATTTCAAGCTTTAGGAGGTGGATGGTGGAACTGTTAGGAGAGGGTTTAAACTGTGCGTAGATTGAAAGTACATTGCAGTCGACCTATGCGTATCATGTTGATAAGCGTGGCGGTACTTTTTACATTGGTTTTTGGCATACAATTGATTAAACAGTTACTAATTCGACATGCGCTGCGCAAAAATACAGCACCTTTAGTGACCGTTTCGGCAATGCCGGTGCATTATACCTGGTGGCAAGCAAAGATTTTGGCCTATGGAAGCTTACGCGCTGTGAAAGGCGTGAATGTGACCACTGAATTAGCCGGCCTAGTACGCACGATCTATTTTACTCCAGGCTCGGAAGTAAAAGAAGGCGATGTTTTAGTACAACTTAATGCCGATTCTGATGTGGCTTTGATGCATGCGCTAGAAGCGCAAGAAAAACTAGCCGAAATTACCTATCATCGTGATAAGGCACAATTTGCCGTAAAAGCTATTAGTAAAGCGGTGTTAGATACCGATGAACAAAATCTAAAAAATTTACAAGCGCAAGTTGCCCAGCAGGCGGCTATAGTGGCTAAAAAAACCTTAGTAGCCCCCTTTAGCGGGCGTTTAGGAGTTTCTGCCGTGAACCCTGGACAATATGTGAATGTCGGCGATCAAGTGGTCACCTTGCAGGCTTTAGATCCACTCTATGCCGATTTTTATGTTCCGCAGCAAGATTTAACCCAATTAAAGGTAGGTGCGGTTGTTCATATTAAAACAGATACTTATCCGGGTAAGATTTTTGTCGGCAAAGTGACAACGATTAATCCGATTGTCGATGTCACCACACGTAATGTTGAAGTAGAGGCCACTATCGCAAATTCACAGTTTGAATTATATCCGGGTATGTTTATTTCAGCAGAAGTGCAAACCAATCCGCTGCAGCAATTTCTCACATTGCCACAGACAGCGATTAGTTTTAATCCTTATGGTGAGATAGCCTATATTGTGCAACAGAAAGGCAAAGATGAAAAAGGAAAACCACGGCTTAGTGTGTTACAAACCTTTGTGACAACCGGGGAGAAGCGAGGCGATCAAATTGCTATTTTAGCGGGACTTAAAGAAGGGGATATGGTAGTAACGAGTGGACAGCTGAAATTAAAAAATGGCAGTTTAGTGCTTATCAATAATACCGTTGTCCCAACTAATAACCCGATGCCTAAAATTATTGATGAGTAGCTAAGAAAATAAGCAAGTGATGTTAATACTTGCCTGACTCAAAAGATGCACCCTAGATTCAGGACGATTAGTCTATGCGGTTTACGGATATTTTTATTCAACGACCTGTGCTGGCAACCGTGATTAGCTTGTTAATCTTGGTATTAGGGATACGTGCATTAAGTTTACTGCAGGTGCGACAATATCCTGCAACAGAAAATGCCATCATCACTGTTTCTACTGTTTATACCGGTGCAGATCCGGCATTGGTTGCCGGTTTTATTACTACACCGCTGGAAAACTCAATTGCCCAAGCGCAAGGGATCGATTATTTAACCTCTAGCAGCACTCAAGGTAGTAGTGCTATTCAAGCCAATCTACGACTCAATTACGATCCGAATAAAGCTTTAACAGAGATTAATACCAAAGTGAATGCAGTAATTAACCAATTACCTAAGGCATCGCAGCAACCCACTTTAAGTATCGCCGTTGGCGAAACCATCGACTCAATGTATATCGGATTTTATAGTCCAAAGTTAGCCAGTAACCAAATAACGGATTATCTTATTCGTATTGTGCAACCCAAATTTCAAGCCATCAATGGGGTGCAGCAGGCCGAAATAGTCGGACAACATTTATTTTCACTACGTGCTTGGTTAAACCCGGCCAAGTTGGCTTCTTATGGACTCAGTGCTAATGAGGTGGCAAGTGCTTTAGCGAATAACGATTTTATTGCGGCCGTTGGGCGTACCAAAGGAAACATGGTCACTGTCGATTTGACGGTAAATACAGGTTTAAATAGTGTAGAACAATTTCAAGATTTGATTATTAAAGCAAAAAACGGCGCTATCATACGCTTAAAAGATGTTGCTAAAGTGACTTTAGGTTCACAAAGCTACAATAGTTCGGTTAAGTTTGATAATAAACCAGCGGTTTATATTGGTATCAAAGTTGCGCCTACCGCGAATGTGCTTTCAGTGATAAAAAATGTAAGAGATGCGATGCCAGCTATTACCCAGCAATTACCACAGGGGTTAAGTGGTAAAATTGTTTATGATGAAAGTCAATATATCAATAGCTCTATCCATGAAGTGATGAGCAGTTTGATAGAAGCCTTAGTGATAGTGACCTTAGTCATTTTTCTTTTTTTAGGTTCAATACGCTCTGTCATCATTCCGGTTATTGCGATGCCGCTTTCTTTGATCGGTGCTTTTCTTATTATGCTGTTATTGGGATACACCATTAATTTATTGACTTTATTAGCCTTGGTACTAGCGATTGGTTTAGTGGTTGATGATGCTATTATTATTGTAGAGAATATTTATCGACATATTGAATCGGGTCAAACACCTTTTGAAGCGGCTATAAAGGGCGCGCGGGAATTAGCTATCCCGATTATTTCAATTTCGGTGGTTTTAATTGCCGTGTATGTTCCGATCGGTTTTATGGGCGGATTAACCGGTGCACTTTTTACCGAGTTTGCTTTTACCTTAGCTGGCGCCGTTGCGATCTCAGCGATTATTGCTTTAACACTTTCACCGATGATGTGTTCTAAATCGTTACAAGCGAACGCTGAAAATAATCATTCTAGTTTTGTAACTTTGGTCGATCGTCAATTTGAAAAAATACGTCATATTTACGAGCACGCTTTGCATGATTCTTTGAATAATGTCACGGTGACCGCTGTATTTGCATTGATTATCTTAAGCAGCATTTATTTTTTATATGCCACCTCAAAAAGTGAATTAGCGCCACAAGAAGATCAAGGTATTATTATTAGTTTATTAACAGCCGCTCCCGATGCGACATTGCAACAAACGCAATTATATTCCAATCAGGTTTATCAAATTATTGAAAAATACTCAGAAACGGATCATGTTTTTCAATTGGATGGAGTAAACGGCCTGAATACCAGTATTGGAGGAATGGTTTTTAAACCATGGAATCAACGTAAGCAAACAACTAATCAATTACAACCACAGATACAACAGTTATTTAATGGAATAGCCGGCGCACGGGTTGCCGCTTTTCAAAAACCTTCCCTGCCGGGAGGAGGGAGTGGTTTACCGGTACAATTTGTGATTACGACAACGGATGATTACAATAAATTGAATGAGGTATCACAAGCCTTACTCGACAAAGCGCGTCAGAGCGGATTGTTTGTTTATTTAGATACCGATCTTAAACTAGATAAACCACAAACCAGCATACAAATCGATCGCGATAAAGCCGCCCAAATGGGTTTGACCATGGCTGATGTCGGGAATCTATTAGCCTCTTCACTCAGTGAAAATTATATTAATTATTTTGATTTTGCCGGTCGATCCTATCAAGTAATACCGCAGGTGATGCAAGCTTATCGTTTGAATGCCGAACAATTACTCAATTATTATTTACGTATTCCGAATGGCCCAGTCATTCCTTTGTCCACCATTGCGCGATTAAAAACGCTAGTAGTTCCCGAATCGATTAATCACTTTCAGCAACTTAATTCAGCGACCATTTCGGCTATTCCTTTTCCTGGCGTGACGATGGGGGATGCTTTAAAAGGGTTACAAGAGATAGCCACGAAAATATTTCCAGAAAATTATCGAGTCGATTATGCGGCCCAGTCACGCCAATTTCAGCAAGAAAGTAGCGCATTAATTTTAACCTTTTTCTTAGCGTTAATTATTATTTTTCTTTGTTTAGCCGCTCAATTTGAAAGTTTTCGCGATCCCTTTATTATTTTAGTCAGTGTTCCGATGTCGATTTGTGGCGCACTTATTTTTATAAGTCTGGGTATTGGCGGCGCCAGTTTAAATATTTACACCGAAGTTGGTTTGGTCACTTTAATTGGTTTGATCAGCAAGCACGGGATTTTAATTGTGCAATTTGCCAATGATTTGCAGCAAGAAGGTCATCAAAAGCGTGAAGCGATACAAATGGCAGCTGGAATTCGACTGAGACCTATTTTGATGACAACAGCATCGATGGTATTAGGGGTTATCCCTTTAATTTTGGCCACAGGAGCGGGCGCTATAAGTCGCTTTAATATCGGTTTGGTTATCGCCAGCGGTATTTCGATTGGTACTTTATTTACTTTATTTGTTGTGCCGGCTATTTATTTATTGTTGGCGCAAGATCACCAAGCGCATCGGGCTAGCCATGTGGCTGGCGATACGCTACTGGAAGGGTAAAACTATTTACGCCGATGCGGATTTAATTGTTTAATTTTAGGAATCTACAGCGTGGTTCGGTTTGCCGATTAAGATAGCGCGAAACCGCTTTACGCCGTTGCCAGTTCTGCATATAGAGCCTCGCTAAGGACGGATCGCGAATAATCAATAAATTTTCGGCATTTCGACTCTGTGCCGCCTTGGTAAAATTAAATGATCCGGTAATGACTTTGTTTGCATCGATGATCATGATTTTGTTATGCGCAATAGCCGGTTTATAGTCAATCCAGCAAGGAATGTGTTGATCGACTAAAAAGTGCGAGGCGCTATATCGTTGGCTTTTTTGGCTTTTATCTAGAATGACATTAACTGCAACACCGCGATTTTTAGCGGCAATCAAGTGCGCTACGATGGGCGCGGAGGTAAAGCTATAGGCTTGAACAAAAATAGATTTTTTAGCCGCATCTATTACTCCGGTAATTTCGGCAGTACAATTTTGTCCTGGGGTAAAACAAACTTGTATATCAGGGCAGGTGTTAATCGGCGTGCTCGCTACACTGGTCAAAGAATAGCAACAAGACCATAATAAAAAACACCCGAGTAATTTTTTTAACATAAAGTGGCTTCTACATAAGCGTGGTATTTTTGCGTGCTATACAAAGAAAACTTTATAGGTGGCCATTCCAGCAGTGATGCTAAATAGCGCATTTAATATTCCCCATACCAAACCTAATCGAATCCCTTGCTTGAAAGCGGCAAAAGAGAATATCGTTAGACATAGAGCCCCTAGGAAGTAAATCAAAGGATGGGTAATGGCGTAGCCTATAGCTAAAAAAATAAGACCTAAACAACCCAAACGGTTTAGAGGGTCTTTAAATTTACCTTGCTTAATAAAATAGGTAATGACCAAAATACTTAAGCCTATTGGGAGCAAGGTTTTATAAAGGGCAGGGATAGGCGCAAAAGCAATTAGTGCCCCTGAGCTAATCACAATTTGAAATAAAGTGAAAAATAATTGACGTTCTAATAGTGATGAAAGCAATAAGAAAAGTCCACCGACTAGATAACAGGATTTTTGCGTAGGCAGCGATGTTACCAGGGTTCCAGTAATAATAATCAGCATACCTATCACGCCGAGGGCAATATTAATAGAATGATTGCCTAAGGAATGGGGTTGTGTTTTGCTGCTCATTGTGTACCTTGAATTAATTGACGAAATTACCGCATTAATATACTTAATTTTCAAAGGAGTTGATCAATTTTTTATTTGAATTGAATTTTTAACCTGGGTTTTTTATTAATTGAAATAAGCTAAGAAAATTAGTTTAATAAAGTCGCTAACAGTGGCGCGAGCTCCTTTTTTTGAATGCTACAGCGCAGACGTCGAACTCTTAAGATAGCACTTAAATCAGCCAATGCATTGGAGAAATTTTCATTCACAATTAAATAATCATATTCATCGTAATGTGCTAATTCAGCTTTGGCATCTGCCATACGTTTTTTAATCACCGATTTTTTATCTTGTGCCCTAAGTTGTAATCTTTTTTCTAATACTTCCCAGGAAGGAGGGACGATAAAGATGCCAATTGATTCAGGCATTTTTTCTCTAATTTGCCGTGCGCCTTGCCAGTCGATTTCTAGAATAATATCGACACCGGCTTCTATTTTTTTTGTTACCCAATCGAGCGAAGTGCCATAATGATGACTAAAAACAATAGCGTGCTCTAAAAAAGATTTAGTTTCGATAAGCTTTTTAAAGCCTATTTCATCGATAAAATGATAATCTAAACCTTCTCTTTCGCCAGGTCGCGGTGGTCTGGTGGTATAAGATACTGAAACCTCTAAATTAGCCACAGACTCTAAAAGCGCATTGACTAAACTCGTCTTTCCGCCCCCGGAGGGTGCTGATATGATATAAAGCGTGCCAGGTGTCTTCATAAATTACTCAATATTTTGCACTTGTTCGCGCATTTCCTCTATTAAAACCTTGATGCCGACGGCCGACAAAGTGAGCTCGGCATTCAGCGATTTAGAGGCTAAGGTATTTGCTTCACGATTTAGTTCTTGTAACAAAAAATCAAGTTGTTTGCCTTGAGCTTGATTTTTTATCAATAATTTTTTAAATTCACCCAGATGGATCTGCAGGCGATCCAGTTCTTCTGCTACGTCTGTCTTTTGGATGAATAATAACATTTCTTGTTCTAAACGGTTAGGTTCTAGATTCAGTTTAGCTTCATTTAAGCGCGTCAGGATTTTTTCCCGTTGTAGATTTAAAATCTGCGGAAGTTGTGTCTGAACACTTTGGATGAGTGATTCCAGCTTTATTAAGCGTTGATGAATCAAATCAAACAGTGCTTTTCCTTCAGTGCTGCGTACTAAGCAAAAATCATTTAATGTTTCTGAAAATAAATCCATTAACTCAGGTTGTAAGGTCTCATAGCTTAATTCTGGAAACTTGAGCAGTTGCGGCCAACGTAGCAGTTCGCCTGGATCTACAGGCGTTGTGGTATTAGCTAGGCTAGCAATTTTCGTATAAGCGCTAATCAGCGATTTTGTCAGTTCTTCATCGATTTCAATTGGAACGGAACGGTGAACATGGAATTTATAGCGTAACTTGGCTTCAACCCGACCGCGTTGTAAGCGAGTTTGGATTTGTTTTCGGAGCAAGGGTTCTAAATGGCTAAATGGTTCAGGTAAAGAGAGAATAATTTCCAAATAACGCTGGTTAACACTACGCAGTTCCCAAGTTGCTTGACCCCAATCCGCTTGTTTTTCTTTTCTGGCGAAGGCCGTCATGCTATTAGTCATGGTAATTTTCAACTTAAAAAGTATAATGCATGTCTTTCATGAACCCATTTTAATGACTCTAAAAATAAAATCTAGCTTTTATTCATAAAAGGAAAAATAATGATGCGTGCTACAAACCGTGCAGCTGATGCGCTGCGTGCTATTCAAATTACTAGACCCTATACCCAATATGCGGAAGGTTCCGTGCTCATCGCATTTGGAAACACCCAAGTAATTTGTACCGCCAGTGTGCTAGCCGGCGTACCTAAATTTTTAAAAGGTTCAGGTCAGGGTTGGATTACGGCAGAATATGGGATGTTACCACGCGCGACACATACCCGTTGTGATCGCGAAGCAGCTCGAGGCAAACAAACAGGGCGAAGTTTAGAAATCCAGCGATTGATTGGTCGAGCATTGCGCGTGAGCGTTGATCTCAAACAATTGGGTGAGAATACCATCATTTTAGACTGTGATGTCATTCAGGCTGATGGGGGCACGCGTACCGCTGCGATTACAGGTGCTAGTATGGCATTGTTTGATGCGCTTGCGGCGATGAAAAAGAAAGCCAATTTCAAACAGGACCCTTTACGTTTTCTGGTTGCCGCAATATCGGTAGGTCTCTACCAAGGGCAGCCAGTTTTAGACCTCGATTATGCCGAGGATTCGAAAGCAGATACTGATATGAATGTCGTTATGACAGAACAAGGCGGGATCATTGAGGTGCAAGCCACCGCGGAGCAAAAAGCCCTGAGTAAACAACAGTTAGATCAATTGTTAGTACTGGCAGAATCCGGAATTCAGCGTTTATTTAAAAAGCAACGAGAGGCTTTAGCTACTTGAGGTAGATTCTTATACTAAGCATATATCTATTTTCACTATAACATACATCCAAAGTACTAATATTTAAAAAATTGCTAAACTAAGAGGAAAATCAATTTAGATTTTGTTATTCGGCTGAATTTTTATTTTTATAAGGATTCGAAAATTGTTAAAGCGTGATATTTCCACCCGCAATATATTAATTGCGGCAGCGGGCGGCATGATAGGTTCAGCTTGGCTATTTACGCCTTTTATAGGCGCGCAAATGGCCGGCCCTAATGCGTTGATCAGTTGGATTATTGCTGCGTTTTTTATGCTATTTATCGCCTTACCGCTATGCGAATTGGGAACGATGTTGCCTATTTCGGGCGGCATGTCCAACTATCCCACCTTTACCCATGGCCGAGAGGTCGGTTTTTTATTTTCTTGGATCACCTGGCTTGCCTATGTGGTGATGACGCCGATTGAAATCCAGGCTATTTTGCAATATAGCAGCCATTTTTTCCCGTTTTTATTAATTAAAGAGGTCTCTTATTTTAAACTTTCGCATATTGGTTATTTTGTTGCCATAGCGATTATGCTTTTCATTGTTTTACTTAATAGTTACGGTATTAAATTTTTAGCCGAATGTAATAAATATGCCAGTATTGTGAAGTTTATTTTACCTTCGATTGCGATTTTTTCTTTAATACATGTTGCGCCTTCTTTTGCCAACATCACTATTGATTTGAGCACTAAAAAGAGTTGGATTGACATATTTTCTGCCTTGTCAGCAGGAGGTATTGCATTTGCCTTTACCGGTTTTCAAAATGGATTAATGTTAGCCGGCGAGGTTAAAAATCCGCAAAAAAGTATTCCTATCGCTATTTTAGGCGCTGTACTGCTTGGATTTGTTCTCTATTTTATGTTGCAATTTAGCTTTTTAATCGCCGTTCCGAAAAGTTATCTGCAACAAGGTTGGCAACATCTTAGTTTTCCAGGCGATAGTGGCCCTTTAGTGGGACTAACTTTGTTGTTAGGTTTGAGCATAGTGGCTGTTTTATTACTGTTTGATGCTGCTTTTTCCCCGTTCGGGACGACGTTGGTTTATACCGCGGCGACTTCACGTATTTTATATGGGATGGCACTTAATAAACATTTGCCAGCATTTTTTTTAAGATTAAATCGTTATCGCATCCCTTATGTCACGCTGTATGCTAATTTTTTAGTCGGCATCTGTGCTTTTTTACCTTTTCCCGGCTGGCAAAAGATGGTTGCTTTTTTATCTTCGGCCAGCATTCTTTCCTATGGAATCGGACCTATTTGCTTACTTGCTTTGCGCAAAATGCAGCCTGAACAATGTCGCCCCTTTAAACTGTCAGGGTGCTTTATTTTTTGTAATATCGCATTTTATGTCTGTAATTTAATGTTGTATTGGTGTGGTTTTGCAGTGATATGGAAACTTTATTTAGCTATTTTTTGCGGTTTTATTATCTATCTGTGCTATCAAAGACGTAATTTTTTCTCAGGGAATTACAGTCTATATTGGTTTTTTTGTTACATTAGTAGTTTATTGTTGCTTTCTTATTTAGGCCCTTTCGGAGGTATTGGCCGATTAAAATTTCCATTTGGGATGCTGGTTATATTTCCTTTTAGTTTATTAATGCTTTATTTATCGCAATATTGTTTAGTCAAAGATCAAGCGGAAAAAGAGTCCTTTGATTTGATGAATAAACAACTACAAGATTTGTAATGCTTAAGCCGTTCCAATAATGCGAACTTCGCGAATCAATTGGATATGATGGACCTGGAAAACAATATCGGTAATTTTCTCGATTAAAGACTCAATATCAGCGGCTGTGGCATGACCTTCGTTAATAATGAAGTTAGCATGTTTCGTAGA
This sequence comes from Candidatus Aquirickettsiella sp., assembly GCA_031973495.1. GTDB lineage: Bacteria > Pseudomonadota > Gammaproteobacteria > Diplorickettsiales > Diplorickettsiaceae > Aquirickettsiella. The sequence goes on along the minus strand of DALYCY010000011.1, from coordinate 21,675 downwards.
GACCGAAGCTGCGCCTACTTTTAAACCTTTGAGGCCACAACTTTCAATCAGACGTGCCGCATAATCCCCAGGTGGATTGCGAAAAACCGAACCGCAGTTAGGTTCATTGGTAGGTTGTGTGGCAGCACGATGCGAAAGTAAGGTGCGAATTTTGGCTAAAGATTTTTCTTTAGTGCCGGGTTTTAGTTGAAATTGCGCGGCTAAGTAGAATTCATCTGGAAACACACTGACATGACGGTAGGCGATGTTGTATTCACTAGGGAGGCGAGTTTTTTTCTCGCCATGACGATTTAACGTTATCACCGATTTTACAATATTCCAGGTTTCGCAACCGCTACAACCGGCATTCATGGCCAGTGCGCCACCAATGGTGCCAGGAATGCCAGCTAAAAATTCAGCGCCAGTTAAATTTTTTCGAGCCGCAAATCGCGCCAAAGCCGGTGAAGCGACACCGGCTTCAGCATAGAGTGTCAGCGGATTTAAACATTTTAATTGATTAAGCACCCCTTGCGTAATTACCACGGTGCCTTTTATTCCGCCATCCCTCACCAAGGTATTACTTCCCAAGCCTAGGAAAATAAGTGGTTCTTCTTGCGCTAAGGTTTTAAGGAAGTTAATTAAGTCATGGCTATCCGCCGGCTTATACAAGCGTTGTGCAGGGCCGCCGACTTGCCATGAAGAATATTCAGCAAGCGATGCATTTTCTATTAATTGACCGCGTAACTTGGGCATAATTAATTAATTTCTAACCGAGAATGTGCTAAGTTCTGTGCAATATTGCCAATATCACCGGCGCCTTGTAATAGTAATACATCATCGGCCTGCAAAACCTGCGTTAAGGTTTGAGAAAGATTTTGTTTATCGTCAACATGGATAGGATGTAAATGGCCAGCTTGATTCATCGACTTTATTAAACTAGCACTATTGGCGCCCGGAATGGCTGCTTCACCGGCGGGGTAAACATCTAATAAAAGTAAGCGGTCAACCAATGATAGAATTTTGACAAAATCATTAAAAAGATCCCGTGTGCGGGTATAACGATGTGGCTGATAGATCATTACTAAACGTCGATCGGGCCAAGCGTTACGAATCGCTTTTAACGTGGCGGCAATTTCACGTGGATGATGGCCATAGTCATCAATTAATAGAACATGACCTTTTTTATAGCTAAACTCACCGAGTATTTGAAAACGTCGATCGATACCACTAAAGTGGGATAAAGCGGTTTGCATGATTTCGTCTTTAATACCCAGTTCGGATGCCAGTGCAATAGCGGCCAGAGAGTTTAGCGCATTATGTTCACCGGGTAGATTTAGCGTTACAGCTAGAGGTTTTTGTCCGCGGCGGGCAACGGTAAAATAATTTTTTATGCCTTTTTGCTGAAAAGAGGTGATGCGTATATCCGCATCTGCACTGAATCCATAGGTGATAATAGGGCGCATAATATCTGGTAGCAGCGCGCGTATCACCGGATCATCACAGCACAAAATGGCTAAACCATAAAAGGGTAGATGCCATAAAAATTCTAAAAAACTTTGTTTGAGTTGTTGAAAATTGTCATTGTATGTCCCCATATGATCGACATCGATATTGGTTACAATGGCAATCATTGGTTTCAAATAGAGGAAAGAGGCATCGCTTTCATCCGCTTCAGCGACTAAATAACGACCTGCTCCCAAGCGGGCGTGGCTGCTGGTACTATTGAGTCGTCCGCCAATCACAAAGGTTGGATCGAGTCCGGCCTCTCCGAGCAAGCTGGCGACTAAGCTGGTGGTGGTAGTTTTTCCATGTGTCCCTGCCACCGCAACACTATAGCGAAACCGCATTAACTCAGCGAGCATCAAAGCTCTCGGCACAACCGGGATAAGCGCATTACGCGCTGCTTTGAGTTCTAAATTATCAGGCGATACCGCACTAGAATAAATAATCACATCGGCATTACGGATATGATCCGGATGATGGCCTTGTTTGATCTGTGCGCCTAATTTTTGCAAATGACGCGTCATCACGTTTTCTTGCAGATCAGAACCGGAGATGGTATAGCCTTCATTTAATAAGATTTCGGCAATACCTCCCATTCCAGCACCGCCGATGCCAACAAAATGGAGATGTCTAATACGTCCCATTTGGTTATCTGCAAAAGGGATTTTCATGGCTAAAGCCTATATTTTGAGTAAAGAGGGCGTATTGTGGCATTAGTTGTGGTTGACCTTCAAGCGCTGCTGAGCGAATGCACTTATAGTTGCTTTTAACCTAAGTTGCTTGTTTGGTTTAAAGGAGGCTAGGTTAATCACTGACGCGGAATCCAAACTGTATTAAGCGATATTCGTAATCAATACGCAAAAGTAACGCGAGCATAATGCAGGTAATAAGCAAACTACTTCCCCCATAGCTCATCAGCGGGAGTGTTAAACCTTTCGTAGGTAATACCCCGGTATTAACCCCAATGTTGATCATGACCTGTAAAGCAATATTCAAACCAATGCCATAGGCAAGATAAGCCGAAAAGCGTTGGCCCATATTAAAACAACGTTGGCCTATATATAGTGCGCGCCAGACCAATAAGGAGAATAAGAAGATCATAAATAATCCACCTATTAAGCCGAGTTCTTCGCTAAGGACAGCAAACAAAAAGTCGGTGTGGGCTTCAGGGAGATAAAATAATTTTTGTATACTTTCGCCGAGTCCAACGCCAAACCAACCGCCACGACCAAATGCAATCAGCGACTGGGTTAATTGATAGCCTGAGTCAAATTGATTAGCCCATGGATTGAGAAAGGTGGTTAAGCGCGCTAAACGATACGGTGAACTGATCGCAAGTACGGCTAAAATAACCGCAACGCCGACGAGCAGAATGACAAATTGCCAGATACGTACCCCGGCTAAAAATAACATGCCTAAGCTAGTCAATAGAATAACAGTAGCGGCACCAAAATCCGGTTCACGTAATAGTAAAAAAGTAATAATGGCCAGAACCATTAAAGGTTTGAGAAAACCTCGAATTTGGTTTTGTACCTGCTTTTCCTGACGCAATAAATAACCGGCTAAATAAACGATCATCGTGAGTTTAACAAACTCAGAGATCTGTAATCCAAATGGACCGAATCCTAGCCAGCGCATACTGCCGTTAACTTGTCGGCCGATCCCCGGTAATAACACTAAAAAAAGTAAACCAATACTCAGGACTAACAGTGGGAGACTGATCTGTTTCCAATAAGCGGTTTTAATTTGTACAACGATGATGCCAGAGGCGATACCTAATATTAGATAAAATAATTGATGGAAGAAATAATGAAAAGCTTGGCCATATTGATGTTCTGAAATCACTATAGAGCTTGAAGCGACCATCAACAAACCAAAAGCGAGTAAGGTCGCAATTGCAATGAGCAGGTAACGATCATATAAGACGATAGGCGTTGTATCTGAGTTGCTTTTAGTTGACATACTAATGTATCCCTTGTACTAAATCGATAAAACTATCGCCACGCTCCTCATAATTTTTAAACATGTCCATACTCGCGCAAGCGGGTGATAAAAGCACTGTATCGCCGGCACTGGCTGTTTGCTGGGCTATAGCCACGGCCTGTGCTAAATCAGCTGCCATTTGTACGACAGTACTTTTTTCTAAAGCATTTTTTAAAAGTGGCGCATCGCGACCTATCAAGATCAATGTTTTTACATGGCGTGCTACCGCCTCGCGCAAAAGCGAAAAGTCGGCAGCTTTTGCCAGGCCTCCTGCAATTAGAATAATTTTTCCTGGGATAGCCGGGCCTAATCCATTGAGAGCGGCGAGCGTTGCGCCAACATTGGTTGCCTTCGAATCATTATACCAAGTGATACCGCCTTGCTCTGTGATCCATTGGCAGCGATGCGCTAAGCCTTTAAATTGACAAAGTGCTGTTAGCATCGAGGGTAGTGGAAGTTGAATCGCATGTCCAATGGCTAAAGCAGCTAGTGCATTAGCCCAATTATGTTGACCTTTAATGCTGAGTTTATCGACAGCGAGTAATATTTTTTCGCCTTGGGCAAGATAGGTTTGATTATTTAATAGTTGCAAACCAAATTCGTTTGAGTCGAGTTGGCCTGTTTCTAGACCGAAGCTGATGATCCTTTTTGCTTTAAAGTGAGGATAGGTGTTGGGATCTTGTCGATTCCATAGGGCAGTCTCACAATTATGATAAATGCGTTGTTTCGCTTGTATATAAGCTGCTAAGGTTTTATGTCGATCTAAATGGTCAGGACTAATATTGAGTAGCGTGGCCACCTTGGGATTGAGTGTATAGGTAGTTGCTAGTTGAAAACTAGATATCTCTAAGACATAAAAATGAGGGACAGGCGCATTTAGTAAATCCAATGCCGGTGTTCCGATGTTTCCACCTATTGCAACACGTTGTTTGGCTTTAGCTATCATCTCGCCTACGAGGCTAGTCACTGTGCCTTTGGCATTACTGCCGGTAATGGCAATGATAGGCGCGCGTGCATTTTGAACAAATAATTCGATATCGCTGATAGGTTTAAGTTTATTTTCCGCGATGGCTAAACGGAGCTTGGGATCATTTAAGTCAACACCCGGACTGACAATTAACTCGCTAGCCGCTTGAAATAGTGCTGGATCAAAAGGGCCTAAATGAAAGGGTGCATTTGGAAATTCTTTTCGAAATGTGGTTAATTGAGGAGGATTTAAACGGCTGTCTATGATGGTAAAAGGCAACTGCAAGCGATGAAAATAACGCGCACAGGAAAGCCCTGTTGCACCTAAACCAATGATCAGTCGCTGCTTGGCCAGATTAGAGGCGTGCATCGATAATTCCTCCGCCTAAGCAAATTTCTTCTTGATAAAAAACCACTGATTGACCGGGCGTAATCGCCCGCTGCGGAATCTCAAACTCAACGTGATAGCTATCATTAGCGGCAGGCTTTACCCAGCAAGCGGTTTCTATTTGACGGAAGCGAATTTTGGCTGTGCAATAGAAGCGGGTTTTAGGCAGGATATTATTTATCCAATGTAGCTGTGTGCAAAGCAGTGCTGGCGCATAAAGCGACGGATGATCGTGTCCTTGCACGACTATTAAGGTATTGCGCTCCAGGTCCTTATCGACCACATACCAAGGAGTGGCTGCGCTTTCTTTACGTCCTCCGATGCGCAGTCCTTGACGCTGACCTAGGGTATAAAACATCAGGCCATCATGTTTGCCAACGATTTCTTTTGCCAAGGTTTCAATGTTTCCCGGTTGCGCGGGAAGGTAGGTTTGTAAAAAGTGTTTAAATTTTCGTTCGCCGATAAAGCAAATTCCGGTGCTATCCTTTTTCTGTGCGTTAACTAAGCCAGCTTGTTCAGCTATTTGGCGTACTTCTGGCTTAGTGAGGGCTGCCAGTGGAAATAAGCTTTTGCTAAGTGCTGCTTGACCTAAAGTATAAAGAAAATAGGTTTGATCCTTATGTTGGTCAGCACTTTTAAGTAGTTGATAGGTGTTATTGACACAGGACTTTCCGGCATAGTGTCCGGTGGCGATAAAATCAGCACCGCACTGTAGTGCATAATGGAGAAAGGTCTTAAACTTAATTTCCTTATTACAGAGGATATCTGGGTTTGGTGTACGGCCGGCTTGATATTCGTGTAAGAAATTAGCAAATACACGATCCCAATATTCAGCGGCAAAATTAATCGTGTGCAGCGGAATCGCTAAGCGGTCGCAGACCGCTTGTGCATCGGCGATGTCTGCACTGGCTGAGCAGTAATCCTCGCTATCGTCTTCCTCCCAATTTTTCATAAACAGGCCTTCTACTGCATAGCCTTGTTGTTTTAGCAATAGGGCAGTGACTGAGGAGTCGACGCCGCCCGATAAGCCCACCATAACCCGTTGTTTTTTCATCAGATTTCTTCACTAAATTAGATAATTTGCTCTTTCAAAGTACAGCGTCAGGATGCCAGTCTAATTTACCTCGGTAAAGCCTAATCTTCCAGTTGTTGATGAAAACTAGCAAATTTTGCCTTTATTTGCCAACAGGCTTGGTTTTGGCTGAATAGGAAAGCGATTTTATCCAATAAAGATTTATTGGCGAACTAGAACCGTATAATCTTTCTTAATACTTGCTTGATCCAGCGGGGGAGAAAAGAGAGCCACCAATTTTCCCTCAGGGTTAATGAGGTATAAGCTTCCGCTATGGTCTATTTGGTAGTTATCTTGATTCGATTTATTTTGTTGCGCTTGTATATAAACAACACCCATTTGTTTGCTTAGCTGTTTAATTCGGGATAAAGGGCCTGTTAGTCCGACGAATACCGGATTAAAGGCTGTGGCGTACTGGGCGACAATAGGCGCGGTATCGCGTTTTGGATCAAGGGTTATGAATATAACCTGTGGTAGCGGAAGTTTTTCGATTTTTAGCGCAGTGTAAAGCTGGGCTAGCAGGGTCATGGTTAAAGGGCAAATTCCTTGGCAGTGGGTATAACCGAAGAATAATAAACTGAAATGACCCTTTAAATTAGCCTGGCTAAAAGCTTTTCCATGTCCATCTTTGAGATGAAATTCAGGCATTAAGGGCGCATCGATAAGGCTAGTGCTGGAGACGCTAGACGTCATACGATTTTTTTCGGCATGCCAAATATAAAAGCCTATTCCTAAGGCGAGTGCGCCAAAGAGAAAAACAAGTAAAAGTAAACATTTTTTATTAGCAGTAGCACAAGTCATTAAAGTGTCCTCATTAAAGTATGGTCCATGAGCAAACAGGCAAATAACATTAGTAAATAAAAATTAGAGTAATGAAAGGTTTTTATCGCCGTAGCAGATTTAGTTTGCTTTAATAACTTGGTCGCGGCCACTATAAATCCTGTGTTTAGCAGTAAAGCTGACAACAAATAAAATAATCCGCTAATGCCAATACTAAAAGGTAACAAGCTAATTCCGCTGAGTAATAAGGTATAAAGTAGAATTTGTTGTTTAGTGAAGGCGATGCCATGGGTGATAGTGAGCATTGGTAGATTACTTTTAATATACTCAGCATGTCTGGCAATAGCGAGCGACCAAAAGTGTGGCGGTGTCCAAATAAAGATAATCAGCAGCAGTAGTAAACCACCTGGGTCGATATGTCCGGTTACAGCGGTCCAGCCTAATAAAGGCGGCATAGCACCGGCCAAACCGCCAATGACAATATTTTGAGGAGTATGAGGTTTTAAATATAAGGTATAAAAAAATGCATACGCGATTAAGCTCATAAAGCTTAAGAAACTGGTTAATGGATTAGTGTATAGGCTGAGTAAACTTAAACCCGTCAGGCCAGTGGTTATCGAAAAGAGTAAAGTATGGACAGAGGAAATTTTTCCTTGTGGTAAAGGTCGTCGTTCGGTACGCGCCATCTGGCTATCGAGGTGACGCTCTAATAAATGATTGAGTGCGCCTGCCGCGCTGGCCATTAAAGCTATCCCTAACAAGGTCAAAAAACCCAGTTGCCACGCAACAGGTGTCGACGAAGCCATTGTCATGCCGATCCATACCGTGATCAACATCAAACAGATGACGCGCCATTTACTCAGCTCTAAATAAATCTGCACCCGTTGTATCAAGCCTTGGTAAGTCCAAGAAATTGTACGCATATTTTTTCCTGTTGTTGGGTGAATCCTTCTACACGATAGCAAAAATTATACGGGATGTGATGCGGTAAAGGTAGTCTATTTTTGTCAGAGTATAAGCTATTTATTTAGCAATAACGGTAGAATAAATTGATATGATTCGGAACGAAGATTTATTTTAATTTCAGTTGGTTAATTTTTAAGTTAGCACGCAAAAATAACTAGACAAGATTATTTTAATAATGCTAAATTGTTTGCAATTAAAAATAACTATTTTTAATGTTACTAAAAATAATAAATAAGAGAGGTTTACATGCCAATAGATTTAAGTCAAAAATCAGAACAAAAAAATTCAAATGCCGAACAAGATAAAAAAAATATTTCAAAAATTGGAGAGGCAGCTAATTATATAGTAGTAAATTTTTTACAGAAAAAAAAAGAGGGTTCTTTAAAAAATAAACGAGTATTAGTTTGTATTGAGCTAGATAGAAAAGAAAAATTAAAGATAAAAAAATATACTACCGATTCCTTCGAGAAATATGCAGAAAATAAGAATAAAAAATTAGCTTTTTATGTTAAAGATAGTGAATCAGAGGCGTTTTTATCTATTCTTAATAGAGAATGTAAAGAATTATTAGTTGATTTAAAGGATAATAACAAAATCGTTGCCAAACTGAAAGCGCGCTTCTGCGATGATGATAATTATCAAGTTAAAGAATTCAAAGATTATCCTAGCATGAAACATGCTTTCGATGAAAAAACAGGCGAATATAATAAGGATATAATAAAACGATTGAAGTCGTATGTTGATAACGCTAAAGAAGAATCTAGTTCTTTAAGTAACGCGTTAAATAGCCAATATAGTATAGCGCTTTCACCAGAAGATAAAACAAAATTAGAAAAACATATGTCAGAAATGGAGAAGATATTAGGGCAAGCTGAAAGTAAAAATGAACTTAGTTTATCAGAAAAAGAAAATGAGCTTATATCAATACATGACAAATTTAATGCAGAAATTAAAGTATTATCTAATAAATGTAGTGTACAATCTCTTGGCAAAAATTCACTCGAACTCTTAGAAAAGTGTGGTCGTCTTATCCCCAAGGACGCTAAGTTTATAGCGGGGGAAATAATAACTATTAATGCAAAAATAGAAGAACTTAAAGTAAAATTAAAAGAATTGCCTGAAATGATTATTGCTCTACAGGTTAGTGAAGTTGCTGAGGCTACTGAGAAAAATATTAAAGATTTAACTAACAAATTTGAAGAATATAGTAATGAGCATGCAGATTTAGAAAAAGAAATTAAAAAGCTAGTAGAAAAGCCTGAAGAAAATACGCAAATTGTAGTAGATGAACAAGAGCGTCAAACCAAAGCAGTAATGCTTAAGACTTATTCTGAACAGATAAAGCCAGCACTTTTAGCTATTGAAACGCATAAAGAAAAAACAAGCGAATATAAAAAAGGGATATTAGAAAGAATTATAACCGAGATTAAGCAGCTGGAAGATGAAGTAAAGCTATCTATCAAAGACACTATTAAAGATAAAGTTAGCAGCATCGTGTCATATATTAATGGAAATTATAATAATCTTGCTACCCCTACAGGACTCTTTGCTTCCAAAGGTACGTCTGGTCGGTTAGTGCAGAATTTAAAATCTAATTTAGAGATATTTATGTTGGCTATATCTCAAATCGAAACATTGAGTCTTGAAGCAAGTCCTACATTAAAACCTTAAAAATTATTACTTGCTAAAAAAGGGACACTTCAATGTCCCTTTTTTATATCGATACTAAACTATCTGTTTATTTGATTTTATTTACAATAACAATAGAGTTATTATGAAAAAAAAATATGATTTTAATGTTAAACCATCACCATCTACTGAGTTGATCTCTTATCGAAATTTATCAACTATCTATTCAGGTTCGGCAGCGATAACTGTTAAAGAAAACCCTTGGTCAGTCGACCAATTTAATAATTATAGGTCTAATCTCTTTGGTAAAAATACCGCTAGTTTATCCACTATATGGTCGGAAGAAGATTGTGCTTCGAGCTCATCAAACAACAAAAAAAAATTAAACATAATGATGAGCGTATCGACAGGATTAAGCATTCCATAGACCCTTTTTATATAGGGGAGCTCAAGCCTACTGGATTCTTTGATACCTATATTAAACCGACTCATCATGAGGGAGAACAAGAATTAGACCCATCCAGGGATTTTACAGCAAAGATAGCGCTAATTAAACTATGTAAAAATAAGTGCAAACGATTTTTAAGTATCTTTAGAGATGCTGAAGCTGCTGTACAAGTAGAAAATTTTCCATTACGTAAAAGTACGAATATCTTTCGGGCTAAAGGCTTGATTCAATAATTACCTAGTTAGAACTTAAACTTAACTAAGGAGAAAATTAAATTTTCTCCTTACAAGGTGTTAAATAGACATTTAAAGTAATTAGGCTCAATAACAATAGTGCCGCAACGGCATTGTGTGCCATGGCAATCCATAGCGGTAATGCCCATAGTACATTGAATATCCCTAAGCTGATTTGTGTTATTAATAACAGTAAAATTATCAAGCCAATGGCGCGTAATAGCGATCCTTGGCGAACACGAAAGAGCTTGTAGAGTAAGCAAGCCAGATAGCTGGTAGTGATTAAAGCACCTAGGCGATGACTCATTTGAATAGCGGTACGTGCGGCAGTGGATAATACCCCCCCCTCATAGTTTTGCTGCCAATTAAAACCTAAATGAAAAGCGGCGGAGAAATTCATTGCTGGCCACCATTGACCCTGGCATAGCGGGAAATCCGGACATACAAAAGCGGCATAATTCGCACTCGTCCAAGCGCCAAGACTAATTTGTAAAATAAGCAACAGTAAAGCTAAGATCGCCCAAGGTCGTAGTATTGCTTCGCATGGCGTACAAGGTGCTGTCTGGAATGGTTTTAAGCGTAATAGCAATAACCATAGCAAACTCAATAGCGTTAAACCGCCTAGTAAATGCGACATAACAACCAGAGGATGTAAATGCAGTGTGACCGTCCATTTACCTAATAGTCCTTGCAAAAATAATAAAATCAATAACAGGGTGGCGATCAACACCGGTTGCTGCGGTAATTTGCGTTTATGCATAATTAACACCACCGCCGCAAAGCTTAATAAAACCAGTGTGGCGGCGGCATAACGATGAATCATCTCCGGCCATGTTTTCGCCGGATTGATGGTGAGCCCTGCAAAAGGTGTGTTAGCCAATTTTATTACTTGATGGGGAATAGTGAGTTGCCCATAACAACCGGGCCAATCCGGGCAACCTAAACCGGCATCCTTAAGACGGGTCATCGCGCCAAGTAATATAACCAGCAGTGCGAGCAGGCTAGCCATAGTTACAAAGTATAAAGCTGATTTGTTTTCCGATAACATATTTTTTTTATCCTGTGGTTAAATGGGCGAGTAAATGGCTTAAGTCTTGATAGATATCTTCACCGCGGGCATGAGGTGGATAATATAAAATAATTCTTCCCAAGGGATCGACCAGATAATAGCCTTTAGCATTTTTCTTCAAGACAAATTTAGAGAAAAATTTATGAAATTCTTTATTTGATATAAAATAATTTAATAAATATGGATCTGCTTGCATGCGCCCAGTTTGAATAAGGCCTTGAGAATGCCCCACTTGTAGTAATGCATATTTTTCCTGGGTACTATTTTTTCCTAAGGCTAAGTTAATCTGATGCATTAGATGCAGATTTTTTTGACATAACTCTTTACAAGGCGCGCTGGCCAAATAAAATAATAACCAATATTTTTTTTGTTTTGCCAACATATCGGGTGGCGCATAAAGCGTAGTTTTATCCAGTGCGTTAAAATTTGCTAAGGAGTCAATGAGTTGACCTTTATTGGTTGTTTTATGCTGTAAATAAATCGGCTGCTTCACATAAAGGATAATCGCTAATATCAAAGGCGACAAAAATAAAAATAATAAGCTTAGTAAGATAAATAAAGGTTTTAGTTGTTTTTGGGTTTTCATAAGCGACGAATCTGCGTACTAAAGAAAGCAATAAACAGCGTTAAGCTCAAGCCAAACCATTGAAAGGCATAGGCATAATGTCGGCTGGCTAAGAAAGAAACCGGTTTCCATAGTGGGGTAAAACTATAGCTTTGCCGGTTATTGATGACGAAGAGAAAAGGGCGGAAATGGTGTTGATGCAAAAAATGTGGATTTACAACCTGTATTCGTTGTGGCCAATTTTTTTCAGCCGCTTGTTTTAAACTAAAATTTTTCGCGGGGAAAACAATTAATCCTTGAATACTTATTTCGCCTTCAAGCGCAGGTATTGGAGGAATTTTTTTTCGATTCAAGCCTTGAGGGATCCACCCTCGGTTTACCAGGATGACTTCGTGGCTATTTTTTAACATAAAAGGACTAAATACCTCATAGCCTATTTTATGTTGATAGATTCTATTATCCAATAAATAAATTTGTTGTTTATCAAAATGACCTTGCATTTGCGCAGAGGCGTAGTTTTTTGTGTAATCTATCGAGTGGGTATGATTTAAATCAATGGCTATCGATTGTGAGCGTAAATTAAATAGTTTTTGAATTTGATTTTTTTCGCCACCGCGATGGATTTGCCAAAATCCTAGGCTTATTAGCAAAGGAAGTAACGCTAAAACCAGCAATGTTGGTAATAAGCGCGGCGAGAAACAATAATTTTTTAGCTTGAAATGAATCTTATTATTCGTTATCAATTTAGAAAATCCAAAAAAAACCAAAGGCCCAAATAACCGCCAAAAAATCCCACCACCAAACGGCCGCATCGAAAGAAAATGGATTTTTTGCTAGTAATTTATTTTGATAAATACGAAAACATAAAATGAATAAAAATAGCAATGCGGCGATGATATTGAGTAAATGTAGGCCTAAGAAGGCGATTAAAAAACTGCCATAGATACCACTTTTAACAATGATATTGGCTTTCATTAAATGAAAAAAATAATAGCTTTGAATGCCGAGAAAAGTGCAGCCTAATAAGATAGCCGCATTGAGCGTGATGCGACATAATTTATAACGTTTACTCTTCAAATGATACAATGAATCGCTGAGCAGTAAGGCACTGCAAAGTAGAATAATTAAATTAATTAATGGAATGCGCCGTATTGATTCCAGGCTAAAAGAAGACGAAGCAGGAGCAGCACTGGGCGGGGTAAATAAAGGCCAGTGTTTAACGAAATCAGGCCAGAGTAAATAATGAGTTAGCTGTGATGCATCACCGCTTTGCCCGGCTATCCAGGGCGTAATTGAAAATCGTACAAAAATGATCGAGCCGATTAATAAACCAAATAAAAATAATTCTGCGACTAAAAACCAAGCCATTCCCCAACGAAAGGTTTTATCCATTTGAAGATTATATAAACCGGCATTACTTTCTTTCGTAACAGACCACAACCAGCCACCTAGCATAAAGATTAAGCCAGCGAAACCGATTAGGGCGGCAATGGGCCCCCATTTTTGATTTAAATTAAGTGAACCGAAGGCTAATACTAATAAAGCAAGTGCACCTATTATCGGCCAAGCACTTTGTTTTGGGACATAGTAATGAGAGGGTTTATCTTCCATGTGCGTTTTCCTAATTATAAATGTCCTACCGCTTGTGAGCGCTTAGGTATTTTTTTTAAATCCGTTGCATCAAATAAAGTATAAGCTAAGGTCAGGGTATTAATTTTTTGCGGTAAATGCGTATCGATATGAAATAATACCGGCATATCGCGTTGTTGACCGGCAGCAAAGGTTTGTTGAGTAAAACAAAAACATTCGGTTTTTTTTAGGTATTTTGCCGCTAATCCCGGCGAAACACTTGGAATCGCTTGTACGCTCATGCGGCGTCCGGAATTATTCTTTGCAGCAAAATATACCAGTATGTTTTCGCCGGGATGTAGTTGTACCCGCTGGATTCTAGGATGAAAATCCCAAGCCAGATAATTATTAGTGTTAGTGATAAATTCCACCCGTACACGACGGGAAAGATCGATATCATTGGAAACCCGATAGGCATTTTGATCGGTTTTTCCATTAATGCCTAGATTTTTACACAGTACGTTATAAAGTGGAATCATGGCAAAACCAAAACCAAACATCGCCACTGTTGCAACACAGAGTAGCCATAAAATTTTTTTAGTCGCTATTTTGGGTTGATAAAATGACATCTTAATGAATTTATTCGAATTTGGGTGGTGTGCTAAAACTATGCAGAGGTGGTGGTGAGCTTAAGGTCCATTCTAAACCTTCAGCACCTTCCCAAACCTGATTACTGGCTTTTTTACCCTTTCCGCGCATCGCTTGAATAATAATGTAGAGAAAAAATAGTTGAGCAAATCCAAACAGGAACGCCCCTAAGCTGGCAATGGCATTAAAATTAGCAAATTGTAAGGAGTAATCGGCAATACGGCGCGGCATGCCCGCCAGACCTAAAAAATGCATCGGAAAGAAAGTAAGATTTACCCCAATCACTGATAACCAGAAATGGCACTGACCTAATCGCTCGTTGTACATAACACCGGTCATTTTAGGTAGCCAATAATAAGCGCCGGCAATCGCCGCAAATAAGGCCCCAGGGACTAACACATAGTGAAAATGTGCCACCACAAAGTAAGTATCTTGATATTGAAAATCACCCGGTACCAGGGCTAACATCACGCCAGAGAAACCACCGATAGTAAATAAAATAACAAAGGCAAGTGCAAATAGCATCGGTGTTTCAAATGTTAGTGCGCCGCGATACATGGTGGTCACCCAATTAAATACTTTTACCCCGGTGGGAACTGCAATCAGCATTGTGGTATACATAAAAAATAATTCGGCGGCTAGAGGTACCCCGGTGACAAACATATGGTGAACCCAAACAATAAAGGATAAAAACGCAATCACTAACATGGCATAGACCATAAACCGATAGCCAAATAGTTTTTTGCGACTGAATGTGGGGATAATCTGCGAGATAATACCAAAAGCCGGCAGAATAATGACATAAACTTCAGGATGACCAAAAAACCAAAAAAGATGTTGATAAAGTAGCGGATCGCCACCACCGGCGGCACTAAAAAAACTAGTAGCTAAGTGTCGGTCCATTAACATCATCGTGACAGCTGCGGCTAAGACCGGCATAATGCCGATTAATAAAAAAGCAGTGACAAACCAACTCCAACAAAAAATGGGCATTTTCATCATATTCATGCCAGGTGTTCTAAGATTAAGTAGCGTTACAATAATGTTGATGGCACCCATTAAGGAAGAAAGACCCATTAAGTGGACAGCAAGAATTAAATAGTCGGTGCTGGGTGGGCCATAAGTGGTTGATAGGGGGGCATACATGGTCCAACCAAAATTGGGTGCTGAACCATCCATAAATAAGGTACTCAATACGATAATAGCACCGACCGGTAAAATCCAAAATGCCCAATTGTTCATACGCGGCATCGCCATATCCGGCGCACCTATCATTAATGGAATCATCCAGTTTGCAAAGCCCGCAAAAGCTGGCATGATCGCGAGGAACAGCATGATTAATCCGTGTAAAGTGGTCATCTGATTAAAAAACTCAGGGCTCATTAAACGCGCACCGGGCTGAAATAACTCAGCACGTATCAATAAAGCAAGTACTCCGCCTACAAAAAACATCAATAAACTAAGTAGCAGATAGAGGGTGCCAATTTCTTTATGGTTAGTGGTGAAAAGCCAACGTTTAATAAAGACTAAAAAACCTTTAGCAGCCACCTGTCCTTGATCAAGTGTTTGTTCCATGCCGCATTTCTCCTGATTGTTGTTTAAGCCATTGATTAAATTCTGTCTCGCTAACGGCGTATACCACGATAGGCATAAAGGCGTGATTAGTTCCACATAATTCAGCACACTGACCGCGATAGATACCTTTCGTATCTATTTTTGCCCATGCCTCATTAATAAATCCAGGAATAGTGTCGCGTTTAATCCCTAATGTGGGCACCCACCAAGAATGGATGACATCATTTGAAGTAAATAAAAAGCGAATTTTTTTATGGATGGGAACGACTAAGGGATGGTCGACTTCTAATAAATACCATCGATTCTTTTTGGCTTGATTTTGCAATTCTTTTACCGGGGTAGAAAGATTGCTAAAAAAATCAATTCCTTGATCTAAATAGGCATACCGCCATCGCCATTGATATCCAGTCACTTTAACAGTGAGATCAGGATCGCTGTTGTCATTCATTTGAATCAAAGTTTTGGTGGCTGGGATGGCAATAACAATTAGAATGAGAAAGGGGACTATTGCCCAAGCAATTTCTAATACGAAATGTTCATGAAATTGTATCGCATCGACTCCGCGAGATTTTCTATGTCGAATTAATGAGTAAATCATGACACTAAATACGACAATAGCGATTCCTACACAGATCCAAAACACCAACATATGCAGATCGTAAATCGCATGACTGATAGGTGTTACGCCACGCGGCATGTTGGTTTTCCAAGCCGCTAAGGCCGAGCAAGGGGTAAAAAACCAACACAGGCTAATAAAAAAAACCAAACAAGAGTTTTTAATGTGATTCATGTCCTAGCTATCCTTTTTTATTGTGATGACACAATAACTTTTTTGCAGTCTATCCATTTGACAAAGAACTTAAAGTTTTTAAGTCATTGGATTAAATTTTTCACTTTGTAGATCAAGTAAAAGCAAATCAACTTTTACCATAATGAATAATCACCTTCGGTTTTACTCTCTTCCACTATGTATTTTACACTGGCTTCTAATTCTGCATTACTACAGGTTTTACAAGCACCTTTAGCGGGCATTTTCTTATAACCTTGGATGGTATGTGCAAACAACACTTCGATACTTTTGGCGATTAAAGGTTTCCAGCTTGCTTTATTGCCGATGATAGGGGCTCCCAATTTTCCTCTGTCGTGACAGAGTGCACAATGTTGTTGATAGATTTGTTTTCCAACTTGCAAACTAAGTGCGACTTCTTGTAGCGGAATAGTTGTCATGGTCGTGGCATGATCATTGAGAATCAGATAATCGACTGCCGCTTTTACCGCGTCGTTTGAGCAGCCTGCGCAAGTTCCTTTGACAGGCATGGAATTAAAGCCTTGAATGGCATGTTGATAAATAATGTTTTTACCTTGTTGAAGCCGTTTTCGCCATTCATCGTTATCGCCTATTTTGGGAGCTCCAGCGGCCCCTGTGGTATGACATACCGCGCAATAAGATTCATAGACTTTGTAACCTGTTTTTGCGCTGATAGGTCCTGAAAATGCTGAATAAGGCACCGGACTTTTTACACTTTTTAGATAAGTGGCAATGGCGATTAAATCATTGGCGGATAAATAGCGTAAGCTATTGCTATTGACCTCTGCCATCGGGCCTGCGATTTTGCCGGCATTTCTTGGCTTTTTGCCTTGGGTGAAAACAGCTGATATATCAGCAACAGAAACATCTTTTAATCCGCTCGCGCTGATGTTAGGTGCGAAGTAACCTTGAATAAATCCACCGGTTAAATAATATTTCTTTTTTTCGGCGCCTAATAAATTCAGTGGCGTGTGGCACATCCCGCAATGACCTAAGCCTTGGACTAAATAGGCGCCACGATTCCAAGAGCTGGTTTGTTGAGTGTCTGATTGATACGTATGAGGATGAAAAAATAAAATTCGCCAACCTAATTGCAAAAATCGCCAGCTGAATGGCCACATCATCTCGTTAGCTTGGTTGGCTTTTTTGATAGCAGGCAAACTAAAAAGATATGCTTTTATTGCTAGTAGATCCTCGTTATTGATTTGTGCGAAGCTAGCAAAAGGGAAGACTGGGAAATAATAACTGCCATCCGGTGCTATTCCTTGATGCATCGCGCGGATAAAATCTTCATCACCCCATAATCCGATCCCGGTGTTTTTATCCGGCGTAATATTAGGTGAATAAATGGTTCCAAAAGGGGTATAAATACCTAGACCACCTGCAAAGGCTTTGCCATTATGTTGCGTATCGGTATGACAGGCAATACAATCCCCGGCTTTAGTTAAATATTCGCCGCGCTTGATAAGTGCGCGAGTTTTAGCATCTGCTGGATAATTAACAGAAGGATAGGGAATATTAAGCTCAGGGTTTATTTTCGGCGCAGCAATATTTGATTGGGCGACTGCCAAACTAGCAAACAGTAAAAAAAATACCCAACCGAGCGTTTGGAAAAGTTTAAATGTAATTCTTAAGATTATAATATTCATAGTCCCTTAACGAATCCATGCAGACATCTTCGTCTTCTAACACGACAACTAACGACAATAAACAGGCAGTTTTTAGACAAACTTCTTTAGCGGCATAGCCTATCATCCTTTCCTGATTGGATAGCTATATTAAAGTATCTATTTCTTAATTTAAAGATGATAAATGCAAATAAGACTAACTATCTTGTCAGGATAATATAATATATGCAGTGCGGAGATTAATTATTTTTACCGACATTCGAAAAGTAATAGATTTGATATGGATATTCAATATCATCGGGCGCCATTATTATGATGAATCAAGATCAAATAGATTTAGCGGTCAAGCTTTTAAAGCAAGGTAAGCTGGTCGTTTTCCCGACCGAGACTGTGTATGCACTGGCAGGTGATGCAAGAAATGTATCGGCACTTCAACAAATATTTAAGCTTAAGCATCGTCCTTTAAATCAAGCTTTAAGTGTTTTACTGGCTAATTATCACGCACTGGATGCCTGGGCCTGTCATATATCGCCTTTAGCGCGAAAATTAGCTCAACACTTTTGGCCAGGGCCTTTAACCTTGATCTTCAATAAAAATGAATCAGTCTTATCCGAATTAACGGCAGGACAAACTAAGATCGGTTTGCGCGTGCCGGATCATCCCATCGCTCAAGCAATATTAAAAGCCTTTGCAGGTGGTTTGGCTGCCCCTTCAGCTAATCGTTCAGCACACCCTAGCTCTACCCAAGTAGAACATGTACGACAAGAATTTGGTGATAAACTTGAGCTTATTGTAGAGGGCGGGCCATGTGCTATTGGCATTGAATCGACCATCATCGATGTCACCACTAAGATTCCACAAGTACTTCGAGTAGGTGCTATTTCACTACAACAAATCAGTCAATTCACCGCTTATGAACTGATTAAATCAGCGCCTAAGTCGGCTCAATTAGCCATAAAACCCTTATTGCAGCAGATCGCTATCGAGCAGCTCGTGCCGACGATAAACGAATATTTACATCAGGGAAAAACATTGACTGTATTGGGATTGAGCCCCCCCAGTGTTAGCCATCAAAATCTGACCTGGATTACGATGCCCAATAATGCGCTTAAATATGGACAGGTTTTGTATAAATATTTACATGAGGCCAAGCAGCGCGCTAGTGATAACATATTACTGCAGTCTGTGCCTAAGCAGGCAGCTTGGGAGGGGATACAATTTCTATTAGATAGAAAGTCTGTTCAAGGATCAAAAAAATTCCTTAAATAAAGCGCTTTCTTCCCATGATGGTTTGAAAAAGCATAATTTTGTTCGAGAGGATGTTTAAGCGGAATAAAAATCCCCTTTTTTGGCTTATATCGTAACGATGTAGCTATTTTTAATAAAGTAGACTAGATTAATACTATTCAATAGTAGGCCATTATGTTAGCACTATTTTTTATATATAGTCTTTGTGTGTTATTAGCCTGGTGTAAACAGAGAAGGCTTGCCATAAGTTTATATATGGTCTTCTTTGTCTTAACCATCTTTGTATTTATCCACCACATAACCAGCCAATTGTCTCTGCAATTTTAGCGATAATTATTATGCAAGCATCCAAAGTAGCGAAGATTGTCAAGGTTCTTAATGCGATCGATGTTTTAGGCTTAGCATTTTTATTGTTGATTGCCTTTATTTTACAGATAGGTTTTCACGAATTGCCTTGTCCCTTATGTCTGCTGCAACGAATTGGTATTTTAGGGATTGCCTTTGGATTTTTACTCAATGTCCAATTTAAGATACGTCCTGCGCATTATACACTCGCCCTATTGTCGGCGATGCTGACGGCGGCAATATCAATACGGCAAGTATTTCTTCATGTAGTGCCGGGCGATCCAGGTTATGGTCTCCCCATACTTGGTTTACATCTATATACCTGGGTGTTTCTTTTATGTGTAGCCGTTGTTGCATATATTGCGATTATTTTTAGCATCTTGCCGCAATATCAATATGATGAACCGGCAAAAAGTCGAGGCATGAAACTATTAACCCATATTGCCTTTGCCTTGGTATTCCTTTTAGCGGTTTTCAATGGAATTTCTACCTATCTAGAATGCGGAATAAAGGCATGTCCGGAAAACCCAGTTAAATACGAGATTCAATTAGTAGAATCCCATGCTTTCCACACCTAGCCACAAAGTACGGGAGAATTTTGTAGTATCAAGATGCCAGCCGCATAGTGTGTGCTAGAAGATGAGCTGATTTAAAAAAACTTAAATCAGCTCAATAAATCCAGGATTATTTTTTCATCGAATCAAAAAATTCATCATTTGTCTTGGTATTTTTTAATCGCTCAATTAAAAATTCCATTGCGCTGACTTCATCCATCGATTGTAAAATTTTACGTAAAATCCACATTTTTTGTAACACATCAGGCTTAGCAAGTAACTCTTCACGTCTAGTACCGGATCGATTTAAATGAATAGCCGGGTAAATTCGTTTTTCAGCAATTCTGCGATCAAGATGGATTTCCATATTACCGGTACCTTTAAACTCTTCGTAGATAACGTCATCCATTTTAGAGCCAGTATCAACCAGCGCTGTGGCGATGATGGTTAAGCTGCCTCCTTCTTCAATATTACGTGCCGCACCAAAAAAACGTTTCGGTCGTTGTAAGGCATTGGCATCTACACCGCCGGTTAATACCTTCCCCGAAGAGGGAATGACGGTATTATAAGCTCGTGCTAAACGGGTAATAGAGTCTAATAAAATAACCACATCTTTTTTGTGCTCAACCAGTCGTTTGGCTTTTTCAATCACAATCTCTGCAACTTGCACGTGTCGGCTTGCTGGCTCATCGAATGTACTGGCAATCACCTCGCCTCGAACAGAGCGCCGCATATCAGTGACCTCTTCAGGTCGTTCATCAATTAATAAAACGATTAAATAACAATCGGGACAATTATGTGAAATAGATTGCGCAATGTTTTGCATCATCATCGTTTTTCCGGCCTTAGGAGGCGATACAATTAAGCCGCGTTGTCCCTTTCCGGTAGGCGCCACTAAATCAATGATTCTGGCGGTAATGTCTTCAGTGCTGCCGTTGCCACGCTCTAGAGTAACGCGCTCATCAGGAAAGAGAGGTGTTAAGTTTTCAAATAAAACCCGGTTCTTCGCATTTTCTGGCGCATCAAAATTAATTTCGCTGACTTTCAGTAAGGCAAAATAACGCTCTGACTCTTTAGGCGGGCGTATTTTTCCGGAAACGGTATCCCCGGTATGAAGATTGAAACGTCGAATTTGGCTGGGGGATACATAAATATCATCGGGGCCGGCCAAATAAGAGCCTTCTGCAGAACGTAAAAATCCAAAACCATCTGGTAATATCTCTAATACCCCATCCCCATAAATATCTTCTCCTCGCTTTGCGAGTGCTTTAAGGATAGAAAAAATCATATCCTTTTTGTGCAGACGGCCTAGACCCTCTATTTTTAGTTCCTCTGCAATAGCAACTAATTCAGCCGGGGAGTTTTTTTTGAGTTCAGTTAAATTCATAGTGTTGTTTCTTTCATAAAAGGAATGTAAAAAATTAATTGAGTAGTTTTAAGTATTTAGTTGGAATATTTAATATAAAGAATGAGCGTCAAGAATCTAGAGATATTTAATAAATAAATTCATTTTATAATTTTGTGTCCGAATAGAGATAAAAACAGTGCTCCTACGCATTGGTTAAATAGGGATAATGCGAAAAAAGTCTCTGAAAACCCTAGTAGTGTCAGTAAAAAGTAGCGCTCGTCTTTTATAGTGTTTATCCCACCTAAGAAGAGTTACTTGCATTAAATAGAGCACAGTTGCCTTTTAAACAAGGTGGCCATCTAAAAATGTTT
>DALYCY010000010.1:48330-48832 GCA_031973495.1 Candidatus Aquirickettsiella sp. | reverse complement strand
ACCCCATACTTAGCTGGGTTTTTAATAATGGCCGCCAAAGCTAATAAACGTGGAATATAAGAACGGGTCTCTAACGCTAATGGCAGTGCCCAGAAATGGGTATTCTTATCTTGGCGCGTATTATGACGTATCGCATTCTGCACGTTACCTTCACCAGTATCATAAGCGGCGATGGCCAATAACCAGTCTCCACCGAAGAAACTCTTTAAATAAGTCAAATAGTTTAAGGCCGCATTAGTCGAGCTATAGATATCTCGACGACCATCAAAACCTTGGTCCTGATGAACACCATATCCTTTAGCGGTACCCTTCATTAACTGCCATAAACCCGCTGCCCCTGAAGACGAGTTGGTGGCTGATGGATTATAACCACTTTCGATAATAGGTAATAAAACCAATTCGGTCGGTAAATCACGCTTTCTAACCTGCGCATAAACATAGTAAATATACGGTGCAGCTCGGCTTACCGCATCCTTTAGATAAATCGGGTTTTTGGCAAACC
>DALYCY010000010.1:0-48277 GCA_031973495.1 Candidatus Aquirickettsiella sp. | reverse complement strand
TGGTTTTCCTCACGCGCTGATAGCTGCAAATGGGCCCGAATTGGCTCCCAAAGCGTTCCTTTATCAACAGCACTATAAAGCGCACTGGCATTTCTAGGCGCTAAACTGCTACCGGTCGATTTCATTACAACGGTTTGATAGGTCTTACTATCCCCATTGCCATCGCTGCCGCCACCAAGGCCGATTTCTTCGCCTTGTACAGTACTAGGAAACTGCACACAAGCGGTTATACCGACGGTAAAAGCCAGTATGGCTGAAAGTAATAAGGTATAAATTTTAAGCATTTTATAAGTCATACTAAGATCTTACGGGGAGCCCCTAGGTAGGTCAAGCCAAGAGGCTTACACAAGCTCAATTAAACCGACTTTTTGTAAGCTTTTAACTTACATTTTACCCTCTTTTCCCCTACCCTAATACTTACATTTTTAGCCTATTTTTAACGGTAAAAAGACACTTAAATGGCTTTTTTTAATTTGATGCTTAAGTTTAAGGCCGCTCTCCTCTTCTTCCCGATACCTATCCTATGCGATAATAAAAAGTTGGGAATTCTTAACCTGTCTACTTGGCTTTAATCTTTGTTAACTGAGAAAATCTCTTGAAACAACCGTATTATCTTGAAATAGAAGACAAACGCTTAGCGAGTCTATTAGCTAATTATTCGGGTCAACACCTATTACAGCTGAGCTGGCATAATTTAACGAGTTTAGCCGCTAGCCCCATACCGCATAAAATCTGTATTTACGCTCATTCAAATTGTAAGTCTTTTGCTGACAACTATACTTGTGCTAGCCTAAAGAGCGTATATACCCACTTACCTTTTGCTAACGATAGCATTCATCTGGTCATAATGCCGCATACCTTAGAAGCAGATAAAAAAAATGCCCAATCCATACTCACTGAAGCATGGCGGGTATTAGCGCCTAACGGCCATTTAATTCTATTAGGCATTAATCCTGTCAGCCTATGGGGAGTTTATCGGCTATTTGCATTCCGCCGTAAAAAGCCCACTTGGGATGGAAATTTCTATACTATTCAGACCCTCTGTCAATGGATTCATTATTTAGGGGGAGAAATTCAACATACAGAAAGCTTTTTATTTCGCCCTCCCTTGTCGAGTAAACCCGGGTTGTGGCTATTTAACAGATTATCTTGGCTAGAGCGTATCTCCCCCTGGCTAACCCCCTATATGGGAGGAATTTATTTAATTATTGCTCAAAAGCGGGTAAAGCGACTGAGTGGATTAGGCTTAGTTTGGCAATTTCCGCCGGTATTAAGTAATAAGGTCTTGGTTCCTAATACCAGAGGAACCCATCATGCCTAACCCAACAATTCCTGTCGTAGAAATCTTTACTGACGGTGCTTGTCGCGGCAACCCAGGCCCTGGGGCTTGGGCTGCTTTATTGCGCTATCAAGGAAAAGAGAAAACCATTTTTGGCACGGAAACTGCGACTACCAATAATCGAATGGAGTTAATGGCCGCTATTCAGGCCTTAATGGTATTAAAAAAACCTTGTCAAATTTCACTCAGCACCGATTCACAATATGTCAAAAAAGGAATTACTGAATGGTTACCACAATGGAAACAGCGCGCTTGGCTTACGGCGAATAAAAAACCGGTTAAAAACTCTGATTTATGGAAAGAATTAGCTGAGCAAGCCAAACGTCATCATATTTGTTGGGAATGGGTAAAAGGACATAGTGGTCACCCGGAGAATGATAGGGTAGACAGCTTGGCGAATGCCGCTTTGGATGAATTGCTAGATAATTAAACCCGGCTACATTTTCATTAAAATACCCTAAACGCTACCTGGCAAAGCTTTAATACGCATTGAGTAGCGCTCGTCTATAAGCAAGCGGCGCTTTGACTTCATCTTCAAATTCAACATATTCCCAAGCATCTGCATTAGCTAACAAACGACGTAACAATAAGTTATTAAGTGCATGACCTGATTTATAACCACTAAAAGCACCAATCAGGCTGTGACCTAATAAATAAAGGTCGCCCACGGCATCAAGGATTTTATGCCGCACAAACTCATCTTCATAACGTAAACCGTCTTCATTAAGAACTCTATATTCATCGACAACTACGGCGTTATCAAGGCTGCCGCCTAAGGCCAATCGAACTTCACGCAGTTTTTCATAGTCTGCCATAAAACCAAAGGTACGTGCACGACTCACTTCTTTAATATAAGAGGTTGTTGAGAAATCAATACTGGCCTTTTGGCTACGATTTTGAAAAAGGGGGTGATTAAAATCAATCTCAAACGAAACTTTAAAACCATCAAATGGCTCAAAAGAAGCCCATTTATCCCCTTCGGTTACTTTAATCGCTTGTTTGATGCGAATAAAACGCTTGGAGGCACTTTGCTCCTCAATACCCGCCGATTGAATCAAAAATATAAATGGGCCGGCACTGCCGTCCATAATAGGAATTTCTGAAGCAGTAATGTCAACATAGGCATTGTCGATACCCAAACCTGCCATAGCGGACATTAAGTGTTCTATAGTAGCTACCCGTACCCCATTTTTAAGTAAGGTAGTTTGTAAGGTGGTTTCACCAACATGCTCAGCCCGCGCCTGAACTTCGACGATAGGATTAAAATCAATTCGACGAAAAATAATACCGGTATTAATCGGCGCAGGACGCAAGGTTAAAATGGCCGTCTCGCCACTATGCAGTGTAATGCCCGCTGCCTTAATAACGTTTTTTAAGGTACGTTGCTTTAATGCGCGAGCACTTTGAATTGGATTGTATTTTTTTCTGGACACCCTTAAGAAACCTCTTCTTGTCTACGTAAAAAAGCAGGAATATCAAAATATTCTATGTCAGTCGCTGTGCTATCTACTGTGGATTTACTAGGTAAAGTGACACCTTGTTTGCGCAATACGGTGGGCCGTTCTAACTGATGGTAATCTAGACTACCGTCAGCGGCTCTAACAAGACTTGAAGCCACGCCTCCTGGCATAGTCGTTGCAGGAAGGTGACCAAGACCTGTTACCACTATCGTAACGCGTAATTCATCACTCATTTCAGGATCTATCACCGTGCCGATAACCACATTTGCTTCTTCGGAAGTAAAGCTTTTAATCACTTCGCCAACCTCTCCAAACTCGCCCATCGATAAATCGGGCCCTGCTGTTATATTGACGAGTACACCACGTGCGCCTGCTAAATCAATATCTTCTAAAAGAGGACTACCAATTGCTGACTCGGCGGCCAAGCGCGCTCTTTCCGATCCAGAACCTATTCCTGTCCCCATCATGGCCATACCCATCTCTGACATCACTGTTTTGACATCGGCAAAATCAACATTAATTAAACCTGTACGGGTTATTAAAGCCGCAATTCCCTTAACAGCGCCAAATAATACATCATTTACCGCTTTAAATGCATCTAAAAGACTAACATTTTTACCTAAAACATTCATTAACTTGTTATTCGGGATAGTAATCAATGAATCGACATACTGACTGAGTTGTTTAATTCCTTCTTCGGCTAAGTGCAAACGTTTTTTTCCTTCAAACGCAAAAGGTTTAGTCACTACGGCGACTGTTAAAATCTTCATTTGTTTAGCAATTTCCGCAACGACTGGCGCAGCGCCGGTGCCAGTACCACCACCCATGCCGGCGGTAATAAAGACCATATTCGCACCTTCTAGAGCCGCTCGAATTCGTTCTCTATCTGCTTCAGCCGCTAACCGGCCTACTTCAGGATTTGCTCCTGCCCCTAAACCTTTGGTAATTTGTTGTCCTAATTGTAATAAACATTTTGCGGAAGAATTTCTTAGCGCTTGAGCATCGGTGTTCGCACAAATAAACTCTACTCCATTGATATCTTGTGCCAACATATGTTCAAGGGCATTTCCACCGCCACCACCTACACCAATAACTTTAATGACAGCATTTTGTAAAGGGGCATCGGGCAAATCAAATTGGGGATTCATAGTTAACTCCTCAGGATTTCGGTATTATTTAGAAATTTTCGCATAGCCAATTTTTTATGCGTGCTATTTTCCCACCAAATAAAACATGATTAGGTTTACGCTGTTCACATTGTTGTTGGTAACCATATAATAGCAGGCCTGTACTCGTCGCATACATACCATTAGTCGTCACTTCGCTATTTCCACGCACATATTGTGGGTGACCCAGTCTAACCGGTAATTTAAAAATTTTTTCCGCTAACTCAACACTTCCACTGACATTCGAAGCGCCTCCGGTTAATACAATTCCGGCAGCAAGAAACTCTTCAAAGCCACTACGATGTAACTCTGCTTTGACTAAATAAAAAAGTTCTTCATAGCGTGGTCCAACAACTTCTGCTAAAGCACGTTTAGTCAGGGTTCGTCCTGGACGGTCACCCACACCCGATACCTCGACTAATTCATCTGGACTGGCTAACTCGGCTAAAGCACAGGCATGTTTTTTTTTAATTTGCTCAGCACTTTGTGTCGGTGTCCTCAACGCAACGGCAATATCATTGGTAACTTGATCCCCTGCAATCGGAATAACTGATGTAAAACGAATCGCTCCTTCAGTAAATATGGCAATATCCGTTGTACCGCCACCTATATCGACTAAACAAACACCGAGCTCTTTTTCATCTTCTGTTAATACCGACTGGCTTGAGGCTAATTGCTCTAAAATAATCTCTGACACTTCTAAACCACAACGCTGTATACATTTAATAATGTTCTGCGCCGCACTAACAGCACCCGTTACCATATGCACCTTGGCTTCTAAACGAACACCGGACATACCAATAGGCTCACGAATACCTTCTTGACTATCAATAATAAATTCCTGAGGTAAAATATGTAATATTTTTTGATCGGCTGGAATAGCAACCGCTTTAGCCGCATCTATCACGCGTTCAACGTCCGCATGCGTTACTTCTTGATTTTGTATCGCGACAATTCCATGCGAATTCAAACTGCGAATATGATTCCCTGCAATACCGGTATAGACACTGCGCACAGGACAGCCGGCCATCGCTTCTGCTTCGCCAACAGCTTGCTGAATAGAATCAACCGTTGCATCGATATTAACAACGACGCCTCGCTTTAAACCCAAGGAAGGATAAATTCCCATGCCAATAATTTCAATGCCATCTGGTTTCACTTCGCCGACTAAGGCATTAACCTTAGAGGTACCAATATCTAAACCTACAATTAAGTTCTTAGTCGGTTTCTTTGCCATATTATTTCACCTTCAATTAAATACCTTAGATCTCTTTCTAAACTGTATCATTTGATCTCATTATTAAAATACTAGCTTTATACTCAATGATAACGCATATCCTCGCTATTATTGCTCCCAAACTCGGTTATCAACTGCGTTAAAAACAAGCCTCATCGTTCCATGCCTAGCTTTTTTCTAAGAAATTCGCTTTTTAAATTTCACTGCCATCCCATGGGGATATCGAAGATCCACGTAATCTATCATAGATATTTTGCTTGCAATAACATCGGAATAGACCTCAACAAAACGTTGTAACTGCAAATAGGGCTCGGTTCGACTCAAATAAAGCGACAATCCATTACTTAATTGCAAATACCAAGATTGTTGATGAATTAATTTTAGTAATTTTATTTTTAAGCTTAAATTGGCAAGTAATGGATTCATTGTTAGATAGGTTTGCAACAAATATTTTTGTTGCCCAAGCGGGCCAATAAAAATGGGGAGATCTAGCGATGCCAGATCACTTTGGCTCGGACTAAAAATATTACCCTGTTCATCCAATAAACTATGCTTGCCTATAAAAGCGATAGGCTTTTTGGTCATAAAATTTACTAACAGTGTATCCGGCCAAAATCGCTTTACGTCTACCGAAGCTATCCATGGCTGTTGTAAAATCTGATCCTTTAAACCCCGACTATCTAAGCGAAAAAATCCCTTGGCAATAAAAGGTAAAACAATTTGCTGTAAATTACGCTGCTTAACATAAGTTAAGTCGCCACTAATTTTAATCTTTTTAACAGGAAAACATGTAGGGTCTGTTAGCTTTTGCCATAATAAAATAAAACTTAATACCAACAACAAACTCAAGGAAAATTTAAAAAACCAAGCTCTAGAAGGCAATTGAGATATTAAGCGGGTCGCTCTAGATTTATTGCGCTGCCTTTGGAATCGTTGGCTTTCAACTGCTTTCCCATTTTTAACCATCGCTTAACCATCTAAAATACCCAAAATCAAAGGGAATAATAATCTATATAGTGTGTTTCTGCCAGTTTTATTGATTGACGCTTTTTGTAAAAATCCTTATTTTTCGTGTAGTTAGTTCTACTGTCTCTATTGAGGCAAAGCTCCAAACGCTAACTTTCATCCTGGCAATTTCTATCTTATTGCTTCTTATTATAGAGTCGGATGCCAATTAATACTGAATAGTGATAGCTCCTTCGCCAAAATTTTCACGTAACGCTTTCAGCAAACTATCTGAAGGCTTCACCTTCCAACTATCGCCTAAACTAAAATTTACCTGTGTTTTTAGTTCAGGATGGTAGTATTCAATGGAGGTAGGGCAAAGACCTGGACAAAAATTGCTCATTATTCTTTGTAAATCATCCAATTGACCTGGCTTAATAAAAGCTTTAGTCAGCTTAATGAGTAGGTTTTTCGCGTGGCTTTCACGTGCTTCAGCTATATCTAAAATTCTTTTACCTAGTACCCGTATATTGCCAGTCAATTCGTCATTTTGAATCTCTCCTTCAATAATTAACAATTTATCCTTGTGCAATTTATCCCTATATTGCGCATAAATATCGCTAAATAAGGTAACTTCTAAACGCCCACTCGCATCCTCTAAGCTAAGTACAGCCATGCGATCGCCGCGTTTGGTCCATAAGGAACGTATATTAAGCACCCACCCGGCTATCGTAATAGCTTGACCTGCTCTAGTGCTTAATTTACTAAAAGATGTGCTTATAAAACAGGATAATTCTGCTTGATAGTCTTCTAAAGGATGACCACTTAAGTAAAACCCTAAAACTTCTTTTTCTGCTTGTAAACGTTTTAATTTTGGCCAATCTTGCTGATTAATCACCTGAGTCGATTGA
Source organism: Candidatus Aquirickettsiella sp. (assembly GCA_031973495.1). Taxonomy (GTDB): domain Bacteria; phylum Pseudomonadota; class Gammaproteobacteria; order Diplorickettsiales; family Diplorickettsiaceae; genus Aquirickettsiella. Next base: position 41,219 of record DALYCY010000010.1, on the reverse strand, counting down.
GACACCATCTCAAGACCAAAAAAATCCTGTTGTCCTGAATCTTTTGCCAATGATTTCTGATCAGCAGTTTGTAAGGCCGCTTCTGTATTGGCGATAAGACTAGCGCGATTTAAGCCTAATCCATCTAAACTCCCTGAAAAAATCAACGCTTCTAAACTACGGCGATTTAATTTTTGCAAATCAACTCGATGACATAAATCAAACAGATCAGTAAAAGGATGTTTCTGACGTTCAGCAACAAGCATTTCTATCACACCTGCGCCTAAGCCTTTAATAGCTCCTAAGCCATAACGAATACAATCTGTTATTGACTCATCTACCGTGAATTTATAATGGCTATGGTTAATATCAGGGGGCAATACCTTTAAATTCATTAAGCGACATTCTTCCAGAAAGCTTACGACCTTTTCAGTGTGGTCCATATCCGATGATAATACCGCTGACATAAACTCTGCTGGATAATGCGCCTTTAACCAAGCTGTTTGATAAGAAACCAAAGCATAGGCGGCTGAGTGAGATTTATTAAATCCGTAATCGGCAAACTTCTCCATCAAATCAAAAATTTGATCAGCCAAACGCGGCGCTAAACCTTTTTGCTCAGCACCTTTTATAAAAATAGTCCGTTGTTGCGCCATTTCTTCAGATTTCTTTTTGCCCATCGCACGGCGCAATAAATCAGCGGCCCCCAAGGTATAACCAGCTAATACCTGAGCAATTTGCATGACTTGCTCTTGGTACAAAATAATCCCATAAGTAGGTTCTAAAATAGGTATTAAAAAAGGATGGTCATATTGAACTTGCGCACGACCATGTTTACGATTGATAAAATCGTCCACCATTCCGGACTGCAAAGGTCCGGGGCGAAATAACGCCACTAAAGCGATAATTTCATCAAAGCTATCAGGACGCAATCGTTTGACCAGATCACGCATACCTCGAGACTCTAATTGAAATACGGCGGTTGTTTTACAGGCTTTTAATAACGCAAACGTGCTCACATCATCAATAGGGATCGCTGTTATGTCTAATAAGGGCTCATCAGATGCTTTCTTGGTATTAATCGTTTGTACCGCCCAATCAATAATTGTCAAGGTACGGAGACCTAGAAAGTCAAATTTAACTAAGCCTACTTTTTCAATATCATCCTTATCAAACTGGGTAATACAATGCGTTGCGCCCGATTCACAATATAGCGGGGTAAAATCGGTCAATTTAGAGGGAGCAATCACAACGCCACCGGCATGTTTTCCCACATTACGCACTAAACCTTCTAATTTTTTCGCCAGATCAATTAATACTTTAATTTCATCTTCATTCTCATAACGTTGTTTCAGTTCATCTTCTTGTTCTAAGGCGCGCTCAAGTGTGATACCTAACTCGAAAGGAATTAATTTAGCAATTTTATCCACCATTCCATAGGGATAACCTAATACACGTCCTACATCTCTGACAACAGCGCGGGCCGCCATACTGCCATAGGTAATAATTTGAGAAACCGATTCACGACCATAACGTTCTGTCACATAATCAATAACACGATCTCTTCCTTCCATACAAAAATCAATATCGAAATCCGGCATCGAAATACGTTCAGGATTTAAAAAACGCTCGAAAAGTAAGTCATATTGCAAAGGATCTAGGCCGGTAATTTGCAATGCATAAGCCACTAAAGAACCTGCACCGGAACCTCTTCCGGGCCCTACTGGAATATGATTCTGCTTCGCCCAACGGATAAAATCGGCTACAATGAGAAAATAACTCGCGAAACCCATCGAATTGATAACCTTGAGTTCAGCATGCAATCTTTCAAAGTAAATTTTTTCCAAATCATTGGGGTTAGCAAGTTGTTTTCTCGAATCTAGCTGGTTAGTCTGAGATAAATGAAGATAAATGCTAGCACGTCGCTCTAAACATTGCAGCAAGCCTTGTTTGGCCTCTTGAACTAAAAAATTTTCTGCGGTCATTCCCTCTGGAATAGGAAAATTAGGCAAAAATGATGTATTCAATGCAATTTCTAAGTTACAGCGCTTTGCTATTTCAACTGAATTACTCAATGCTGATGGAATATCCTCAAATAAAGACTCCATTTCTTGCATAGATCGTAAATATTGTTGTTCCGTATAAAGCTTAGGGCGCTTAGGGTCATTTAAGATATGTCCGCTATTAATACAAACCCGCGCTTCATGCGCTTCAAAATCTTCCGTCGCAATAAAGCAAACAGCATTCGTCGCCACGACTGGAGCATTAAATTCACTGGCCAGTTCTATAATAGACCCGACATATTCCTCTTCTTGTGGTCGACCTAAACGTTGTATTTGCAAATAAAACCGATTAGGAAAAAGATTCAACCAAAACTGTAAATATTCTTTCGCTAATGAGCGCTTATTTCTAAATAAACAAGTCGCAATATCTCCTTCGCTACCCCCCGATAAGACAATTAAACCTTGCGAATAATTTGAAAACCAACTTTTTTTGATAATCGGCTTGCCTTCTTGTTGGTTTTCCAAATAGGAGCGCGAAATTAATTGAATTAAATTTCGATAGCCTTGTTGGTTTTGGCATAATAAAACCAATCGAAAAGCAGGTTCTGGAGATTGGTCATTTTTTACCCAACATTCAGCACCCACTATGGGTTTAATCCCTTTTTTAATAGCTGCTTGGTAAAATTTAATCGCCGCAAACAAATTCGACAGATCCGTCACGGCAATAGCGGGCATAGCAAGCTCAGCGGCTCTAGACATTAGCTTATCAATACGAACCAAACCGTCACTCAACGAATATTCTGTATGAAGATGCAAATGAATAAAGGAGGTCATAGAAATCTTAACAATTCGCAGAAATTAAGTATTCTGCCATAGTTGATTGGAAAAGAAAGCTTATTAATTAGCGGTGAGGAGCTCGCTCAGAAAATACACATAAATTGCGACGCATCTATCTTAGGGAGATACTCTAATCTTAAAGGGGTAAAGCCTGTTGCGTCTCCATTAAACTGCGTACCAGACATTCATAAAGGGGATCTAATAGTTGCGACTGACCTGTTAAATAACAACGCAAGAAATTCTGACAAACATAATTTAATCGGATTGCGCCTACATAACAAGCCCCACCTTTTATTTTATGCACTATATTTTCTAATGCGGCCCAATCTTTTAAAGCATAAGCTTCCCCAAGTTCTTGTAGTTGCTCTGGAATTGCTTGATTAAACATCGTAATTATTTCCTTAAACAACTTTTCATTACCACTCAGATTTTTAAGACTAATGTGCTTATCAAAGACAGGATAAGAATTAATAATCTCCAACAAATTCGCTTTTTCTATGCCAATATTACTTTCTTCAACATCCAATTCATTTTCACTGGAGTCAGACTGTATTGGGATATGTAATAATTCAGCGCTCGCTTTTTTATTATTTAACCAATATTTATCTAATTTTTTAATTTTTTCTATCGTTAAGGGTTTTAACCATATCTCATTAATCCCAGCCGCTAAACACTCTTCTTTAAATTTACCTTGTCCATGTGCCGTTAAAACAATAATAGGCACCCTCGGTTTATGATTTACACGTTCCCAGTAACGATATAACACAGCGAGCTCACAGCCACTTATTCCCGGCAAGCCCAGATCAGTGAGAATCAAATCAAAACTATGGCTTTTCACCAAATTCAAAGCTTCCTTAGAAGTTGAAACAACAGTCACCTGATAACCTGCCTGGGTTAATAATTCTCTTGAAAACTTAATCACTAATTGATCATCTTCGATGAGTAAAATACTTTTTTTAGCCAGTAGCTTATCTTCTAGCAACGCAGGCGATGTAATCTCAGTTCGTTCCGCTGAATTTTCTTCTGCTGCTACAGCTTGCTCGCCCTTAGCCTTTAATAACCCAAAGTGCTCAGAATTTTTATTTTTATTTTTTTTATGTGATTTCTCCAAGGTCATAAACAATATAAAGGAAAACTTAGTTCCTACACCCACTTCGCTTTTAACTTCAATCTCACCACCTAACAAGTTAACAAATTTTTTAACGATATAAAGACCAACGCCATAACCTTGATTTTGCTCTTCAAAACTAGGCTTTACGCGAAAGAAATGATCAAAAATATACGCTAATTTATCGGCAGGAATACCTATTCCAGTATCACTAATGGTAAATTCAACAGATATACCATCCGCTCGTTGAGGCGATAAAGCTAATTCTTTAATACTTAAATTCACCTCTCCTTTTTTAGTAAATTTAATCGCATTATTCGCTAAATTTAATAAAATACGCTCTAATTTAATGCGATCACTCAAAATATTCTCAGATGTAGAAATATCAACCTTCACATGCAAACTTAATTCTTTTAATTTTGCTGCCGGCGCCAACAAACTCTTTAACGCCTTAGATAAATCAACTAAAGAAAAACTTTCTAGTTTAACCTCTGCTTCATTAATATTTTCTAGAGAGGCAACATCTAGTATATCGTTTAGCAAACTTAATAATCGCTCGCTTGCCTGGCGTATCAAATGTAGATCTGCCTTATCCTCTGTCAACACTAAACGATACGCCAGTAGTTGTGACAAACCAATAATGCCTGTTAACGGGGTACGAATATCATGACTCATGTTGGCAAGAAATTCAGTTTTGGCCAGATTGGCTGCCTCTGCAGCTAATTTAGCTTTTTTCAATTTTTTCTGCGTTTTTTTAAGCTCGGTAATATCAATAGAAACACCTAATACCCCGATAATTTCACCTAATCTACCCTTTAAAGGTGACTTCTGTGTCAAAAAAATATGTATCCCATCATCTGGCAATTTAGCTCTCTCTTCAAAACTAATCATTTGTTTGTTTTTCATGACAAAACGATCATTCTCTATAATTCTTTCAGCTTGACCTTTCCAAGCAAAATCATAATCAGTCTTGCCAATAACTGCTTTGCTATCTGAAAAACCAGTTAATTCGGTATGTAATTTACTTCCACCTAAAATCACACTATTTACATCTTTCCAATAAATACTAGCTGGTATATTTTCAACAATATTATTTAAATAAATAGCTAATTTTTCTTTTTCATCCCATAAATATTGATTAAAATCCTTTATTGGCGGATAAATTTCACTAAAAATAACCAGTTCTTTTTTAGGCAACAATGAAATACTCTGAATAAGGGTCGGCTCTTCGTTATCATTCAATACTTTGTAATAAACCGCTGAAAATTTTTTCCCTTTATTTTTTATACTTTTGTCGAATAGATCATTCACTATCCTTAGATAATCGCCTGTCAAGACACTAGATATTGGCTTTGCTATCAGCTCAGGCAAAGAAGTGAGCTTTAATAAAGAAAGGAAGTGTTGATTGCCACCTTTAAAAGTTTTTTTTCTACTGTCTATCCAATAAACTGAAAAAGGCAATGCATCTACGATAATCTGAAAATTCATTTTTTTATTCCCAAAAAATTAGCAGCCCATTATTCTATTTAGCTATTCTAAGCATAGACTTTTCATTATCATATTGATATATCTCATTAACCCTGGTGTTATTAAAAAAGGCCGCGGTAGTATTACCAGAATACTTTTCAGCATCAGATAAATCAATCGATATTACTTTCCGTGAACAACACTTGCTTCTCTGACATAATTCATTAACTTGCTCAAAAAAAGCTTTAGGTAGGCTTAAGTTTTCTAAAAGATTAAAATGTGTTGCTTCAATCTCTTGTTTTTTAAATAATTTCTTATCGATAAAGTTCAATAAATAATTATCTCTTTCTTGGGCACCCATTTCTAGAAACTCTTCGCTTAACTCAATTGCTTTTAGTAGACGAACAGATGTGCGAATGATCTTTTCAGGTTTAAAAACAAACCCTATTTCCTGATGATGGCTACATATTTCTTTCAACAAGTCCATGGAAGTAGACAAACCTTGTCCTCGATCTTGATTTCGACTCGCTTTTTCCCGTTGCTCAGCACAGTAAGCTAAAACCTGTTCTTTTAATTTAGATTTGACTCCCTCGCTCGCACAGGATACCACCCAGGTATCTAATAAAATAACCCCTAGTAAATTATTTTGCACTTTCCTTGCTTCTCGCCGCTCTAATTGTGCCGCCATTTCGAGTGCCAACATGCCTCCAAAGGAATAACCTGCCAAAATGAAAGGTCCATTGATTTCCCTTTTAATACGTTCTACATAATCAGTGGCCATTTCTTGCATAGATAAGGCCTTTACTTTGGCTTCTTGTATTACCGGATCTTCAATACCAAAGCAACTATTAGGGAACTGTAACGCTTTAATTAATTGATCAAAACAAGATAAGCCTCCACCGGCCGGATGTATAAAGACAACGGGTGGAAGTTGGCGATCCCCCTCCTTCAATACACTCAGTAAAGAACCTGTCAATAGTTGATTATTTTCTAGTTCCAAAAAGCGAACCAAGCTCTTGACCGAAGAATTTTGACGTAAATGATCAAAAGAAATATCTTTATTAAAAATATTTTTAACCTCTGCGATTAATTGTATCGCTTGAATAGATGTTCCACCATGCTGAAAAAAATCATCACTTACGGTAAAGCCCGGATTAAACGATAATACATTTTTAAATAGAGCTAATAATTTTTGTTCATTTTCGGTCAAAATTTCCTCTGAAAGCTCCTTACTACAGCTCTCTAATGGATACGCTAATAATTTTTTTCTATCTAATTTGCCATTGAGATTGGTCGGAAAAGATTCTATCTGCTTATAAAAAGCCGGGATCATGTAATGAGGTAATTTACTATGTAAATAATCGCACAAATCTTGACTAGTCGGCAGTTTTGTTAGATTTTCTTTTACTGTATAGAAAGCGAGCAAAAATTTATTTTTATCGTGCTCATTAATTAATACTTCTGTTTGTTTTATACCAGGGTACTGCAAAAAGACATTTTTAATTTCCTCTACAAAAACCAGGTTTCCTAGAATTTTAACTCTTTGTTCATTATTAACCCTTTGTAAAAATATTATTTCTGCGGATAAACCTTCAAAACTATTTACACTCCACTTGACGAGATCACCGGATTTATATTTTCTGCTTTCAAGCATTTTCTCATCAGAAATAAAGCATTTTTTCGCGATATCCGGTAATTTAAGATAACCTTCCGCTAAACCTTCACCACTTATATATAATTGCCCTGCCCCCCCTATCGGAACCAATTGTCTAAATTGCGTTAATACTTCTACGGCCGTATTGTTGATAGGTCGCCCAACGGGTGCTTTGTCGTATTGATTTAACGTGGCCAAATCAAAGGTATAGGTCAATGCAAAAATACTAGTTTCGGTAGGACCATATCCATTGACAATACGTAGTGGCTCCCCTCCTGCAACCTCTAAAACATCTTGTACTGCTTGTTTATCGATGGCATCTCCACCTACCAATAAGTAGTTTAATTGCTTAAATAAATCAGGTTGATTATAGGCATAGTGATGAAATAAACCGGCCGTTAACCACATAATAGTGATTTTTTGATCAAATAATTGCTGCGAAAAAAGCTCAGCATTTAACATCACTTCTTTATCGATAAGCACTAAGCGAGCCGCATTATTCCAAGCAAGCCAACATTCAAGCTGAGCGGCATCAAAAGCTTCATTGGCCATTTGTCCAACCTTATCGTTAGGGGTCACCATCAAAAATTTAGGTGACTCGACTACACGAAATATCCCTTTATGTTTAAGAATAACACCTTTCGGATCACCAGTTGAACCCGAAGTATAAAGTATGCAGGCTCTATCTTCCATGTTAGTTTCTTGCTGAAATTTTTCCTTTAAAACAGCAAAACTCTCAGCCGCTACTTGTTCCGTGATAGATTGAATATCAATAAATTTGCAACCAATAAACGTATCTTTTAGTGTTAAATCTACATCGCCAATTATATAGTTAATTTCGGCATGTTTAATTATATAGTATAAACGATTATCCGGATTTTCTATAGAAAGTGGAACAAAAACCGCGCCTAGCTTTAAAATAGCTAACTCAGCTATAAAAAATAAATGATTTCGATGACAAGATATTCCCACATTATCGCCTTTTTTTACCCCTTCTTCGAATAATTTAATAGCTAAATTATTCGATAATTGATCTAATTTAGTATAACTAAACTTAATTTCATTATGACAAATAGCGATATTATTAGGATGCTTTTCTACACTACGTTGAAATCCTTCGACTAAATTATTGACCCTATATTTAAGCTCGGGACCTTGACTTAAGCTTAATAGTTCTTTGCGCTCTCTCTCACAAACAACGGATATTTTCTCTAATCTTTGTTCAGGATTATGAACAACTGCTGCCATAAGATGCTTAAAATTATTAGCGATACGTTCTATAAAATCGGCGCTATATAAATCCTTTGCATATTCGATTATAAAATTTAAATTTTTGCTATCCTTCGCATCTTGTACAAAAAGAGTAAAGCTGCCAAATCGACAAAACTTTCTTAAGTCAAATATAATCGGTCTTTCAGGGATAGTTAATGTAGCGGACTCATCGGCTAGAATTAATTGAGGAATATCGTAACTTTGATAAATCAGTGCCGGACTTAATAAAATGTCCTTAATACCTTGCTCGCTTAAAATTTTCTGTATTTCTTCGAAAGGAATATCTTGAAAATCTTGAGCATCCAACCATTTCTGATGATTATCTTTGAGATATTCATTAAATGTTTTATTTTTATTGTCCTCTAAATCAAAACTTTGCACTAATAAATTGACAAAAAATCCAATCATTTTATAAAAGGATGGATTTCCGCTTCTTCCATTGGTCGCAGTTATCATCGCCACCTTATCTTGATAGGTATAAGCGCAAATTAAGATACTAAATAATGCACTTAGTACGCTATAACAAGTAACTCCAGCTGATTGAGCTAAAGCTTTTAATGCAGTGAAATCGTCTTCGCTGCTTGAAAATATATAGCGTTCAGCCTCTTGTTCTGTAGCCGGTTTAAATATTAGCTTAGCTTGATCAGAGGGAAATTCTGTAAGCGTTTCTATTTTTGATAACTGTTCTTTCCAATATTTTTTGGCCTTTTCTTGATAATCTCTATCTTCGAGTATTTTTCTCTGCGCTTGAATAAATTCCATATAAACAGGCGGCGTTGGTAATTTTAATAGTGTTGACATTAATGCGTTTGCATAAACTCTGGATAAATCATCCAAACAATTTTTTAGTGACATCGCGTCAAAAATACTGTGATGTATATGGAAAAAAATATGATAATTTTTATTCGCCTGATCTGTAAATACAACAAAGCGTATAAGTGGATAGTCGCTCATTGCTAAAGGTTTGGCAATCACTTTTTGAACCGCTATTTGTAATGATTCCCCGTCCTTTAAAGCTTTAACAGCTAACTTAAGCGCCCTTTTTTCAGGTGGCAAAATAGACTGAACTAATTGTCTGTTCTTATCTATAAAAAAAGTGGCGCCAAAGACATCATATCGCTCTATTATTTGTTGACATGCGACTCCAAAATGATTTATATCTAGATTTGATATCGTGTAACAAGCTAACATATGATAGTTAGAGCTATTATTGATGCCTTCTTTTTGCTCAGCCACCCACAGTCTTTTTTGTTGTAAAGAAACTGGCATACTCTGATCATAATAAGAATTACCAGCTTCCGGTATAATGATATCGGTTACTGTTTTCTTTACTGCTTTTTGCTCTTCAATGCGCGCTATTAGCGTAGATATCGTCATTTCATCACGAAGCAATTGCGTATAACAGAGCGTGACACCTTCACTTTCATAAAGGGAACTACCCAACAAGGTTGCTTTTAATGAATTCAAACCGAGCGACACTAGGGATTTATTTTTTGACGGATTAATTATTTTGAGTATGTCTGCACATAGCAGAAATATTTTGTCTTTTGAATTAACTATTGGCTCAAATTGACGTATATCTACAGAGAATTCACTCATTAGATAATCTAGCGATTGCGTCATTTCTCTTAATTCCACTAAATAGCGCTCGCTTACCTTCTTACAGCTAGTTAAGTTAATTTTTTGATCGGATTGCTTCTTAGTTACTTGATTGGCATTTAGGGTGGCACGTATTAATGAATCAATCTGTAAACCTCTTAATTTTTCAACACGAAGCGTTAATTTAAACGCTTCATCCACTTCTAATGCATTAAAATCTACACAAATATTCAAATTTTTATATAAAAATTTAACCGCTATTTGCATTAATGAATAATTTTTTGTTTTTTTGAATAAAATATTTAAAATTGCATTTTTTTTTGTTTTTTCACTCAAAACATTTAAAAATGTCGTAGCCACTTTGTTTTTTGCGGTTTTTTTAAATTTAATTTCTATATTAGTTAATTGCTTAGCTTGTGCAAACTGTGCCATATGCTTTAACAGCTCATATTCAATGCCGCGATCAAAGCTTCTACAGCTAACAAAAAAACCGTCAACCTTTAAACTGCTTTCATCTATAGTGCATAGGGCGATAGCGGTAATATCCTCAGGCGAAAACTTATCGCTGATTCTGCCGACAAAAACTTCTTTTTTATCACTAATGACCATTTCTTTTATTTCTATTTCACTTAATTTTTTAGTTTCAGGAAATAAATTAAATTGATTGGTTCTTTCAGCTAATTTACAGACCCTTTCAATTGTTTTGATATCGTTTACCGAATCAACTTTACTGATAACAATAGACAAACCTAACTCAGATGACCTTAAATATTCGATAGGATCGCGGAATCTTGTTGCTAAGGCTATTTTAGTCTCGGCTTGCTTATAAAATTCAGAGCGATTTCTATCAGTCTCAGTAATTAACAAATGCTCATTAATATCAAAAGCCCAGGTATGATGAAATTCATCTAAACTTTGCGGCATCGTTACGCATAAAACACCTGGAATCTGACTGTTTACTTCTTCAATTTCCCAGGGATTATCATCAATAAAAATAAAACTATCTAAAGAGAGATTGAGCTCCGAAGCTAGATTCGCAATATTAGTCGACTTACTACCCCAATTAATTTTATATTTAGTCACCCGGTTTATTTTTAACGGCATTTCTTCTTGTCGTTTTTTAAAAACATCTAAGACGGTTTGCTCTTCATTTTTACTACATAAACAAATAATTATCCCCGATTCATATTGATGCATTAAAAATTTCTGCAAGGCGAGATTATGCTTCTCAAAAACAACGTTTTCTGCTCCAATATCCCCGGCCACCCCTGTCCATAAGGTATTATCACAATCTACCACGATAACTTTATGGTCTTTTTTTAGAAGCAGATGTAATTTCCTTGCCAATACGCAAGCCTTTGCTATATAAAATTCAGGGGTATAGGGGATATGGGTATCGCGCTCTACAGGATTATCCAATTTATTAAGTAGATAATATTTTTTAATATCCGATTGTGTCAGTGTATGAATTTTACTATTTTGCAATGTCTCTAAAAAATATTTTTCAATATCAGGTAACGCTTCATTATAAAACGTTTCAGGACTAGGAGATAAAAAAACGATTAAGGGTAATGATTTTTCTTGTTTAAGAACATTAATTTGTTCCAAAATAAGCTGTAAATTTTCTTTTAATTGATTCTGAGAAATTTCGTCTTTACAATCTCTGCTTAAATCAACCAATCTAAGCAAAATAGCGATGGACGATGGAGGCTCTGCACTTGATCGTAAACTGATAAGTTCTGCAACGATATTGTTATTAACATACTTTACTTCGACTGATTCTGTCGTAAATTTCTCAATTAAGTGTTGAAGCGGTGATTTTAAATAGTCTGAATTAAACGTAGAAAGGATAAGCATTGAAATTTCCATTTTTATTATTATGATCGACAAGTAATAAATTATATTACCATTTTAAACATATTAAAAGTATTTAAGTAAATAAATAGGTATATTGGCTTTTTTAATATATTTTTTATAGAAAAATGTATTAAATATAAAATAAAATTATTACTAAAATAATTTGATTATTTATATTAATCTAATATTAATTGATGGTTTTTTTTATTTTTTCAATCCCGTGGGAAAAGTAACTTGATAGCGTCACGCAAATAAAAAATTAAGCGGTTTAATTTGGCAAAAAAAGACAATTAAAGGTTTTTTAATTGTCTTTTTAAATCTACAACGACATTAACTATAAGCAACTACATTGCTGTTAGCTTGATACTTTAGATAGACCGGAAGCCTCTACCATGCTCACTAATTCGCGAATGACGACTGAAAACATCATTAATTTTAATTCGCCTGTGCTGCGCAGATCGGCTAAAAATTGTTCCCAGCGTCTGATAAACGCTTGATTATCCAACACCCACTGCTCTAGGCAAGTGTTATTATTACCTTGCTTATCAAGTACGCATTGTAAAATAATAACGGTCAAGTGACGTTGTTGGATATATAAATCATCCAACAAAATAACCCTAGCCAGTGTATCCCATAAGGTTTCTATCACTAATTTCATGATCTGAGATCGTAACCAAGTAAAGCCAAATTTCTCGCCGACCATAAAATAAAGTTCTGCCACATTTTGCAAGGACAAATTATTTCGCTGTGCGGCTTCAATGATATCGAGCAAGGCATATTCATGATCTACACTGGCAATACGCTGCGCGACTGCTTCAGACATACCGGCCTCGATAAGGCTCTGTACATTTTTCTCCCAATGCTCACGCTCTTCACCAATAAGTAAGTCAGGTAATTTTTTACTCAAGGTGACGATTGATTGTCTGAATCGATCAACCATTCCTAAAATATCAGTCAATTGATCCTTGTAATTATAAATAAACCAACGCGTTGCACGACGTATGAGTCGGTTAAACTGGCGCATAATCGCATAACGTGTGACAGGGGTTATATCCTCACTTAAGTTTTCAGCGATTCCAAGCAACTCTGAAAAACCAAATACATGATGTGCAATCGCATAAGCACGTGCAATAGAAGCAATATCTGCGCCTATTTCGGTTTTCAAGCGAAATACAAAGGTAATGCCCATATCATTGACCATGGCATTACTAATCTTAGTGGCAATAATTTCACGTCGCAAACTATGATGCTGCATAAATTTAGAAAAACGACCCCGCAACGGTTTGGGAAAAGCCGATTCTAAAACGCGCGTTAAATAATCTTCTTCTAAAGTATGCATTTCCAGTAATTCGGCTTTTACCCACATCTTGGTGTAAGCTAACAGCACGGCAATCTCAGGGCTGGTTAAACCTTTACCCAGCGCTTTGCGTTCTAACAATGCTTTCTCATCGGGCAGAAACTCTAAAGACCTGTCTAATTTTCCATGTCGTTCTAATTCTTGAATATAACGCCGATGAAATTCTAATTCTTGTTGGGCATGCATGGCGGCCAAGCTTATCGTACGTGTTTGACAATAATTATCATAAAGAACTAATTTGGCAATTTCATCGGTCATTTCAGCCAATAATTCATTACGTTGCGCTAAAGTCATCTCCCCCACCGCAACAACCGCATTTAATAAAATCTTGCAATTAACTTCGTGATCAGAGCAATCAACGCCAGCAGAATTATCAATAAAGTCGGTATAAATTAATCCTCCATTTAGCGCATATTCAACGCGACCTAGTTGCGTTAAACCTAAGTTCCCTCCTTCTGCGACAATACGACAATGTAATTCCTCGGCATCTATACGTAAATTATCATTCGTACGATCGCCTACATCGACATTTCTTTCGCTTGAAGACTTAACATAAGTCCCAATACCACCATTCCATAACAAATCTACATTGGCTTTTAATATCGCACGAATTAAACCATCTGGGGCAATGGAGTCTTGGCTAATGCCTAATAACTGTTTAATTTCAACCGATAAAACGATTGATTTTTGCGAACGAAGAAAAACACCACCACCTTTAGAAATTAAGCTCTTGGTATAATCTTGCCAACTTGAGCGCGGTAACTTAAATAAACGTTGCCGCTCTTGAAAACTTTTCTCTGCATCCGGATTGGGATCGATAAAAATATGCATGTGATTAAATGCGGCAACCAGCTTAATATGATGCGATAGCAACATGCCATTACCGAAAACGTCGCCTGACATGTCACCGATTCCAACTACGGTAAAATCATCTTTATCCGGATTTAAGCCTAGCGCTCTGCAATGACGTCTAACCGATTCCCAAGCACCGCGCGCGGTAATTCCCATTTTTTTATGGTCATAACCGACACTGCCTCCTGAAGCAAAAGCATCTCCTAACCAAAAGTTGTATTCTGCGGCAATCGCATTGGCAATATCCGAAAAACTAGCTGTACCTTTATCCGCCGCCACCACTAAATAAGGATCTTCTTCGTCATAGCGAACTACATCCTGCGGATAGATGACAACACCATTTTGTAAATTATCGGTTAAATCTAATAAGCCGCGCATAAAGATTTGATAACAGGCAACCACTTCATCCATAACCGCTTCACGATCACCACTTTCTGGCAAGCGCTTACAAACGAATCCGCCCTTAGCTCCCGCAGGAACGATGACGGCGTTTTTAACCTGCTGCGCCTTCATTAATCCTAAAACTTCGGTACGAAAATCCTCACGTCTATCGGACCAGCGAATACCTCCACGGGCTACCTTAGCCGCCCTTAAATGGACCGCTTCAACGCGCGGCGAATACACAAAAATTTCATACATCGGTCTTGGTAATGGTAAATCGGTGATCCGACTCGGATCTAATTTAAACGCAAGCCAAGATTTGGGTTTATTGTGCTTATCTTTTTGATAATAATTAGTACGCAAAGTCGCTTGAATCACTTCAAATAGATTGCGCAAAATACGATCTTCATCGAGACTAAGTACGGCATCTAAAGCAGTTTGTAAGCTTTTCTCCAAACTGGCAATCACACTACCGGTTTCATCTTGACGATTCGGATCAAAATAATATTTGAATAGTTTAACTAAGATTTTAGCAATACCAGCATTCCGCGATACCACCGTTTCTACATAGGCTTGACTAAAAGGCACACCGATTTGACGTAGATATTTTGTATAGGCTCTTAATATCGAAACTTCTCGCCAAGTCAATTGACCTGCCAGTATTAAACGATTAAAACCATCATTCTCAACTTCACCAGACCATATTTTGCTAAATGCTTCCTGAAAAATTTCCTTGACCTGCGAGACATCAACATCATCAATATGTACTGGCTTAACACCAAAATCATTAATCCAAATGCGACGACAATCGGGCAAGGTAATTTCTTGCGGCCACTCGTCCATAACCCGTAACCCCATATTCTCTAATACAGGTAAAGCATCTGATAAAATGATAGGTTTATCGGCTTGAAATAACTTAAACCGTAAAGGAACTATCTTTTCATTGACTGAGGGATAAAAATTCATCTCGAGCGGATGCTCAGACGAAATCCTCTCTAATTGCTCAATATCGTGAACGGCGGTATTTGCTGAAAAACTATCGCGATAACCACTCGGAAAGGCATACATATATTTTTGTATAAGTCGCGCCCCTTCTTCTTCTCCATAATACTCAACCAAAGCTTGACGTAATTCTTCTTTCCAAGAACGTGCAACTTCTACAAGCTGGGCTTCTATTTTCTTAACATCATAGCTTAGATCTTTTTTAGGATCAGTGCGAATTAAAAAATGGATGCGTGCCAGATTTGAATCGCCAAAAAGCGTTGAAAAACCTATCTCTATGCCGGAAAATTCTCGTACTAAAATCTTCTCCATTTGCCGTTGTAGTTCGGTATTTAATTGCTCTTTAGGGAGATAAACCAAGCAAGAAATGAAACGTCGATAATTATCTTGTCGAACAAACAAACGTACAGCACGTTGCTCTTGAATATGTAGAATACCTAAGGCTAATTGAGTAAGCTCATTGACCGAGGCTTGAAATAAATCATCACGCGGCAAACTGGATAAAATATCCAACAAGGCTTTTCCCGCATGGCCTTTTAAGGGTAAATTTGAATTTTGCAAAATTAATTGTATTTTACGTCGAATAAGCGGAATACTGCGCGGATCACTGTGGTAGACGGTCGAGGTATAAAGACCAATAAAACGTCTCTCGCCAATCAATTCACCTTGCTGATTAAAACGTTTAACGCCTATATAATCGGCATAAACAGAGCGATGAACCCTTGACTTACTATTTGTTTTAGAGATAACCAATACTTGCGGTGAGAAAGCTAAACGACGCGCTTCAGGCGGTAACTCGGTGAGGGGTTTTTCTTCCTTACCCCTGGTTTCATCTCTTAATACACCTAAGCCCGACTTTTTAATCATGCGTAAGGTTTTGTGATCTTTACTCAAATCATAATCGCGACAGCCTAAAAACGTAAAATGATCGTTCAATAGCCAAGCTAAAAAATCTTTAGATTCGGCCACATCTTCCGGATCATAAGGAGGAGAATTCTGCTTTAACTCCTGCAAACAATCCTGCATCCTAGTGCGCATCTCTGGCCAATCTTTTACAACTAAATTAACCTGTTCTAATACCTTTTCAAGTTTTTTAGCCAACTTATCGAGAATTTCAGTATTCGACTCTTTGTCAATTTCCAAGTAAATCAAAGCTTCAACTTGCTTGTCGGCTAAAGCAGTATCGTAGGGCAAAACCTCGACTACTCTCCCCTGTTGATCCCGCCGTAACTTTATATTACCTAAATGGACGCTGAAATAAATATTAAAGCCTTGCCGATTTATCTCCATCCGTGTGGAGTCTACTAAGAAAGGCTTATCCTCGGTAACAAGCTGTACCACACTGTATTTCGTTTCCCAGCCATCTTTTTCAAGACTAGGGTTATAGACACGAATCTTTGCCTGACCTGGCAAACGTTGGTAAAGAAGGTTCCAATGGGAAGCAAGAGCCGCCGCTAAATTTTCTACCGAACAGCCAGATAATGTCTCTAAATCCGTATGCGCATAATATTGCTGCGCAAAAACAGCGAATAACTTAGATTGCTCTTTTGGCACTTTTTGTTGTGCAAATCTTAAAATTTTCTCTAAAATCGATTTATAAACACGGTTAGTAAGGTTGTTCATATTGAACTAAAAAGATTAAGTGATAACATTCCCCATATCAGTTGGTGGGCTATCCCTTTCCCATACTCCTGTTTATAACCAATAGACACATTATAAGGGGTCAAGTAAACTAGCCCATTGTAATACGCTCCATGCAAAAAACCAATGAAAACGATCTAAACTTATGTCAGCTTCTAACAGCGATCCAGTAGAAATCAGTAAATTCACCCAGATGGCTGAACAATGGTGGGATCCCGAAGGGGTTTGCAAGCCCTTGCATGCAATCAATCCACTGCGTTTAAACTTTATAAAAAAACAAGTGCCTCTCTCTGGGCAAAAAGTAATCGATATCGGCTGTGGCGGTGGACTACTAACTGAAGCTCTCAGCTTAGCAGGCGCACAAACCACCGGTGTTGATAAAAGCAATGCGCTTATCGAGATCGCCCAAAAACATGCCCAAGATAATCAACTGACGATTGAATACTTCACCTCCGATGCCGAATCGCTTATCGAAAAACAGAGTCAATCCTATGATATCGTATGTTGTATGGAACTATTAGAACATGTTCCCGATCCAAGTTGGTTGATCCATGCTTGTAGTGCCTTAGCTAAACCAGGTGCTTGGGTATTTTTTTCAAGTATCAACCGTAATCTGCGTGCTTATCTATTCGCTATTATCGGGGCTGAATATTTGCTCAAGATTTTACCGCGTGCCACACACGATTATAAAAAGTTTATTCGCCCCTCCGAGCTTGCAACGAGCGCTCGATCAGCCGGGTTAACACTCAAAAAACTCCAAGGAATTCACTATAATCCTTTAACAAAAAATTATGCTTTAACAGAAGATATCCGCGTCAACTACCTAGCCGCTTTTCAAAAAAGATCCTAAATTATGCCAGCTTCAATCTTAATGAACGCAAAAATAAAAGGGATACTTTTTGATCTCGATGGAACCTTACTCGATACAGCAGGCGACTTGGCGGCTACGCTCAATAAGGTTTTAGTCAGCCAACAGATAAAACCACTACACTTTGATGAGATTCGACCTGCCATCTCCACCGGTGTTACTGGTTTGCTAACGCTGGGATTAAATATTAAAGAACAAGATCCGGCGTTTGCTTCGTTACGTCAACAATTTATTGATGACTATAAGCAACATATTTGCGTGTACACGCACTTATTTCCTGGCATAGAAACATTAGTTAATTATTTACAAAAAAATAAATGGCCTTGGGGTATCGTAACCAATAAGTCTTCGGCCTTAGCAATAGATTTAGTTAAGCAATTTCCTTTACTAAACAGTGCAAAATGCCTTATTGCTGGAGATACCCTAAAATATAGCAAACCCCACCCTCAACCCTTGCTGCACGCCTGTCAATACCTAGCGTGCATTCCAGAAAATTGTATCTATATTGGCGATGCTAAGTGCGATATTGAAGCGGCTAATGCCGCTGGGATGTATAGCCTCATCGCCTACTATGGTTATATCCACCCTGAAGAAGATGTTAATGCTTGGAAAGCCAGTGCCATTATCTCTACTCCACTCGATATTATCGAACATCTAAAACGCTTAAGATAAAGGCTTTATTGCAAAGCGCTCATCTTGGTGTTCTATGATTTCAGCAGATAATTGCTTGAGTGGCAATGCTAAAGGAGAAGGGGATAAACACGTAGATAATTTAAGTCGTTTGCTTGGAACAAAATTAGCTTTTGAACAAAATTCAGCGCTCCTTTTTCTTGCCGCACTTAAAACAGGAAAAAAACGAACGAAAGGAAAAGTGCTTTTGTCACTAGTTTTTTTATCTAATAAGGCTTGCAAATGTTTACGAAAAACCTTCCTAGATGACAGTTCAGCCCACTCTAACATACAGGCATAAAGCTCTAATGGTTCAATATTAAAACTCTCCGGCTCACAGCTCATTAAATCAAAAATAGCACTTCTTAAAAACCATATTACGTTCTCTATACGTGCCGGCGATGAAATAAAAATTTTCTTTAAGGTTTTTAGTTCACTAAAATATCTCGTAACAAAACTAGTTGGGCTATCTTCATTTTCATTTTCTTCCTGGTTATTCTTCCCTGCTGTGGCTAATTTTTCGTTTATCTCTAATTCTTCCATCTCTCGCAAGTCTTGCTCTAATTCAAACAGTAACCTAGTAAATCGCTGGCTTGAAATAAGGTTTTTATCTTGAGAATAATGAGTCTTTTGTATTTTATTAGCTTTACGGTTTAACATCGTCTATTTTTTTAAATAATTTAATCGCGTAGACTTTATATTTAACTTAATTTTGGAAGGAAAAATAGCCTCCTTTAATAAAAAAATCAATAAAGTTGTTTTTTTGCTATACTGAGAACTCCTCATTATTGTCCGGGGATAAAACATGTCGACTGCTAATAATCGGCTAGAACCTACATTACGTGTCAAAACAAGGCCTAATGATGCCAACAGAGGTGGTGATATTTTCGGCGGGTGGCTCATGTCGCAAATCGATATCGCTGGAGCCATTGCAGCAGCACAACGCGCAAAGGGCCCTGTTGTAACCGTTGCGGTTAAAGAACTAAAATTCTTACAACCCTTGTTTATTTATGATATCGCCAGTTTTTACACTAAGGTTATTGCGGTGGGTAAAACTTCGGTGACAATTGAAGTGGAGGTATATGCAGAACGTTATCAAGAAGACGTAGAACTCGCCTCGCACATCAAAGTTTCAGAAGCCAGCCTTGTGTATGTAGCTGTGTCAAAACCCGGTGAAAAACGTTTAATCCCAACTGAATAATTATTCGCAATTTACACTAGGCACTATTTCCTATGCTGATTTCGGCATTTGGCAGGGTTATATTTAATTCTAATACAGAACAATTCCCTGTTCTCTCGAGCTCAACTTTAACCTGTTCTTGATCGATATCGACATATTTAGCAATAACCTCGATCAACTCTTGCTGTAACTTAGGCAAAAAATCAGAATTATTTTCAGTTCTACGTTCATGAGAAACAATAATTTGTAGACGCTCCTTGGCGAGCGAAGCGGTATTTTTAGGCCGATTTCCAAAAATATAATTTAATAAGCTCATGTCGCTATCTCCTCACGTCCAAAGAGACGACGTAACAATCCTTTCTTTTCTGATTTAATAAATTTAAAAGGCACTTCTTCGCCTAGCAAACGCGAAACCGCATCCGCATAAGCTTGATGCGCGTCACTTTCTCCATTTAAGGTAACAGGAACACCTGCATTAGATGCCCGTAGCACAGCTTGTGATTCAGGAATAACACTCAGCAGAGGAATAGAAAGTATATCCAATACATCATCAACGCTCAGCATATCACCTCTTTCCACACGCGTTAATGAATACCGGGTCAATAACAAATGTTGTTTTACCGGATCAAGACCTAATTCGGCGCGTCGGGACTTACTATCTAAGATTCCTAACATTCTATCGGAGTCTCTAACAGATGAAACCTCTGGATTACTAACCACAATCGCTGTATCTGCAAAATACATCGCTAAGGTCGCGCCGCGTTCTATCCCTGCCGGTGAGTCGCAGAGGATATAATCAAAGTCCTGCTTAAGTGCTTCTAGAATTTTCTCTACACCTTCTTTTGTTAAAGCATCTTTATCACGCGTTTGAGAAGCCGGTAAAATATAAAGGTTCTCAAGTCTTTTATCTTTAATTAAGGCTTGTTTAATATTGGCTTCGCCGCGAATCACATTGACAAAATCAAAAACAACACGCCGCTCGCAACCCATAATAAGGTCTAAGTTGCGCAAACCAATATCAAAATCAATAACGACGGTTTTAAAACCACGAAATGCAAGGCCTGCTGCTATAGCAGCACTACTTGTGGTTTTTCCAACACCGCCTTTTCCAGATGTAATCACAATAATTTCAGCCAAGAGTTGCTCCTATTTATCAATTTCAAAGAATTATGTAGTGCTATTATTTTTTAGCTAAGATTATTTTTTAGATTCGATTAAGGGTATTGCTTAATGCGTGATCACGCTATATATTGGTAATCACTCAATTAAAATACCTATATAGGCTAATGTTACTGGATTTCTATAAGAAGTGGAAGGTATCAAACACGAAAAATAAAAGTTTATTTATTGTACAAAAAAATAGCCACTCAGCATGATAATATCCACCTTGGCTTTGCGTATTATCACCCTCTAGTTCGCATGTTAAGCGCCTCTCAACTCCAAGCTGCCTATATTTTGCACACACGGCCTTATCGTGATACCAGTTTATTAATAGACGCATTTACAGAATCACACGGGCGAATTAGTCTTATTGCCAAAGGCGCCCGTGGAATGCGCGGTAAAAAATCGCGCTTTAGAGGCGCCCTACAAGCTTTTGTTCCGTTGCTGCTTTCCTGGCGTGGCAAAACTGATCTCATGAATTTATTAAATGCGGAGCCCGGTAATATTCATCTGCCACACTTAACAGGTAAGCTTCTAGTTTGCGGACTTTATCTCAATGAGTTATTAATCCGCTTACTTTACCGTTATGACCCCCACCCACAGCTATTCCAAGCCTACCAAATTGCGCTCTCTACCTTACCAGACAGCGCAAATATTGCATTACGCTTATTCGAAAAAAAATTATTAGCTGAGTTAGGTTATGCGCTATACCTTAATCAGGAAAATCTAACTCAGCAAGCGCTTTTCCCCGATCAATTCTATCAATTTATTCCAAGTCAAGGTTTAGTTGTTTGCCTAAATAAGTCTATTCAAAAGCAATTACTCTTCTCTGGTGCATCGCTTTTAGCAATGCACCATGAACAGTGGGACACGCCCGCGCATTTATTGGATGCCAAACGTTTATTTCGCCTCGCGCTAAACCATCTTCTCGAAGGCAAAACTATTCGAAGTCGCGAATTATTGGTAATATCCTAGTATAGTGGCGTAAATATACTCAATTTTAAGCGCTCAAATACGTTGACGGGCAAGAACTCATCTACTAGTATTAGCTACTAGTTGGCGAGGTTTGCTTTGTAATATAAAATTGCTTATAGCTTATCATTCAAACTCTATGCCTTTTCCTAACTACTATAAATAATAAATTAATACATACCCATGAGGTCAACTATGAGAGTTTACATCCATTCTTTAATGTCCCTGCTCAGCTTATTAATTTTGGCCGGTTGTACCTCTTCTTTATCACCTGATCGGTATACCACAGCGAATGCAGGGCAAATTCAACGTGTCGTTCAAGGTGTAGTGGTTAGTAGCCGTGTTGTGCAAGTATCCAATAGCAGCGCAGGACTTGGTGTTGGCTCCATAACAGGTGGTGCTTTAGGTGCTATTGCGGGCTCGCAAGTAGGACAAGGGAATGGGAGTTTAGCCGCCGGCATTGGCGGAGCACTATTAGGTGGTATTGCAGGAAATCGCGTACAAAAAGGTCTTTCTACCCAAACAGGGGTTGAATATGTGCTTAGACTGCGAAATAAATCCTTAATTTCTGTAGTGCAAGGCCCTACTCCAGTCTTTAACCGCGGCCAGCATGTTTTAGTACAATATAGTGCAGGTGGCCGCGCTCGTATCATAGCGGATCCCGATTATTACCTACGTTAATAATTACTTGTTCAACATTGCCTAAATAAAGGGGAGACAAATTCTTCCCTTTTTTTTCAGGAATTCAAAATGTCTGCTAGTAAACTTAATAAGCGCAATCTATTTTCTACGCTATTATTAGGTTTTTCGTCCGGCTTGCCACTTGCTTTGATCTCTAGCACATTACAGGCTTGGTTCACAGTAACTGGCGCAAGTCTTCTCGTGATTGGAAGCTTAGGTTTAGTAGGTCAACCTTATATTTATAAATTCTTATGGGCACCTTTACTCGATCGCTGGATCCCTCCTTTATTAGGGCGACGTCGAGGTTGGTTAGTTATCACCCAATTTGCTTTATTAATAACTATTGCCAGCATGGCTTTGGCCAATCCGCAATCTAGTCCTTCACTATTAATAGCTCTCGCTCTCCTAGTTGCTTTTCTTGCCGCCTCGCAAGATATTGCCGTCGATGCTTATCGAACAGATATTCTAACCCCTTGTGAACGTGGACTTGGAACCACCCTTTATAGCTGGGGATACAGGGTGGCTATGTTGGTTTCCGGTGCGCTGGCACTGGCACTGGCAGAATACATAGGCTGGCGCGCTACCTACTTATTCATGGCAAGCTTAATAAGTATTGGCCTTTTCGGAAGTTGGTTTGGCCAAGAACCTACTGATGAACAAGAGAAACATCCACCCACGACGCTACGAGCTGCAATCGTTGAACCTTTCAAAGAGTTTTTAAGTCGAAAATCTGCCTGGTTAATTTTACTATTTATTTTACTTTATAAGTTCGGTGATGCGCTCAGTATTTCCTTAACAACACCCTTTTTAATTCGTGGATTAAATTTCTCTTTAAGCACTGTGGCGATTATCAATAAAGGGGTAGGTTTTTTTGCCGCCATGTTAGGTCTTTTAGCGGGTGGAATCTTGATGGCACGTATCAGTTTATTTCGTGCTTTATTATATTTTGGTATTTTGCAGGCAGGTGCAATTTTAACCCTACTACAACTTGCTCTAGTAGGTCACAATTATCACTGGCTAGTTTTTGCTATTTCTGTCGATAACTTTTGCAATGCGATGGCAAGTATTGCTTTTGTCGCTTTCATTATGAGTTTATGCAATCATCGATACAGCGCTACACAATTTGCTTTATTTTCAGCACTCGCTAGTGTCGGGCGTGTTTTTGTCGGCCCTATAGCGGGCCTTATTGTCACCTATTTTAGTTGGCCCGCATTCTTTCTTTTATCACTGCTAGCTTGCCTGCCTGGATTAGGTTTATTATGGTATTTACGTGGAAACCTTAATAACCACTCTACAACTTCCACTATCGAGAATACTGGTACTACTAGAATCTAAAGGGATTTACCTGATAAATACACCCAGTTTATCACCTTAATTGCCGGCGCAATAAGGTCCTAGCGGAGTACCCTGGAGCTGAATAGCTATTTTGTCGTCCGTCAATAAATGCCTAAAAAGCAAGTTAAAATCCAGTAAATTTTAACCTGACTGACTTGAATTTTCTGAAAGCACTCCCCATATAAAGTGGTGTTGGTGTGGTAAACCCGCTTTTTGTGCTATTTACCGAACATCATTACGATTAGCCCCTGCTAAGAGGCTAATTTGATTTATATCCTCATTATGATAGTAATTCTTAAGGAGAAATCTGCATGAGTGTTAAAAAAGTAAAACCCTTACATGACCGTGTTGTTGTTAAACGCGCGCTCGAAGAGGAAAGATCAAAAGGTGGTATTGTGATACCCGATACAGCAAAAGAAAAGCCTATAAAAGGTGAAGTGGTTGCCGTAGGTCCTGGAAAACGTTTTGAATCAGGAGAAATTTGCTCGCCTGTCGTCAAAGTCGGTGAAAAGGTCTTATTTGGTAAATATTCAGGTACTGAAGTCAAATTCAATGACGAAGAATATATCGTTATGCGCGAAGATGACATCATGGCAACCATCGAAGATTAACTAAATTTAACTCTTATTTTTTTTCAGAGGAATTAATAAAATGGCTGCAAAAGTTTTACAATTTGGCGTAGATGCTCGCACATCTATCTTACGTGGTGTTGATGTATTAGCAGAGGCTGTTAAGGTAACCTTAGGTCCTAAAGGTCGCAATGTTATTTTAGACAAAAGCTTCGGTGCTCCTACCATCACAAAAGATGGTGTTTCTGTTGCGAAAGAAATTGAGCTCAAAGATAAATTCGAAAACATGGGCGCACAGATGGTTAAAGAAGTGGCTTCCCATACTTCAGATGAAGCAGGCGATGGGACAACGACCGCCACTGTTTTGGCGCAATCTATTTTACGTGAAGGAATGAAAGCCGTTGCCGCTGGCATGAACCCTATGGACCTCAAACGAGGTATTGATAAAGCGGTTATTGCGGCAATAGAAGCATTAAAAGGTATTTCAAAACCTTGTAACGACGATAATGCAATCGCTCAAGTGGGCACTGTATCAGCCAATGATGATAAAGAAATTGGTAAAATCATTGCCGATGCGATGAAAAAAGTCGGTAAAAAAGGTGTTATTACCGTAGAAGATGGCTCGGGACTAAGCAATGAATTGGATACTGTAGAAGGTATGCAGTTCGATCGTGGTTACCTCTCACCTTACTTTATCAACAATCAACAAAGCATGGCTTGCGAATTAGATAATCCGCTTATTCTATTGGTTGATAAGAAAATTACTAATATTCGCGAAATGTTACCTGTGCTTGAAGCCGTTGCTAAAGCGGGTCGTTGCCTGTTCATTATTGCAGAAGATGTAGAAGGCGAAGCATTAGCCACCTTAGTGGTTAATAACATTCGTGGCATTGTTAAAGTTTGTGCTGTTAAGGCGCCTGGCTTTGGTGACCGTCGTAAAGAAATGCTAAAAGACATTGCTATTTTGACGAAAGCAAATGTTATTGCAGAAGAAATCGGTCTAACACTTGAAAAAGCTTGCCTAGAAGATTTAGGCTCAGCTAAACGTATTGTGGTGACTAAAGACAATACCACCATTATTGATGGCCAAGGTGATAAAGCCATGATTCAAAGCCGAATAGCGGAAATTGATACTCAAATTAGTATTAGCACTTCTGACTATGACAAAGAAAAACTACAGGAACGCTCAGCCAAACTATCTGGTGGTGTTGCGGTTATTAAGGTTGGCGCTGCTACTGAAACGGAAATGAAAGAAAAGAAAGCACGTGTAGAAGATGCACTTCATGCAACCCGTGCAGCCGTTCAAGAAGGTGTTGTTCCTGGTGGCGGTGTCGCCTTGATCCGCGCTTTAAGTGCTTTAAAAAATCTAAAAAGTATTAATTCCGATCAAGGGCATGGGGTTCGAATTATTGCGGAAGCCATGCGTTCACCTTTACGCCAAATAGTGGCTAATGCAGGCGGACTTCCCGATGTCGTTATTGATAAAGTGCTTAATAATGATAAAAGTAACTTTGGTTACAATGCCGCAACTGGAGAATATGGCGATATGATCGAAATGGGTATCTTAGATCCAACCAAGGTAACCCGCACGGCATTACAAAATGCTGCTTCGATAGCAGGCCTTATGATCACCACAGAATGTATGGTCGCTGACCTTCCTAAAAAGGATGAAGGCGCTGCTGCTGGTGGTGATATGGGTGGCATGGGCGGAATGGGCGGAATGGGTGGCATGGGCGGAATGATGTAAAAGCATTTCCTCGTATTTTTCCTGACACTAAAAACCCCGCTTCATGCGGGGTTTTCTTTTTCATTGAATTAACTGCTACACTTGATAATTGGTAAAATGATCTTCTAAACGAGGAATTATTTTTATGTTTAGCCGTATTTTATTGTTTTTAGCGACTAATATCTTAGTTATTGCAACTATTTCTATCGTCACAAATTTACTCGGTCTGCACAGTTACCTCACAGTACATGGCATTAATTATCTATCATTAGCTATCTTTTGTGCACTATGGGGAACAGCCGGCGCCTTTATTTCGCTGTTTACCTCTAAATTTATTGCCAAAAAAAGTATGGGGGTACGCATTATCGACCCTAATACGGCGATGAGCGAAGAAAAAAATATCTTGGAACTTATCCATCAGTTAGCACGTAAAGCCGGTTTAAAAACATTACCTGAGGTAGGCATCTATAATTCGCCTGAGCTTAATGCGTTTGCCACCGGCCCTAGTAAAAATAATTCTTTGCTGGCAGTTTCCAGCGGTTTATTAGAAAAAATGAATCGTGATCAAATTGAAGGAGTGCTAGGCCATGAGATCACGCACATCACCAACGGTGACATGGTCACTATGACGCTAATATTAGGAATTATTAATGCCTTTGCACTTTTTTTATCGCGTCTAATCGCTTATGTTATCTCGGTGGGCGCGGCTGGACGTGATAATAATGAAAGATCAATAAGTGGCCCAGGACCTCTATTTTTTATGTTGTCGATGACCTTCGACGTACTTTTTACATTTTTAGGCAGTATATTAGTAGCTGCTTTTTCTCGTCATCGCGAATACCGCGCCGACAAAGGCGGTGCTATTTTAGCGGGGCGTGATAACATGATAGCCGCATTGCAAGTGTTAAAAAAGGCTATGGAACCTGAAGATACGCGTGCACCTTCTTTAGCTACTTTAAAAATTTCACATAAAAGTAGTGGCTTTCGTGCTTTATTTTCAAGTCATCCTTCACTTGAATTACGTATCGCTCGTTTACAAAAAGGCGAATAAACCACGGCCATTAATTAGCATTGAGTCACACTATAAAATTGATATCGGTTTTATAGTTGGCCTTGATCTTTTGCGTACTCCATCAAGCCACCTCGAAATGGTGCAAACCCTGCAGCAAAAATAATTCCAGCATCAATCAAATCACTATCTGCCACCACTTTTTCTTGCAAACATCTTTTAGCTTCATCTAACATTGGTTGTATTAAGCGCTCGATGAGATTAGCAGGCGCTTTATAATCGTCAGGAACCTTCACTTTAATAGGTTTACCTTTTTGATGATAACGATAAAATCCACGATTAGTTTTACGTCCCAAATCCTTATTAGCTACCATTTTTTCCAGACCTTCGGGAACAACGCCCCCCAGCGATTGACTTAAGATCTTGGCCACCGCTAAGCAGATATCCAATCCTACTGTATCGGCTAATTCTAAAGGGCCTACTGGCATACCAAAATCTACTGCTGTCTTATCAATGATAGGCGCAGGGATCCCTGTCTGTAACAATAATACCGCTTGCATTAAATAAGGCATTAATAAACGATTGACTAAAAATCCTGGTGCACTTTTAACCGGGAGCGGCAAACGATTAATTTGATGGACAAATGCGAAGGCTTTTTCGATGAGTTCAGGTCTACTAATTGAGGATTGCACTACCTCAACTAGCGGCATTTTAGCCACAGGATTAAAGAAATGTAAGCCAACTAAACGCTCAGGATGTTTCAAGCCTTGTTGAATAGATTCTAAAACGAGACTCGATGTATTCGTCGCAAGTAATGCATTCGGTTTAGCTTGAGCCTCCAATTGACGAAATAAATTTTGTTTTATGGTTAAATCTTCAAATACAGCTTCAATAATAATATCCGCGCGACGTATGCCATAACCGGCTAAATCGGGTAATAGTCTATCCATTGCCGCTTGAATAGCACGCGGTGTTTTTAAACGTTTTTGAAACAAAGTATAAGCACGCGTCATAGCAGGTGCAAGGCATTTCGCGTTGCGATCTTGTAAAGTGACATTCAGTCCCTGTAAAGCACACCAAGCGGCAATATCTCCACCCATTGTTCCGGCCCCAATGACATGGACATATTGCAAAATAGCCGCCTTTTTTTTAGCTAATTTTTTTAAACGTTCGCGTAAGAAAAAAACCCGCATTAAATGTTTTGCCGTAGCGGTCGTAGCCAGTTTGCTTAAGGATTCTGCCTCTTGTAAAAATGCTTTATCAGCAACACCATATTGTTGCCAAAGATGTAATGCTGCATAAGGTGCTGGGTAATGGCTAGGATTAATTTTAGCCATTAGACGACGTCGAAAAACAGCGCCAATTAAATTCCTTGCCCAAACCTGGTTACTTAATTTTTTCCAATTTAATGCAGAAAACCATGTCTGTTTGCTAGGCTTTGTGCTTGCATAATATAAAGCGGCTCGTTCAGCTTGTCGCAGAGGAACAACGATGTCGATTAAACCTAATTTAGCCGCCGCATAGGGATGGATAATTCTTCCCGTTAAAATGAGCTCTAATGCGCGCGGTGCGCCCAATAAACGAGGAAGGCGAA
Organism: Candidatus Aquirickettsiella sp.; assembly: GCA_031973495.1. Lineage (GTDB taxonomy): Bacteria > Pseudomonadota > Gammaproteobacteria > Diplorickettsiales > Diplorickettsiaceae > Aquirickettsiella. The sequence continues at coordinate 12,446 of DALYCY010000010.1, read as the reverse complement.
TTGTGCCACCCCAACCCGGATGAATTCCAAGCCTAATTTCAGGTAAACCTAAACCTGTTTTAGGATCATCTAAACCAATACGATAATCACACGCTAAAGCAAGCTCTAACCCTCCACCTAAACAAAGCCCATTGATCAATGCCACGGTAGGGATTTTTAAGTCGGCTAAGGCATCAAACACATTTTGTCCTTGCCGAATAAATGCAAATATCTCTTTTTTTGTTTTTAACTGGCTAATAGCTTGAATATCAGCCCCTACAATAAAGCCTGTGCTTTTATCCGAGGTAATAATTAATCCTTGTATCGATTTATTTTTTTCAATTTCCCGGATAATTGCCATTAGTTCAGTTAATACACTTTGATCTATATGATTATTGGAGCTATCTTTTTTATCAAAATACAGCCAAAGTATATTTTTTTCTGGCCTCAATCTCCAATGCAGGTAGCTTAGCGGCATTATAAGGCCCCCGTTTTGTCGGCATACTCAAGTAACAGTGCACCACCTTGGCCACCACCAATGCAAAGTGCAGCGATACCAAACCGCGCATGTTTTCTTTTTAAAACATGTGCTAAATGCAAAACAATGCGCGCACCGCTGGCACCGACAGGATGACCCATCGCAATCGCACCACCATCTATATTAAGAATCGCTGGATCGAGCCGACCTAGGGCCTCTGTTAATCCAAGTTGTGTTTTACAATAATCGATATCTTGCCAGGCTGCTAAACATGCTAAAACTTGGCCTGCAAAGGCTTCGTTAATTTCCCAAAAATCGATACTGTTAAACGCCAATTGTTGCTTTTTTAGTAATAGGCTAACGGCATGAACAGGCGCTAAACCCATTTCACTCGGTTCAACACCTGCCCATACCACATCGACAATGCGCGCTAAAATAGGCAATTGATATTGCTGTACGGCTTTTTCACTTGCCAAAACTAAAAAAGCGGCACCATCGGTGACCTGGGAACTATTACCGGCTGTCACTAATCCAAAAGGTTTATCAAAAAAAGGCTTTAAGCGAGCTAATTTTTCTAAACTAGTATCTCGACGTAATCCACTATCAGAAGAATAATAATGATTTTCGCTATCATAAATAGGGTTTAGTTCGTCTTTGAAAATTCCTGCATCCTGTGCAGCCGCTAAACGTTGGTGACTTTGCCAAGCAAATTCGTCCATATTTTCACGCGTAATTCCAAAGCGATGTGCAATTATTTCGGCGGTTTGTCCCATAGATAGACCTGTCATGGGATCGGTTAAACCACGCAATAAGGCGATAACTGGCACTAAATACTTTAATTTAAACTGACTTAATAAGCGCATGCGATCGAAAAATGTTTTAGCGACATTCCATGCAGCTAACCAAGCTGTCATACCTGAGTTAAACAATAGTGGTGCTTGACTCATGGCTTCTGTGCCACCGGCTAACACTAAATCATAACGCCCACAAGCAATATCTAAAGCAGCACTATCTATCGCTTGCATACCCGATGCACAATTTCTCTGTACGGTATAGGCAGGAACTGCCTTACCACAGCCTAAACGTAAAGCAATCACACGACTAATATTAGTTTCATCAGGACTTGGCATCACACAACCGGTAACAAGCTCATCTAGCTGATCCGGTGTAAAGGTTTGGCGCGTCAATAAATAACGACTCGCTTGTACCGCCAAATCAGCGGCTGAAAAACTCCCTGGTCCGCCGCGTACTTTTATCCAGGGAGTACGCATGCCATCGACAATATAAACTGAACGTACAAAATTGGCTTGATTGACTGCTTGCATAACATTCCCTTAAGTTAAAAGGCATCTACTTGCATCGCATCTTGCTGTAGTTTTTTCGCCAAAAGAAATTCTTCTATTTCAAGCGGGGTAAGAATTTTTTCTGCTAAAGCAGATTTCAATTGTTGTTCAATGGTTAATTTTTGTTGTGCGCCTTCTTTTCTTAATTTTTTAAGTTTTTTTCGAATTATTTCCGTTTTCATAAATTGATTAAATGCTAATTCCATGCGCCCAGTAGCATCTTCTTGTTTTTTCCCTAAGTAGCAATCTTGTGTCATGCGATCACGAAATGTAGCAACCTGTGTCATTGGAGAAACAAGTTGAGCATCTTGCTTATCTGTCGGTAATTGATACGGACGTCCTAGAGGAAAGACAATAAACTTTAATATTTTAGCTAAAAATGGTTTAGGAAAATTATTAAAAAATCTTTCAAAGGCATATTGAATATGATAAAGACAATAATCTAACCCCCATTGTGCATAAGCGCGATCTTCTTCGGATGAGGGATAATCTTGCACATAGCGAATTACGCTAGATGCCATATAAAGATAGCTTAAAACATCACCTAAACGTGCAGATAATCGTTCCTTACGTTTTAAACTTCCACCTAAGATTATTAAGGTGAAGTCTGTCACTAAAGCTAAGGCCGCAGATAAGCGGGAAATTTGGCGATAATAATAAGCTAATTCTTTTATAGGTGTATCCACTGCAAAATAGCCTAATCCAAAAGCAAAGCTAAAGGTTTTGAGTAAGTTTTTAAAACTATACGAAAAATGCCGCATTAACAGTTGGTCTAAGCTTACACTATCTTTTTTTGCAATGGCTTCTAATTCATCTCTTAAGTAAGGATGACAGCGTACAGCCCCTTGACCAAATAAAATAAGATTGCGCGTTAAAATATTAGCGCCCTCGACAGTAATCGATATCGGTATTGCCACATAAGCTTGTGCCAAGTAATTTCGCGGTCCCATTTGTATGCTTCGCCCGCCATGAATATCCATAGCGTCATTAACAATGATGCGCGCAAACTCGGTCATATGATATTTGGCTATTGAGGAAGCTAATGCCGGCTTTAATGAGACATCTACTGCGGTCGCAGTAAATCGACGCGTTGCCTCGATTAAATAAGTTAATCCGGCAATCCTTGCTAATACAGCCGCTACCCCTTCAAAGTGTGCGACCGCTTGATGAAATTGCTCTCGCAGTACACTATAAGCACCCGTCATGCGGTAGGCTAATTGCGCCTGTGCTGCGCGCTAACCGCTGGTAAAGAAATACCCCGCCCTACGGATAAACATTCCATTAGCATGCGCCAACCTTGCCCCAACATTTTTTCTCCACCAATGACAAAACTCATTGGGATAAAAACGTCTTTGCCGACGATGGGGCCGTTCATAAAAGCTAAACCCATAGGGGAATGACGTTTACCTATTTCAATCCCTGCTAATAAAGAGGGAACTAAAGCGACTGTAATACCTATTTCAGTTTTTGATCCCATTAAATAGTCGGGATCACGTAATTTAAAAGCAATCCCAATGACAGTGGCTATAGGCGCCAAAGTGATATAGCGTTTATTAAAATTAAGGCGGATACCTAGTATCTCTTTAGCTTGATAAATCCCTTTACAGACAATTCCACTATCTTGTAAGGCTGCCGCATCACTGCCAGCGTCTACTGAGGTTAATGCAAAGCAAGGAATCTCTTCACCCACAGCCAGTCTAGGGAGGTAATAGTCTTTTTGTTCTTTTGTACCATAATGAAGTAACAATTCAGCAGGCCCAAGCGAATTAGGTACTAAGGTATTAACCGCCGCACTGACCGAACGTGTGGCAATCTTTAGTACGACGGTGGAATGTGCTAAAGCAGAAAACCCTAATCCAGCATATTTTTTAGGGATCACCATACCAAAAAATTTTTGTTGTTTTAAATACGTCCAAACACTGGGTAATAAATCATGATATTTAGTGAGTATATTAAAATCATCTAACATGCCACAAAGTACTTCGACTTGATCATTGATAAATGCTTCCTCCTCAATCGTCAAACGCGATAAAGGAATATCGTATAAGGCTTTCCAGTTAGGCTGGCCGCGGAATAAATCTTTTTCCCACCACATATCGCCTGCTTCTAAAACGATTTTCTCCGTTTCACTAATAGGTGGAAGTATTGTGTTCAGATAGCTTAAAAAGGGGGTTACCCATAAATAACGGCGTAATAGACTCGCGCCAAACGCACTTATCAACGCAAGTAACAAAACAATCAAACTAATTAGCCACCACATGACAGCACTCCATTAGCTTAATGAACCTAATTAGACTTTACTATCTTCGTTATGTAAGCTTTATGCTTGATTGCTATATCCTGGTTTTTCCCTAGCATAGAACGCAAACCGCTAAGATTCCAGTATCCCTAGCTCCTTAACGAGTACTCGTTCAATTCTCGCCAAGCACTACGCCCTGTTTTAATTAATTGAGCCTCTCCTCCTTGACAATCTTCATTTCCGGCTACTGCATACGTTGTTTCTAAAATAAGTGCCGAATCTGCCGCTGTTTGCCTTGCTTTGGCAATGACACGATAGATATAAGCTATTTTTTCATGGGCGCAAAATGGCAACGCAAAACGTTTAATATCATAGCTAAGCTGAAAACCAGCATACTTAAGTTGTTGGTGTAAATCTAAGATTTTCCTTGGTGCGAGCAGAGCAAGTTGATTTTCTGCTATTTTCAATCCAGCTTCAGCTGCTTGAAATTGTTGCGAGGCTGTCGCCAAATTTTGACTTACCCTTAATTGCAAATGTACTGTATCTAATAAAGATAATACCATTAAAGCCATCATAAAAAGAAAGAACAAACTGCTCACTAAGATAAATCCTTGCTGCTTATCGCTATTTTGCGTATCAAAACCTAACATGGGTTGATCCTTGTTATTATTGTTCTTTTAAAAAATTATGGCGTTAATCGTAGGCTTCTCGCTCACGTAAGGCTATAATGTATTGCCATTCGCGCCGAATTTTATTTTTGTTAGTTAAGCATAATTTAATTTCAACACTGCGCGCATCAGACCAGCGCTTTACCTTATCGGCATCTGTATAATTTAAATTTCCATGGGCATCTTTTATCCCGAGTCGAATTGACATTTTCTCAATGCCTTCTACCAATTCAATCGGTTTTTTTACTGATCTGTTCAAATTTCGTCGATATAAGGCATAAATACCCTGCCCGGTTTCACTAATACGTCCGGTATCTGCAATGTAATAAATAATTTTATCGAAAAAACCTAGCTCACTACCCATCTGATAAATATATTTTAAATTTTTATGGCCCCAATTGAAAACCTCAGCATGTTGGCAATCGCTAATTAATAAGCTGTCATTAGGTGCAAATGTGGTTCTATTCATTAAAGAAATATTTCCATCTTTTGCAAATCTTATAGGAATCGTATTGGGGTTCATCGACTGAATTAAAACAATATCACTATCTTGTCGATACCGCGCTAGTTTTGGGAGTGCTAACTTGGCAGTTGTTTGTCCATTATGCCAAACAACTAAACTCGTATCGGGTGTTAAATGGCTGTGTCGCGGTAAAAAATCTATTAAGCGTACACAACCAATTAAACCTGCCATACGAATATCATGACTGAGTGCGTTAATTGCAGTCCTTGCATTGATCTGAATCTCATTTAAATTCCGTGTTAACTGATAAATATGTTTACTTTGAATAAAAATATTTATCATCCCCGAACTAAGAAATAAAGCCAATGTTAAGGCAACAAGCAATTCAAGCAAGCTGTAACCTCGCTCTATTGGTTTCATAACCGAAATAATAAATCTAAAAACAGCGTAGCTTGATAATCCAGAGAAAACCACTGAATTTTACTCTGGTAATTCAAATCTTTTGTAGAGATTTGTGCCCTTCCATCTGGAAAATTTTTATTAACCTCTGCTTTCCATAAACTTAATTCTTGCTGTGCACATCGCGACTGCCTCGCACAAACTCTAAGACGTTCAGCCAGCTCATTATTCTTTAAATCCGCTAAACTAAGTAGATAGGCCTGTTGACTGGTACGAAAAGCCATTAGCTGGCCTTGCGCAAAACCTAATAGACCAAAACTCAATATTAAGGCGGCTACCATGACTTCGACCAGGCTAAATCCTTGTTGGCAATGACCCAATAGTAACCGAACCTTACTCTTTTTTATTCGCATCAAGGGCAATATCCTTAATACACAACACTCGGTATATTATATAAATAATATATATTATATGCAACAATACATTTTACGATAAAAAAGATAATTGAATGGCTTTTTGAGCAAACAAGCGTTTTGCGGTAAAATGTTTGCCTTATTAGAATTTAGAATAAGGGTCTATTTCTTGTTATTTTTCACAGCGATTTAATAAAAACTGAACTAATAAAGACACGGGTCGACCGGTCGCTGTTTTATCGGCGCCACTTTTCCAAGCAGTTCCGGCAATATCTAGATGCGCCCATTGCAGATTTTTAGTGAATCGAGATAAAAAACAAGCGGCTGTAATACTCTTGCCACCCCCTACACCGACATTGGAAATATCCGCTACATTGCTGTTGATTTGTTGTTGATAATCATCCCATAAAGGTAAAGACCATACTCGGTCATGACTCTGTTGGCCTGCTTTTTCTATTTCCAATGCAAGTTTAGTATTATTACTCATCATTCCAGTGGCTACCGCACCTAATGCAACAATAATAGCGCCCGTTAACGTGGCCATATCAATAACAACATCCGGATTAAAACGTTCGCTATAAGTTAATGCATCGGCCAAAATAAGACGACCTTCTGCATCCGTATTGATCACCTCTACCGTAAGCCCAGAGAGCGTTTTTATCACATCACCGGGTTTAACGGCTGAACCACTCGGCAAATTTTCAGTAAGTGGCATAATACCCACCACATTAATTGGTAACTTGAGCTCAGTAACTGCTTTTAGTATACCCAGAACACTAGCGGCACCTGACATATCAAATTTCATTTCCTCCATGCCTGCTGCTGGCTTCAGACAAATTCCACCGGAGTCAAACGTGACGCCTTTGCCGACTAATACCACCGGTTTTTGTTTCTTTTTAGCAACACCTTTATACTCCAAGGTAATAAATCGTAAAGGTTCATCGGAGCCTTGGGCCACAGCCAACAATGCGCCCATCCCTGCTTTTTCTATCGCTGCTTTGGTTAAACTATTAATGCTAAGACCCGCTTCTTTGGCTAATTTTTTAGCTTGTTCGGCCATAATACGCGGGGTACATAAATTAGCTGGCAAATTGGCTAAATCTTTCGTTAATCTTATTCCTGCCGTAATGGCTAAAGCCTGCTTTATCGCTTTTGATGCATTAATTAAATCTTCTTTAGTCGGAAGATTAAATATAAATTTCTTAGCTGGTGATGATTTATTTTTTTTATCCGTCTTTAGCGCATCAAAACTATAAAAACAGTCCTCTATCAGCTCGATGGTCTGGCGTATCTGGTCATTTAAATCACACGCATTAACTCTAAGCTCGGTTAAATAACTGCTAATTTCGTTTGCCGAGATTGATTTAATGACAGCGGCGACACAAGTTATGATTTTACGAAAATCGCTTAAGGATATATTGGACTCCTCTCCACAATAAACAAGCAGGATACGTGTTGCAGAAATCCCAGGTACATTATAAAGAAGCAGGCTTTTCCCTAACTCTTCTGTTAAATCACCTTTATCTAAAATTTTCTGGATATAAGCTTGGCTTAGCTTATTGAGTTGCTGGGCAAATTTAGAGAGTCGTCTCCTTTGGAAAATACCGACAATTAAACAATCACTGCTTTGTTTGATGGGATCAACCGATTCTATAGAATATTGCATCGTACTCTCCTAAAATTATTTTAATATGCCTATCCGACTTAAATTATGATCCAGTTTACCTAAATTCTGCTTATTTGCTAGATTCAGCATCTTGTTTATGAAATAATTTCCCATCTTCTATCGCTAATCTATAAAATGATTCTTTTCCGTTACCTAACTCGAGAGGTACTCACCAGCCTCTCGCTCATTACCAGCCTTTTATTCATTATTTTGATGAGTAATGAGTTTGTACACTATCTTAATCAGGTAGCCGGTGGAAAATTCGCTGTTAGTATATTGTGGGAACTGATCATCCTTGAATCGCCTCGCTTTTTAGCCATACTCCTGCCTTTTAGCTTATTTCTTGCCATCTTGTTTACCTACGGTCGTCTTTATGCGGACTACGAAATGACCGTCCTCAATGCGTGTGGGTTTAGTTTGGCACGGCTGACACGAATGAGCTTCCCCTTGATCATCGCGCTGACGTTTATTGTGGCAGCCTTAAATCTTGGCTTAAACCCCTATCTATTAAGCTATCGTAATAAGTTACTCACTCAAACAGGAACCGCTGTCGAATTACAAACCGTACAGCCTGGTAGTTTTCAGCAAACCAATGGCGGACGCCGCATTATTTATGTAGAAAGTGTCGCAGCGGATCGCAAATCCGTTAAAAATATCTTCATGGCGCAAACAAATCAGCAAGGATTGCCCAGCGAAATAACCCCCTGGACCATATTGAGTGCCAATAGCGGTTACCAAACGATCAATCCTGTCACCAAAGAGGCTTTTTTTGTCGCTGTCAATGGAAAACGTTATCAAGGGCTGCCTGGACAAACAGAATATTATATAACCCAATTTGCCAATTATGGAGTACGTATAGACTTAAGCACGACAGCGGTTAATAATCAGCAGGATGCTATGCCGAGCCTTACTTTATGGCAAGCGAGTAACGCTAACAAGCCGAGCTATTTTTCTGAATTACAATGGCGACTATCTGCGCCTATTTCTATCTTACTGTTAGCGTTACTGGCGATCCCTTTAAGTCGAGTTAACCCAAGACAAGGGAAATATATCCATATACTCCCTGCCATAGTCATTTATATCATGTATCTTAATTTATTACTGGTTGGACGTAATTGGATAGAAAATAGCGAAATTTCTTATCGATGGGGTCTTTGGTGGATACACGGTCTACTACTGGTTGCGATAGCACTAGCTTGGTGTTATGCCTTGGGCTGGAATCGCATCAAATACTACCTATCTCACCTATTTAAGCTAAAACGATGAAAATTATAGACCGTTACTTAGGTAGAACCGTCATCGGCACAACCTTATCGGTACTGGCGATATTACTGGTGCTTTTTTCGATTATTAAATTAATTTCCGAAACACGTGATATTGGATATGGCCATTATACTTTATTAAATGCTTTTTATTACGTCCTGCTTACGCTTCCATCGCAGTTTTATAGTTTTTTTCCTGTAGCTATCTTGCTAGGAAGTATCCTGGGTTTAAGTGTTTTAGCAAGGCACAGCGAACTGATGGTCCTACATTCAAATGGTGTTTCTCTTTACCAAATGGCGTGGAGTTTGCTTAAAGCTACTCTACTCATGGTTTTCCTAACTGTTTTAGTAGGAGAAGGCTTAGCACCTCGGGCAGCTCGTTTAGCGGAGAGTCATAAATCCTTTCTGACTACCAATGGACAAACTTTAATGACGCAGCAAGGTGCTGTTTGGATCCGCGATGGACATAATTATATTTACATTCAATCTATTTTAAACCCAACTCATTTAAGTAAAGTCACTCGCTACCAATTTGACGATCATAATAATTTGCTTGCTGCAAGTTTTGCCAAACAAATTAATTACCAAGGAACTTCTTGGAATGCTTTTGATATTGTGACCAGCCTAATTAGCTTAAAAAAAATTCGCGCAACACATGTAGCCCATGAAATTTGGCCGCTATCTTTTAGCCCTAAACTTTTAAATATCTCGATTATCCAACCGGAAGAAATGTCTCTGAAACAACTTAACGAATATATTCATTATAGACGAACAAATCGGCTGAATACGAGCCAATATGAACTCGCTTTTTGGCAACGTGCACTACAACCATTGGCCATATGGGTTATGCTGTGCTTGTCTATCCCGTTTACCTTTAAACATTTAAAAAGTCTAGCGACTAGTTTGCGCACTATTGCAGGTGTTGTGGTGGGATTTGGCTTTTATCTTTTAAATGATTTTTTTGGCCCATTTGCCATCGTCTATCAATGGCCTCCATTTTTAGCCGCTTTACTCCCTATATTTATTTTTATGCTCATCGCACTATTGTTAATGCGATGGGCAAGATAATAATCTCGAGGTCATCATGTCAACCTTACATATTGCCGTAGCACAATTAAACTTCTTGGTGGGAGATATTAACGGCAACACGCAAATAATTCTAAGCGCCATGCAAAAAGCCAAACAAGCATCTGTTGATTTATTAGTTTTTCCTGAACTTGCGCTGAGTGGTTACCCTGCCGAAGATCTGCTACTACGTGAGGATTTTAAGACGCAAATCATCGAAGCTTTAAAAATTATTCAAGCGCAATCTGCAGGTATTGCGATTATATTGGGCCATCCACATTATCATTCTGGCAGAATTTATAATACCGCCAGCCTAATACAAAATCAAAAAATCCTTACTCGTTATCACAAGCAATATTTACCCAACTATGGCGTTTTTGACGAACGACGTTATTTTACACCGGGAAATTCAGCTGGTTTATTTCAAGTAAAAGGGATAAATATAGGTCTATTAATTTGTGAAGACCTATGGTATAGCCAAGCTACATTAGTGCTTAAAGAAAAAGCCGCGCAATTACTAATCTGCATTAATGCTTCACCTTTTGATTACACCAAAGCCAATCAACGCATTAAAATAATAAAAGACCGTATTAAAGAGAGTCATTTACCTATTCTTTATGTGCATGGTGTTAGCGGACAGGATGACTTAGTATTTGACGGGGGCTCTCAAGCATTTGATGCAAAAGCTCAGCTATGTGCACACGCTGGTTTTTTTAAAGAAACATTATGGTTAATAAACCTTAACACCAAATTATTGCCTGAGTTTATATCACAAACTATTATGCCGGCCCCGCTTGTTGATGAAGCAATTTATCAAGCCTTAGTTTTGGCGCTACGTGATTATGTCAATAAGAATCATTTTTCAGGTGTTTTGCTCGGTCTTTCCGGTGGCATTGATTCTGCATTAGTATTAACGATCGCGGTGGATGCCTTAGGCAAGGATCGTGTCCATGCTGTTTCATTAGCTTCGCGTTATACCTCAAAACTTAGCCTAGATATCGCAAGCTATCTTACTAAAAAATTAGACGTCTCCTTGAAAATATTATCGATTGAGCCTAGTTTTTCAGCTTTTTTAACGACACTCAAGTTAGATCCTAAACATCCTCCATCAGGAACGAGCACAGAGAATATCCAAGCACGTTGCCGTGCGGTGTTGCTGATGGCGCTATCTAATCAATCTGGAGAGCTTTTGTTAAATTGTACCAACAAAAGTGAATTGGCCGTAGGCTATGGAACTTTATATGGGGATATGGCAGGTGGTTTTGCCGTATTAAGGGATATATTTAAAACCCGTGTTTATCAATTAGCAACTTACCGCAATAAAATCAGTTCCGTTTTTCCTGAGTCCTTGTTAACACGTGCACCCACTGCTGAGTTAGCTAAAAATCAAAAAGATGAGGATACACTCCCACCTTATACGCAATTAGATCCTATTTTAGAGCTTTACATAGAGCAAGAAAAAAGTATCGGTGAAATAATCGCCGCGGGGTTTGCTAAAGAGCTCGTTCAACGAGTCATTAATTTAGTTGATAAAAATGAATATAAACGCCGTCAATTAGCCATCGGCCCCCGTGTAACACCGCGCGCTTTTGGCAGAGAACGACGCTACCCCATTACATCAGGTTTTTCTTCGACTTAAAGCAATAAAAAATTAAATACTTTCATAATCTGCATCTGGATAATTCAATCTAAATACTGCTAAGCTTTGGCGAGCCAATTTCTCTAGGCCTAAAATACGGTAAGACTTGATCATAATAACCAAAGCCTTTTGTACCTCGGGGGCTCCTTGATAGCGATGAATAATTTCATTCGCTCGGTTAGCCGCTGCTACGTAGGCCTTCCTGCGAAAATAATAATCGGCAATATGGAGTTCATAGCTTGCAAATAAATTACGTAAGTAAATCATGTGCTGTCTTGCATCGGGGACATAACGACTATTAGGATAACGGCTAATCAGTTCAGCAAACTCTTGATAGCCTAAACGCATAGTGCCTGGATAACGCAAAGAGAGATCAATCGGGATATAACGCAAATACCAACCTCTATCTTGGTCCATATCCGACATAGCCTGCATATAGTAGGCATAATCGGTATGTACACTATTTGGATATAAGTGAATAAAACGTTCTGCAGCCGCTTTAGCCGAAGGCGAATCACCATCTTGATAATAACAATAGATTAATTCTAACTGGGCTTGCTCTGAATAACGATTAAAAGGATATAACACATTGAGCGCTTCATAAGCCTTAATAGCTTGACTATAATTATGATCTAACAATGATTCCTTGGCATTTTGATAGATTTGGCTAACAGGCTGGCCGTTAAAAGCAATAAACGGATCATTGGAGTGACTGGCGCATGCCGCCAGCATAAACAACATAAAACTGATTAAAAAAACAAATTTAAATAATTTCACAATACATTTTAATAAAGCTATGCTTTATTCCCTTTTTTAAAGTGAAGGAAGGAAT
>DALYCY010000009.1:0-51938 GCA_031973495.1 Candidatus Aquirickettsiella sp. | reverse complement strand
GGGATTATGCATAGAATAGCGGGTTCATTTATGAAGAGGTAAAAGGTTCTATGTTGGCTAAAAGTGAGATATTGGCTAAATATCAGCGTTCTCCGGGGGATACAGGGTCACCAGAGGCTCAAGTTGCTTTACTATCTGGTGCTATCGAACAGCTAAATGGCCATTTTCAAGTGCATAAAAAAGATAATCATTCACGCCAAGGCTTATTAAAGAAAGTGGCTTTACGTCGTAGATTGTTGAAATATCTTAAAACCGCAAATTTACAGCGTTATTTAACGCTGATTAAGCAGCTTGGTTTGCGTGGTTAAGCTCTGGGTTAGTATTTTTCAGTTAATAGTTGAAGATATTTTATTCGTACTAATGGGCGGTAATTCTCGCCCATTTGTTTTTTTTGAGGGAATGTAAGCGTGTTAATTAATTCTATAAAGAAAGTCGTACAGTTTGGTTCGCAGGAAATTATTTTAGAAACGGGTGCCGTTGCTCGTCAAGCTACGGCATCTGTTTTAGTCAGTTTAGGCGGCACTACAGTTTTAGTGACTGTTGTAGGGAACAAACAAGCAGCCGGTGAAGAAAGAGACTTTTTTCCCTTGACAGTACAGTATCAAGAACGTACTTATGCTGCTGGCCGAATTCCAGGTGGATACTTCAAACGAGAAGGTCGTCCCACTGAAAAAGAAATATTAACCTCTCGATTAATTGATCGACCGATACGACCTTTATTCCCGCAAGATTTTCATAATGAAGTACAAATTGTGGCGACTGTTATGTCGTCAAATCCAGATATTAATGCCGATATTCCTGCGTTGATTGGGGCTTCTGCGGCTTTATCGCTCTCAGGTCTTCCTTTCAAAGGGCCGATAGCGGCAGTCAGAGTAGGTTATATTGAAGGTCAATACATCTTAAATCCAAGCTTTAAGCAACTTGAAACATCCGATTTAGATTTAGTAGTAGCCGCAACGGAACGTGCTGTATTAATGGTAGAATCCCAAGCCGCTGAGCTTGCTGAGGAAGTGATGTTGAATGCTATATTATTCGGACATCAACAAATGCAAGGCGTTATCCAAGCCATAAAAGAACTTGCTCAAGAAGCGGGTAAACCTGCTTGGGATGTGCAATCTATCAGCGCGCCATTAGACGCTGATACACAACAAAAGATAGCATTAGCGGTACAAGCGCCATTAACTGAAGCCTATCAAGTTTCAGAAAAACTGGCTCGTAAGCTTAAATTAGATAAGTTACGCGAAGAGGTAATTACCCAGTGGTTGGATGAAGAAAAAGGGATTACTGCAAAAGCCATTCAGTTATTGTTCGCAAACATAGAAGAAAAAATAGTTCGTGATCGCATTTTAGCAGGCCAGATGCGTATTGATGGACGTGATAAAAAAACAGTGCGTCCTATTACGATTAAACCAGGATTTTTACCGCGTACCCATGGTTCAGCTTTATTTACCCGAGGTGAGACCCAAGCATTAGTAGTAACGACATTAGGTACCGATAGAGATGCACAGACTGTCGAAGCCTTAGATGGAGAAGGACGCGAAACCTTTATGTTGCATTATAATTTTCCTCCTTACAGTGTGGGTGAAACAGGTCAAATGGGGAGCCCTAAGCGACGTGAAATTGGCCACGGTAATTTAGCCAAGCGAGCTTTACGCGCCGTATTACCCAGCGAAGCTGATTTTCCTTATGTATTACGGGTTGTTTCTGAAATTACCGAATCAAATGGTTCTAGTTCTATGGCCACTGTTTGTGGTGCCAGCATCGCTTTAATGGACGCGGGTGTCCCTTTAAAGAAGCATGTTGCTGGTATTGCGATGGGGTTAATAAAAGAAGGTGAGAATTTTGCCGTATTAACTGATATTTTAGGGGATGAAGATCATTTAGGTGATATGGATTTTAAAGTAGCCGGGACAAGCGATGGTGTTACCGCGCTGCAAATGGATATTAAAATTGATGGAATTACCGAAGAAATTTTAAAAATAGCGTTAAATCAGGCCAAAGAAGGTCGTCTGCATATACTCAATATTATGCAACAAACCTTGGCTGAACCACGTATTGAGGTTTCTCCTTATGCCCCTCGTATTACTACTTTAAAGATAAATCCGGAAAAAATTCGTGATTTAATCGGGAAAGGTGGTGCAACAATTCGCGCTATTACCGAAGAAACAGGAACCTTAATTGATATCAGTGATGATGGGGTGGTTCGTATCTCGACATCTGATTTACAAGCTTGTCAAAACGCAATAGAACGTATTAAGAAAGTGACTGCAGAAGTTGAGGTGGGTCGTATTTATGAGGGTGCAATCGTCAAACTGACTGACTTTGGCGCTTTTGTTAATGTGTTACCTGGCCGTGATGGTTTGGTTCATATTTCACAAATTTCTAATGAGCGGGTTGAGCAAGTCAGCGATGTGTTAAGTGAAGGCCAAATTGTTAAAGTGAAAGTCTTAGAGATAGATAGACAAAATCGAATTCGTTTAACCATGAAAGATATCGAAGAGGTCGAAGTAGAAAACGAAGTGCATTCTTAAATTAAATAACCAGCCCCTTTTAAAAGGGGGCTTGGGATCTCGGTTAGGAGCAAATGTTATTTGCTAAATGTTTTTTTAGCGAATAGCTCGCTCTGAAGAATAGATGCCTTTGCCGAGGTGGTGAAATTGGTAGACACGCAAGTTTCAGGTACTTGTGGGGCAACCCTTGGAGGTTCGAGTCCTCTCCTCGGCACCAGCTAAAATCTTTAGTAAATATAAAAGACTTGGTATTTTTTTTAAAATCGGTTTAAATAGGCGAAATTATTTCTAGCCTAATCGCATGTTGAGCGTTTCGTCGCCTCTTTATGACATTAATAAAACCTTTGAAGAAAACTTCAGCGATTTTTCTTTTTCATCAATAAGCATTCCTACTCGATCTTGGCCAGCAAAAACAAACTGGTCTTCTTTGTTAGGCTATCCTTTGGCCTCGCGAATTGGTGCCGCCGCGTGTTCTGTCACAACGGGGAGAGGAATTGTATTATTAGCTCAGCTAGGGTTTGACGTGCTGACTTACAAAACCATTCGACGTCAAGCTCATGCGCCGCATCCACTACCTAATATTGTGCATATCAATAGGGAGCAATTATTCGATTATTCGGATTTAGAACAAGCGGTTTACATCGATGATAAGCCGCGGAAAGCAGCCGATAAAATTGCGATTAGTAATTCCTTTGGTAATGCTTGTTTAGAATCTGCACGGGTTAAGGAAGATATAGCATTTGCCAAAAAAAGCTTATCAGAAGGGCAAGTCTTAATTGTGTCTGTTTACGGTGAGGGAACTTCGCTTGAATCAGTGTCACAAGATTTTGCCGCAGCGGCTTTAATGGCGAAAGAGTCGGGTGCGGATATTATTGAGCTTAATTTCTCTTGCCCCAATTTATTAAAATCAGGCCAGCCGCTGTATAGGAATGCCGAATGCGTATACGAAATAACCAAACAAGTTGTCAGATGTGTAGCAGATACTCCAATTTTAATTAAACTGGGTTTAATTCGTGAGTGCGATCTTCCCGATAAATTATTAATCGCTGCCGCAGGTGCTGGAGCAAGGGGAATTAGTGCTATAAACTCAATAAGTATGCGTGTATTAGATAAGATGCAACATCCTGTGTTTGCAGGGCGAATTTACAGTGGGGTTTCAGGTTATCCGATTCGTAAATTAGCGCTCCAGTGTATTGAAAGGCTGGCCCGCATTAATCAAAAAGAAAAATTAGATTTAGCTATTCTAGGCATGGGTGGAATCACCCTTCCGGAGCATTTTAATGAATTTTTTAATGCCGGTGCCGATATTGCGCTTTCAGCAAGCGGCATGATGTGGAATCCCTATCTAGCTTATCAATTTCATCAACAAATGTGATCATGAAAAAAATAGTACCCGCGCGCTTAGTATTAAAAACAGGAGAAAGTTTTGCAGGATTTGCTCCGTTGGCACAAACGCCCGAAGTATCTGGCGAGGTTATATTTAATACAGGTATGCTAGGTTATATGGAGTCTTTAACGGATCCTTCTTATGCCGGCCAGATATTATGTTTCACTTACCCTTTGATTGGAAACTATGGCGTTTCTGCGCGTAATACCTGGGAATCTAACAAGGTACAAGTGAAGGCGGTAGTGACTTCCGAGTTAGCGCCTTTTTACTCGAATCATAGCGCAGAAAACTCACTGTTAGATTGTTTAGCAGCAGAAAACGTAGCCTATATTACCGGCGTGGATACGCGAGCTTTAACGCATTGTTTAAGGGAAAAAGGTGTGACGCCGGGTATTATTATCACCCATCCCGACGAACCTGTCAGTAATTTCATTGAATTTGAAAGCATCGATTGGGTAAAGCAAGTTACAATTAGTCAACCACTTTATTATGGGGAGTATGGAAAAACTATCATAGTGGTTGATTGTGGACTAAAGGAAAATATACTGCGCTGTTTATTGCAATTTCCGTTAAAAATCAAGCGCGTGCCCTATGATTACGATTATAGTCAAGAAGACTATGATGGAGTTTTTATTTCCAATGGACCCGGCGATCCGCAACAGTGTAAAAAAACGATTGCTATTTTGAAAAAAGCACTGACTAGAAAAAAACCTTGTTTTGGTATTTGTTTAGGAACACAATTAATGGCCTTAGCCGTCGGGGCTAAAACCTATAAATTAATTTTTGGCCATCGTTCTCAGAATCAACCCTGTCTTTACTTACCGAACCAACGTTGTTATTTAACCTCGCAAAATCATGGTTATGCCGTTGATGAAAAAACCCTACCTGAAGATTGGCGAGTATTATTTCGCAATCTAAATGATGCTTCAATTGCCGGTATTGAACATAAAAAAGATCCTTTTTTCTCAGTGCAATTTCATCCCGAAGCAGCGCCAGGACCCACTGATACCCAATGGTTATTTGAACGTTTTTATCGCATGTTATAAAAATTATGAAAACACAACGATTTAATGGTAAAAAAATTCTAATTTTAGGTTCTGGTGGCTTGCGCATAGGGCAAGCAGGAGAATTTGATTACTCGGGTTCACAAGCCATTAAGGCGCTCAAAGAAGAAAATATTAGATCGATATTAATAAATCCGAATATTGCAACGGTTCAGACCGATGCAAGTTTAGCCGATGAGATCTATCTACAACCGCTAAATTTCAATACTGTTAAACGAATTATTATTAAGGAAAAACCAGATGGTCTATTACTTGGTTTTGGGGGGCAAACCGCACTAAATTTAGGTTTAGAATTAGAAGAAAAAGAAATATTAAAAAAATATAAATTAGCTGTATTAGGGACAGCGGTTGAATCTATTCGCAAAACAGAAGATAGAGATCTTTTTAAAGCGGCTTTAGCCAAGATAGGCGTAAAATCTCCACTTAGCTTTGTGGTAAAAAATGTTGCCGAAGCGCTCAATGCTGCAGAGAAGATAGGTTACCCTATTATGTTGCGCTCAGGCTTTTCTTTAGGCGGGTTGGGCTCTGGAAAAATTATTAATCGAGAAATGTTAGAATTACGCGCTCAAGAAAGCTTAGCCGCAGCACCGCAACTATTAATAGAAGAATATTTATTGGGATGGAAAGAATTTGAATATGAGATTGTGCGTGATATAGGCGGTAATGCATTAACGATTTGTAATATGGAAAATATGGATGCGATGGGAATCCATACTGGTGAAAGTATCGTGGTTGCGCCTGCGCAAACCTTAAGTAACGAGCAGCATCAAGTGTTGCGAAATATAGCCTTAAAAGTGGCTGATCATTTTAGCATTATTGGCGAATGCAATATTCAATTTGCCATTAATCCTAGCAATGGTGATTATCGAGTTATAGAAATGAATGCGCGTTTATCGCGTTCGAGTGCGTTGGCATCTAAAGCAACCGGCTATCCTTTAGCCTTTATTGCCACTAAGTTAGCATTGGGATATCGCCTGTGCGAAATAAAAAACAGTGTAACCCAGGTGACGAGTGCTTATTTTGAACCGGCACTTGATTATATTGTGGTAAAAATACCCCGTTGGGATACGCATAAATTAAAAGCCGCCGAAAGAACAATTGGTACGGAGATGAAAAGTGTCGGTGAGGTGATGGCGATAGGGCGATCATTCCCAGAAGCGCTACAAAAAGCAGTGGGCATGTTAAATAAAGGCGCTTCCTGTTTAATGGACTATCCTGAAGTCATTGATAATCCTTGTAGTGAAATACAATTTGCCACGGATAGGCGTTTATTTGCTTTATATCAATTTTTTAAAAATGGGGGCTCCGTAGTAGAAGCGCAAAATTTATCCCAGATTAATTATTGGTTTTTAGCTCATATTTGTCGACTAAGCGAATTAGAAAAGCAGTTAAATGAACAAAAGCTTAATAAGCATCTACTCTATCAGCTAAAGCAGGCTGGTTTTTCAGATAGTTTTATTGCCAAAGTAAAAAATAAATCAGAAAAGCAAATTCGATGTTTACGCTTAAAATATGGCATAGTCCCTTTTGTCAAACAAATCGATACATTAGCGGGTGAATTTGCCGCTCAAACGAATTATCTTTATTTAAGCTATCATGCGATAGAACATGATATTGCCCCCGCTGTACAAAAACCTATTGTTGTCTTAGGTTCTGGTCCTTATTCGATTGGCTCATCTGTTGAGTTTGATTGGTGTGCGGTTAATACCGTACAAACATTACGTCGACTCAAAGAAACCGCTATTATTATCAATTCGAATCCTGAAACCGTGTCCACTGATTATGATGAATCAGACCGGCTTTATTTTGAGCAGCTTAGCTTTGAACGTGTTCAGGATATTGTAGATTTTGAATCAGCAAAAGGTATTATCGTTTCCGTGGGCGGTCAGATTGCTAATAACTTAGCGGTACCCTTAGCCAAAGCGGGCTATCATTTATTAGGTACGGACCCAAGTTTTATTGATCAGGCTGAGAATCGGGAAAAGTTTTCTGCATTATTAAATACCTTGGGTATTGATCAACCACCCTGGGAACGTATTAGCGGTTTAAGTAAGGCAAAAGCATTTGCAGCAGAAGTAAGCTACCCAGTCTTGATAAGACCCTCTTATATTTTATCCGGTTCTGCCATGAACGTGGTCTTTGATGCGGAATCTTTAGAACAACATTTACAGGCGGCTGCGCGCGTTTCGCAAGATTATCCGGTGGTAGTTTCTAAATTTGTCCAGGAAGCAAAAGAATTAGAGATAGACGGTGTGGCAAAACAGGGCGATATTGTGATTGAAGCCATTTCGGAACACATTGAAAATGCAGGTGTCCATTCTGGTGATGCAACGGTTGTGTTACCGCCGCAGAAATTGTATTTAGAAACCATCCGCCGCACTAAAAGAATTGCACGTAAAATTGTAAAAGCATTACATATTACCGGACCTTTTAATATCCAATTTATTGCTAAAAATAATGATATTCAAGTGATTGAATGTAATTTACGTGCTTCGCGTTCTTTTCCGTTTGTCTCTAAAGTAACAGGCCATAATTTGATACAAATAGCAACGGAAGTAATGCTTAATAAGCATCAGCGTAAACATTATGAAACCTTGGAATTAGATTATGTCGGCGTAAAAGCAGCGCAATTTTCTTATAGTCGTTTAAAAGGTGCCAATCCGGTGGCGCAAGTTGAAATGGCCTCTACAGGTGAAGTGGCTTGTATTGCGGAAGATTTGGTGGAGGCTTTTTATAAAGCATGGCTGGCAACCGATCAAAATATCGAAGAGAAGAAGTTACTATTAAGTATTGCCGATCATTATAAAATGAAACTTTTACCCTGGATAAAACAGTTAGATGAACAGGGTTGGCTTATTTACAGTACAGAGGGAACCCATCAATTTTTAAGTCAGCACGGAGTTGCCTCCTATTTTGTTAATAAAACCAGTGAGGCCAAAAAACCAAATATAAAAGATTTGATTTCTCAGCGTAAAATAGCAGGAATTATTAATATTCCAAGTTCCTCGGTTGGATTGCAGCAGACCGATGGTTTTTTAATTCGACGTTTAGCTATTGATCACCATATTCCTTTGATTACCAATGCCCAGATTGCGTTGATTATTTTGCAGTGTTTAGTCAGTTTGTGGGGTAAAGAATTGTCTGTGGAATCTTGGCAAAGTCTAGTGGCTAAAAATAATTGATTGATTTAATTTAAAGGGCGGGTAAATTTATGTCTAAGCTATTTTCCAATAAGGATATTATTTCAATCCGTGATCTTTCGCTCACTGAAATAAATCTAATATTCAAGTTGGCGAAAAAATTCAAGCAAAAACCGCCTAAAAAATACCTTCTTGATAAGATAATAGCCCATTGTTTTTTTGAGCCGTCAACGCGTACACGTTTGTCATTCGAAACGGCAACTTTACGTTTAGGTGGACAAGTGATAGGTTTTTCGAATAGTGAAAATATTTCTATTAAAAAAGGCGAAGATTTAAGTGATACTATAAAAACAATTTCTTATTATGCCGATCTTATTATCATTCGATCCCCATGCGAAGGAGCGGCACGTTTAGCGGCAGAGGTATCCGAAAAACCTATTATCAATGCTGGAGATGGCGCCAATCAACATCCTACCCAGGCTTTAGCCGATTTATTTACTATCCAGGAAGCGCAAGGAGATTTAGAAGGTTTATCTATCGCTTTAGTCGGTGATCTAAAATATGGACGTGCAGTCCATTCTTTATTGCAGATTTGTGCATTATTTAATATGCGTCTATTTTTGCTGGCGCCTCCCTTATTAGCATTACCCGAAGTGCTGTGTGATGAATTAAAGCATCAAGGTATTCGATTTTCTTTTCATTCAAACCTAGATGAAGTTATTTCGAGAGTTGATATTTTATATATGACGCGCTTACAGCAAGAACGATTTACTCAATCAGAGCATGAGTTGTTCGAGGATCAATATATTTTAACACCTGGTAAGCTAAAAAAAGTTAAAACTAATTTAAAGATTTTACATCCTTTCCCAAGAGCAGGTGAAATCGATAAATCAATTGATAAATTGCCTTACGCTTTTTACTTTAATCAAATTTCTAATGCAATTTATATAAGACAAGCCATTTTGGCGTTGCTAGTTGGGAAAATAGAATCTTAAAAAATATTTTGGGGTTTATCCGCTATGATTAAAACTCGTTTGGTTTCCGCTATCGATAATGGTGTGGTGATTGACCATATTCCAGCAGGCCAATCACTTAAAATTATGCGCTTGTTACACGTGGTCAATAGTAAACAACGCGTTACTTTAGGCCTTAATTTAAGGAGTAAAGCGCTGAAGTTAAAAGATTTAATTAAAATTGAAAATCGTCTGCTTACTCGCCAAGAGATTGAACAAGTCGCTATTTTTGCGCCGGGAGCGACGATAAATCGAATTGAAAATTTCAAGGTAAGTGAAAAAATTAATTGTCAATTACCTGAAGCTATTCGCGATGTTTTAGTGTGTCCTAATTTAAATTGTATTAGTCGTTTTGAATCTAGAGGTTACTTTAAACTAGAAGGTTCTCAAAAGCGCATTAAACTTCGATGCTTTTATTGTGAAAAGCAATTTGAACGCGATCAAGTTGAAGAAGTTAATTTATGATCTGTATAAATAATATACAAACAATAGAAAATAAACGTCAAAATATTCAAGTTGTCAGCGATCAGCAAATTACCATAGAGGCTAGCCATTTACTATTATTGCCGGGGTTAATTGATCCACACGTGCATTTTCGAACACCCGGATTAGAATATAAAGAGGATTGGAAAACAGCGGCTAGGGCTAGTATAAAAGGTGGCTATACAACAGTTTTTGATATGCCAAATACCGTGCCTCCTACGGTTACCCAAATTGCATTACAAGAAAAAAAAGCCCTTATTGATGCTCAATTAAAAGAAGCTAAAATACCCTTGCGTTATCACTTATTTTTTGGTGCTGATAAGCATCATCTAAGCGAAATAAGCAAGGTAAAAGGGCAGGTAATCGGCATCAAGGTTTTTATGGGTTGTAGTACAGGTGGCTTAGTCATCGATGATGATGAAAGCTTACAGGCTATTTTTAAAATAGCCGCTAAAGAAAATATGTTAGTGGCCGTTCATGCAGAAGATGAACAGCGACTAAAAGAAAATACTAAAAAATTTAACAGATTACCCGCTTATGCAACGCATTCAAAAATTCGTGATGAAACTGCAGCAGTGATAGCGGTAGAGAAAGCAATTCAGTTAACGCGTTTGTATGGAACGCGTTTATATATTTTGCATACCAGTACGCGCCAAGAGATTGATTTAATTGCAGGTGCTAAAGAGGAAGGATTACCGGTTTTTGCCGAAACAACTCCACACCATTTGTTTTTAACTATAAATGATTATGCGGGTTTAAAAGGCAAAGCTATTATGAATCCTCCACTGCGATCCGTAGAACATCAAGCTGCACTGTTTAAGGCGATAAAGTCAGGTATTATTGACACCATAGGTTCAGATCATGCCCCACATACCCTCGAAGAGAAAGCCAGGCCTTATGGGAGTTGTCCTTCAGGAGTACCGGGCATAGAAACCACTTTACCCTTATTACTCGAAGCCTATCATCAAGGTTTGCTTTCTTTAAAGAACATAGTCGATTTGACTTCACAGCGTACAAAAGAAATATTTCAATTGCAGGATGATTATGCTGAGGATTATGTTCTAGTTGATTTAGCCTTAGCAAGACGCGTCGAAGAAAAACAGCTGAGGACTAAATGCCAGTGGTCACCTTTTGCAGGACGTCTTTTAAGAGGCTGGCCTGTGATTACCTTATTAAAAAAGTATGCTTATGATTTAGCTCAACTATAATTCCTTTTTAGTTAATCCTTTTTTAAACCACGCTAATGCTTGTAGCGGTTCGCCTAAGCCCTCAAATAGTTCACCTAATTCAAGATAAGTTTCCGGGTTGGCTGGGTCATAAATTAAACTCTTTTCTAAATAATCACGCGCTTTGCCCCATAACTTTCGTTGCCTACAAAGGCGACCTAAACTTAATAACAGATAAGGGTCATCAGGATGTTTTTTAAGCCATTTTTCAGCTAAAGCTAATTGACAGTTAGGATTCGTACTTTTAATAAGACTATAGCTTGAAACGATTGGACCAAACCATTGCTTTTTTAATCGTTTAGTGATTAGCAATTCCGCTTTGGCATCTTCATGATGTCTTATTAGCGCTTTAATATAAAAATTGAACAGTATCGGATCTTTTTTTAAGGTAAAAGATAAGTTATGCCAAGTATTTTCAAGTGTTACTAGATCCTCGGTATACTTTTCTTCACTTAATAAACATTCATAACTTTCTTGCTGTAGGTTTAGAATTTGTTGTTTAGATATCCAGGATTTTTTTTCTAACTGAGGTAAAGCGGCTAAGATATTTTGCCAATTCTGTGGTTTTTGATAAATGATCGTGAATAAGCGCTGATCGTCGATGGCAGTTATCTTTTTTGCGTGTCTATTATCTAGATAGTTGCGCCAATTTCGGGGTAATCTTATCAAGTATCTAATTAGACGGATTAAATAATAAAATAAAATAAAACTAATAATTAAAATAAATATAATTAACCACAACGGCATTTCTAAGGCAAGATGATGCCAAGTAATTAATACATAACCCGGATCAGCGGTTATTTTAATGCCGATCCACGCGGAGACAGCAAGAACTAATAAGAATATAAAAAACCGATGCATCAAGAGGCTTCCTTTTGATTGGCGGTGATCATGCTAGTTGGCGGCATTACTTTTATAGTAGCTGTTTTTTCCATGGCAGAAAGTGTTTCTAATATAGAATTGAAATCTAAAGAAAAAGTTGGAAAAACTATTTTTTGGAGTTGCTTAATAGTTTGTATCATCGTTTGCGATGTAGCGGAATCAGAGACAAAATTTGCGGGTAAACTTTGTTGAAATTGTTGCAAGCTAGACTGATAAATAGCGGATTCATTATGTAATAAAGCCCATTGTGCTTGCTGTAATAGTAATTGTAGATTGTGTTGTAAATATTGTAGCTCTGCTTCGGGTAATAAAGGTTCTATCGGTTTGTCTAGGCGGCGAATGACTATTAACTGTCGAAAACTTTTAAGACTATCTTGCATCGCATGAAGCCATTTTTTTTCTGCAGGGGCAGTTGTTCTGGTGTTAGCGACTGTTACCACAGGTATTATAGTGGCTGACAATAAAGGTAATTGCGGGATTTGCATTTGTAAGTCATCTAGCTGAGCTAAAGTGGCGGCTAGATTAATAGGAGGCAATGCTTTTAAGCTGGCTATATAGTTGGCTACTAAACCACGCAGCTTTTCTAAGCGAAAGTCCGGACTTATTATCTGATTCAATTGATCTTGTGCTAATGTTAATGCCATCAAGGCGCTTTCTGAATTATGTAGATAAGTGAGATTATAATGCGCTTGCTGAATCAGCTGTTTAATGTTAGCGATTAATACCTTATTGTTATTGGCTGAAAATTTTTCGGCGATAAAATTTTGTAACTGGCTTATATGGTTTTGTAGCCGTTCATAGTTGTTTTGATTCTGCAAGATTTTTGTTTGCATTTCGGATAGTTGATGTTGATATTCAAGCAGTTGGCCTTGATTTTTTAATTGTAAAAAGCCCAAAATAACAAATGAGGTCAAGTATAGGATGAACAATAAACTGATAGCGCACCATACGATATAAGTTTTCCTGTGGGAACGATGACCTTTTTTATCGTCTAGCTTGATTTTTTCTGCAATCGGTGTAGTGAGCTGTGATTCCATATAAATTGCTCCCGCCAGGAAAACAAGGTTTGTAAAATGGCTGTATTGCTCGCATTATCCGATATTAAAGGCGATTTGACAAAACCTAGTTTTTTAGCGCTATCGGCAATACGTGGGCTTATTACCAGCAGTTGCTTTTTAAACAAAATATCTTGCCAGCTAGGATATAACAAGCGAACTAGATTTTTTAATCCACTATTACTCGTGCAAATAATGACATCAGCTGCATTTTTATCGGGGATATTATTTTTATCGTGATTCGGGAGTTGACGTTTATACACGTTTAGACGGCTGACATGCGCCCCTCTCGATGTAAGTTCTTTTGCTAAATAGGAACGACCACCTTGCCCTTTCAGGATTATAATTTTTTTTTGCTTCAGATCTTTTAGCACAGGTAGTGCTAATAGGCCTGCTCCATTAAAATCCTTTTCCGGGTAGTAATCAATTGGTAGCTTATGTTGTTTTAATGCCAATACCGTCCCAGGGCCTGTAGCGATTGTTTTGACATGCGAAGGCCAGTCGGGCCAAAGCTTATGTATCGTATAGGCGGCTTTAAAAACCGCGTTAGGGCTAATAAATAGAGCGAAATCGTAAGTCGGTAGTTTTTCTAGTGCTAACCTCAGTGGCTTTATAGGGGTTGATGCAATTTCTAAGGTAGGAAAACAGATAGCTATTCCATTAGCGCCTTGAATTTTAACGGCCAGTTCGCGGGCTTGATGAGCAGGCCGCGTAATAAGAATCTTTAAATCGAGTAGTGATTTCATAGCCTTATTAAGGTAACGTTAAATTTGCTGAGAATCAATTATTCGAACATTTCCGCTAATTTTAACTTAAATTTTAGTGAAAAGGTCGAAAATTAGAGCATATTTTTTTAAAGCTAATGTTTATCTGATAATTTTCAGTTAAACTAAAATCTTTGCTTAAGTGGCTAGCTATGGCTTTAATCAGCTTGAAAGATCTAGATTTACACAACAAACGAGTCATTATTCGTGAGGATTTTAATGTTCCTTTAGCAAAAGGAGTTATCACCAGCGATGTGCGTATACGGGCGGCGTTACCGACTATTCAATGTGCTTTGGCAAAGGGCGCTGCAGTTATTTTGCTATCCCATTTAGGTAGGCCTGATGAAGGGCATTTTACTAAGGAATTTTCTTTAGCCCCGGTTGCGGTACGATTACAAGATTTACTCGGTCAACCAGTAAGATTTATCACAGATTGGTTGGATGGATTCAATATCTCACCGGGTGAGATCGCATTGTGTGAAAATGTTAGATTTCAGCCCGGTGAAAGAAGCAACGATCCTGAGTTAGCCAAAAAAATAGCAAAATTAGGGGATGTTTTTGTGATGGATGCTTTTGCAACAGCGCATCGTAGTGAAGCGTCAACTGTAGGTGTAGCACAATTTTCTCAAAAAGTTTGTGCGGGTTTATTATTAATGGCCGAGTTAAAAGCTTTAGATTTAGCATTGGACAATCCAGCCAGACCTTTATTAGCTATTGTCGGTGGCTCCAAGGTTTCTAGCAAATTAGTACTACTATCTTCATTGCTTGATAAAGTGAATGCACTGATACTAGGTGGTGGAATTGCCAATACTTTTTTAGCGGCCCAAGGTTATTCTATAGGCCGATCTTTATATGAAATTGCATTGCTTGATGAAGCAAAACGTCTTTTAGTTCTAGCGCAGCAGAAGCAGGTTGAGATTGTTTTACCTTCCGATGTCATAGTCGCTACTGAAATCTCTACTACAGCGAAAACCCATGTTAGAAAGTTAACAAAAATAAAAGATAATGAAATGATTTTAGATATAGGACCTGAATCGATTAAACATTACACGCAATGTGTGCAAGCCGCAGCTAGCCTATTATGGAATGGACCTATCGGGGTTTTTGAATTGCAACCCTTTGAACAAGGGACGCAAGCATTAAGCATGGCTATTGCAGATAGTGCTGCCTTTTCCATTGCCGGTGGAGGTGATACCTTAGCGGCTATCGAGAAATATGGCATTAGCGATAAAATTTCTTATATTTCAACAGGAGGTGGGGCTTTTCTTGAATTTATTGAAGGGAAAGACCTGCCAGCATTAGTCGTGTTACAAGAAAAGACCAAAGGAGGCTAAATGAATCGCTTTAAAAGAACTAAAATTGTGGCGACATTGGGTCCTGCTACTGATAGTCCGGGTGTATTGCAGGCTATGATAGCGGCAGGTTTAGATGTAGTACGATTAAATTTTTCTCATGGAAAAGTCGAAGATCATATTAGACGAGCCAACTACGTTCGTGAGTGTGCCAAAATGGCAGGGCGAGAAATCGCCATCATGGCTGATTTACAGGGTCCAAAAATTCGCATTGCCCGATTTAAAAACGGCTCTATTTTTTTAGTAAAGGGGGCATTATTTATTTTGGATGCTGATCTGGCCCAAGATGAGGGTGATGAATCGACGGTCGGTATTGATTATAAAGGGCTACCTAAGGATGTTCGTGCCGGGGATTTTTTATTGCTTGATGATGGACGTTTGGTGCTTGAAGTCGATAAGGTTCAAAAAAATAAGATATTTTGTTTGGTTGAGGTAGGTGGGGAGTTATCTAACAATAAAGGAATTAATCGAAAAGGTGGCGGTCTTTCCGCTATAGCGTTAACGGATAAAGATAAAAAAGACTTAAAAGCAGCGGTGAAATTAAATGCAGATTATATTGCGATTTCTTTTCCACGCAGTGCTGCCGACATGAAAAAAGCACGCAGCTTATTAAAAAAAGCAAAAGGACATGCCGGTTTGATTGCCAAAATAGAACGCAGTGATGCCATCCCGGTCATTGACGAGATTATCAACGCTTCTGATGCGGTTATGGTAGCACGCGGCGATTTAGGGGTAGAAATTGGCGATGCCGAACTGCCAGCGGTACAAAAACATATTATACAGCGAGCACGAAGTTTAGATAAAGCCGTTATTACCGCAACGCAAATGATGGAGTCTATGATCCATAATACTATTCCTACGCGAGCCGAAGTATTCGATGTGGCAAATGCGGTCTTAGATGGCACCGATGCGGTTATGTTGTCGGCAGAAACTGCGACTGGGGATCATCCAGCGTTAGTGGTAATGGCTATGGCGCGTATTTGTTTGGGTGCGGAAAAACAAGCTAAAACACGTGTATCTGGCCATCGTGTAGAATGTCAATTTCATCGCGCTGATGAGGCAATTGCGATGGCGGCTATGTATACCGCCAATCATTACGATATTAAAGCAATTATTGCGTTAACTGAAACCGGTGCTACCCCTTTATGGATGTCCCGTATTCGTTCAGGTATCCCTATCTATGGTTTAGCACGTAGCTTAAGGACAACGCGTCGATTAGCGCTTTATCGAGGCGTTTATCCGCTTTATTTTAACATTGATAAGGCACCCAAAGGCAATATTAGTCAATTTGCTATCGAAGAATTAAAAAAACATAATTTTTTACATAAAGGCGAGCGCGTACTGATTACTTATGGGGATCTATTGAATATTTCTGGCGGGACAAATAACTTAAAGATTTTAGAAGTTGATTAGCTCAGTGTATTGCATGCGTTTAAAGGGTGGCTGTTAATAGTTTAGAGTTAAATAACTGCTTAATACACTTAGGCTTTTGTTTTGGTAAAACATTTAATGCAGATGCCATAAATAATGAGACTATGATCGGTCATTTGGTAGTTAGCTTGTTGTGCTACCACTTTTTGCCGTCGTTCGATGGCTTTATCAACAAATTCATCAACTCTTCCGCATTGAATGCAGACCAAATGATCATGATGTGTACCTTGATTTAATTCAAAGACAGAATAAGTATCTTCGAAGTTTTGGCGTTTCACTAAACCTGCACTTTCAAATTGTGTTAATACGCGATAGACAGTAGCTAATCCTATATCTTCACCTGATTCTAATAAGGTTTTGTAGATATCTTCTGCACTTAAATGACGCGTGTTAGCTTGTTCGAGTAGCGCAAGTATTTTTAATCTCGGCACTGTTACTTTTAAGCCAACTTGGCGTAGTTGTTGATTATCCATTAGACTAGCTCTAAACTCCCTGACAAGTAGAGGGTGTTTTTAGGGTTTAGGTTAATTAAATACATGTCTATTTCACCATTATTTTTTAACTATAGCGCAGAGATGGCGCGTATAGTTATTATTTTTAATTATAATGATATTATCTTATGAAAAAATTACTTATTAGTTTTTTATTATTAACGCTTTCAGGCTGCCATATTATCTATCGGCCTAGTATCCAATCAGGTAATATACTCAAGCAGTCTACCATAGACCAATTAAAACCCGGCATGACGATGGAACAAGTTCGTTATCTCTTGGGTAGTTGTGTGCTACAGTCTCCTTTTCAATCGGATCGTAAAGATTATATTTATTTTTATCAACCAGGTTATGCTGAACCTATTCAAAGACGGGTTACGCTGTTATTTTCAAAGGGGCGATTGCAGAAAATTGAAAAGTCAGCACTTAATTAATTGGTTTTGAAGCTTTAAAAAATATCAAAATTCATCTTAATGACTGTTTTGCTTTTTAGCGCGATTTCTGCGGATTTTTTTAGGATCCACTATAAGTGGCCGGTAGATTTCTATTCTATCTCCGTGTTCTACTTGGCTGTCTAATGTGCGTAGTTTGCCAAAAATACCCACTTTATTTTTTTTAAGATCGATATGCGGAAAGTCGGATAAAATACCCGAACAGCGTATCACTTCTGCTATGCAACTTGCGGAGGGTACGGATAACTGTATAATTTTTTGTTGCTGATCGCCAGCAAATACCACTTCAACAGAAATAAACATTTTGCCAATATATACTGAAATGTTAATTGAAGCTAATTTTCTTAGCGCTCCCCATATACTTGGTGAGCGCGCTTAGAAAAAGCTTGTACTAAGGTATTTGCCACCTTTTCAAAAACGGGCGAGAAAGCAAGCGCTAACAGGCGGGTAGAAAATTCAAACTCTAAATTTAAACGAATTTTAGAGCCGTGTTGAGTCGCTTCAAATGACCAATATCCTTCTAAATGTTTAAATGGTCCGTTGACGAGACTAATTTCGATTAACTTATTTTTTTGTAAACGATTAAGCGTAGTAAATGTTTTAGATAAGCCGCCACTGGTTAATGTAAGACTGGCTTGTATACTATCTTCATCACGGCTTATTATTTTGCTTTTACTGCACCAAGGAAGAAATTCACTATAGTTTTCAATGTGGTTGACGAGTTCGTACATCTCTGCCACATTGTAGGGTACTTCTAAACAGTGTTGAATAACTGGCATAATAAAGGTTCAGAGTGGGCCCTATTTTGGCATGTTTCTCATCGATGATGGTCTGTATAATAATCGCGAAATGCTCGAGTATATCCCATGAACCCAAAGAAATCATTGCAAGATACAACTATCGCATTAAATAGGCGGGCACGCCATGATTATTTTATTGAACAATCTTTAGAGGCGGGGTTGGTTTTGCAGGGTTGGGAAGTCAAAAGCCTTCGTGGTGGGAGGGCGCAATTAACAGAAAGCTATGTATTACTGAAAAATGGTGAAGCATGGTTGCTAGGTTGCCATATTACCCCCTTAGCGACTGTTTCTACCAACCATAGTAGACCAGACCCCAGCCGTACCCGAAAATTACTATTAAATGAGCGCGAGCTGAGTAAATTAGCCGGGAGCGTTATGCGTAAGGGTTATACGCTCATTGCGCTAAAGCTATATTGGAAAAAGAATCGGGTTAAGCTGGAAGTGGGTTTAGCCAAGGGTAAGCAAGAGCATGATAAACGCGCCAGTCTGAAAGAAAAAGATTGGCAGCGTGAAAAAATGCGTTTGGGTCGTTTTATTAGGTAGGATATTTACCTACATTTGAAGGGTTTTAAACTATTTTTGCAAGAAAAGCTTTTATCTGAAAGCGAGCTGTAATTAAGGTATAATGCTTCCTTGGGGGGCGATCTGGCTTCGACGTTGGTTACAAACCCTAAGGTGCATGTCGAGGACGCAACTTTGCCTCGTTAATCATGTTGCAAACTTATAGTTGCAAACGACGACTATATCTCCGCTAAAGACGTTGCGATTGCTGCCTAATCGGTAGTCAATTTTCAACGTTGTGCCGCCTAAACAGCGGCTAGCGCCATGAACTCCATAGGCTTGTATGTGGAGGGAGTGGTCATAACTGACAAGCTCGTAGTCTAGCCTGTCTGGGGCGAATGCTACTAAAACCAATCAGACTCGTTGATGAATTCCCTGTCTATCGGAGATTTATCGATTAAATTTAAAGATTGACTAAACATGTAGTGCCAAAGGCAGCGGACTGGCGGACGTGGGTTCGATTCCCACCGCCTCCACCAAATTTTTGAGTGAATATACTCAAGATTTTTCCGAGTTTCCTATAGGGCTTGGGGAGAAAAATCGTCTTAGTAGTAGAGCAATTTTGCGGTTTTGATGAAGGCCCGTTTTTGTCTACTAGGCCCCTAGTGACAAGCCCCTTAAAAAAGAATAGACTACCGCCTCGTTAGAAAAACATGATTAATTTTTATGGAAAACCTGGTTGTTGTAGTCCTAGGCCTTAATGAAAATCAGCTTACTGATCAAGTGTTTAGATTAGTTGCTCATAGTAGTTGCCATATTGTTGATGCGCGTGTCAATACGACAGCAACACATGTGACAATGACCTTACTGATTGGGGGCGCTTGGAACACCATTGCAAAGTTTGAAACACTTATAAAGAAATATGAAGGTCAAGTCTTAGTTGCGCGTACTCAGTTTCGAGCCGCGCAACCTGATAGTTTTCCTTATTCTTCCTATATTGTTGCCCCAGATACCTCTGATGTTTTGGCTAAGATCACCCAGTTTCTGTCGGAACAAGAAGTGACACTTTATAATATCCATATCGAATCCTATAAAGCACCTATAACAGAAGCGGCCATGCTGGGTATTTCATTATCTTTTGGTTTTCCTTCACATCATTTGGTAGCGGATTTCCGTGAACACTTTATTGTATTTTGTGATGAAAATAATTTTGATGTCGCAATGGAGCCACAGAAAAATTAGGATCCTTTTTTATTTAAGAGATCACATGAAATGTTAGTTCTCAATAAACCGGCGCCTGATTTTAGTTTGTCTGCTACTGGCGCTAAAATAATTAATTTAAGTGATTTTAAAGGTAAAAATGTGGTTTTATATTTTTATCCTAAAGATTGCACTTCAGGGTGTACACAAGAAGGTAAAGATTTTTCAGAAAATTATAAAAAATTTGCTTCTTTGAATACGGTTGTTTTAGGTGTATCCCGTGATAGTTTGAAACTTCACGAAAAGTTTAAATCTGAACAACAATTTCCTTTTGAGTTATTATCGGATGCTGATGAGACATTATGTCAGCTTTACGGTGTACTAAAAGAAAAAATGATGTATGGCAAAAAAACCCGTGGCATAGAGAGAAGTACATTTTTAATTGATAAAAAGGGTATTTTGCGCGGCGAATGGAGAAAGGTACAAGTTCCGGGTCATGTGGAAGCCGTTTTACAAGCCGTTGGCACGTTAAATTAATAGCGCGCTTTAGGTTAATCCTAGTTTTCGGATGCGGCGCTCAATTCTTTATAAGAAATCGCATTTAAAATCGCTTTTACAACACTCGCTAAAGGAATCGCAAAAAATACTCCCCAAAACCCAAGCAAGCCACCAAATATAAGAACGGCTATAATAATAGTTACCGGGTGAAGGTCAACAGCTTCAGAAAATAAAAAGGGGACGAGCAGATTGGCATCTAAGGTGATAATTAATGAATAAATTGCCACAAGGTAGGCAAAGTGAGCTGTCCAGCCCCATTCTAAAAAGCCAATAATGAGTACCGGGATAGTCACCATAACAGCCCCGATATAAGGGATAACCACAGAAATCCCTACTAAAACACTGAGTAATATGGCGTATTGGAGGCCCAGTATGGCAAAGGATAGATAGGTAACTATCCAAACAATTAGCATCTCTAATGCTTTTCCTCGTACGTAATTTCCTGTTTGTGCCAGCACTTCAGTCCAAACTTGAGAAATTAATCGACGTTTTTCGGGTAAATATTCGACCACCCAAGCGATTATTTTTTTTTCGTCTAATAAGAAAAAATAAACCAATAAGGGGACTAGTACAAAATAAATAGTAAATGCAATGATATTAGGGATATAGCCTAATGAAGCTGATAGTATCCCTTGCCCAGAGTGCGTTAGTCCAAGCTTAAATTGAGTAATCCATTCTTGTATTTGACTGGCTGAAGTATAGCCTGGGTAACGAATAGGTAGGTATAGGAGCAACTCCTGGCCTTTGGCAGCCATCGCAGGTATTTCGGCAATTAAATTGCTTAATTGCCGAAATAGTAAAGGGAGCAAACCCACAATGCCAAGGATAACTAAGCTTACAAAGCTAATGTAAACCCCTAAAACAGCAGCGATTCGCGGTAGGCGCAGTTTCTCTAAAGAGCTAATAGGCCATTGCAATAAATAGGCGACAACAATACTAACCAATACAGGGGCTAAAATTTTTCCTAATGTGGCAAAGAGCACAATGATAAAAAGTAGAAACAACCATAAAATGGCCAATTCCGGATCAAGAAAATACCGTGTAAACCAAGTTTTAACAAGTTGCAGCATAATCTTAGTCGTTACTTTTATGAGATAAGAGTAACTTGAAGTCTATTGAACAGACGAGTTAAAGTCAAAAAAGGCTTTTGCCTAGCATTTTGTGGTCGAAGCTAAAAGTTTTATTCCCACTCGATGGTGGCCGGTGGTTTTCCCGATATATCATAAACTACACGCGAAATCCCAGCTACTTCATTAATAATTCGATTAGATAATGTTTCGAGTAGATTATAAGGGAGATGTGCCCAGCGAGCCGTCATGAAATCAATGGTTTCTATCGCACGTATGGCAATGATAGGCGCATATTGACGCGCATCTCCAATCACTCCAACTGAATTAACGGGTAAAAAGACACAAAAAGCTTGGCTAATTTTATCGTAATAATTTTGTGCGCGTAACTCTTCTTGTAGGATAAAGTCTGCTTTACGGACTAGGTCAATATTTTTTTGGTTTACTTCACCTAAAACGCGTATGGCTAATCCAGGTCCTGGAAAAGGATGCTTGTAAACTAATGCGGGAGGTAACCCCAATTCTAAGCCTAATTCACAAACCTCATCTTTGAATAATTCACGTAAAGGCTCTAATAATTTAAGCTTCAGTGTGTCCGGAAGCCCGCCTACATTATGATGCGATTTAATCGCATGCGCTTTTTGTGTGCTAGTGCCAGCCGATTCAATAACGTCCGAATAGATAGTCCCTTGTGCTAACCAAGTTATCTCGGGATGTTTACTGGCTTCTGCCTCAAATATTTCTACAAATAAATTACCAATCGCTTTACGTTTTTCTTCAGGATCAATAATCCCGCTTAAAACCTTTAAAAATCGCTCCGAAGCATCTATTTTTACAACTGAAATATGCATATCATCAGCGAGCGCCTGAATAATTGCATCTTTATCCGTAGTGCGAAGTAAGCCAGTATTCACAAAGACACATAATAATTGTTTGCCAATCGCTTTATGTAGTAAAGCCGCTAAAACGGAAGAATCTACCCCGCCTGATAAGGCAAGTAACACTTTTTCGTTACCTACTTTTTCTTTTATTTCGGCAATTTCATGTTCTAAAATCCGAGTTGCTGTCCAGCTAGCTTGGCAATTACAAATCTTCCCAACAAAACTAGCTAATATTTTTTTACCTTGACGGGTATGCGTAACTTCAGGATGAAACTGTAAAGCATAGAAGTGCCGCGACGGATCAGCCATACCGGCAATAGGCGTGTTAGGTGTATTCAAAATAACAATAAATCCTGGAGGAACAGATTCGACATGATCACCATGGCTCATCCAAACGTCAAGTAAGGCATTTTCTTCATCTTCAGGATTATCCCGAATATCGGTCAATAATTCAGTAGGGGTAGTAATTAGCGCTGGAGCGTAACCGAATTCACGATGGGCACAAGAAACTACTTTGCCACCAAGTTGCTCTGCCATAGTCTGCATACCATAGCAAATACCTAAAACAGGGCAACCTAAGGTAAATACTATTTCGGGTGCGCGGGGCGTCGTATCGGAAGTAACTGTTTCTGGTCCCCCTGATAAGATAATTCCCTTAGGGGCAAAAGCTAGAATTTCAGACTCTGTGGTATCGTAAGGGTAAATTTCACAATAGACATGTTGTTCGCGAATACGTCGGGCAATTAATGGGGTATATTGTGAGCCAAAATCTAAGATTAATATACGTTCTTTAGGAAAAGTCATTTAATGTACACTCCGTTTTTTTATTCGAAATAAATAGTTAGGTTTCAATAAGAAGCACTATTGTTGCTATGATAGGGTGGATCTAAAAACTTAATCTTCTCGGTAATAGTAATTGGGCGCTTCTTTAGTAATCGCTACGTTATGAACATGGCTTTCTCTTATGCCGGCAGCGGTTATTTTTATAAATTGCGCTTTTTTACGAAGCTCGACAAGATTAGCGCTGCCGGTATAGCCCATACCAGCACGTACACCACCTAATAAATGGTGAATAACAGCTTGCAAAGGGCCTTTATAAGGTATGCGTCCTTCTATACCTTCGGGAACCAATTTATTGGATTCTAAAGCATCTTGAAAATAGCGATCTGAAGAACCTTGTTGCATAGCACCTAAGGAACCCATACCACGATAAGCTTTATAAGGCTGATTTTGATAAAGTTCTATTTCTCCTGGCGCTTCTTCAGTTCCAGCAAATAAGCCCCCAATCATCACTGCGTGCGCACCGGCGGCTAACGCTTTACAAAGATCACCGGAATAACGAATTCCACCATCGGCAATAATGGTCACCGGTTTTCCTTTCAGTGCGGTAGCAACCGCCATAATGGCGGTAATTTGAGGAACACCTACCCCGGTAACAATTCGAGTCGTGCAGATAGAGCCAGGGCCAACACCTACTTTGATAATGTCGGCACCTGCTGCCACTAATGCCTGTGCCGCATCGGCGGTTGCAATATTGCCGGCTATGAGGGAAACATCCGGGTAGGTAGTTTTTAACCAACTCACCATATCGAGAACGCTTTGTGAGTGGCCATGTGCGGTGTCAAGACAGATTATATCAACATCCGCTTCAATTAATGCCGTTGCGCGTTCTTTAGCGTTAATGCCAATGCCGATAGCGGCGCCGACACATAATTGACCGCGTTGATCTTTACTTGCAAGTGGTTTTTCTTTGGTTTTTTGTAAATCTTTTGCGGTGATTAAACCGCAGCAACGAAATTGTTCGTCAACAATCAGGATCTTTTCTAAACGATGGCGATGTAACAATTCAATGATTTCTTCTGGGCTAGCTTGTTCTCTGGCGGTGACTAAACGTTCTTTTGCTGTCATAACATGAGAAGCAGGCTGGTCTAAATTTTCTTCAAATCGTATGTCCCTATGGGTGATAATGCCCACTAATTGACCTTCTTTTTCAATGACGGGTATGCCTGAAATAGAATAAGTAGCCATTAATTTCAGTAATTCTCGTAAACTTGTTTCGGGTAGAACGGAGATGGGGTTCCTTACCATGCCATTCTCAAAGTTTTTTACCTTTTTGATTTGCTGTGCTTGAGCCTCTATCGACATGTTTTTATGGATGATTCCTAAGCCCCCCTCTTGAGCAAGCGCTATAGCGAGCTTGGCTTCAGTGACAGTATCCATAGCGGCTGAAATTAAAGGGATTTTTAAATTAATGCTAGGGGTTAATCGGGTTTCCAAGGAGACATCTTTAGGCAAGACCATAGAATGGTTGGGGAGCAACAGTACATCGTCGAAAGTTAATCCTTCTGGAATCATCTTCATAATAAAAGCAAATAGTAAAGCTGAATAAAATTGGGTAGAAGGTACCTTATAGCCCCCCCCGAAGTCTAGTGGCCAATTATAAAAAGCTATCTTGAGGCCAGAATGCCAGGGATATTTTTTATCTGTTTTTAGTTAACTATTTGAGTTAAAATGGTTTTCTAAGTTTAATAAATATCTCTTACAGGAGACTTACCATTATGTCCCAGGCATTACTTCAGCGTAATTTAGATACTCCCGGCGCAAGGCTTAAGTATTTACGCTCCATTCTACGGCTTACTAGGGCGTATATCGAAAAAAAGTATAAATTGCCAGAAATCACCCTGAAATCTTGGGAAAATAGCATGATCAAGATTTCCAAGAATGGGATTAAACGCTGTGTTACTGTGTATAAGAACGAGGGTTTAATCGTCGACGAGTCCTGGATAGCGGATGGAAAAGGGCTTGATCCTACGGTTAGGCTTTCATTAGGCCATTACTTTGCTATGCCTAGCGAGACCGTCAGCATGCCTGTCTATGCAGATGATGAAGTTGCTATGATGAGGGATGCCCAGGAGTTTAGAGCCAGATATGCTAATGCTGTTGTTATGATAGTCTCAAATGATGAAATGAGTCCTCATTATAGAGCGGGGGATTATGTAGGCGGAAGGCTAAGAGCCACTAGTGAATTAGACTTTATCGTCAATAAAGATTGTATTATTTATTTGCAAGGGGGCGGTCAATATTTCCGGCGGCTTTTTAAAGATTCGTTAGGGCGCTATAACCTTGCTTGTTTAAACCCGGTAGGTAGAACGGCAGAGCCTATAATTTTTGATGCCGATATTGAATCAGCGGCTGCCGTTATTTGGATTCGAAGAAAAGACGAATAGCGGTGGTATACGAGATTTAACTGTTTTAACACTTACAGATAGCATGAGTATCCCTTTCGATGATCTTAGTCAGATCATTTTTAAGCCTGTTAAGTTGGATATAATATTTACTTAAGAAACTATAATGATTGAACTTAGAAAATCCAGTCGCAAGTACAATCATATATTTTAAATGCTGTTGCTTATGTATAAGCAGTAATCCATTTTTCATGCCATGTAAAACGCGTTGTCTCATGATCTCTTTGCCGAAAGAATCGATATAGTCAATTTCTGAAAAGGGAAGAATATTCCTGCGCGATAGTTTTTTGGCTTTTATGAGCGGATCGTCGTTAGTTATTTGGTTTTTATCGAAATAGAGCTGCCATTCTAATCTTGAAATGAGTGAAATGAGTTTTTTTTGTGCCGCATTTTCGATGCCAACGGCAAAGTAATCGATAGGAGGGACGTTAATATTATTAATGTAATCGAAAAAAGTAGTTCGTGTTGACTCCGTGTCTATAGGAGTATAATGATATTCCTTCATGGAAAGAAGACCCTCATTGGATAAGGATGCGAGTAAACCTTAGCTTAGTTTGGTTAGTATTTTCAGGTTTTACATGCTATAAATGAGGAATATTTTATCATATTTCTTTAGCTCGCAAAGATATTTATACTAAGTGTTATGGAATTTGTATGTTTCCACTTTATCAAGTTAATGCAAAGCCACTTGTTATTGCTCACCGTGGAGGGGCAGGACTATGGCCTGAAAATACCTTATTTGCATTGCAGGAAGCGGCCAAATTAGGGGCTGACTTAAGTGAAATTGATATTCACATGACCCGAGATGGGGTTTTGGTGGCTATCCATGACGAGTCTTTAGATCGCACTACCAATGCTAAAGGTTTGGTTCAAGACTTCACCTTCGCCGAACTAAAAAAATTAGATGCGGCTTATCATTGGACTAATGATGAGGGCCATAGCTACCCTTTTCGGGGTCAAGGAATCAAAATCCCTAGTTTAAATGAAATTTTCTCAGCATTTCCAAAACAAGCTATTAGTATAGAGATAAAACAAAATGATCCGCCTATCGTGGCAGCATTGCGAGAGCTTATCAATCACTATCAAAAAACCAAACAAGTATTAGTCTCTGCTTTTAACGCGCGAACGATGAAAGTTGTGCGTCGACTTTGTCCTAAAATAGCCAGTGCCGCTACACAAATAGAGATTGACCGTTTCGCTAAATTAAGCCAATTGTTTTTGACCAGGCCTTTTTTATTGAGTGCTACCGCGCTAGAGGTCCCTTTGCATGTGGTTACCCCCCATTTTGTAAAAGCAGCGCATAAAAAAAATAAACGTATCGATGTTTGGACGGTCAATGAAGTTGAAGATATGGAGCGGTTATTAGCATTAGGGGTAGATGGCATTTTAACTGATTTTCCGGATAAATTGCTTAATTTAATCGGTACTAAGGCTTAAATTTTCTTTGCGTTTATCCACCCTTTAATTTATGCCTCTAATCGCCCAATCGGAAGCGTTCGTTAATAATTCCAATTTTTACAGTTAATAGTTAAAGCCGATATCAAAATTTCTACGCGATCTGGCCAGTTAAGCCTGTGTTTATATTAAAACCTATAGTGTCAAGCCATTAAGTCTGTATAATACCAGCTCTTAATTCTCTCTTAAATAAATAGTTAGTTAAAACAAAAGTTTGAGGTACTTATGACGATTCAAAAGACCCTTTCTATCATTAAGCCCGATGCGGTTAGGAAAAATAATATTGGTGCTATTACCCAGCGATTTGAAGCGGCTGGGTTGAAGGTTATTGCCGCAAGAATGGAGAAATTAACCCGCGTTCAGGCTGAAAAATTTTATCAAGTTCACAAAGAAAGGCCTTTTTTCAATCAGTTAGTTGATTTTATTTGCTCTGGCCCGATTATGATTCAGGTTTTAGAAGGGCCGGATGCCATTTTGAAAAATCGCCAGCTTATGG
Source organism: Candidatus Aquirickettsiella sp. (assembly GCA_031973495.1). Classification (GTDB taxonomy): domain Bacteria; phylum Pseudomonadota; class Gammaproteobacteria; order Diplorickettsiales; family Diplorickettsiaceae; genus Aquirickettsiella. The sequence goes on along the minus strand of DALYCY010000009.1, from coordinate 24,485 downwards.
GGGCCACTGACCCTATGCAAGCTGAGGCGGGTACAATTCGTGCCGATTTTGCTGAAAGTATCAGTCAAAATGCGGTTCATGGATCAGATAGTCTTGAAACAGCCCGACATGAAATCGCTTTCTTTTTCACTCAAGATCAGTGTTTTAGCGAAGAGCGTTAATGATGACGGTAGCGCTTAAAAATTTACTTGATTTTGATCGAGAGGGAATGCGGCAATTTTTTTATGAATTAGGGGAAAAGCCTTATCGAGCACAGCAGGTTTTAAAGTGGATCCATCAGCTTGGAATCCAGGATATTGACCTGATGGACAATTTGAGTAAATCTTTACGAACGCATTTAAAATCTATTGCGGAAATTAGTTTGCCAAAAATTGTCTCTGAACAGTTGTCTGAGGATGGGACACAAAAATGGTTATTACGTCTTAGCGATGGTAATTGTATTGAAACAGTTTTTATTCCTGAGGTGAGCCGAGGAACTTTATGTGTTTCCTCGCAAGTAGGTTGCGCATTAAATTGTAGTTTTTGTTCGACAGCACAGCAGGGTTTTAGTCGCAATTTAACCGTTGCGGAAATTATTTCTCAAGTATGGATTGCGGTACGATATTTAGCCGGTGCATCTTTACGTCACGATCATACAGTCAGTAATATTGTCATGATGGGTATGGGCGAGCCATTATTAAATTTTGAAAATGTAGTTAAAGCCATGGACTTGATGATGGATGATTTTGCTTATGGCTTTTCTAAGCGCCGTGTTACTTTAAGTACTTCCGGTGTGGTGCCGATATTACAACGCTTGTCTGAAGTGAGTGAAGTAGCGCTGGCTGTTTCTTTACACGCCCCGAATGATGAGCTGAGAAATCGTTTGGTTCCTATCAACAGGAAATACCCTCTTCGGGAATTATTAGCGGTCTGTCGAAATTATTTCAAAGAGGATAAGCGACGTCGAATTACCATGGAATATGTTATGTTAGCAGGTATAAATGATACACCCGAACATGCGCGTCAATTAATCAAGATTTTGCAAGGTATTCCTGTTAAGGTGAATTTGATTCCTTTTAACCCTTTTCCTAATACGCTTTATCGTCGTTCTGCACCGGAAACCATAGAGCGTTTTAAAGATATTTTGCTGCGTGCTGGGCTTAATACAATAACCCGAAAAACACGCGGTGATGATATTGATGCCGCTTGTGGCCAATTAGTAGGTTATGTGCAAGATCGGAGTTCCCGTCATAGAGGGCGCCAACTCATAACGCCTATTTTAGTTGAATCGTCTGTAGTTGTTTAATGGAATATAAAAAAGAGGAGATAAGTTAAGTGATATCAATGTTAAAGCAATTTATAGTCATTTTTTTAGTTATAAGTCTTACAGCTTGTAGTATTTTTTCCAAATCCAAAATTCCAACAACGGGTCCACAAGCCGCAGAAACCAATGTACAACTGGGCTTAGCGTATTTGCAAAGCGGCGATGTGCAGCGCGCGCATCAAAAACTATTACTTGCAGAGCAACAAGCGCCTGAATCTCTGCAGGCTCAAGGCGCAATGGGTTATTTTTTAGAGAGTACAGGAAGTCTCCCTTCAGCAAACACTTATTATCGTAGAGCGATAGCGCTCAACCCAAAATCAGGCGCGGCGCAAAATAATTATGCCACTTTCTTATGTCGTCAGGGACGCTATTTAGAAGCCGATCAACATTTTTTATTAGCACTGCAAGATCCTACTTATCTTAATACCGCTCAGGTTTACGAAAATGCTGGGTTATGCGCCATGCAGATTCCCGATGGTAAAAAGGCGAGCGCTTATTTTACTCAAGCTATTACCCAAGACCCGAAACGGGCTATGTCTTGGTTAGAGTTAGGGCGAATAAGTTATCAGGAAAAGGATTATCAACAAGCGTTGCAATACTTAGACCATTATATGCAGTTAACTAAAGAACCGACCCCTAATGCATTATGGTTAGGCGCTGTTTTAGCCAGGGCCTTAGGCGATCAATCAGCAGCGGGACGTTATACGTTGATGTTGCAAACAAGATTTCCTAACTCCGATGCTTATAAAGCCTTAATACGAACGCCTAAACTTAAAACTAAACAAAAAAGTAAACAACTTTATTATTAATTATGGTTGCGAAAATTCAAGCAATTCGTGGAATGAATGACATTCTACCTGAACATAGCGCTGTTTGGCAGCGAATAGAAAGTGCTTTGCGTGTGCTTGCCAGACAATATGGTTACCAACAGATTCGTTTACCGATTCTTGAAAAAACTGAATTATTTAAGCGCTGTATAGGTAGTGTTACTGATATTGTTGAAAAAGAGATGTATACTTTTCCCGATCGTAACGGTGATAGTTTATCGTTGCGACCTGAAGGAACGGCAGGATGTGTTCGTGCCGGTATAGAGCAAGGTTTACTTTATAAGCAAATTCAGCGTTGGTGGTATATGGGCCCCATGTTTCGACATGAGCGACCTCAGAAAGGTCGTTATCGGCAATTTCATCAATTTGGTGTTGAAGTATTTGGTTTAGCACAGCCACATATCGATGCAGAGTTGATCCTTATGAGCGCACGTCTTTGGGATAAATTAGGACTAAAACACCAGTTAAGTTTACAGATTAACTCACTTGGATCAGCGGCGGCACGAAAGGTACATAAAGAAAGTCTGGTGAATTATTTTACTAAACATTTTGATCAGTTAGATGAAGATTCTCAACGTCGTTTACAAACCAATCCATTGCGTATTCTCGATAGTAAGAATCCTATGATGCAAAAACTGGTTAAAAGCGCACCACAAATACTTGATTTTCTTGATGAAGATTCGCAACAAGATTTTGCTCTTTTACAAGATATCCTTAAAAATGCAGATATTTGTTTTACGATTAATCCTCGTTTAGTCAGAGGTTTAGATTATTATAATAAAACCGTGTTTGAGTGGGTTATGGTAGCAGAGCAAGTTGCGCAAAATACAGTTTGTGCCGGCGGTCGTTATGATAGCTTGGTCGAACAACTGGGAGGGCATGCAACGCCAGCGGTTGGTTTTGCTATAGGCTTAGAGCGTTTAATTAGTTTGCTGCCTAAATTAGATGCGACGCAAACTGAAGCGCCAGATATATATTTTATCACTATAGGTGATAATGCGCGGCAGAAAGGTTTGATCCTAGCTGAATATTTACGTACTACTTTTCCGAGTGTAAATTTGATCCTTGATGCGAGTGGGGATGGCATTAAATCCCAGTTTAAACGCGCTGATAAAAGTGCCGCACGTTTTGCTATTATCTTGGGAGAGGATGAAGTGAGGTCAGATACGTTTATTATTAAAGATTTAAGAGAGAAAAAACCACAGGAAACCATAAGACAAGATCAAATGATACCGAAATTGCAGGGGTGTTTAGCAAGTGAATGAATTGGCCACAATAGAGCAAGCAGAACGTATCAAAAAATACTGTCGTGAGTATGGTCTTAGTATGGCGTTAGGAATTATTTTCGCTATTCTGATTAGCTGGGTTTGGCATTATTGGCGACAGGGGCAAGAAAATTATTTGCTAGTAGCGTCGATGCAGTATGAACGCTTGTTAGCGGCTACTGTGAAAAATGAAAATGTAGCCATGCAAAATAGCTTAGCAGAAGGCTTGTTAAAAAATTATCCGCATACGCCTTATGCCTCATTAGCAGCTTTGCTATTAGCTAAACAAGCGATTAATCAAAATAACTTAACGGATGCAAGCCATAGATTATTTTGGGTTATAAATCATGGCGAAGATGCTAAATTACGCGCCATCGCAAGAATACGCTTAATACGGATTTTATTGGCAGAAAACCAAGTGAAGCAAGCCTTAAATATATTAACTACAAATAATGACCCCACTTATAGCGCTATTTTTCTTGAGAAAAAAGGCGATATTCTTATCAATTTAGGTCGTAGTAAGGAAGCGCTGCAGAGTTATTTGGCAGCTAAACAAGCTTTTTCTAAAAATAATATTGAGCAACCTCTGCTGGAAATGAAGATTAATAATTTGGATTACGCTTAATGAAACATATAATGATTAAAATTTTCGCTCGTTTTTTCACTTTTATTGGTTTTTTTGCTTTAGTAGCTTGTGCTGGTTTAGGTGATGATAATGCCCCTCCTCCTGCGCCTTTGAGTGCTTATCCTTTCCAATTTCAGCCCGTCTTATTATGGTCTGTTGCGACCGGTGCTGGGATGGGAGAGGATTATTTACGTTTAAGTCCTGTGATCAAACAAGAGCAGATTTTTGTAGCGAGTAAGTCAGGGAGTATTACGGCGTTAGAATTATTGCATGGTCGTAAGTTATGGCAAGAGACTATTGGACAAACTATAACAAGTGGTCCTGCAGTAGGTGAAGGTGTTCTTATCATCGTGACTAAGCAACCACAGATAATTGCATTAGCGGCGGAAACAGGTGATGTGTTATGGCGAACCAGCGTAGCTAATCAAGTATTAGCGCCGCCCGCTGTTAGCCGCGGCCGTGTTATTTTTAAAACAGTAGATGGTCAGGTATTAGCGCTAGAATTACACACCGGTAAATATTTATGGAACTATAAGCATGCTGCGCCCACGTTAGTGCTCAGGCCAAGTAGTGCGCCACAAATTATAGGCAATAAAGTTATACTTGGTTTTTCTGATGGGATATTGGCTGCTTTGAGTTTAGCAAATGGCAATTTGCTTTGGGAACATAGCATTGCTTATCCTCAAGGGGTGACAGTGGCGGATCAATTAGTTGATATCGCCGCTGATCCTTTATTATCTAGTCCTATCGTTTATGCAGTGACCTATCAAGGTAAGCTAGCGGCTATTTCTTTGCAATCTGGTCGAACGCTTTGGCAACGACCTTTCTCTAGTTATTCAGGGCTTGCCATTGGTCGTAGTCTTTATGTGAGTGATAGTGAAGGTGGAGTTTGGGCCTTTAATCGTTCTACTGGGAAATTGCTTTGGCAGCAACAACTATTACAGCATCGAGGTTTAACGGCGCCGGTTATTTTTGGCAATAGTTTAGTAATAGCGGATAAAGAAGGTTATATCCATTGGCTTTCTCAGTCAGATGGACATCCTTTAGCGCGCGACCTTGTTCATGATAATGCTAGCATTGTCGCAAGTCCTGTTGTTGCTTATCCGCTGGTTTGTGCGCTGACCCGAGAAGGTGGTTTATCTGCTTGGACCCATGCTGCCTTAGCTGTATGACGAATATTTCTTTGCCCAGTATTGTACTAGTAGGGCGGCCAAACGTTGGAAAATCGAGTCTATTTAATTGTTTAACTAAAACACGCCATGCTTTGGTTGCCGATGTGCCTGGTTTAACGCGAGATCGGCTCTACGGCAAAGGTGTTGTCGGCGAGCGGCCTTATATTGTCGTCGATACCGGAGGATTAAGTGGCGTTAAAGGAAACGATATTGCTTTCCTCATGGAGCAACAAACACAACGCGCGATAAGCGAGGCCGATCATGTTTTATTTTTAGTGGATGGACAAGTGGGCTTATCGGCACTGGATCAGCAATTAGCCCAACTGCTACGGCAACTGAACAAACAAATTACATTGGTTATTAATAAAAGCGAAGGCTTAGATCCCACTTTATTACAAAGCGAGTTTTCCTTATTGGGTTTTGATCCGGCATCATCCTCAGGGATTATTTCCGCCGCTCACGGCCAAGGCGTTCAAGCCTTAATGGAAAAGGTATTAAAGCATTTTCCTGAAAATAATGTCGGAGAAGCTGAGCAAGCCATTCCAAAAGAGGTGCTTCCTACTCCAAGAATAAAAGTCGCTATTATTGGAAAGCCGAATGTTGGTAAGTCAACCTTGCTAAATCGAATTCTCGGTGAAGAGCGGGCCATCGTATTTGATAAGCCAGGTACTACCCGTGATAGTATCGCAAACGATGTTGAATATCGCGGTAAGTTATATACCTTGATTGATACAGCGGGTATTCGTAGGAAATCAAAAACAGATCAAGGTGTCGAAAAATTTTCGGTGATTAAAAGTTTACAAGCGATAGAAGCGAGCAACGTAGTATTAATGGTCATTGATGCGCAAATAGGTGTGAGTGAGCAAGACTTACATCTTTTGGGGTTTATTCTCGAAAGTGGTAAAGCGCTCATTATTGCGATTAATAAATGGGATGGATTGTCCAAGGAACAACGAGTACAAGTTAAAAAAGAATTAGATCGGCGCTTACAATTTGTGCAATTTGCTAAACTTATTTTTATCTCTGCATTACATGGAACCGGCGTTGGTAATTTGTTTGCTTTAATTCAACAGGCCTATCGGTCAGCAACACAGATTTTACCAACCTCACGCTTAACTGTTTTGTTAGAACAAGCCGTTAGCTTACATCAGCCTCCGTTGAGTCGAGGGCGCTCGGTAAAATTACGTTATGCGCATCCAGGAGGTTATAACCCCCCGATAATTTTGATCCATGGACAACATGCGCGTTCTTTACCAGAATCTTATCGTCGCTACCTGGAAAATTTTTACCGTAAGGCTTTAGGGATTATAGGAAGTCCAATTCGGATTGAATTTAGAGACAAATAACGGTTAAGTTTTTTGCTAACAGCTCAGGAAAATATAGCGAGTAGTTCTTTTGCTTTTTTTCTCTCCGATCCTTTACTGCTAATATTGCGTTGCACAGTTAATGGAATGAAGGTGGCTCCTTGATAAATGTTACGTGTAAATTCGGTATCATGGTTAGAAATGATCACATAAATACCTTGCGAAGCTAAATTTTTGGCGATATTGGCCAGGCTTATTTGCTGCTCATGACTAAACCCATCCGCGGTATAGTGGGTAAAATTGGCTGTTTTAGATAATGCCACATAAGGTGGATCGCAATAGATAACATCTCCCTGTTTAACATAATCGAGTGTAGCTAGAAAATCTCCGTGCATAAATTGAGCTTTCTTAGCATGCAGGTGGAAAAATTGCATTTCTTTTTCTGGGAAATAAGGTGCTTTGTAACCACTAAAAGGGGTATTGAATTCACCTTTTCGATTAAAACGTGCTAAGCCATTGAAGCAGTGCTTATTTAAATAAAGCAATAAAGCGGCTCTAATGCGACTTTCTTTGTTTTCATTAAAGAGACGACGTAATCGATAAAATTCTTCCGCATTATTTAAATCAGCATGAAAAAAGAGGCGACAGTAGTCGATAAAAAATTGGCCCTCCTGTTGTAAATGTTGATATAAGTTAATTAAATCCGGATTGTTGTCAGCTAATAGGTAAGAAGGATAGGATGTATTCAAAAAAACGGTGGCGGAACCTAAAAATGGTTCTATTAAACGTTTCGTGCTAGGTAAATAAGTTTTTAGCTTATCAATAATTCGATGCTTGTTTCCTGCCCATTTTAAGAAGGATTTCATGATAATACAAAGTTTAAACGAAGTAGCGTATTAAAAAAAGCTTATTCACTTTATTGAATCTTTGGATTAAAAAATTTTATTTTTAATTCTCTTCATTAATTTTTTAAAAAAGTAATATATACTAAAAATGAAATTTATAATTTTTTAAAAATAATCTAAGGTTTACAATTAACTATTTTATTGCAAGTCTCGATAAGGAGCTCCTATGGTTGCAAATAGCCTTCCTGACAAATCAAGGGCAGTAGATCCAATATTAGCGATATCAAACAAAGCGGATTATTCTCAGCAAGCAGATAAAAAAAGACGTCTATCAGGGGATCAATCACTCGGTGAAAAATCCCTAATGACAGAAAATCCTGTTTGGTTAATAAGTCCAAAAATGAATATGCCGGTATTGAATAGTTGTCTTTCATCGCTAGATGAAGTAGTTGCTACCCCTTCTTTCAATGTGAATGTGATTGAAAGTGCCTGTAATAAAGAATTTAAGTTATTTGACGTGATAAATAAAAGTAAATATGTGTCGTTCATTGATAGTGCGTTTGTAAGTTTTGGAGTCATTGCCATATCCATTGGGGTTTACGTACAACAATATTGCAAACTTCGTGAAATTGAACGAAATAGTGATTTTTTTTATTTTAATCGCTTATTCAAATTGAAGGAAAAAGGAAAAATTAAAGAAAAAATAGGAGAGAGCGAGCTTTCCTATGAGATTTTAAGGGCGGCGGCCTATTTTTATCCACCCGATATTTCTGAAATTGCCCGTAAAAGGCGTCGTATATTTTGTTGGGGAAAAAGAAGAAAAGCACTCAAGGAGTTGAACGATATTTTAAGGGAGGGAGAATCAAGAGAGGAAACGCTTAATGAAATTCATCGCCAAATCATACAAAAGGTATGCAATTTTTTAAATCCTTTAGATAAGGAAAAGGAGTCAGATAAATTTCAAGCATGTAAAGGGATCAATGGCTGGTATGTTGGTTTGACTGATTCTTATTCAGAAGGTTTCTTTTCTAAAGTACAGGATTTGATAGATAAGCATAAAGATAATACTGAAAAGGCAAATAAGGAGAAAAAGAACAGAGACTTTTTTTTCCCTATTTTAGGTGCTTTGGGCCAGTCTAGCTTTATATACTGGATTTTAATGTTTATTTTTTATTTTATTCCAGCAGCGCCAGTCGTTACAGCCGCTGCTATTTCAATTATCCCGCTTGGAATAGCGCTGCTGGGTGTTTTGCCTGCACTGCTCATTTATAATTTACATAAGGCTTATCATGCGAATAAATTGTCTCAACAAATGAAGGCGGCGACTATCGAGACAGAACACAAAGCAATGCTGGAGAAAAAAGTAGCTGAATTGAATAAACGGCAAATGTTTATAGCGCTAATACAAGAAGGTAAAACGACGCTAGGCAGCGCGTGCTTAAAGAAGGCTCCTGTTATGAAAGATCTGCAAGCACTTGTTAAAAAACGCCACTTTATTAGATTTCAGGTCATTTGCATGGGGTTTCTTGACGGTTGTTTTTTGCCTTTTTTTGGTGGATGGTTATTTTTAGATGGCATTAAGGTGGCTATTACTTATGCTAGCTGTTCTACAGCGGCAATGGCCAGCTTTACACCGATAGGTCTGGTCGCTACGGCAATTATTGCCTTTGTAACGCTGTCTCTGGGATTATTTTATGGTGTTTGTTCGGCGCGTAAAGCGAATCAAGTCCATAAAACTAGGTTTGATGATTTAGAAGATAAAATTACTGTACTCGCCAAAGAAGCAGCAGATACACCGGTATTAAATAAATCACTGCGTGATTATGATCGTCTATTGCGACGTTTTAGTACCAGTCAACCCAGATGGACTAAAATTAAAAAAGTTTTAAGCCGCGCATTGGTTATTGTGAAGCGTTTAGGGACAGGTAGTTTAGTTTTTCGTTTGGTGATATGGAGCCCTATACTCGCATTCGCACTTGTTCCAGCAGCCACAGGTATTCCAGCTGGATTTGCCGCGGTATTAATTGCAGGTACGGTTATTGGGGCATTGAGCGCTGCGGTTAGTTACCTTGCGGCTTATAATTTAGAAAGTAAGGCCGGCCAAGCTGGTAGAATCGTGGAGCATTTAGTTCAATTTGCTCAATTAGATTGGCTCGATAAAAAAAAGCTGTCGAAATCTAAAGAGTCAGTACAAGATTCGGCTGTTGTTCGAGTAGCCAATTTTAATACTGAAGAACTTGTTGTCATAAACAAGACATGTGATTCAATAAAAGAAGAACAACAATTTACAATCAAAGATTCACTTATTAAAGAAGAAAATGCGTCATCTGTTCCAATAGGACAAGCAACAGCAGATATTCATATTATTGAAACTGAGTTTCAAAATAAAACTAATCGAAATAGCGAGGGCGAGGGCCGCTCTAGCGTGACACAGCTATTTAAAAAAGTGGTGACTCAAGATGAGGGTGGAATCAGCAATGCACACGCTTGTTTGAAAGGATTGATCATGGTTTGAAATTTGATTTTTGAAAAAGGCGCGTGAGGTAAACATCGAGACGGTGTTGTTTGCCCAAAATACTATACTGAGGTTTTAATTCTGCTAAATAAGGCGCTAAGCGAGGTCTTTTGACCACAACACGTTGCTTGGCGCCTACTAAGGCTAGCGCTAATAAATCAGCGGCATCCACGTCGTTACCTACAAGTTGACGTAAAAAACGCATTTCTTTTTTAGCTAAGGCTGACTTAGAAGAATGTGGGTACATCGGGTCTAAGTAGATAATTTCGGGTGCTTGTTTGCTTGCACTTATTTTTTTTAAATAAGTGAGTGAATTTGTTTGTACGAGTTTAATGGGCAAAAGCGAGTATTTGGGGTGACTTAAGGCACGATTTAAGCCGTCGTGTAATAAAGAGAAAATTACCGGAGAGCGTTCTAATAAAGTAACTGTGCAACCTAATTGCGCTAAAATGAAACCATCACTGCCAAGGCCTGCCGTTGCATCTAGTACCGTAGGTTTAACATTAATTTTTAAACCTATCGCTTTAGCAAGCAATTGTTTTTGGTTCTGCAGATGCTCTAATCGATAAGCGAGCTTTCCTTGCAGAAAGTCGATTCTTAGTACCCCTAAGTTTTTGTCCCTTAAGTCTTTTAAGCATAAACCGGTAGGCGTTAACGCTAAAATAAAATCAAAGTCTTCTTGTTGAGGATGTTCAATGTAAGGAAGAAAAAGACTTTTTGCTAGTTCTTGTACAGCCTCTAATAAAGAAACTTCAGTACTTGTAACGGCAATAGATAAGGGTTTGCTCATTCGTAGCGAAATACATCAATACGAGCAGGAGGCAAATTTTGCCATACCCACTGGTGATGGATTAGTTTTAGCTTAGACGAAGGTGATAAAGGAGGACCCCATAAACTATAGGTATATTGTATAAATAACCCGCCTTTTTTTAAAACCTGATCAATCTCAATCCCTATTTTTTTTACGATAGGTGAGGGTAATGAACGTAAGGGTAGGCTTGAAACAATGGCTTGAATAGGAACGGCCGTATATTTATTAATTAAGTCATGTAGTTGTCGCGCATCTCCTTGTATCACGCTTAATTCAGGAAAGCGTTGACTCAGATGGCGACTCAGTTTTGCTGAACGCTCAATAACTATCAGTTTATGAGAGAGGTTTTTTTGCTTGAGTAAAGCCGCTGTGATTGCGCCGGTTCCAGCCCCTAGCTCAACTACCAACTCAGAAGAGGAGGGGTTGGCGGGTAATTGCTGAGCTAAACTATGAGCAAGCCTTTTCGAACTAGGAAACAATGCACCTACAGTACTTGGGTGCATCACAGCTTCGCGGAGAAATAGGGTAAGCGCCCTCATTTTTTTGTCCTGAAATCGATTATTTTTGCTCATTCAACGCTAATTTAAACGAAAAGTCCATGTCTAGATAGCATTGAAGCCGATTTATATTGTGCAATAATTTTTATGGGTAATCCTATTAAATAATCCGCTTCTCTTCAATGGCCTATAAAAGAAGCTTTATTTACTCCAGGGCAATGTTAGCTAGAATCACTTTTAAAGTATTTAAAAAGTATTGATTCTGCTTTTTTGTCCCAATTGAGAGTCGTAAACAGTGAGCTAAGCCATAGTCATGCAAAGGTTTTACAGCGATACCATGGCGCAAAAGTTGCTGATAGATGGGCCAAGCCGGCAATTTAAAGTTGATGCAGATAAAATTAGCAGAGCTAGGTAAGGTAGTTACGCCTAAATTCTGTAAGCCTTTTGATAGCTGAGAGTAGCCTTGTTGATTTAATAAGCGAGCCAGTTTCATGTGATCACGATCACTGAGGCTGGCTTCTGCAGCTGCTAATGCGATAGCGTTCACGCTAAAGGGTAAAGAATTAAGGCCTAAAGAGCGGGCAATAGCTAATCCGCTGATTGTATAGCCTAAACGTAATCCGGCTAAACCATAGAGTTTGGAAAAGGTTCTAGTCACGATTAAATTAGGATAGTTTGATAATAACTTTATGCTGTTAGGATAATCATTTGTTGTTACATATTCGCCATAGGCTTCATCGATAACCATGAATATATCTGGTGGAAGTTTATCCAATAAGCAAGTTAATTCTCGTTGGTTAATATAGTTGCCAGTAGGGTTATTGGGGTTAACAATAAAGACCATTTTGGTTGTCTTATCAATAGCCGCTAAAATAGTTGCTGCGGATGTATATGAGAGCGTGTTTTGAGCTATTGTGAGCGGCACATTGGCGTTTTTTATGATTTTGGCGATACCTGCAAAGCAATAGTTTGGAATAATGGCAGAATTTAATGGGGTTAAATAAGTTTTGACAATCAGCTCTAATAAACCTTCTGAGCCATTACCAAGTGTGATATTTTCAGGGAGAACGCTTAAATGTTTAGACAAGCATTTTTTTAAGGATAAGCCTTCATTGCCTGGGTAGCGATGGCAACTGAGCATAGCTTGTTGGCCGGCAGCTATAGCTCGGGGGCTCGCTCCAATAGGATTTTCATTCTGATCGAGCTTAATGATTTTTTTAGCCGATTTTTTTGTTTTAAGCCCATGGCTTATATAGGCAGATATTGTCATTGTGAAGATATGTTAAGGTGTGCGGATGTTATTTTATATCTTTAATAGATAAATATTTGCCATTGCTTTAAAATTTTCGTTTGGCATAATTTAAATTCAACAACGAATATCATTTTATAGGCCAGTTATGTTGATATGTTTGGATGTAGGTAATACCCATATGTTAGGCGGGGTTTTTGCTAAAGATAAACTCATTTTGCGATTTAGATATGCTACCCTCTTATTAGGAACAGCCGATCAATTCGGCATTTTTTTAATAAATATACTCAAACACAATCAAATCGAACCCTTAAAAATTAAGGCGGTTGCTATTTCTTCGGTTGTGCCAAATTACGATTATACGTTACGACATAGTTTTTTCCAGTATTTTAAATCGGCAAACTATTTCATATTACAACCGGGTGTTAAGACAGGCTTAAATATTCGCTGTAAAAATCCAAATGAGGTTGGTGCAGATAGAATCGCAAATGCAATAGGGGCAATTGCGGCTTTTCCAGGAAAAGACCTTATCGTCGTTGATATGGGAACGGCTACCACTTTATGTGCTATTAGCAAAGATCGAGATTATCTAGGGGGAGCTATTTTGCCAGGGTTGCGGCTTTGTATGGAGGCTTTAAAAAATAATACGGCTAAATTGATGGCGGTGGATATCGAGATCCCTAATACTTATATGGGAAAAACAACCCGTGAAAGTATACAAAGCGGTCTTTATTATGGACATTTAGGGGCTTTGAAAGAGATTATCACAGGCTTTAAAAAGGAAATTTTTTTAGGTGAACCGGTTTATGTGATAGGGACAGGTGGTTTTGCGCAACTTTACGAAGAAACAGGTTTATTTGATGGTTATATTTCAGATTTAGTATTACAGGGTTTACGTAGAGCCTACGAATACAGTTGTCTGGTTTGAGCGTATTATTTTCTATTCAGCTTAAGAAGATTATAGACATAAAAACGCGCCATGCCTAGATATTCATGAACCGCAAAATCACTCATTGCAAAATTATAGCCTAATGGGAATTTGCAGATGGGAATGGTAATAAAGTCTGAAGCGATAGGGGTAGGATGAATATCAAAATAAGAAAAATAGAGCAAAGCTCGCTTTAGTGCTAATCCAGAGCTAATAAGTAGTATCTGTTCGCTGGGTTGTTTTTTTAAAAGATAACTTGAGAATTCTGCGTTTTGATAGGTATTTTTGCTTTGAGATTCTAGTTGAATATCGCCAGGATTGACACCTAACGATAACAGGCTGTCTCGGTAAGTAGCCGCTTCTGATTGTCCATGGTTCAGTGGATCCCCACCGCTAATTAGAATATGACAGCTTGCTCGAGTCAATTTGCACTGACGATATAATTTTGCAGTTTCTATAATTCTTGAGAATGCCAGCATACTCGGTTTGATTGTATGAGAGTGAGGAACTTTACTCGTGCCAGCCCCCAATAAAAGCAGAGTATTGGTCTTTTCCCAATGAGGAGATATAGCCTGGCTAGAAGATGTTTGTAAATTGCGTAATAAATAAGCAGGAAAAAAGCCGTCACCTACTAAGATAAAGCCAATAATTGTAAGTAAGCCTAATATAAAACTCGTTTTTATCGAGTTAACTAAAGCGAAAAAAACGCTTAGGACTAAAAAAATAAAAATAAACATTGTCGACATATTAGTTTTTACTTAACTTAAGAAATTAGCCTAAATCATACATTGAAATGGATAAAAAAAACTAGTTTAGCCGCGATTCTTGACTCAACCCTAAAACCATGAATAATAGCTACCCTTATAAATAATTATAACGATGTCCTAGTTATCTAATTTGGGTTCTATTAAGGTAAGGAAAGAATTATGCATATAATAGAAAGAATTTCCCCTCAAGAAATAAGTTTCAGCGACCAATGGACACTTTATTCAAATACGATGGACTCCTCCATTAGCGAGTATGTATCTGAAGTTAACAAAAATTCTTTAAAGCAATTGTTATTAGCTTTTTTGCGTGAAGGCATTCTCCCTTATCATTATCAAAATAGTACGGTAATTTTTGATCTTAGGCGATCTAATTATTTTATGTACGTTAACAGGGTTAAACTATTTTCCCTGTTAAGATTCACTAGCTTTGATAGCCTAATTTTAAAACATAAAACGACTTCTGTAAAACAAACAATTACCGATCCATTAAAGTTGCTAGATATCATTAAAATAGAGTTAAAAAGCATTTTGAATATGGAGCAATGGGTTAAATTTTATAAAGAGGTTTCAAATCATCTGCAAAATGCTTTACTTTCTACTTGGAAAAAATATAGCCTGGGTAAATTAATTGATAGGAGTAAAAGAAAATCGTATAATTTGCTTAGTATCTTAAAATCACCTCAAAGTAGTGCTAATGGTTCATTACAATTTGAGCAATCTGTATTTAGCGGCCACCCTTACCATCCTTGTGCAAAAACAAAGCTCGGTTTTACTATTGAAGATACCATTAATTATTCCCCCGAGTTTCAATCTAAAGTAGGTATTTTGATAGCGGCCGTACAAAAAGAATACGCCCATATTGAGACGATGCAATTTAACGTAGATTTCCCCAAATGCTTTGCCAATCATTATCCAGGAGCATGGGAAGCTTGGGCAGGGGAGTTGAAAAAAAATAATCTAGAAGTTAATAATTACATTCCATTTCCTGTACACCCCTGGCAGGTCTATTATTTTACCTTTATATCGCCCTTATTTAAAGATTATCTTGAAAAAAAAATCATTATTTTATTTGATAAAGCTAAAGTAATCGCTAGTCCGACTTTATCTTTTCGTACACTTTTACCAATAGAAAATATTAATTCCCCTTATATTAAATTACCTGTCGCTGTACAAGCGACTAGCATTGTTAGGACTTTATCACCAGTTTCTACTAAAAATATGCCAAAGATTAGTGGTATGCTTAAAGAAGTTCTAAAGATAGAAAATTATTTTTCCAATCGTTTAGATATCTTGCCAGAGTCTTATGGTCTGCATTTAAAAGGGCTAAATAGTGAACAGGCACAACATTTCACCGCTATTTTCCGGGAGAATATAACCAATTATTTGGCTGATAATGAAGTGGCTATTGTCGTTGCTGCTTTTTTTGAAAAATCGTTGATGAGCGAAAGTAATTTATTTATCGAAGTTATGGAGTTATCAGGATGTTTAACCTACCATGAGGCATTAGCTTATTTCTTTCATTATGCCGATCTGGTATTAGGGAGTTATTTAGATCTTTATTTACTTTATGGTATTGCCTTAGAGGGGCACCAGCAAAATACCTTAGCAATAGTTGAAGACGGAAAAATTAAAAGATTTATTGCCAGAGATTTTGATGGCATAGAAATTCACAGCGATAGCTTTAAATCAACCGGTATTGGCTTAGACCTTACCGAAGGTTCCCCTTATTTACAGCAAAATAAAGAAACAGTGCGAAATCAGCTTTTGTATACAGTATACCAATTACATTTAGGCGAATTAGTATTATTGCTGGCGAATTATTTTAATTGTGAAGAAAAGCCGTTTTGGCATATTGTAAGGCAAATTACTGAGCAAAGGTTCTATGCCTTAAAAGATAGGATGTGTCCTGCCATTTGGCAGGCCGAGTTTAATACTATTTTAAATGCACATTGGCCGGTAAAGGCTTTATTGCGGATGCGATTAGAAAAAAATTATTTACGTGATGGTTTATTTTCTCAGATAGCAAATCCATTAATGCTTTAAGTTATGAAAATAACGACATCAAATGCAGCTTGGTGTCAGCAGACGCGTTTAATTATATTAGGCCAGCTTGTTATTATTACCATGCTTGATATGAGCGATCCTTATTGGCCACTTATTTTAGCGGCATTTCATCCTTTTACGGCACGAACTTTACAATATTGGAGTGGCGCTATTTATATGGCGCCGTTATTAACTACGATTTTTACGACACTATTATGGACAAAAATAGGTGAGCGTATAGGCTATAAAAAAATGATATTGCGAGCAGGATTTGCTTTGGCTGCTACGCAAGGCGCATTATTTTTTTTAAATAATCCATGGTTAATTTTATTGATTCGCTTGTTTCAAGGTGCTTTAGCGGGCTTTACCGCCGCCGCACAGGCCTGGTCGCTTAAAATAACCCCCGCCCATGTACACAGCCAAATAGTCGGACGGTTGCAATCAGCAACGGCGATGGGAAGTATTATAGGGCCGATGTTGGGTGGAATTTTGGCTAATTATTACGGTTATTTGTCGATTTTTATTACATCAGGATGTGTTTGCCTCTTACTATCGGGTTTATTAGCACATTTTCTTCAAGAAAATGCGCTTAAAGCGCAAATAATGAAACTTAAAGTTAAGCGCGTAATAGATAAACTCAAACCCCATGAGAATTTATTATTTTTATTAATTTGTTTTACGCAAGCAGCCAGATGGATGTCGACACCATTTTTTGCTTTATATGTTATAGAGCAATTACAGGCTAGTAATATCGTATTAGGAGTTATTTATGCGCTCATGGCATTGATGATGTCCTTGACGACACCAAACCTGGGTCGAATTATCGATCGTCAATCCAATCATTTTGCTTGGTCAAAACGATGCTTGATTTTAGCATTGTTATTGAGCGGCTTAGTACAATGTGGCTTTGCTTTTATTCACAAGGCTTATTTGGCGCTGTTATTAAGTGTATTTTGGGGGGTAAGTCTAGGCGTCATTTCATTAATATTGTTTACCTTTTTATTAAAAGGTGTTAGCGAGGATAGGCGACCTAAAATAGTTGGTTTAGGCAATACCGCATTAAAGGTAGGTAATTTATTAGGCATTATACTTGGCACGATGGTGCAAGCAGAAGCGCGTTTTATGATAAGCTTTGTCGTTATTGGGCTTTTTTATTTTGCTTTGGCAATTTTAGCCGGGCGTTACGAACAGGCTACTCGATAAAAAAGGGATTAACCTCCATTTATTGGGTCAAGGAATGGCGTCTATTGAGCCTAAACCGGGTAAATTATTTTTCTATGAAAACTATTGCAAAGCAATTCTCGCGTTTTTTTATGGTCGGTGCTTTTTCAGCATTAATCCAATTTTCTATTTTAATAAGTTTAGTCGAGGTATCTGCGGTGAAAGCTATTTGGGCTTCCACATTCGGATATATAGGCGGGGCCTTAATTAACTATCTTTTAAATCATTACTTTACTTTTAAAAGCGATTTATCGCATAAAAAGACTTTAATCCGATTTTCACTAAATTCTATTTTGGGTCTTTTGCTTAATTTTTCCTTGATGAGAGTTTTCTTAATGTATTATCCTTATATACTAAGCCAGATAGGCGCCTCTGGCATTGTTTTAATTTGGAATTTTCTCGTGCATCGTTACTGGACCTTTGGCTTTAAAAAAGATTCTATTGGTGGGCCGTGATGGGATCGAACCATCGACCAATAGATTAAGAGTCTACTGCTCTACCAGCTGAGCTAACGGCCCAAAATAAGCTAAACCATGGCAATTGATCTCGCAGGCGAAATCACAACTTAGCATGAAATGTGAAAAAACCTTATAAATCAATGGGTTGTGATATTTTGCGGGTCTATAATTCTATACCAAACCACCTTAGTTTAGGCGCATTCTATCATGTCTGGGTGCAGTTTTGGTATACGGGATTTAACTTTCCGCCAAGTGGGATTTTGATCCTTATCATCAATGGTGTAGGCGCTTTTGAACTCAGCTAGCAGAGCGCTATTTTCTTTATAATAGCGTATAAAAGTAATATTTTTTCTAAAATACCTATCCAGGATAATAGAAAACCTCATTTTTTATAGTTATAAATGATAGTTTCTCCCTCTCTTTCCTTGCTAACCCCCGGGATTTTAATGAATTTAACGATTTTTAGCCGAGCCTTTAAGTTTCTCTTAAGCTTTTCAGCGTAAGATTCGACAAGTGGAGAACCTTTTAATAAGAATAACTTCGATAAAAGGAGTAAAAATGCCGACTATCTTTGAAATCTTACACCCTGCAAATGTTGATAAAGTGACCAAGGGATATATTGAGCAAATAGAAAAACTCTACGAGGCGTTTAAAAGTAGTTCGCTAATAGATTTTCTTGACAAAGGTGAAGAAGGATCAAGCAATCCCATTCTAAACCAACTAAAAAATCTCGAATCGAGCGCTATTACAGCGCAAAACCCTAGTAAAGAAGAATTTGAGATACCACAAGAAAAAAAGAAAAAAGATATTGGCACATTGGCCAGCAAAGTAACAAAAAATGTTCTTAAAACTTCAAAGAAAATACTTGTAAAAAAATCTGGTTCTACTGCGCAAGATAAAATTGTAAAAGATGATCAGGAAAGAAACAAAATCTATCTTGGTTTGGCTAGAGCTTGCTATTTAAAAGATGAAATTGTTAATAACGGTGTCAATGGCAAAAAAGCTTTAGAAGCTTATAGCAATTTAATTGTGTCTAAATTAGGTGCGATTGAGGATATTAAGCTATCTGATTTAGGTAAGATGATTGAGTGGGCAAGCTTTAGAATTGCATTAAAGCGCGAGAAACATCGGCGAGACGGAAATAGAAAAACAGCGCAAGAGCCAATTATCTCTAGTGCCAGCGACGCTGTTAATTTGGATATTACTGATTCAAGTGAAGCTTTCGCTATATCGCGTGAAGAAAATACAAAACTAAGCAAAGAGGGATTGGGAGCTAGAGCAAAAACAAGTTCTTTGCCCAATAATAATAACTTAGACAATACAGTTAATGATTCTGTCTTAAATTCCGATACAGAAGCTTCAAGCTTATCTCAACGAATAAAAACTCCACTAGCAGCGCGACAAGCAAAAATTGATAACTTGGAGGAACAACTTAAGCAAAAAACTAACCATATTACTTATCTGAACGAGAAAGTTAAAAAGTTACAAGAAAGCCTAACAGTAAAAGAAAAAAATTTAAAAACCGATCAAGAAAACGCAGAGAAGAGAAGCTCAATTGTAGAATTACTGGAAAAGATAGAAAAATCTACTGATAAAGAAAAATCACAGCAAGATAAAATATCCAAATTAGAAGCGAGCGAGAAAGATTTAAAATCAAAAATTGTCAAGCTTGAGCAAGAAATAGTCTCACTAAAAAATTTAGTCTCAGAAGAACAGTATAAAATATCCAAATTAGTAAGTAGTAAGGCGTATTTAAAATCAAAAATTGATAAGCTTCAGCACGAAAATATCTTGCTACAAGATTTAGCCTTAAAAGAAAAAAATAAATTAATCACTCAATTGGCTAAAAGAGATACTGAGGTAGGAGAATTGAAAGCCGAGTCTGTATCATTAGCTGCGGAATTAGAAAACACGAAACAGCGATTTATCAGCTCGCAGAAAGAGGAGCTAAGGTTTCAAGAATCACTTAAGCAGAACAAACGAACCGTTGCAAGTTTAAAAGCAGAAGCATTTTTATCTGAAAACGAATTAACTAAAGTCAACGATGAAATAAAAAATTTAAAGCAAGAGCTAAAATCTACTCAAGAAGACAAAAATAATTCACAGCAAGCGCTGAAAAAAGCTAAAGAAACATTAAAGGATTCCAATGAGAAAATAGTTACGCTTGAAGCTAAACTGCAGGATATCCAATCAAGTTATTCGAATAACAAAGGACTAATTGATCAACTTCAATCAAAACTTGTTGAGCTACAAAGCGTCAATTCAATACAGGAAAGTTCAGTTCAGAGATTTAAAGAAGAAATAGCAGAAAAAGAAACGATTATAAGTGAAGTAAAAAATGAACGAAATAAATTTCAGTTACAGCTTGAAAAGCAGGACAGAGAGCTAGGAGATCATAAACTTCAAAAACTGCGGCATAAAGAGATTAATTCAGAATTAAATGAAAAATTAAGGGATAAAAATAGTGAAATAAGCCATCTACAAGCAGCACTTAAGTACGTAGAAAAAGAAGTTGAGGATGGAAAAATAACGCTGCAAACACTTCAAGCAGAAAAAATCCGAGCCGATAGTAATGCAGAGGAGTTTAATACCCAACTAGAGGCTATTCAAGAAGCGCTTCAAGGGTCGCAAGACCTGGCTGAAAAAACCCAGAGCGAATTAAGCCAATTAAAGTTACAAGCGGAGCAAGCTAAGGAAAAAGCGGCAAGTCTTCAAAAGCAAAAACAAGCAGCTGATCACCAAGTAAGAGAAGCCGAAGTAGATATTGGAAATCTAAAAGCCCAGCTAGCACAATATACTACTGTAGCTGAAGAATTTTCACAGAATTTAGATTCAATCGATGAGCAAGAAGATTATCTGGCAAGATTAAATGCATTAAGGGCAGTAGATGATGAAAGTCTCTCTTTATTGCCTAATCTTTTTTATGATAATAGCCATAGCGCGCTGGCAAATGGCGATAGTGGTATTGAGCATGATGATAGTTTGATTGCGATAGATAACACGCTCGTAAAGCAAATAAACTCGGGGGAGATGCTCTCTGATGAACAACTACAACGTTTGAATGCCACGCTACAATATACTAATACCCCAGAAGATTTTTCTTTAGCGTTACAAAGGATTTATCCAAAGGATTTTACCAGTCCATTTCAGGTCAGCGACGAGGTTTTTGAACAAGCACGTTTTGTATTGCGAAAACAAGCCTTAGAAACTATCAAAAAACAGTGTTCAGACCCAGACCCTGCTATTGATAAAATTGATGATTCCACCATACGTTCTTTAGAGGCTAAAGCTTGGCTAGAGAAGAAACATCGACTCATCACAGGGACAGTCATTGACTTAAAATTAACTGAGTCAGAGCAGCTAGAAATTAATCGTGCGTTTGGCAAATTATTTCCTTTGTCCGCGCTAGAATATGCAGCAGTGACTGGAAAATCTAGTATAGAATTAGAAAAAAAATTAAAAGAACTCAATAGTATACAATTAAAATTAAATGCTCAAACCTATAATAAACAGTTCCAGGAAATTGAAAATACTCTCTCAACTTATTCTACATCGGCATTGATTGATTCAGATTCTGAAGCGTTTTCCAACTTTGTTAAAGAAATCTCTAAGGCGTCAATTGGTGGAGAAAGTGGCTTCCAACTGAACAAGGAAATGACAGAAGCTTTATTAAGCAGCATTACGCAGCACATAGAAAATGGTGTTAATAAATGGTATTCCTTGTCTGATTCAGCTAATGTGGAACTTATGAATAAAATTATCAAGGATACCGCTCCTACTTTGGCTTCAATTAATCCTCAGCTAACTTCTGAAGATACTAAACGACTGATTGCTATGGCTATAGATGTATTTAAACGCCATGAGCTGACCAAGAGGAAAAAAGCTTGGGAAAAAATAATCAAACTCCATTATGCCATGACGGAGAAAATCGCTAACTTGAGATACTCCGTCAAGGAGCGAATCATGGTTATCGATAACATGAAATGGATAAAAGAAACTTTACGTTCTGACAGCAAGGCTGAAGAGGCGAATAGAGATACCTCGCCAGGTATAGTTTATCTTCCTAGAGATTGTCGACGTATCTCGCATTCGGAAGAGCTCAATTTGCCAGAACAGCCTAATATTTTTCAAGCAGCAGGTGATTTTTTTTATCGGCGCGATACACTCAATATAGGCGAAAAATTTATCTATAGACAATCGGTGGACGGTCGTGACCATGAATGGTCTGTTACCCGCAGCGAAAAAAGCCGTTTAGAATATAGAACTAAAGGAGAATCAAATGCTTTCTACAAGCCTTTTGCTAAAACAGATGAAAAAATTATCTTCACACAAATGATGGATGCAATTAATAGTTTTAATAAAAGTAAAACAATGTATATTAATTTTTCTAATTGCTCTCAAACTACGGAAATAAAATACCGTCTTTTTATACGCGTTTGGAATGAACTCGGAAAGGGGCCTTTTATTTCTTGTCCGGCTAATAGCAAGCTCAAACTGCACGATAAAGAAATTGATCATGGTGAAATGAAAAAAGCAATTAAAGCTAAGTTAAGTCTTTATACAGATGAAGTTCAAAATACGGCAAACAAACTCAATTCAGACAGTATTGAGAAAATAATTGATGCGAGCTGGAAACCACTGAGCATACGACGAGACAGAGGGTAAATATGGAAATATCTTGGATATATAGGCTTTTATATCAGATTATTATAAATAGTCATCGTTAATTTTTCCTATTTTCTTGAAAAATGGGGTGAACGATGGGGATCGAACCCACGACAACCGGAATCACAATCCGGGGCTCTACCAACTGAGCTACGTCCACCATTAAACATGTCAGTGTATATTATATCCCTATTGGGAAACTGGTGCGCCTGGCAGGACTCGAACCTGCTACCCTCGGCTTAGAAGGCCGATGCTCTATCCAGATGAGCTACAGGCGCTTTCCTGATAGTAATTTTTATAGACTAAATAAAAATTAAAACAACAGCACAGGTTTCCTAAGAACTAGCTTTCTACAACTTGGGTTTTTTAGGCTAGTCTTTAAATTACCCTTAAATCTGAACCTAAGCTTAAAAATAGTACGCAGCAATCCCAGCAAATAAGTACCAAGCCTTTACTTAACTGTTTGGTCGAATTAACAGCGTTAATTTCTGCTTAATAGACTACAGTTAAACGCATAAGACTAAAATTTGGTCGGGGTAGAGGGATTCGAACCCCCGACATCCTGCTCCCAAAGCAGGCGCGCTACCAGACTGCGCTATACCCCGTATTTATTTCACGCCCCAAGCTTGAGCAATGCATTTAGCCTAAGCTGGATAACTCGCAAAAACTTGCGCTAACCGCGGATAGGGATAATACCTGCGCAATCGATTAATATCAACTGCTCTATTTACGACGGGGGGCTTATTAACGATATACTTTCCAAGTATTTTTCTTTAAATTTTATCTATAATATCCTTTCCATATTTGGAATTGCTAGATTTTAATCCTATATCCTAAAAAAAGGCTTAAAAAAGCCGCTTTCCTCTTATGATATACTTAGGCAGAATTTTTAAGAAGAGGTTTCTTCGCTAGTAGACCTCATCAATAGAGGGTTTTATGCCCGCATTTACTCAGTTTTCCTTATTGAAAAATCGTCGATTTTTGCCTTTATTGTTAGTTCAATTTTTAGGGGCATTTAACGATAATTTTTTTAAAAATGCCTTAATTATTCTAATTACCTACCAACTGGTCACCCAATCGCTCTTATTGCAGCAACTTTCAGTCACCATAGCGGCAGGGTTATTTATTTTACCTTTCTTTCTATTTTCAGCGCTCGCTGGGCAACTAGCAGATAAACTGAGTAGAAAACACTTAACGATTATTATTAAAGCCTTTGAATGTTTTTTTATGTTACTAGCGGTATTAGGATTTTATTTTCATACCGTAAGCTTATTGATGTTGGTTTTGTTTTTCATGGGGACCCATTCAACTTTTTTTGGGCCGATTAAATATGCTATTTTACCCGATCTATTAGAGAACCAAGAATTAATTGCTGGGAATGCTTTGGTTGAAGCGAGTACCTTTATTGCTATTTTACTAGGAACCCTATTAGGGGGCTTACTTGTTGCCAATCATGCGGATATAAAATTAATTTCAAGTATTATGCTTACTATAGCCGGCTTAGGTTTATTAGCCAGTTTTTATGTGCCTGCAACGATTAGAGCTAACCCTGATTTAAAACTCAATCTACATTTTATTCAGGCAACATTTAAAATTATTCAGCAAGTTAAAGCTGAAAAAAAGGTTTTTTTAGCTATTTTAGCTATTTCTTGGTTTTGGCTAATTGGTGCTACTTTCTTAACCCAATTTCCTAGTTTCACTAAAAATATTTTACAGGCAGATGCTAATATAATAACTATTTTTTTAGTTATTTTCACAACCGGTGTTGCTTGTGGCTCACTGGTTTGTAATCGACTATTAAAACACCAGATAAGTATGCGATTGATCCCCATGAGTCTTTGGCTGATGAGTATTTTCATCATCGATCTCTATTTCGCCTCCCGATATCCGATTCACATTACGAAAAATCTTATTAGTTTTAGTACATTTTTCTATTCCATTACGCATTGGCGAATTTGTTTAGATTTACTCGGTTTATCAATCAGTGGCG
>DALYCY010000008.1:15613-58609 GCA_031973495.1 Candidatus Aquirickettsiella sp. | reverse complement strand
TTTTTTTGCGCCGTAAGTTCTTTCAGTGGCATCTGCTAAAAACCAAGCATTTCTCCGCCCCAATAATTGTAGTAGGCAACATTACCGTAGGAGGAACGGGTAAAACGCCCGCTGTGATAGCGCTGGCGCGGTTTTTAAAAGAGAAAGGATGGCGTCCTGGCATTGTCAGTCGTGGTTATGGCGGCAAGATTAAACATTTTCCATACCAAGTACATCAAAATAGCAATGCACGTGAAGTAGGTGATGAACCCTTGTTGATTGTTCGGCATACCGGGTGTCCAACCATCATCGACCCAAATCGTAGTCGTGGTGTTAAAGCCTTACTAAAGCGCGCCCATTGCAACCTGGTGATCAGCGATGACGGTCTACAACATTTGAGCCTGGGTCGAAACATTGAAATCGTGGTCATAGATGGCGAGCGGCGTTTTGGAAATAATTTTTGTCTGCCGGCAGGACCACTACGTGAACCGGCTTCCCGCTTGAACTCTGTCGATTTTATCATCAGCAAAGAAAATCCTTTACGCCAAGAATTTAAGCTATCGTTAATCCCGGATCATTTTTATCAGCTTATTCAACCTAAAATTAAACAAACACTCGGGTATTTTCACGGGAAAACACTGCATGCCGTAGCGGGGATCGGGAACCCTGATCAATTTTTCAATAGCTTACGCAAACTCGGCCTTAAGATAATTGAACATCCTTTCCCCGATCATTATTTATTTAAACCACATGATTTTAACTATGGGAGTGATGCAATTATTATCATGACTGAAAAAGATGCCGTTAAGTGTGTAGGATTTGTTGATGCGAGACTTTGGTGTTTAAACACTAAAACGGCACTAGATGAAAACCTGCTTAACACCGTACTCAAGCGAGTCACTCTATTAAATAATAGTCTAAAATCTTCTTCAAGCTAGTCTTCATATTAATATGTGGCTGCCAATTCAGAGATTGTTGAGCTCGTTTGATGGACGGCTTGCGATACGCTACATCTTGATAGCCTTTGCCGTAATAGTCGTCTGAATTTATTGTCTGCAATTGAGTTTTTTCAGCATAGTCGGCATAATTAGGATAGGTTTTTATCAATTCTAATAACAACTCGGCCAGTTCGCGAATCGAAATATCGTTGCTAGGATTACCGATATTAAAAATAGCTTGATCTGCACAACCTTGTTCGTTCGCAATGATTTTTATAAGTGCAGTAATACCATCTTCTATATCGATAAAACTACGTCGTTGTTGACCTCCATTGACTAATTGAATCGGCTCGCCACGTAATATATTTCCGATAAATTGACTCACCACGCGAGAACTACCTGGTTTGGGGTTATGTGGATCATCAAGCTTGGGGCCTAACCAGTTAAAAGGTCTAAACAGCGTATAAGACAATTCATTACGTAAACCATAAGCATGAATAACCCGGTCCAAAAGTTGTTTACTGCAAGAATAAATCCAGCGCGGTTTATTAATCGGGCCTAATACAAAATGACTAGTCTGTTCATCAAATTCTTCATCACCGCACATTCCATATACTTCGGAGGTAGAGGGAAAAACAATGCGCTTGTTATGTTTCACACATAAACGAATAATCCGTAAATTAGCTTCGAAATCTAATTCGAAAATACCTAAGGGATTTTTTACATAACTTGCCGGGGTTGCAATAGCCACTAAAGGTAAGATGACATCACAGGCTAGAATTTGTTGTTCTATCCAGGATAATTCCTGGTTTATGTCCCCTTGCTTAAATTGAAAACGCGCATGATGGAGAAATTCGCTGATTTTATTTTCTGTTAAATCCAAACCTAACAAATCCCAATCTGTTTTTGCTAAACAGTGCTCTAACAGACTACTGCCAATAAATCCATTGACCCCTAAAATTAATATTTTTAAACTCATATTTTATTGCTCAGCTTAAGAATTAGCGAAGAACTCAATGCCAGCACTTTATTAAGCAAGTTTTTAATTTTAAGTGCTAGACTAGAGTCTTTCGGCTCTACTACAAGGTATTATTTTATAAAATTGCCCTAAAACGAGGCCCTACTCTACTTAATTTATGAACAACACTCAACTACTTGACTGGGACAGCGATATTCTAGGGATATCGGTAGCTAAAATTCTAAATCCTAGCCTTAACAAAGAAAAGCTACATAATTGCTTGCAAGGGCTTAAAAAAAAGGGCGTAAAATTGGTCTATTGGGCGATAGATAGCACTGATAATACGGCCAAGCAAGCCGCCTTAGCCTGTGATGGATTTTTAGCGGATGAAAAAATAAGCTATTTCTTAGACTTAAGGAAGCTTACCCTCCCTCTTCCTTATTCAGAGGTAGAAATTTACCAAGCCGAAATCGCTAATCCTGAACTCGAAGCTATTGCGCTTGAAATTGCACAACTATCTCGCTTTAGTAAGGATCCAAAACTAACGACTGGGCAAGCAAATAAGCTTTATAAGGCGTGGATTAACAACGCTTGCAAAAAAATAGCCGCTAAAATAGTATTCGTTATTAAAAAACAAAATACTATCATCGGCATGCTGACCGTTGATGAAAAGCATGGGCGCGGCGATCTAAGTCTGCTTGGCGTTTCACCAAATCATCAAGGGCAAGGCCTAGGAAAACGCTTAGTCTATGCCGCATTAGACTGGTGCATCGCGCAAAATTATTCCTCTAGCCAAGTCGTCACGCATAAAACTAATCTTAAAGCTCGACGTTTATATGAAGCTTGTGGTTTTATACCCGAAAAAACCGAATATTTTTACCATTTTTGGCTATAGTCTGTTATTAGATTCAATAAAATTCTTTTAGTGATATTAAGTATTTAAAACCGCCAGTGTTCCGGAACGGCCATCAACACTGGCTTGGGTTAAATTGACAATAGGAATCTCTGTTGGATGCGCTAAAACTTGCTGTGCAACAGTTTGTAAACTTTGAAATCGCACCCCTTGTTGTTGCGATTTGCCAAGAAATTTTGCAAAAAATTGAAGATACTTCATCCCTTCTATTTCAGCATGAATTGTCAAGACATTAACCACATCATCGCGTAATAAACTTAAATAATATTCATCCAGTTTATCCAATGGAAATTCAGGTCGGCCTATTAGTTCATCCAATGTAGGTAAATTGGTTGGGATTTGCAGAGTCTTAAAAACCTTTCCGCTTACTTGAGGAAAAGCAGGATAAATACCCCGGGTATCGCTGGCATATAATAAATGCGCCGCATCATAGGCCGCTAAACTATAGGCATTTGCTTGCCAACCAGCTGCACCGGCTGTTTGTGCCGGGTGTAAAAATATCCGATGAAATTCTAAACAAGCTTTTTTAAATTCTTTAAATACCTCGTCTTTTGACCAAGCATGCAACTTATCTTGCCAACGAATATGATCATAGCAATGGATGCCCACTTCATGTCCTGCCGCTTCAGCTTGAAGCATCATCGCAGCGCAACGTTGACCAATCAACGGCCCTGGCCAGAGTAACCCATTTAGCAAGGTACGAAAACCGTAAATTGCTAATACATTACTACGTGAAACCTTACGCAGAAACCCGGGTCGAAAAATACGCTTAATAGCACGTCCGGTATTATCAGGCCCCAGAGAAAACAAAAAAGTGGCTGGAATCGCTAATTTTTTAAGTAATTTTAGTAAATTAGGCACGCCTAAACGCGTACCCCGTTCGGTATCTACATCGATTTTAATGGCTATTATTTTAGCTTTTGGCGAAAACATTAGGACGGACTACCTTGATTTTCAACATCAATAACTTCTTTAATCACATAACGTGGGCGATGTCGCACCTCTTGATAAATGCGACCGATATATTCTCCCATAATACCTAAACCCATTAGTACTATTCCCATTAAGAAAAAAACGATTGCAAACAAGGTAAAGACTCCTTCCGCTTCTGGCCCGATAGCAAAGCGTCGTAGCAACATATATGCGACAAAAAAACTACTTAAGACCGAAATTAATAATCCCAGCATGGTAAAAATCTGTAAAGGTAATAAAGAAAACCCGGTCATTAAATCAAAATTAAGTCGTAATAAGCGATAGATATTGTACTTAGACGCCCCTGCCCTACGCACATCATGCGCCACTTCAATTTCGGTTGGATTGGTAGAAAGACTATAGGCCTGCGCCGGAATAAATAAAGAGGTCTCCTTACTCGATATCATTAAATCAATCAGCGAGCGTCGATAGGCTCTTAACATACAACCTTGATCGCTCAAGCGAATCTTAGTCATTTTATAACGCAGCCAATTATTTATCTTGGATGCATAACGTCGAAAAAAGCTATCCTGCCGATTTTTTCGCACCCCACCCACATAGTCATGGCCTTCGTCGATAGAATGCAATAAATTAGTAATTTCCTCGGGAGGATTTTGTAAATCAGCATCTAAGGTAATAATAACCTCTCCTTTTACCCGCTCAAAACCAGCCATCACTGCCATATGTTGGCCAAAATTACCATTAAAATGAATAATACGAATCTGCTTAGGTCGTCTTTTTTGTAAGGCATTGAGTTGTTGATAGGAATCATCCCGACTACCATCATTGATAAAGATAATCTCATAGGGCTTAGCCCCTTTATCTAAGGTTGCAATTAAACGCTGGTAGAGTTGTTCCAGGTTTTCCGATTCATTATAAACCGGAATAACCACACTGAGATAAGGCTTATTCATTATTTGTTGATCCTCTTTTAATCATTAGTAATTTCATTAATTTATTTTTTTCGACAACGGATGATTACTTAGTAAAACATTTTGCGGTGTCTTTGCCAGCAAATAAACCCGCTTCTTTGTTTGTTTTAGCTGTTGATAGGTTTCTATAGTCGTTATCATATAAACCTGCTGCGCGCTATTCCAGATCGGCCAGAAGTGGGTATCTCGTAGCATCCAAGCACGCGTATCCTGATGTTGCATGCCAAAACTTAACTCCCCATCTACATCAACCGTTAATACCCGTTGATTTAAATAAAAAGGTAAATCTTGATAATAATAGCGGTAGGATACTATTTTATCACCAGGACGTAATAGAGGCTTTAGCGCTTGTACTAAGGGCTTTATAGAACGGGTATCTAACGGAGGAACGCTGATAGCAAAAACAATAAAGCTTATCACACTACCTAAAGCCAATACACTAAATGCTGTTTTAGGCTTATTCCAAATAGAATAGAGGCCGGCTATCACGCTATTTAATAAGAAAATACTATATCCTACTACTACAAAAGGTCTTGCCATCTCAGCCACGCTAGTAGAGGGATCATTTAATAAAGAGACTAGGCCTATAATCCCTAAACATAACCATATAAAAGGGATAGACAGATAACCCCATCTAAGATTCTCGCTTCGCTGCCAATGCGTTGAAAGATAATGTCCGGTTAATAAAGATAGGGCCGGAAAAATAGGCAAAATATAGGGAATTAATTTAGATTGAGAGAAAGAGAAAAAAATAAAAATTAACCCCGCCCACAGTAAAAGAAAAATATAATTATTTCTTTCTTTGAACTGCTGCCAATTTCTCGGGAAGTGGGTAACAATCGCTTGCACTAAAAAACCTACCCAGGGTAAAAAACCCGCGATAAAAATAGGAATAAAAAACCAATTAGGTTCATAACGTTGCGCAATCAATGTCGAATAACGCAAAAATTGCTGCTCAATAAAATAAAATTGAAAAAACTCAGGATTTTTTAGCTGAACTAAAATATGCCAGGGCAACACAATTAATAAAAATAATAAAAATCCACTGGGCAAATACAACTGTTTCAATATACGCCATTGATTCGTCAATAAAATCCAAAGCCCTATAATCATAGTTGGAAATAAGAATCCGACTAAACCTTTGGTCAGCACTGCCAAGGCTGAAAAACTATATGCGCTATATAATAAAAATCGACGTCCCAAACCCGGAGCGCTATTTATTGCCACTAAAAAAGCAAGTAAACTTCCCGATAGACAAAACGATAAAGTCATATCGATGGTGACCATACGCGCTAAAACAAAATACAATAAGCTGGAAGCGAGAATGATGGCACTTAATAAACCGGCACGCCTTTCAAAAAGCAAGCGTCCAGCTAGGTAGACTAATAGGCAAGCTAATAATGCAAGCAGCGCATTAGGCAAACGAACAGTCCATTCACTGATAACGCCCACATAATTAGCGCTTTTAGCCTTTACGGTAGTTTCAGCTGGCACAATAAGGGGGTTCAAGCATTTAATCGAAGCTGCTTGTAGCCAGTAAAATAAAGGCGGTTTTTCAAAATATTTCACCCCGTTAAGATGAGGAGTTACAAAATCATGTAAAACCAACATCTCTCTTGGGATTTCAGCGTATCTTGCCTCATCCGGCACACTAAGTGGTCTAGTTCCTAAAAATAAGCCAAATACTAAGGCGATTCCTACTGTCAGTAAGATCACGTCAAAGTACCAGCTTCCTTGGCTGGATTTATCTTGAATGCTCGACATACTTATCGTTGCCTACTTGGTATAGGGGTTGAGAAAATAGCGTATTACTATAATAATAGGGCAAATTTATAACGGTTCTAGCGAGGAAAAGCAATGAATAAACAGAATATCGCGGTAGTTTTGTCGGGCTGTGGCGCCTTAGATGGCAGTGAAGTACACGAATCAGTCCTTACTTTACTCGCTTTAGACCGCGCTGGTTTGCATTATCAGTGTTTAGCGCCCAATATTAAGCAAACGCGCGTCGTCAATATGGCCGATGGCAAAACTTTAACGGATACCAAACGCAATGTTATGCAGGAATCCGCCCGTATTGCACGCGGAAAAATCAAAGATATTGCTTTAGCAAATCCTGCTGATTATACCGGAATTATCTTCCCTGGCGGTTTCGGCGCAGCATTGAATTTATGTGATTTTGGTTTAAATAAAGAAAATTATACGCTACAAGCGGATGTCTTTAAATTTGCCAAAGCCATAATAGATGCCAAAAAACCGGCGGGATTTATTTGCATTGCCCCCGTTTTAGCTCCAAAGCTTTATGCGCCCGGAATAAAAATAACTATCGGTAATGATAAAGCGACAGCTGATCTCTTAGAAAAGTTAGGCGCTCAACATATCCCTTGTACCGCTGATCATTGTGTTGTTGATAAGGTCAATAAGTTAGTCAGCACACCCGCCTATATGCTCGCCGATTCGATTCATGAGGTTGCGATGGGTATTGATAGCTTAGTTAAAGAGCTATCCCTCATGTTAAATGCCTAAGTGTATCATCTGATGAATAGCTCTTTTAAACCAATTCGAAGTTTTGTACATCGCCAAAAAAGATTAAGTAAAAGTCAGTCCTGTGCTTTTACTGCCTTATTATCTTCACAAAATATTTTGCTATCTGAACCCTTAGACTTTAAAAAGCTATTTCAACGAGAAGCGAGCACTATTTTAGAAATTGGTTTTGGGATGGGCGACAGTCTACAGCAACAAGCCTGCCAAAATCCTCATAATAATTATCTGGGCATAGAAGTTCACCGTCCGGGGATTGCGATGCTTTTAACCCAGATCGAAAAACTGCAACTGCATAATATCAAAATTATTTATGCCGATGCGATGGAAATTTTAGCACACTCTATTCCTAAACATAGCCTTGATGTAGTGCAAATATTTTTTCCAGACCCTTGGCCCAAAACTCGACATCATAAACGCCGCTTAATTCAAGCAAAATTTATCAATTTGCTGCACGAAAAAATTAAAACCAGTGGAAAATTACATCTAGCAACTGATTGGGAAAATTACGCTCAACATATGTTGAAAGTCATGGAGAATAGTGAAAATTGGCAAAACATCGCTGGAAAAAACCAATTTATCCCAAGACCTTCGACAAGACCCTTAACTAAATTTGAACAGCGGGGCCATCAATTAGGTCATACTATTTGGGATTTAATTTTTTCCACATTATAAGTGGCGACTGCTTGGTAAATTTAATCGTGCATAAATAAAGTCAGTAAATTATTATAAAAACGTTTTCCGAACTCTGTTGTTTCCATACAAGTTGTATCGTAAGTTAACAAATTTTGTTGTTGGGCTTTTTGTAATATATTTTCAAGACTCAAAAATGCTAATCCTGTCCGTTGTTGAAACAATTCGGCCGAAATAGCTTGATAAAGCCGTAAGGCATTTAGCATAAATTCAAACGGTAAATCCTTAGCTAGAATAACCGTCTCTTCCACTAAAAAATTATTATTGGCAGCTAAATAAGCCTTGGGATTTTTTTTCTTCCAAAAGCGCGAAATAACATGATTTTTTATATCGGTTATTTTACTATGTGCACCCGCCCCTATACCTAGATAATCACCAAACTGCCAATAATTGCGATTATGTAAACAATGATACTTGTCTATGCTGTAAGCAGAAATCTCGTATTGTTTATACGCATTTTTTGCCAACTGCTCTTTGCCTTGTTCTTGTAATTCAAAAACACTATCCTCTGCCGGCAAACTCGGCGGCCTTATAAAAAACTCGGTATTAGGTTCGATGTTAAGTTGATACCAAGAAATATGTGTAGGCGCCAATAAAAAAGCGCTCTTCAAGTCCTCAAGACCTTGCTGTAAATTTTGTCCTGGCAAAGCATGCATCAGATCTAGATTAATATTGGTAAATCCGGCGGCTTTAGCAGCAATAACCGCTTTCGTCGCTTCATCCCCATCATGAATACGCCCTAAAGCTTGTAATTTTTCCGTTTGAAAGCTTTGAATTCCGAGTGAAAGTCGGTTAACCCCTGCTTTACGATAAGCGGCAAAATAGCAATGCTCTACCGCGCCTGGATTCGCTTCTAATGTAATCTCAATCGAATCAGAAAATTCTAAACGCTTGGCTATTTCTGCTAACAAATATCGAATCGCTTTAGGTGAAAATAAGCTGGGCGTACCTCCGCCGATAAAAATACTGTTAATAGAGCGGCCCTGCACCCTAGATAGGTCTTGCTCTAAATCTTCAATCAATGCATTTACATAGCTTATTTCAGGTAGTTCAGTACGTAAGGTATGCGAATTAAAATCACAATACGGACATTTTTGAATACACCATGGGAAATGGATATAAAGCGATAAAGGCGGCAATATTAACATGTGCTAGTGATCAATATGATAAGTAATCTTGTACTTTTTTTAAAAAAAACTCAGTAAACTTGGCTATTATTCCACGTTTTCGTGCTTGTGATAAAAAAGCTCATTGAATTATATCACTGGTAAGCACAGTTTTTGCTTTAAGTTTAAAAAATCTGCCCAAGGATCCTGTTTAAGCCGTACTAAGCGCCTAGGCAGGTTCTTAACCGTGAAGGTATCTGATTTAATGCGTATTGATAACTCCTCCCAGGCCAGGGGTGTGGCAACAGAGGCATTTTCTCTTATTCGCGTTGAATAAGCAGCAATACTGCTTGCCCCACGCTGATTACGCAGATAATCAATAAAAATTTTTCCTTTTCGTTTCGATTTATTCATATTCGCCACTATTAAAGCAGGATGACGAAGTGCTAAATGCGCGGCCAAAGTATGTGCAAATACTTTTACCTGATCCCAGCTATATTGCCTTTTTATAGGCACCACCACATGCAAACCTTTACTCCCTGTGGTTTTAACAAAACTAAGCAAACGCATTTGCTCTAAGCTTTCTTTGACAATATAGGCCACTTCAATTACTTTTTTCCATTCGACATCGACTCCTGGATCCAAATCGAAGGTAATTAAATCTGGTTTTTCTATATGGTCAATTCGACTCCCCCAGGGATGAATTTCTAAAACACTTAACTGAATAAGCGCCATTAATCCTAATTTATCCTTAATATAAATATAGGGGGCTGGCTTAGCTGTTTTATCTTGTAGCATTATCGAATAAACATTTTCAACGTCAATCTGGCTAAAATGCCTTTGGTAAAAGCATTTTTCCTGCTGGCCTTCCGGGCAACGCACCACTGTTAAAGGACGCTTTAGGATATAAGGTAGTATCCATTTTTCTATTTGATAGTAATAGTTTAACAGATCTAATTTGCTTATCCCCACAGCTGGATATAGTATTTTATCTGGATTTCTCAGTTGAAACCGGGTAGGTACTTGCTTTTTAGTCACTTTATCCGATTTTTGGTTCATTATATGTCTACGATTTTTTATATCCTTTAAATTAATTTTTTAGCTGATTTTTCTTGCAAATGTTTCGCGATTCCGGCCAAAGATCGACGACTTACGGCGCTATTTGGCTTTGCAGTAATAATGCTATAATTTTTCTCTAATTTTGCATATTTATCATTGACCTTAATAAGCAACCAATTTTTTGGATTATTTTTCATACGCACTAAATGCCACTTACCTTTTAATTTTTTTCCTTTTAAAGTAAAACTCAAACTAGCTTTTTTATAGGCAAGTTTAACATCTGGATCTTCGCACTCCCATGTACCAACATCCCAAAGCATGACTGTACCGCCACCGTATTCACCTGCTGGGATAACCCCTTCAAATTTAGCATAGGCAAGTGGATGATCTTCTACCTGGATGGCTAAACGCTTAATTAAAGGGTCGAGACTAGGACCTTTAGGTACAGCCCAACTTTTTAATACGCCGGCTAATTCTAAGCGTAGATCATAATGCAAATGACTCGCTGCGTGTTTTTGAATAATATAAATTAATTGCTTATTTTTTTTAATGTCACCATAAGGTTCGGGACTCCGTTTGAAATTCCTTTTTTTCCGATATTTCTCTAAAGACATAATTA
Source organism: Candidatus Aquirickettsiella sp. (assembly GCA_031973495.1). Classification (GTDB taxonomy): domain Bacteria; phylum Pseudomonadota; class Gammaproteobacteria; order Diplorickettsiales; family Diplorickettsiaceae; genus Aquirickettsiella. Next base: position 47,902 of record DALYCY010000008.1, on the reverse strand, counting down.
ACTAGAGTTTTATTTAGTACGTTTTTTAGAAAATTTCTGTTTGTTTTTCTGGATGCTCTTTTTCAATAAATCAACCAGATCAATTATATGAACCCTCTTGGGAATGGCTTTAGGTTTCTTATTAAAAACCTTTTTATGCTGAATTTGTTCAGCGGCCCATTTTGCTAATGTTTCTCTAAACACATCATGATAATCCTTTGGGTTCCATTTCGCCGTCATCCCATCGACAAGTTGCTTGGCAATATCTAATTCTTTACTAGAAATTTTATAGGATTTTAAATTACCTACTGGTAATTTAAAATCTGAGGATGCCCTTAGCTCTTGATGGTATCTTAAAAGATTTAATATCAGCGCATTTTTATGCGGAATCAGCGCCGCTAAATATTCGCGGGTATGAATAATAATCTTCGCAATACCGACCTTATTGGTTTTTTTTAAAATTTCGCGCAACAAAACATAGGCTTTGGCCTCTTTTTTTCAGGTACTAAATAATAGGGTTTTTCAAAAACCATATGATCAATGCTATTTTGATCGACAAAACTGGCAATATCTATGGTTTTAGAGTGTATGCCTGAAATAGCTTCTACATCGGAGCGCTTTAACAGTAAATAATTATTCGCATCATATTCATAACCCTGGGCAACATCAGTCCAAGCGACCTCTGCACCGGTATGTTCGTTGATACGCACATATCGAACCCTAGCCTTATCTCGACTATCTATTAATTTAAATTGTATATCAAATTTTTTTTCAGCTGGATACAAAATGACAGGAATATTGATTAAGCCAAACGTAATGTATCCCTTCCAAATGGGCCTTGCCATTTCTTGAGTCCCTCAATCCTTTAATAGTTAAAGCGTGCTCTTCTATTATAGACCTAGTCGTGCTTTAGCAAAGGATAGCACTTTTGGATTCGCGTTTTTTTTGACCATTCATTGTGCTTCAATAGAATAATCATTGGGATTAGGACAAGATTCAATTGCTAATGAATGCTGGGAAATTATGCGTGGGGATTTTTACTGGCGCGCCCGGAGAGATTCGAACTCCCGACCACCAAGTTCGTAGCCTGGTACTCTATCCAGCTGAGCTACGGGCGCAACTCTTAAAAGAGGCCGGCATTCTAACAGTTTATCCTTCATCCAGCTAGCCTCTAGCTCGAAGTATAAAAAAAGACTAGCCTGCACAAAGAAAAACTTACATAAACCAGTAGCCACACTATAAAACTTTATACTTGCCCGGATCTTAACCGGCAACATCACAAAAAATTGAGATTTATTTTAAGAATTATAAAATTACTGCCAATAACTAATATTTTTATATCAAGAAAATATTTTTACATGGCGGAGAGAGAGGGATTCGAACCCTCGATGGAGTATAAGCCCCATACTCCCTTAGCAGGGGAGCGCCTTCAGCCACTCGGCCATCTCTCCGGACGTTGAGGCTGGCGAGTATAGCACTACCTTACGCTTTATAAAATAGCTGTTTAGTCTTCGCTTTCCGTATCTAAATCTTCTTCCTCAGCATGATCTGTTTGCTTTTGTTTTTCTTGCTGGATACGTTGATAGATTTCTTCACGATGAACAGAAACTTCTTTAGGCGCGTTAATACCTAATCTTACTTGATGTCCTTTAATGCCCAGCACAGTCACTGTCACATCATCACCAATAATAAGTGTTTCGCCAATACGCCGTGTCAAAATAAGCATCTTTATGATTCTCCTTTGGTTGACTCATTAATCGACCATATGCAACACTTAATCAATTTCTACCGATTAATTAAAAAGATAGAAGATTACATATAGACATTTTGCGGAGTTAGTCTACTCACGAAACCTTAAGGAAAACTTAATACTACTCAGAAGTACGTAAAATTATCCGCAAAAATTAAGCTAATATACGGTTAATTATTCTTTGCCTAAGCCAAAAGCACGATGCAAAACCTGCACCCCTCTTACTATTTGGGATTCATTCACCATGAGTGAGATCCGTAATGCCGAGGATAAAGCTAAAATAACATCGATCTCTGCTAAACCGAGCGCTTGAAACAAGGTATGAATGATGCCCGGGTGAGAATGTAGCCCTATTCCCACAACGGAAAGCTTGGCCAACTGGTTATCACCTATTATTGCTTTCGCACATTTCTCTTTTACCAGAACTTGTAATAATTGCTCAGCTTGGTGGTAATCTGCCCTCGCTAGAGTAAACGTTATATCCATCTGCTTTTGAGAAATTTGTTGTTGGGTTAACATATCAATCTCAATACGGGCCTCATTGAGTAAGGAAAAAAACCGCGACATCGCTTCTTTTTCAGTTGCTAAGCCATGTATCGTCAATTTTGCCTCGTGATGACTGGCGGTTATCCCGGAAATTCTAGCGCCTTCGACGTCTAATTCTTCTTCATTGGCTTGAATTAAGGTGCCAGAACCTTTCTCAAAACTTGATAAAACTCGTAATGGAATGCGGTATTTACTCGCCAGTTCTACAGCGCGATGTTGTACTACCTTGGCGCCCGCGCGAGCAAACTCGGTCATCTCAATGAAACCAATCTTATCTAAACGCTGCGCCTGTGGAACAAGATGCGGATCAGCAGTATAAATACCGTCCACATCGGTATAAATTTGGCATTCATCGGCTTTTAAAACAGCCGCTAAAGCCGCTGCGGTCGTATCGGAGCCTCCACGTCCCAAGGTGGTCATATCCCCTTGTTCGGAGATACCTTGGAAACCCGCAACAATAGGCACTCTACCTGCGCCGATATCACAGCGTAATACCTCTTCTTGTATACTTAAAATACGCGCCTTTTTATGGTGGCTATCGGTATAAATTGGCACATGAAAACTATTGTAAGACCGTGCCGGACATCCTTGGGCCAATAAAGCCATCGCTAATAAGGCGGTAGCAGCCTGCTCGCCTGTGGCCAATAATAAATCATATTCTCTCGCATCCGGTTGATCGTTCAATATTTTAGCCAGTGAAATCAGTCTATTAGTTTCACCTTCCATCGCGGAAACAACGACCACCAATTGATGCCCTTGTGCGCGCGTTTCAATAATTTTATTGGCAATTTGTTGAATTTTTTCGATATTTCCAACTGAGCTGCCGCCAAATTTTTGTACAATTAAAGCCATCTTAGTGACCTATCGAGTATAGTTATTCAATTCTAAGCATAGTTGTCATTTAGGCGTGTCTCAACCCAATGTTTTGCATTTTTCAAAGCCGTCTCCAAACCTTCAAGCTTATCCCCTCCCGCTTGCGCAAAATCAGGCCTACCGCCGCCATGGCCTCCTATTGTTTGCGCGATTTCATTGGCCAATTCACCGGCCTTTATTTTCCCAGTCAACTCCTTGGCAACTCCGACCACTAGCTGCACCCGCTGCTGCTCTATGCTAGCCAAGACGATAACAGCCGGTTTTAATTTATCTTTAAGCTGATCGAGTAAATAACGTAATCCGGCGACATCAATTCCATTAATCTCACTGATTAATAATTTAACCCCTTGTAAATCAACAGCTTGGCTAATTAACTCATCACCCATCATACTTACAATGGATTGTTGCAAGGCTACAATCTGTTTTTGCAAGGATTGCTTAGCTTCGATATCATGACGTGCCTTCTCTACTAAGTTATCTCTAGCACTTTTAAAAAGCTTAGCCAGTTGACTAGCTTGATCTTCTAACGCCACAATCCAATTTAAAGCATACTGCCCAGTGAGTGCTTGAATACGGCGTATACCTGCCGAAACACCCAGTTCTCCGGTAATTTTAAATAAACCCATATCACCGGTACGAGCGACATGGGTCCCTGCACATAATTCTTTTGAAAAATCCCCCATCGTCAATACACGCACCTTATCCGCATATTTTTCTCCAAACATAGCTAACGCACCGGCCTGCCTCGCCTCTTCACGGGACATAATTTGCGTAAGCACAGGTAAATTAGCGCGAATTTGCAGGTTCACACGATCTTCGATTATTTTCAATTGTTCTGTGCTTAATGGGCCAGGATGTGAAAAATCAAAACGTAGGCGTTCCGGTTCTACCAAAGAGCCTTTTTGCATAACATGCTCACCTAAAACCTCACGTAACGCCGCATGCAATAAATGGGTTGCGGAATGATTTAAAGTAGTCGCTCGACGCTTTTCAACATCAACCTCAGCCTTAAGTTTATCGCCTTTTTTTAAGTGACCTTTAAGTAACTTTCCTTGGTGTAAAATGAGCACGCCTTCTTTAAAAGTCTGCGTCACTAAAAACTGGCTAGCTGCATTCAATAAATACCCTGTATCGCCTACCTGCCCACCTCCTTCGGCATAGAAAGGCGTTTTAGCCAAGATAATAAAGCCTTCTTCACCTTCAGATAGTTCCTCAACAGATGATTTATCACTCGCTAATAAATTCAAAATAGGCGCTGCAGCTTGCTTTAAGGCTTTATAACCAACAAACTCTGTAGCAAGCTCATCACTTAAACCAACACCCGTGGTGGCAACGAATTGACTTGCCGCTTTAGATAGCTTTCGTTGGCGCTCCATCTCCTTCTCGAAACCTACTCTATCAACTGTTAAACCACGCTCTCTTGCAATATCCGCCGTTAAATCAACCGGAAATCCGTAGGTATCATACAAACGAAACAGGATAGCGCCTGGAAATTGCTTTTTACCCTGCAATTTTAGGATTTCTTGTTCAAATAATTTAAGACCTTGGGTTAAAGTCCGTGCAAACTGCTGTTCTTCCTGGAACAATACCTGTTCAATTGATTTTTGCTCTTTGGTAAGTTGCGGGTAAGCTTGTAGCATTTGCTTTGCTAAAGGTTTAAGCAAACGATAAAAGAAAGGACGATCTAAACCTAATTGATGGCCATGTCGGATAGCGCGTCGAATAATTCGACGTAATACGTAAGCACGACCTTCGTTTCCAGGCCGCACCCCATCGCTAATTAAAAAAGCACTCGAACGAATATGATCGGCTATCACGCGTAAAGAAGTATTGGCAAAATCGCTTATTCCGGCTTCCCCGGCAACCGCCTTAATTAAAGGCTGAAACAAATCGGTATCATAATTATTAGTAACACCTTGCATCACCGCCGCTAAGCGTTCTAAACCCATACCGGTATCCACTGAAGGCTTAGGTAAAGGGGTCAATGATCCATCGCAGGATCGTTGAAATTGCATAAACACTAAGTTCCAGATTTCAACATATCGATCACCGTCTGCTGTGGGCGTTCCAGGAGGGCCCCCAGAAATAGCGGGGCCATGATCGTAGAAGATTTCAGAACAGGGACCACATGGCCCAGTATCGCCCATAGACCAAAAATTATCATTAATACCACAACGAGAAAAACGGCTCGGATCGACTTGAATTTCATTCAGCCAAATCGCCGCGGCTTCATCATCCTCGGTAAATACAGTCACCCATAATTTCTCGGCAGGAAGCTTCAGCTGCTCGGTCAAAAATCTCCAGCTATATTGAATGGCCTCTCGTTTAAAATAATCGCCAAAACTAAAGTTTCCCAACATCTCAAAGAAGGTATGATGCCTAGCGGTATAACCTACATTTTCAAGGTCATTATGTTTTCCACCTGCTCGGATACAACGCTGTACACTCGCCGCGCGCGAATAGGGCCTTTTATCTAAGCCTAAAAAGACATCTTTAAAAGGCACCATCCCCGCATTAACAAATAATAAGCTGGGATCATGGGCTGGAATTAAGGAAGCCGAGGGAACAATAGTATGGCCCTGCTTTTTAAAATAGTTAAGAAACAGTTCACGAAGCGCGTTGCTATTCATGTCCTTCAGCTCTAATACAAAAGCGAAGAGTATCACGGCAAGTGATTTTTCTGTCAATAAATTAAGATGGATTTCTCGAAATTTAAGCGTTAAATTAAGCAGAGTAAAAAATTGGCTGTTTAGAAGCGCCTGATAAATTAAGTTGCCAGATTTGAGGGCTGTCAGCAGACCTAGCAATTTTGTCTCAGACCACCACATCCAGATAACGCCCATTTACTTCTTCAAGCCTTTGTATTTCCTTATTAATATTCGAATTTAATAGCTGATTTATGGTATAATTTTCAGTTTTTAACCCTTATCACATATGTCGATTAAAAATGAGATTTTTGGGGAAAAAGCCCTATCCATCGCGGAATGTGCGCCAGCCCCCCCACACCCTAAAGACGCTCTTGAGCCGGAAATAGGCCTTAACAAGGAAAATGCTAGCCAACACGGTGGACTAGGTATGCCGAAGTATGACTCTTCAAACATTAAGGTATTAAAAGGTTTAGATGCGGTTCGGAAACGTCCCGGGATGTACATAGGTGACACCGATGACGGGACCGGTCTTCATCATATGGTCTTTGAGGCCGTGGATAACTCCATCGACGAGTCCTTAGCAGGTTATTGTTCTCAGATTGACGTTATTCTTCATAGCGATGGCTCAGTCACCGTCAAAGACAACGGCCGTGGCATCCCTGTTGATATCCATACCGAAGAGGGGCGTTCCGCCGCAGAGGTCATCATGACGGTCTTACATGCGGGAGGGAAATTCGATAGTAATTCCTATAAAGTTTCGGGTGGTTTACACGGTGTCGGTATTTCGGTAGTCAATGCGCTATCTGAAAAATTACAGTTGACTATCCGACGCAATAATAAAGTGTATGAACAAACCTATTTGTTAGGAGAGCCTGTAGCGCCACTTAGCGCGACAGGCGAAACACAAGAAAGAGGCACTGAAATTCGCTTCTATCCCAGCAAACTTATCTTTCAACACAATAATGAATTCCATTACGACATCCTATTAAAGCGCTTACGTGAATTATCTTTTCTAAATTCTGGTGTCGCTATCAATCTCATTGATGAACGAAGCAATGAAGAAACCCAGCTTAAGTATGTGGGGGGAATTAAAGCCTTTGTCGAGTATCTCAATCAAAACAAAACATTGATTCACAAGCAAGCTTTTCACTTTACGGCTGAACGTGATGAAATCACTGTCGAAGTGGCTTTGCAATGGAACGATAGTTTCCAAGAAAATATTTTATGTTTTACCAACAATATTTCTCAACGTGACGGCGGAACCCATCTGGCCGGTTTTCGTGCCGCCTTAACACGCACACTCAATACCTATATCGAGCGTGAAGCGACGAGCAAAAAATTAAAAATTGCGACTACGGGTGATGATACCCGAGAAGGCTTAACAGCTGTCTTATCGGTGAAAGTCCCAGATCCTAAATTTTCTTCTCAAACTAAAGATAAATTAGTATCTTCCGAAGTCAAAGGTATTGTCGAGGCCTTAACCTCCGAGAAACTTGAAGAATTTCTATTAGAAACCCCCCAAGATGCGCGGGCCATCATGATGAAAATCATCGATGCAGCGCGCGCGCGTGAGGCGGCGCGTAAAGCACGTGAAATGACGCGACGCAAAACCGCGCTGGATATTGCCGATTTACCAGGTAAATTAGCCGATTGCCAGGAAACCGATCCGGCTCTATGTGAGTTATTTATTGTCGAAGGAGATTCAGCAGGTGGTTCGGCTAAACAGGGGCGTAATCGCCGTTATCAAGCGATTTTACCACTGACCGGCAAAATCTTAAACGTGGAGAAAGCGCGCTTTGACAAGATGTTATCTTCCGAAGCGGTGGGAACATTAATCACTGCGCTTGGTTGTGGGATAGGAAAAGAGGAATATAACCCGGATAAATTACGTTATCACCGTATTATCATTATGACTGACGCCGACGTCGATGGGTCGCATATTCGTACTTTACTACTTACCTTTTTCTATCGCCAAATGCCCGAATTACTACAACGAGGAACTATCTACATAGCTCAGCCTCCTTTGTACAAAATTAAAAAAGGCAAGCAAGAACAATACTTAAAAGATGATGCCGCACTGCAAGCTTATCTAACCCAAGCCGCCCTTCACGACGCGGCCTTATATCCATATGTTGAGGGTTTTCCCATTCAAGGGGTAGGCTTAGAAAAATTAGTGATGGATTATCGTAAAGCTCAAACGATGATTCGACATCTATCGCGGCGTTACCCGATAGATGCGTTACAAGTCATTTTTGATCTTCCTCCCTTATCAAGTGATGAACTGACAGACTCAACTAAAATGTTGGAATGGACGCACAATTGGCAACATCAATTGCAGCAAACCACCAATAATGAAGCTATCCGTTATCAAGTAAATACCTATGAAAACACTGAACGACATGTGTTTTTACCGGTCATCACTATCAGCGCACATGGCTTAGAAACAACTTATAAAATTTCTTATGAGTTTTTCAAGACGCTTGAATATCAGTGCTTATTTGAAATGACCAAGCAACTACATGGTTTAATCGGTACGGGTGCTTATATACAGCGTGATGAAAAAAAACAGCCGGTAAAAAATTTCAAGGAAGCTTGTGAATGGCTGTTAACAGAGGCTCGACGTGGACAAGCCATACAGCGCTATAAAGGTTTAGGAGAAATGAATCCGGATCAATTATGGGAAACAACCATGGATCCCAATACACGTCGATTATTACGTGTCACGGTTGAAGACGCTATTGCGACCGATCAAATCTTTACCACTTTAATGGGAGATCAGGTTGAACCACGTCGCGATTTCATTCAGCAAAATGCATTAGAAGTCGACAATTTAGATATATAAAGTAAAAATAATCTATAAATATTATGCGTTTAGATCTAAGCAATAAGTTCGTCTTAATCGTCTGTAACTTAAACTGTTAATTATGCTTTTTGAATCGACTAAAATGTCTTCATTTAAACCCTGGCAGCCCGTTAAGAAAAATTCGATCATTGACATCATTGCACCCGCCAGTGGCGCTTATGATCCCGCTATTCTAGAACAGCTAACAACCTTACTAAAGAGCTGGCAATTAATCCCGAGAATTTCTACGGATTTATTTGGCCACGATCTTCTTTGTGCAAATAGTGATGAAAAACGTTTTCAGCAGCTTCAAGAAGCCTTATTTAATAGCTCTTCCGATGCCATTTGGTGTCTGCGCGGAGGCTACGGATGTACGCGTTTAATACCTTCTTTACTCAAGCTGAGCGCACCTAAGAAATGCAAATTATTTATTGGTTTCAGTGATATCACCGCATTACATTTATTTTTGCAACAAAAATGGCATTGGCAAACGCTCCATGGACCTTCTATCAACCAAGTAGTTAACAACTTAATTGATAAAGCAAATAGTGATGAATTAAGAAAAATTATTTTTGGCGAATTAAATCAATTAGAGTATTTCTTAAAGCCTTATCATCAAATAAACAACTCTTCGGATTTTACGGGTTCTATTCAAGCACCTTTGATAGGTGGGAGTCTTACCCTAATACAAGCTAGCCTTGGCACGGATTGGCAAATTGAGATTAGCGATAAGATTTTGTTCTTAGAAGATGTCAATGAATCAGCTTATCGTATCGACAGGATGTTACAACATCTACGACAATCCGGCATATTCAACGCTGTAAAAGCTATTTTATTGGGTGATTTCATTTTCCCTCAACGAATAAACGAAGAAAAACTAATCCAATCTGTTATAAAGCGTTTTGCTGAGGAACAGAACCTTCCGGTGTTCCATTGCCCTGGCATTGGCCATGGCAACAAAAATCGCAGCCTACCCTTTGCGATGCCGGCTGTATTAGACTTCGATAAAAATCAACTTACGATTAAAATAACAGGTTAATTTCTATGCTAAATCCCTTTAATAATGCGGGCATGTTCCTTATTCAATGTATTTTTGATTTCTATATTTTTATTTTACTTTTACGTGTTGTCTTGCAGTGGGTTCACACCGACACACATAATCCTTTGTTTGCCTTAATCGCCAAATTAACTAATCCACCCTTACGTCCTATTTGTCGAATCATCCCTAGCCTACATGGTATCGATTTTGCCGCTATCTTACTATTATTAGGCCTGGAAATGATTAAAATTGCATTTCTTGTCGCCTTACAAGCCAGTGCAAGCCCTTACTTAATGGGCTTAATTGTCCTTGCATTTGCTGAGCTGCTTAATCAACTCATTAATATCTTTTTTTATGCCGTTTTAGCTTTAACTGTTTTAAGCTGGATAAGCCCTTTAGCCCATGGCCCCCTAGTTGAAATATTAGTACGCCTCAGTGAACCTCTAATTAAACCCATACGTGGAATCTTACCCGTTGTTTCTGGCTTTGATTTTTCACCACTTATTTTGATCATCGGTTTAAAACTATTAACTATTTTATTAGTACAACCACTGGCACAAATTGGTGTTAGCTTAGCATTAGGTCATCTAAGCCATTAAAATAGCGGGCTTATAGAAAAATAATACTCTGAAAGTTGGCATCCCATAATGGCGAGGATGCCAACCAAAACTTTTTTTTATCGACTTTATTTAAGCGGCTGGCAATCTTAGCGTTAGGTTTTAAGATAAAAAATGTCGCTTATGATCACAGCGATTTCTATAAACCTGGCGTAAAGAGATAGCCGCTAAGGCGATAAAAATAATTAATGTCCACATCGGCATGCTTAAATTCAAAAAGCGCCAATTTCCACTGCCACAATTACTGGTTCCTTGAAAGAACAAATCTATAATTTTATGGAAATAGATAGAGCTACTATATTGTGCAATAGTCGCTTGGCAGCTTATCAGTTGATCTGAAGGAAAATGCTCTAACCATAGCTGGCGGCTCGCTACAACAGCACCTGCCACCGCTAGTAAAAAAGTCAAGGTGTGCAAACAACAACGGGTTATTGCTTCGAAATTAAATAATGCCCCCATTAGAAAAAACAGCCCTAAAAGGGTTATCAAAAATCGTTGGATAATACAGAGTGGGCAAGGGATAATGCCTAATTTGTATTGCAAATACACAGCAATCGCTAAAAATAACACACAAAGGGAAAAAACCAACAAATCTGTCCAGCGAGTAACGGATAAATGCATAAATGGATCCCTACCGTTAAATTGAGGCTTGTTGTAAACTACTATACATTATCTAATAATCTACTCAAGGTTTCATACAAAATAACCAATCTGTCACTTTTATCGTATTTTAGCGTATTTTCATATAGGAAATCATTTATTCGCCCTGTCAGTTAAACACTCGACGACTCATTTAAATTACCTTTTCTTTAAACATTAGTAATTTAGGGGGATTTAACTAAACTAACTGTGCCAGATTTTAAGATTTCTTGTATAAATAGGAATTTTAGTATGCCACAAAATGTAACGCAAAAATTAATTAGTTCACATAAGGTTGAAGGTCAAATGCAGCCAGGCACAGAAATTGGCCTTAAAATTGATCAAACTTTATGCCAAGATGCGACTGGCACTATGGTTATGTTGGAATGTGAAGCCATGGGCTTAAATCGCAGTAAAGCCGAAGTATCTGTGCAATATATTGATCATAATCTACTACAAACAGATTTTAAAAATGCAGATGACCATTTATTCCTACTCAGCGCGTGTAAAAAATTTGGTTTATATTATAGCGGCCCTGGCAACGGAGTGAGTCACCCGGTACACATGGAACGCTTTGGAAAGCCAGGAAAAACCTTACTTGGATCCGATAGCCATACCTGTGCAGCGGGTTCTATGGGGATGTTGGCAATTGGGGCAGGAGGTTTAGAGGTTGCGATGGCTATTGCTGGACGTCCCTTTCATGTGACAATGCCAAAAATATGGGGGGTAAAATTAACCAACCGTTTACCTGATTGGATCAGCGCTAAGGATATTATTCTTGAATTATTACGTCGCCACGACGTCGACGGAGGAATAGGAAAAGTCATTGAATATTATGGTCCTGGTTTAAAATACTTATCAGCCATGGATCGACATGTCATTGCCAATATGGGCGCAGAATTAGGCGCAACGACCACGGTATTCCCATCAGATGACATGACGCGTGAATTTCTTAAATCACAACAACGTGAAACGGATTGGCAAGAAATCGTAGCCGATAAAGAGGCCCGCTACGATGAATATGAAGAAATCGATCTTGCTCAATTAGAGCCTTTAATTGCCTTACCTTCTAGCCCTGGAAAGGTGGTTCGCGTGCAAGAAGTAATAGGGCGACCCATTTATCAATCTATGATTGGTTCATCAGCTAATCCTGGTCTACGGGATTTTGCTATCGCCGCAGAAATCGTTGCCGGGAAACAGATATTTCCGGGCGTTTCGTTTGATATAAACCCAACATCACGACAAATCTTAGAGAATATGGTTGAATTAGGTATTTTAGAAAAACTAATTAGTGCCGGGGGGCGCATTCATCAAGCCGGCTGTAATGGTTGCATAGGGATGGGCCAAGCTCCGGCCTCAGGTAAAATAAGCTTACGCACTGTTCCCAGAAATTTCCCTGGACGATCAGGAACCAAAGAGGATCAAGTCTATCTTTGTAGTCCCGAAATTGCGGCTGCCTCTGCATTAACAGGTGTTATTACCGATCCTCGCTCGCTCAACGATAAAGTCTATCTGCATTTTAAAGAACCCGAGAGGATAATTATTAATACCCACATGTTAATAGCTCCACCAACCAACAACGCTACAATCGAATTAGTTAAAGGCCCGAATATCCAACCTCTACCCGATTTTGCTCCCTTAGCGGATAAAATAGAAGGCCCTGTTTTAATTAAAGTGGGTGATGATATTTCTACCGATACTATTTTACCGGCCGGTGCTAAGGTACTTCCTTTTCGCAGTAATATTAAAGGGATTAGCCAATTTGTTTTTGATCAAATTGATCCATCCTACCCAAAGCGTGCTTTAGAGCACCAAAAAACTGGTTCAATTATCGTAGGTGGTGAAAATTATGGTCAAGGATCCAGTCGAGAACATGCAGCTATTGCGCCTCGTTATTTAGGTGTACAAGCGGTTCTGGTTAAAGGGTTCGCGCGTATCCATCGGCAAAATCTAGTTAACTTTGGAATACTACCCTTGATTTTTACTAACCCCGCTGACTATGATGATATTGAACAAGCTGATATCTTATCTATGGAGAATATCCGTGATACGATTCAAAAATCACCTGAGCTTACCGTTCACAATAAGACTAAAAATAAAAATTATACTCTTACCCATCCCTTAAGTTTTCGTGAACTAAACGTATTATTAGCCGGGGGCCTTATTAACTGGATAAAAAAATAATGCGCACATTAAGTGTTTTTTATTCATTGAATAGGGTTTTAAAAAGTGTACGCGGGGATTTATTCTCATACAAAATGCGGTACACCCCTTGGCAAAAAGGCGCTTTGATGGCATATTTTTGTAACAGATAGAAAATATTCTTCGCGGTATCATATCCTTCTGTAGTCCCAATCAATTTTTTAGTTTCTTCTAAAGTCTGACCTCGTCCTAAGGCTAAACCTAATCGACGGTTTCGAGATTGATTATCTGTGCAGGTTAATACGAGATCACCTAGACCTGATAAACCTAAAAAGGTTTCCTGTTTTGCGCCCAATGCCATCCCTAACTCGATCATTTCGGCTAAACCATAGGTAATAACCGCCGCTTTTGCATTAGCACCAAACCCTAAACCTTCAGTTATTCCTACCGCAATTGCCAATACATTCTTCATCGCCCCACCCAGCTCTACCCCAATGATATCGCCAGTAATATCAACGCGAAAACGCTTGGTTTGAAATCTTAGTAATAAATCATGCGCAAAATTATAATTCTCTGATGCTATGTTAACAGCTGTTGGTAACCCCATCGCTACTTCCTTAGCAAAACTAGGACCAGACAACACCGCCATCTCTTTATTACCTAATACTTCTTTGACAACTTCATTTAATAATTGATGCTTTTTTGTATCTAAACCTTTACTTGCCCACAGCAAACGTTGACCAGATTGCAAAAAAGGCTTTAATTTTACTAAGTTCGCATGGAAGACGGCACTAGGAACCACTATTAAAATATCTTGCGCGCCCATAAGGACAGTTTGATAATCATCTGAGCACAGAATATTAGCCGGAAATATAACATCCGGTAAATAACGCGCATTAATTCGTGTCGCATTTATTGCGACGATCTGTTCTGTTTCATAAGCCCATAAACGAACCTCTTGACCTTTACGTGCTAAATGAACAGCTAAAGCACTCCCCCAAGCCCCTGCACCTATAATCGCAATAGGGGGGGGGATGTTATGCGAATCAGAAACCATTGTGCTTTCCATAATTTATTGGCTAAGTTTTAGGAGACTTAAGTTTAATTATGCTCATCATACGATGAAACAAGAAAGATAAAAAGTGAGGATTAGCCGTTAATTTCTATTATATGCATATTAACGGATTATGGATTATTTATTATAGGATTAACGGCTAGCTGCCTAGGCGATGAGAGAGAGAGAGAGAGAGAGAGAGAGAGAGAGAGATACTAAACTCAAATTTCCATCGGTTAAAATTAAGTCTGGGGATAAGTATAGATAAAAAATAACCAAGCGGCTATTGCTAAATAGGGACCGAAAGCTATGCTTTCTCGTAAACTATTTTTTTTCATGACACATAAAATTATACCGGTTAAGGATCCTAAAAAAGCCGCGATGAATAAAATATAAGGCAATGATCCTATCCCTAACCAGGCGCCTAGTAGTGCAAAGCACTTAAAGTCACCCTGCCCCATAGCCTCTCTTTTTATGATGAACTGATATCCTTTCGCTAAAGCAAACAAGCTAAGATAAGCAAAGCTTGCACCTAAAATAGCGGCCTCAGGTGAGACAAACAGATGAATTAGGTTAGCGATGAGACCTAACCACAATAAAGGGAAAACTAAACTATCGGGTAATACCCCTTGCTCTAAATCAATAAAAGCTAAAGTTAATAAACCCCAAGTTAAGATTAAGCCTGCCAACATTTGTAAATTGAAACCAAATCGCTCGATCACTAAAAGGGATGTAAGCAAAGTCAACATCTCAATAAGAGGATAGCGAAAAGAAATATGCCTCTGGCAATGGATGCATTTCCCTTTTAAAAACAAATAACTCAATAAAGGTATTTTTTGTAAAATAGTTAAATTTTTTTGGCAATTTGGACAATGCGAAAAAGGTAAGAATATATTAAATTTTTCATCTAAATCATTTAATTTTTCTTCATTTAAGAATTTTTGATGTTCTTTCTGCCATTGTCGTTGCAAGATCAAAGGTAAGCGATAAACTAGCACGGTGATAAAACTACCTATTAATAAGCTAAAAAAAATCATAGTTACTAATAAACAATATTCCATTTAAATAACATTTCCTAGTTTAAAAATAGGCAGATACATCGCTATCACTAAACAAGCTACCATCAAACCTAATACAATAATTAATAGTGGTTCTAATAACACCGATAAATTTTCCACTAAATAATCAATCTTCTCTTCATATAAATCAGCCACATTGTTTAATATTTCACTTAAACAGTTAGCAATTTCACCTACTTTAATAAGTTGCAGAAAATCACTAGGGAATATCCTTTGTTTTGATAAGGCCTGATAAAAACCTTCACCATTACGTATGCGTTCACAGCTTGCCAAAACAGCAGTTTTATAAACGAAATTACCGGTCATTTCAGCTACCAGCTGCAAAGCCTCTAATAAAGGCAAACCTGCCGAAAGCGCTGTAGCTAAAGCACGACTGATGCGTGCCACTATAATTTCGCCTAACACTTTATTGACTAGGGGTAATTTGACATAGCATGCATCGAGTTTATTATTGATAATCGGGTATTTTTTCTTCAATAAAATAAAAACGAGGCTAAAGATCAACCAAAAAGACCCGAAAAAGAAACCTATTGACCCGATACGTTTAGATAAATAGATAACTATCCGCGTCAATAGTGGTAACTGTGCCCCTACCTCGGAAAAAAGTTGCTCAAACTGAGGGACTACTCCGACCAATAATGCTATAAAAACAAAATTAGCCACACATAAAACTACCATAGGATAGACTAATGCGCTGGTAATTTTCGACTTTAATTTTATCTGTTTTTCTTGATGAGATGCAACTCTATCAAACATTAATCCTAAGGCAGCGGTCTTTTCGCCTAATGCAATTAGGCTACAATGAAATTGACTAAAATAGGCTTTATTTTTCGCTAAAGCTTCACTTAAAGAAAAACCATCCTCTATGCTGAATATTAACTTTTGCAGATACTGCTGCAAAACTGTGTTATTCACGTTGGTTGTTAATAATTCTAATATTTGAATTAATGGAAGACCCGCTGACAGTAAACGTGCTATTTGACGGGTAAAAAGAAAAATATCCTGCGATTTGACGCGTTTGTTAACTCGAATAATCCATTTGGTATCGATATTTTTTACAAAAATAGCTTCTCGATGTAATTTTAGACATAACCTATCCTTGTTTAGAACAAATTCCTTACCTTGACACGGCTTGCCTGTACTTGTTATTCCTTTCCAGGAATAGATTTTAATAATACTGAACATATTTTTTAATCTTTAGTCACGCGTTTCATTTCTAATAGACTAATTTCACCTTGTTTGAGCTTTTCTAAAGCGGATAAATATAAGGTTTGCATACCTGCTTTTCGTGCGATTAAGCTAATTTCTAGCGCACTATTTTCTTGTAAAATTAATTTTCTTATTTCATCTGTTAGCGTTAAAATTTCAAAAATACCGGTACGGCCATGGTAACCATCAGTACACTTTGAGCATCCACGCGAAGAAAAAATTTTTAGCTTATTTTTTTCATCCGCTATTAGACCCAACTTATGTAAAACCTTTTCAGGCAATGTATCTTCTATTTTGCAATCAACGCACAAGCGCCGCACTAAGCGTTGCGCTACAATTAAATGAACAGAAGCGGCTATATTGTAGGTAGGAATACCCATATTGGCTAAACGTATTAAACTTTCTGCAGCGCTATTAGTGTGTAAGGTAGATAAAACCAGGTGGCCTGTTTGCGCTGCTTTAATTCCTATTTCAGCTGTTTCTTGATCGCGCATCTCTCCTACCATGATAATGTCAGGATCCTGTCTTAAAAAGGCTCTTAAAACACAGGAAAAATTTAAACCAACTGCTGAATTTACATTGACCTGATTAACTCCAGGTAAAATAATTTCAATAGGATTTTCTACGCTAGAAATATTAAGTGTCGATCTTTTTAAAAAATTTAAAGCCGTATAAAGTGTAATTGTTTTTCCGCTACCAGTAGGCCCTGTTACTAAAATCATCCCGTGTGGACTATTGAGCGCCTGCATAAATTCATATTTCTGTACTTTATTCATCCCTAATTTATCAATCTCAAGCGACATTTTATTACTATCTAGAATCCTAATAACTAATTTTTCTGCATAAATAGTAGGACAAGTACTCAGTCGACAATCAACTTCTCGACCTTTTGCATCTTGTATCCGAAAACGACCATCTTGGGGAACTCGTCGTTCTGCAATATCCAGTTGAGACATTATTTTTAAACGGGTAATAATGCGTTGTATCAAATAGTTAGGCAGAACAACTATAAGATATAATAATCCATCTATTCTAAAACGAATCTCTAAATGATCTTGATAAGGCTCAAGATGGACATCCGATGCATTGCGTGCAATAGCGTAGCGCAAAAGCTGAGAGACATAGTTAACTATTGCTGTCTCGTCTTCAGGGGTATTATTTAATGGAACAGGTGGAATATTGATATCTTCTGTTTGAAAGCCTGAATCTATACTTAAACCTAATTCACCGCTTGTTTGTTTTAATACCGCTGATTGATTTATTAATTTCCTAAGCATATCTGCTAGTTGTTTTGCTTCAACCACTCGGTATTCGAGCATTAATCCTGTAGAAAATCGAACATCATCTATCGCGACTTGATTTGAAGGGTCCACCATTGCCAAAGCCAATTTTTCATTATCTTGCCATAACGGTAATATTTGATATTGTTCAAGTAAATTTTCATTAATTAAATGGAGCGGTAATTGCAACGGATCGACTGTATCTAAATCAATCAAAGTCAACAAAAATTCTTTTGCCAAAAGCTGTGCCAAATAATGAGAATCTACCTTTTTGCTATGAATTAAATACGTAATAAATGAAAGTTGTCGTTGCTTGGCAAAATCCATCATCTCAACAATAACGTCTTCTTTTAAGCCATAATCAACCCGTAAATATCGTAAAAAATTATTAACCGCCAATTCTTTCATCATGGATAAATCCATCCTTCAAAGCTCATTCAGTATAACGCAGATTAACTAAAAAATGTATTGACGCATTAATTTTTTAATGTTTATACTATGGTTAAGCTTGAGTTAATGAACACCTTGCTGGATAGGTTCTGTTTGGGTTAACAATAGAAATATTTAGAATATAATAATAATAATAATTTCTATTTTAGGAACTGACTTACCCTCGTGCATGCTAATGTTTGTAGGCAAAGGGGCCGCAGAGCTTCTGTTACTGCGCTAAAATAACCTTACAAGCTTTACAATGTTTGAAGGTGGGGAATCTAGCAAGGTTTTTTAATACTTTAACTGGCTGCTGCTCCTTATCGTTTGTATCAATTGCTATTTTCACGTAGATTTTATCCGCCGATTGCGATGGTATCTCTAAAGTATAACTGCGCCAAAATAGCTACTGAGTACATTAAGATGCAATTTTAAACAAATTTAACAAAAAATGGGAAAAGTTAAGCGCTCGTGTTAAACCACCATATGATTCATGTTTGGCATACTACGCTTGCGTGTCATGCGGAAAAACACAAGCTCTTTCAAAGCTGGCTTTCTAGCGAAGAAAAAGTACGCGCTAAAAGATTGGCGGCTCCTTACCAACTACGTTTTATTATTTCGCGCGGCTTATTACGTGATTTACTCGGCTACTATTGTCGACAATCTCCAAAGCAGCTACAGTTAAGCTACACTAGCGCAGGGAAACCTTTATTAATAAGCCCTAAGCAACAAATAGAATTTAATCTATCGCATTCGAAGAACATGATTGTTTTTGCCTTTACTATCAATACCCCGATTGGTATCGATATTGAACATAAAATGCCAAGAAAACATCTCGAGAAGATTGCCTATCGCTTTTTCTCAGCTTACGATTACCAGCAATTAAAATTATTACGCGGCGAGGAGAAACTAAATGCTTTTTTTAATAATTGGGTACGCCATGAGGCCTCATTAAAAGCATTTGGGCATCGCTTACAAACTCATCCTTGCTCTCAATACCAATTAGTAAACAATCAATTAATAGCTAGCAGGCCCACAAAATTGCCTCATTGCCAAATTTCCACTTTATCAATCCATCCGGATCTTGCCGGAGCTATCGCGATAAGAGGAGAAAATAAGTTAATTATCACTAAAGAATATATCGAAAAAGTGTCCTTGCTTTGAACGATGACTCGCTAAATTGGTGCTTTTCACATTTGGACTAATAATGTTAACCCTATTTCAAAATCTTTTTATCCGCCAAAATAAGCTATTACTTATTAAATTCCATCAACATAAAACGTACCACACCACATGTCGTATCATCGGCTTGCATTTCTGTCAAAGGGTAATGCTGATTTAACGCCTTTAAATAGCGACGATTTCCGTCTATCACTAACTGCCTAAAAAGCAAGGTACTTCCGGGATCTTGCTTTACCTTCGCCAAAATGAAAGCCGCATTGTGGGCAACGCAATCTGTGTCCAATACAATAATACAATTTTTAGGGAAACTCGGGCCTTGCGCTGTCTCCATACAATCATTTTCTACATGGAGCGCAAAAGCATCCGAACTTAACGGGATATTAGTGCTTAAGTATCTAACATAATCCTTGGGGGTGGTTTTTATAAAATGAAGAAAACGTTCCTTCACCTCTTGCGAACTCAATAAAGGGACTTGGTAGTAAGGTTGGCTATTTTCATACCGATAGACCCCTTCCCCCTCTTCAGCAGCATGCTCATGATCTAGCCATCCATGCGGTTTATTAAAAACCTTCTCAATATGGCTAGCCAATCTATCGCCAATATTTTTAATCGGGCTATTGCCAATCAAATGACTAATTTGGCTTTGCGAGCGATCTAAATGCTCAGATAAATCAGTGATTCCGCCTACTAAGCGTGCTAATTTGCGTAAATTTTTCCGTCTAATATCTTTTATATTCATGCCATAGCTTTATTAAAGTTTTAGTGTTATGACCCATTGAGTAAACTTATACCTTGTTTAAAGTCCTATAAATGTCAAAAAAAGTAATATATATGGTAATACATATTACCTTTTTAGATAAGTACTTGCGCTATATTTTTAACTCAAACCCGAAATTTGTCAGTTTTTTCCGAGCTTTAACCCTCTTAAGCCGAATATAATTTGGTAACCCTTTTTGATAGGGTGGATAATCCTCACCTTGAATCAAGGGAAGCAAATAGTCTCGACACGGCTGCGTAATGTGAAAACCGTCCTTCGTTATAAAAGAGCGTGGTAATTTTTTTTCTTGATTAGCCACATCAGCTAGTTTGGCCTCACCAATAGTCCATTGGTAACGCTTGCCTGGTTTTCTTATGATGCTAGGCATAACACCACTTTTGCCGCTAACAGCTAATTCAACAGCGGCTTTCCCTAAAGCGTAGGCCTGCTCTACATCTACCTTGGAGGCGATATGGCGTGCTGAACGCTGCAAATAATCGGGTAATGCCCAATGATATTTATATCCCAATTTGCTTTTAACCAATTGCGCAATAACGGGTGCCGCGCCCCCTAATTGCTTGTGACCGAATGAATCTAATATGCCAGATTCGGCTAAAAATTGTTTTTTGCAGTCCCTTATCCCTTCGGCTAAAACAACCACGCAATAGCCCCATTTTTTAACTGTTTTGTCCACCTGTTGTAAAAACAACGCTTCATCAAATATAATTTCAGGAAATAAAATAATGTGTGGGGGATCCCCGATTTTTTGCATCGCCAATCCACTGGCAGCCGCTATCCAACCTGTATGTCGGCCCATCACCTCCATGATGAACACCTTAGTTGAGTTAGCACACATCGAAGCCACATCTAAGCCTGCTTCGTAGGTAGAAACAGCAATATACTTCGCCACAGAACCAAAGCCAGGACAATTGTCTGTAACAGGTAAGTCATTATCGATTGTTTTAGGAATTCCAATACAAGTTAGAGGGTAATCCATCTTTTGGCTAAGCAAGCAAATCTTATGTGCTGTATCTTGTGAATCTCCACCACCATTATAAAAAAAATAGCCTATATGATGGGCTTTAAAAACATCTAACAAACGTTCATACTCAGCGCGATGTTCTTCTAAGCCTTTTAATTTATAACGACAGGAACCAAATGCGCCTCCAGGTGTATAACGTAACCCGGCGATCGCCTTGGCCGTCTCTTTACTGGTATCAATCAAATCTTCAGTCAGAGCACCTATAATGCCATTACAACCGGCATAAACCTTGCCAATTTTATTTTTATATAGCCTGGCAGTTTCAATAAGCCCACACGCGGTTGCGTTAATAACGGCGGTCACTCCTCCTGATTGCGCATAAAAAGCATTTTTCTTTGACATCCTGCGTATTCTCCAGGTAACTTAAGGGTGGATAATAATATACTTGAAACATTCACTCTTTTTCTAGACTAATATGCGACTTCATATTTTAGGTATTTGCGGTACGTTCATGGCAGGTATTGCGTTATTAGCCAAACAAAAAAAATTGGCGATCACCGGCTCTGATGCGAATATCTACCCTCCTATGAGCTGCCATTTGGCCGAACACGGAATTACAGTTTTTGAGGGTTATCATGAAAAAAACCTATCGCCACGTCCTGACTTAGTGATCATGGGCAATACCATGACGCGTGGCAATCCTTGTGTTGAATATGTTTTAAACCAAGGCATCCCATATATTTCCGGGCCACAATGGTTAGCGGAGCATGTTTTAAAAAATCGCCATGTTTTGGCCGTAGCAGGAACACACGGTAAAACCACGGTATCGAGTTTATTAAGTTGGATCTTAGAATACGCCGGTTTGAATCCTGGATTTTTAATTGGTGGTATTCCAAAAAACTTCAATACCTCTGCACGACTAGGTGATGAGCCTTTTTTTGTCATTGAAGCCGATGAATATGATACGGCGTTTTTTGATAAGCGCTCTAAATTCCTTCATTATCACCCACAGACGCTCATTTTAAACAATCTTGAGTTTGATCATGCGGATATTTTCCCGAATCTCGAGGCCATTAAAACTCAATTTGCCTATTTACTGCGGACAGTCCCGAGCCAAGGCTTAATCATTTGCCCCAAAATGGACAAAAATCTACAAGCGGTATTAACACAAGGTTGTTGGACACCTATTGAATATACAGGCGCGGATAAAGATCCGAATATAATTTGGCAGTCCAAATTATTAAAATCTGATGTGAGTCATTTTGCTGTTGATTATAAAAATGTGGCTGAAGGCGAAATAAATTGGCCTCTATTAGGCGCGCATAACGCGGCCAATGCGATTTGTGCTATTGCGGCAGCGCATCATATTGGGATCAAAGCAAAATTAGCGATTGCGGCTTTAAATCAATTTCAAGGCGTGAAACGCCGCCTAGAAATTTACCACAAAATCAACGGAATTACCCTTTATGATGATTTCGCCCATCATCCTACTGCTATTGCCTCAACGCTTGCTGGTTTACGCCAAAAAATCGGCGCCCAACGTATCTTAGTTATTTTAGAATCGAATACACACACGATGCGCTCTGGCCTACATCGATCAACCTTAGGTCCGTCCTTACATGATGCAGATAGCGTATGGTTAATGCGACCCAACCAAGACTGGGGGATTGATCAAGTAGTAAAGACAACGTCCGTCCCTATTTTTATTTGCGACTCGATAACAGATATCATTAAAAAAGTTGTTGCAGAAGCCAAACCTTCTGATCATATTGTCATCATGAGTAACAGTGGATTTGCTGGTATTCATGAAAAACTAGCGCTTGGCTTAGCTAATCGTGGATAACACGGCTAATCTCTATCTCAATTTAGCATTAAGCTTAGCAACAGTTCGTCGAGGATTTTGCGCGCCAAATCCTTGTGTTGGCGCGGTATTAGTCAAAAACGCTGAAATTATCGCTACCGGTTACCATTGGGCAAGTGGCTCTGCGCATGCCGAAGTTGATGCTTTAAATAAAATTGCACCGGCTTTAGCCAAAGGGGCTACGTTGTATGTGACGTTACAACCCTGCTGTCACACCGCCAAAAAAACTCCCCCTTGCACGGATCTCATCATTCAACGAGAGATTGCTCAAGTTATCTATGCATTTGACGATCCCAACCCAGCTGTTAACGATAAAACCAATAAAATATTACAACAAGCCGGGATAACGTGCCGTCAACATCGCTTACCTGAAATAGATAATTTTTACGCGAGCTATCAATTTTGGTGGAAAAATAAACGGCCCTTTACCACGGCCAAGCTAGCTATAAGTTTAGATGGAAAAATTGCCGGCAAACAAGGGAAGCGAACCCAATTAACCGGCCTAATAGCCCAGCAATTTACCCATCAACAACGCAAACAAGCCGATGCTATTTTAACTACCGCTAAAACTATTTGTCTAGATAATCCTTTATTAAATAGCCGTATAGACCACACCGTTTATAAAAAACCACTTTATATTTTAGATAGCGAACTCAATACTCCCGCTTCAGCAAAGGTTTTTACGTCCGCAAAAAATGTGACGCTATTTCACAATGCTAATTTACTACCTCAACATCAAGATAAATATTCTCAACACGAACTACGCTTTGTCCCAATAAAAAATGATAAAAATGGGCTTAATTTACTTGAAGCACTGCAATACATCGCCGCAGAAGGTTACCATGACTTATGGGTAGAAGCCGGGGGCCGATGTTTTCAAGCCTTCGTCAAAAATCAGCTATTGCAGCGTGCCTTTATTTATGTGGCGCCACGCTGGCTAGGAGAAGATGCTCAAAGCGCTTTTACCACCACCTCTCCTTTTTTAGATGTTTTGCCTATCGATACCACAACTTTAGGAGCTGATGCCTGCTTTGAGTTCAGCTGGCCCAACAAAGAAAAATAAGCGTATAATACCGCCAAATAGAACGGAAAAATAAATCAAATGATGAAAAACCCCACTTTTGCCAGCATCCATCGCGCCCTAGAAGATTTACGACAAGGCAAAATGATCGTCTTATTCGATCATGAAAACCGAGAAAACGAGGGGGATTTGGTATTAGCCGCTGAAAAAGTAACTCCCGAAGCCATTAATTTTATGGCTCAATATGGACGTGGTTTAGTCTGTTTAGCGCTTGTTGAAGAAGATATTCAGCGCTTACAGCTTCCTATGATGGTAGAACATGCGACTAACCCTTTTAATACCGCCTTTACAGTATCAATTGAAGCGGCTAAAGGGGTTACCACCGGCATATCAGCCGCTGATAGATCCCACACCATTAAAGTTGCCATTAATCCCCAAAGTGGCCCCAAGGATATTGTGACACCAGGCCATATCTTTCCTTTGCAAGCTCGCCGAGGAGGCATCTTAGAACGAATGGGGCAAACCGAGGGCAGTACTGATTTAATGCGACTAGCTGGCTTAAAACCAGCCGCTGTTATTTGTGAAATAATGAATCCTGATGGGAGTATGGCTAGATTTCCTGAACTGGAAAAATTTGCTAAGCAGCATCAACTGAGTTTATTGTCTATCCGTGATTTAATCCAATACCGCTTACAAACTGAGTCCCTCGTTAAAGAAATTGCCGCTATTCGTTTACCCACTGAGGAATATGGTGATTTAACTGTAAAACTCTTTGAGAGCCGTTTAGATAAGCATCACCATTTAGCGCTCATTAAAGAAAAACCACCTAAAGACGACGATCAAGCTATCTTGACACGTGTCCATTCAGAATGCTTTACAGGCGATCTGTTTGGTTCAGCGCGTTGCGATTGTGGTTGGCAATTACACGAATCTCTAGCCCAAATTAGCCGACACGGCGGGGTGTTGCTTTATCTGCGCCAAGAAGGCCGAGGAATTGGTTTACTGAATAAACTTAAAGCTTACGCATTACAAGATCAAGGTTTAGACACCGTAGAAGCTAACCAAAAATTAGGCTTTGGCAGTGATGATCGTAATTATTGGATAGCGGCGCAAATGTTACAAAATCTGAAACTATTAAAAATAAAATTACTGACTAATAATCCACAAAAAATAATAGATTTAGAACAGTATGGAATCGAGATAGCAGAACGTATCCCCTTAATCGCAACACCGAATGCAACGAATCGCACCTACTTGAAAACCAAACAAACCAAGCTAGGACATCTTCTCAACCTATAAATAAAGGATAGTTATGCAAAAAGTAAAAGAAATTATCGCTAAACCCTTGTCTTTCAAGCAGAAAATTGATGAGTTCAATATTGCAATTATAGTCAGTCGTTTTAATCAAGGCATCACCGAAGCATTGCTCAATAGCGCATTACAACGACTTAAAGAATTAAATTTCCCTGAAGAATGCATCACTATCCTGCGCGTTCCAGGGGCTATAGAAATTGGTCTCGTTGCGCAACAAGTAGCCATTTCGGATGATAATTGTTTGGCTATTATCTGTTTGGGTGCGGTTATTCGTGGCGAGACGGCACATTATGATTACGTTTGTCAACAAGTTAGCTATGCTTGCCAAAAAGTGGCTCTAGAAGAATCCATTCCAGTCATTTTTGGCATCTTAACGACTGATGATGAAGAACAAGCCAAAGCGCGCATTCATAAAGGATGTGATGCGGTAAATACCGCGATGGAAATGATCTCGGTATTAGATCAGCTTGAAATAGAAGAATGAGAAAACACCCTAATAAACTATGCCAACTTAAGCTGCACTATTATCTAAACAATGGTTATTACGCGTTTAATTAGACGAAATATATTTTTCGCGCCGAATAATCTCTGAAGGAAAGGTATAACTATTGACTAAAAGCGAGAAAACCTCATCTACCATATTGGGGTTACCGCATAAATAAACAATATCTTGCTTAGCATTGGGTGCAATTTCACTGAAGGCATTTAGAACATAGCCGGAATATTCATAACGCAAAGCATTTTCCGGTTTAAAACGGCTATAGTAAGCACGAAATTCAAACCAAGGATTTTTTTCGGCAAATACAACAAATTCATCCCGATATAATAAATCTTCCGGTCTGCGCACGCCAAATAACAATATTACTTTAAAACAGGGTCGCTGCTCGAACCGATATGCTAACTCAGCCAACATAGTTCGATAGGGTGTAACGCCTGTCCCGGTCGCAACCAGGATATAACGTGCGGGAACCTCTTCTCTTAAAATAAGACGCCCAAAAGGACCTGTTGCGGTTACAGTATCGCCCGCTTGCAAGGTAAACAAGAGCTCACTGGCCACCCCTTCCGGGACATAAGAAGCGGCAAATTCTATCCTATTTGTCGCCTTATGTGTTTTGTTGGCAATACTATAACTACGGCGTAAAACCTTCTCTGCAGTTGGAATATGCAGTGTAATGAATTGACCTGGAATGAAATCAAAGCTCTCACCCTCTTTACAACAAAAAGTGAAATGCTTCACGTTAGGAGCAATTTGCTCACTCGCTTCGAGGGTTAAATGAAATTCTTTTCGTGACATAAGCGGCGTAGTCTAATCAGCTAAAGCAGTTTCGTCAAAGCATTTATCTCATTTTAACTTGTAAAAAACATAAAGGATATCAAAGAAAAGCACGCAATCAGCCTCTAAATGATGGTCTTATTGACTGAAAATAATCAGCCGGTGCTTCCTTGGCCTTCGGGAACAATTTAATCTCTTCAGTCACTCTGGCAAAAATAGCCATGTCATCTGTCCATACCCTTGGCGGCTTCACACTATAATGGCGGGTAAAAAATTGCTTAAAAAGCATCTCTAACAATAAGTGAACGATCACTGAAGGGTGTAGATCATCCCAAAATATGACTTGCTCATTGGGCAAATGTTCCTTTATTGCCCAGAGTACTGAAGCATAAATATCAGCCAGCTGAATACGTTCCTTAAACCTTTTGGCATAAGCGTTTACTGCAGATTGCACAACATGGGTAGTCCAGGCATGGTGTTTTTCTTCACCCGAAACTAACTGGCTTAAACCATCTTTGAAAGGATGCTGCGTAATTTTTTTATCCAATTGATTTTTTTCTTCTTCAGTTAAGTTAAATCTAACAATGCTAGGCAACTTCATGGAGCCTGTTCCATGCTCAACTAATATGCCGTCTTTAACAAAATAACAAAGCAATTCGGAAGATGGTTTATTGGCTTTATTAAAGCTTTGATTAGCTTCTTGCAGTATGATGGCATTTCCGGATATCCGCTTTTGAGAAATACACTCTTTACCTTGCAGTGCTGATAAATAGTAAACAGCGCAACCACTGGTAAATCCATATTTTTCTGGATTGGTATCAATTTCTTCAAAAACGGCAGCCGCATCAAACACATGTACATCGGTATTTAATTTCGCTAAGTTTCTCAATCCTTGATTAAAAAAACGACACGCCTCTTGTGCCTTTTTCTTTGCATTTTCCGATTTTTTAGCAAATCTAGGTGTTTTACTAAAATCGGGAAGTGTAAAAAGTAAAATATTTTTAGCGAAATTTTTCCCAAAGGCTATTGGTTGCGGGCCGGTTAAAATTTCTACTGTTTTAGTAATTCCCTCGACAGCTCTTTTAGCACCCCCTTTATCACAATAACCTACGGTGACCAGATCATTGGCGCCGGCAAAAATAATACAAAGATCATCTGGCTCAAGCTTATTATTATTTTTTTCTTGTTTTATTTTTATTGCTTGGCTTTGTATATTAGCCAACATAAAACTCAGAAAAAAACCTTTTATATATTTAAAGAAATTTAAAAATCCCCTATAGTTGTAAGCAGTTGCGCCTCCTTGCGCCATATTTTCAATCCATTTTTTACTCCCGTGCACTGGAGGTAAAAAAGGATTATCTAAGGGGCTAGTCGATTTGTGAATAAATTTTAGCTCACTGGTGAATGTATCCGTCCAGACAAAACCATTAGTAAATCGTTTCTGGGGTGATTTATGTAAAAATAAGCTTAGAGGAATGCAACCTAGAATTTTTTTAGCATACATTCCATTTTTTCCACCTTGATCACTTAAACTATCCCCAAAAATCTTTATTGCAGTTACGCCGGTCTTTGTTTTTAAATGTTCGGACGAGACTATTTTATGAAGTTCAGAGTATAAATGCATAATAGTTTTCATAATTAATTTTTATTATTTTTTATTATTATTTTTTACGGGTAGATTATATAAAGATTAAGATTTATTCAATCCATTAAAAAAAATCTAACATTTTAATTGCGCTGTAAGGTAATTTTTAGCAAAAATCACATCTTTAGCAATTTGCTGTTTGAGCGCCTGCAAGGAATCAAATTTTTTTTCGGCGCGTATTTTTTTTAAAAATTCTATTTCCACAAAGCGTCCATAGATATTTTTATCAAAATTAAATAAATGCACTTCTAATAAATTTTTTAAACCCTGAATGCTCGGCCTATTACCACAATTAGCAACTCCCGTGAATGGTATCGCTCCCAAACCATAAACGCGTACCACAAATACACCCTGCAAAGGCACAACACGGCGATGCAATGCGATATTAGCGGTAGGAAATCCTAATAAACGGCCGCGTTGATCGCCCTGGCTAACACGACCACTGAGCGTAAAAGGACGTGCAAGCAATTGCGCTGCCAATGCAAAATCACCCTGCTCTACCGCGTCTCGCACTCGAGAACTGCCGATACGTTTATGTTCAAATAATACACAAGACGTCGCATGTACGGTAAAATTATAGCGCTTAGCTAAAGCTTGCAGAAGATGGAAATCGCCTTGGCGTCCCTTGCCGAAACGAAAATCATCGCCCACTATTAATGCCTGTATACCTAATTGCTGAACTAATATTTTTTCTACAAAGTCTTCTGCGGAACATTCCGCAAGACCTTTATCAAAACCTAGGCAAAGTATTCTATCTATTGATAAATGCTGTAAAAATTTTATTTTCTCACGTAAGCGCATCAAACGGGCGGGGGCTTGCTCGCCTAAAAAATATTCTTGCGGATGAGGTTCAAAAATAATGACACAAGTCGGCAAATTGAGCTGTTTCGCTCGGCTAATTAAGGCCTGAATAACCATTTGATGTCCCTTATGTAGCCCATCAAAGTTACCAATCGCCGCGACACAGCCATGATGGCTGGGTTTTATATGATGTAATCCGGCAATTAATTCTGTCATGATTTTGCTTTTAAATCATGGTATCGCAAACCACTTATCCATAAACAAGCCGTATAAATAATAATTGCGCTTACCCCAATAAGGAAAATATGTAGAAAACGTTGTTGCCAAGCCCAGTTTAACCAGATAGGCATAGTGGCCGCTGAATAATAAAAAAATAACACCAGCACACTATTTGCAGATAATAAGCGTAATGCAAAAAGCAGCCAGCCTGTTTGCCATTGAAAAACACCACGCGTTTGTAGCGCCCATAACAGCAACCCCACATTTAACCAAGCTGATAGGGAACTTGCCAGTGCTAAACCTGCATGCTGTAACGGAATAATTAATAACGCATTAAAAATGAGGTTGGCCGTTAGTGCAATAATTCCAATACGCACTGGAGTACGAATATTTTGCTGCGCATAAAATGCAGCAGCTAATATTTTAATCAACATAAAAGCAAGCAATCCAATCGAATACGCTATGACACTACGCTGCGTCATCAACACATCGTGGCTAGTAAATTTTCCATAAAAAAAGAGTGTGGTAATAAGTGGGCCGGATAAAAGCAGCATCGTTAAAGAGGCGGGAATTCCAATCAATAAATTACAGCGTAATCCCCAATTTAACGTACTTGCAAACAATTCGGGTGACTTTGCGGCGTGTTGCTGTGAAAGATGTGGCAACACGACCGTAACTAACGCCACCCCAAAAACTCCCAAAGGGAAATAAGCCAACCTATCTGAGTAATAGAGCCAGGTAACACTTCCTGTCACTAAAAAAGAAGCGAAAACGGTATTCAATAATAAACCAATCTGACCTATAGAAGAACCAAATAAAGCGGGCAACATAAGCTTTAAAACCTTTTGCACCCCGGGATCGCGCCAATTAAAACGCGGCTTTAGTAATAAATTTAAACGATGCAAA
This sequence comes from Candidatus Aquirickettsiella sp., assembly GCA_031973495.1. Classification (GTDB taxonomy): domain Bacteria; phylum Pseudomonadota; class Gammaproteobacteria; order Diplorickettsiales; family Diplorickettsiaceae; genus Aquirickettsiella. Next base: position 17,815 of record DALYCY010000008.1, on the reverse strand, counting down.
AAAGGCAATTGAAATCCTAGCTGCAGAAATCCAGCCAGTAATACACCCCACGCTTGAGCTTCCACAGGTACTTTGAAATAACGCGTAACTCCAAATGCAGTCATAATTAAAGAGATATTTAATAACGCCGGTGTGAAAGCAGGGACCCAAAACTGTCCATAACAATTTAAGGTCGCTCCGACAAAGGCGGTTAAGGAAATAAGCATCAAATAAGGGAAAGTTATCCTTAACATCTCAATGGCCAATTGGAAGCGATAAGGATCCAAACCTGGTGCAAATAGAGTAACTAAGCCTTTGCTGCCTAACACTCCTAGCAGACTAATTACCAGTAAAATCAAACCGAGTGTACCGGCAATGTAGGCAACAAATTTTTGCACCTCTTCTTGCGAACGGGTTTGTTTATATTCAGATAAGGTTGGAATAAAAGCGGTTGAAAATGAGCCCTCGGCAAATAATCCGCGCATAAAATTAGGAATTTTAAACGCAATGTAAAAGGCATCCACTGCAGCGGTTGCCCCAAAGATTCTAGCGGCAATGATGTCGCGGACAAAACCTAAAATCCGTGAAATTAAGGTCATTGAGGCGACAACTGAAGTTGACTTAAATAATGCTTTACTCATAGCTTCTATTTTCTAGCCATATTTCTACAATTAATTGGGCCGCGACACTGTCGATAGATTTTTTCTTCAATGCTTTATACCCCCCAACTGCAAACAGTCGTGCGCGTGCTTCAACCGTAGTAAGCCGCTCATCAACGGCAAAGGTTGGCAAGTGAAAGTGTCGTTTTAAATCCGTTAAAAAAGTACGTGCTAGATGTGTTATAGCTTGCTCTGAACCATCCATATTAAGCGGGATCCCCACCACCAACGCATCAGGAGACCAAATGTTTAATAACGCGGCTATTTCTTTCCAAGGTGGTTCAGCATTTTTTACCGTTAAACTCGTCAATGGTTGTGCTATTGAGGGTAAGGTTTGCCCAAGCGCGACGCCAATATACTTAGAGCCAAAGTCAAACCCCAATACAGTTTTAATCTCAGGCATGACCACCCATATAAGCCAGTTTAGTCACATCGACCCCTAAATTATGCATAGCCTTTAGCCAGCGCTGCTCAAATGGCACATCAAATAGTATATTTGGGCTAGCGGGCACCGTTAACCAGAAATTATTAATAATTTCATGTTCTATTTGACCGGCCACCCAGTTTGCATAGCCTAATGAAAAAATAAATTTATCGGGTCCTTGCTGTTTGGCAATTGCCAGTAAAATATCTTTAGAAGTAGTCACCGAAATTTCACTATTCATTTTAAGGCTAGATTGCCATTCTCCTACGGGTGCATGTATCACAAAACCACGTTCTGGATGGACTGGCCCTCCGCATAATATCGGCAGTTCGGTTGTGGTTGATTCTGTCACATTATCAACCACAATGTTTTGCAATATTTCCGAGAGATTAACCTGTAACGATTGCAAAGGTTGATTAATGATAATTCCAACAGCTCCTTTTTCACTATGCTCACAGATATAAACCACTGAACGATTGAAGTAAGCATCTGTCAAAATAGGCATTGCCACTAAAAAATAATTTGTAAAAAAATGCGTCGTCTCTATCATTATAAGCTTCTCGAAAACTTCCTCGGCTAAAATATGCTCGCTAATCATAACATCTGACTTCTTATCCAACCTAGTATTTAAATTGAAAAAATTTTGCTCTTGGGGAAGCCTACCGAGTTTAGTTCTAGGTAAACGCTTCATCCTCTTTTGAAGACACGAGGCACTATTTTTACCATTTTCTCATCAAATCCTGGTACGATACTAAGGATTATAGATTTAAGCAAAATCGATATAAACAGCAAAATGATATGAAGACGCATCTACGCATCGGGCAAGGTTATGATGTACATGCCTTTGAGACAGGGCAGCAAATAACCTTAGGGAGCATCGTTATTCCTTGTCAAATGGGCCTAAAAGCACATTCAGACGGCGATGTAGTCATTCATGCATTGGTGGATGCCTTATTAGGGGCAGCTGCCTTAGGTGATATAGGCCAACATTTCCCTGATACGGATATCCGTTGGAAACAAAAATCCAGCGGATTTTTTCTGCAAGCGGCTGTTCAGATGCTATATGAAAAAAAATGGGCTATCAATAATGTAGATATTAGCATTATTGCCGAGGCACCTAAGCTCCAGGATTACAAAGAC
>DALYCY010000008.1:0-15537 GCA_031973495.1 Candidatus Aquirickettsiella sp. | reverse complement strand
GATCGCAGTAACCGCGATCGCCCTTATCCAAGCACTATAGTGAGTAATTTAATGGTACCGAGAGTGGGACTCGAACCCACACGATGTCACCATCACCGGATTTTGAGTCCGGCGCGTCTACCAATTCCGCCATCCCGGCAACGGGCGCTCAGTATAACAAAGTATTTATTAGGATCAATGCATCGTTTTAAAATTAACAAATTTATTGGTACTTCAACTTAAGCTTTGTGCGATGTTTTGATAGCGCTGATACGCATATTATTTTCTTTAAAGAGGCAAACTTTAGACACCACTGCTCCCAAACAACGTTTCGACGCGTTTTTATACAGTTATTTTACACCGCGTTATCACGCTAATGCATAAGCTAGTAGTACTTATGGGCTTGCAATCAAAATCCCAATCCCTTATTGTTTTCCTCTTGGCTTAAATAGCGCGCAAAGTAATACCAACTGTTATAACGTTAACTTGATCTTTTATGGAAAGCTATCAACAATAAGCTCATGATAAACAGGATCTAAGGGGTAAATAATGTACAACAATGAAGCGATAATGACTCGGAGTATACCCGATTCGTTGACCAGTAAAAAACAATTACTGCTCGCTTCAATCATTTGCATCCTTGCTGCTATGTTCTACATGTATGAGTATACATTACAAGTTTCCCCTGCCGTGATGACCAATGAATTGATGCGTGACTTAGGCCTTAATGCAGCTAGCCTAGGGACAATGACCGCTTTTTACTATTATTCTTATACACCGATGCAACTACCCGCAGGTCTACTCTTTGACCGCTTTGGGCCTCGTCGTTTAATAACATTGGCTATTTTAATCTGTGCAATCGGGGCGCTTTTGTTTGGGACCACGCCTAATGCCGTCATGGCCTCGGTAGGTCGACTTTTAATGGGGATTGGATCTTCTTTCTCGTTTATTGGCGCATTACTGCTTGTTTCGCGTTGGTTCCCCCCTCATTACTTTGCATTGCTGACCGGCCTTGTTCAACTGATGAGCTCTGTGGGTGCTATTGCAGGTCAAGTTCCTTTGGTGACAGCGATTAATCACTGGGGCTGGCGCGTCACTACAATTGCTTTAGCAATTATAGGTTGCTTTCTAGCATTGCTAGTTTGGTCCATAGTACGAGATAGTCCAGAAACAGTGACCCAAGGCCATAAATTCCAAGCTCCGCCGAAAAAAAGTGAATTAAAACGATTACAACAAGTCTGTAGAAATCGACAAACTTGGCTGATTGCGCTTTATTCTTTCGCTATATGGGCGCCTATTACTGCATTTGCTGCTTTATGGGGCATACCTTTTCTTGTCGCCAGTTATGGCCTTACAACAGAAGCGGCTTCTGTCGCAAGCGCTATGATTTGGTTGGGGATAGGTTTAGGCAGCCCTTTAATGGGTTGGTACTCAGACAAAATCGGCTCACGTTCTAAACCACTTAGCTTATCTGCTTTACTCGGGATTATCAGTCTTACAATTATTATCTATGCGCCGCCCTTATCACTACCTTGGTTATATTTTACTTTGTTTACTTTTGGGTTAGCCGCCTCAGGTCAATCATTAGCTTTTGGTGTTGTCAAAGACAACAACACTTCTTGCGTGGTGGGCACGGCCATTGGCTTTAATAATATGGCGGTTGTCGCAGGAGGAGCACTATTTCAACCCTTAATAGGAATTTTACTCTATGTTAATTGGAGTGGGATAACACATAATGGCACACCTTTTTATGGTATAGTCGATTATCAAAAAGCCTTTTTTGTTTTACCTTTATGCTATGTCTTAGCCTTGTTAGTAAGTCAATTTTTGCTTCGAGAAACCTACTGTAAGCCGCAATACTCCAATGAGCCAGCCAGTGCAAGCTAAGTTTTTTGCAGATATTTCTATTTTATTCATATTCTATGTCTAATAATAACGATTTATCATTATCTTCTCTTATCAAGCAAAAACCGAGTTTACTTGCCACCATCATTTGTATTCTAGCTTCATGTTTTTACATGTATGAATTCATTTTGCAGGTTTCACCGGCTGTGATGACCAATCAGTTGATTAATGATCTAGGGCTCAATGCAATCACCCTAGGAACTGTCGCTGCTTTTTACTATTATTCCTATACACCGATGCAGCTTCCTGCAGGCTTTCTATTTGATCGTTTTGGCCCACGACGTTTATTAACCGGCGCTATTCTCATTTGTGCTCTGGGCGCTTTTTTGTTTGGCTCAACAAGCAGTATTGCTGTTGCTTCGGCAGGTCGGTTTCTGATGGGAATGGGCTCAGCTTTTTCATTTATAGGCACTTTAGTTTTAATTTCACGTTGGTTCCCTTCTGGTTATTTTGCTTTTCTAACAGGTTTAGTCGAATTGATGAGTAGTGTAGGTGCTATCGTAGGCGAAGCACCTTTAACGATTGCGGTCGAACACTGGGGCTGGCGGCAAACTATAATTATTTTAGGTATTGTAGGTGTTATCTTAGCCCTACTTGTCTGGTTCATTGTACGAGATAGCCCTGAAGCGGTTTCAAAAGGACATAGATTTCAGGTCACCTCTAAAAAAACGATGCTACAAAGCTTTCGTCAAGTTGCAGCGAATAATCAAACTTGGTTTGTTGCACTTTATTCTTTCATGGTATGGGCCCCTATCACCGCCTTTGCGGCTTTGTGGGGGGTTCCTTTTCTTGTGGTAGCTTATGGTATTAGCACTGAAGCGGCTTCAACAGCTTGCACCATGATTTGGCTTGCCATAGGTATTGGCTGCCCCTTGTTAGGGTGGTGGTCAGACAAAGTAAACTTGCGTGGTATGCCTTTAAAGTTCGCAGCAAGCCTAGGGGTGTTCGGGTTAGTTCCTATTATCTACATGCCGCACCTGCCTTTGGTTTGGCTTTATATTTGCCTGTTTTTATTAGGTCTTGCCGCTTCAGGACAATCACTGGCATTTGGCGTTGTTAAAGATAACAATCACGCCAGCGTTGCCGGCACGGCCATGGGTATTAATAATATGGCAACTGTGGCAGGTGGCGCTTTATTTCAACCGATAATCGGAATACTGCTACACCTTAACTGGAATGGCGTATACTATAACGGAACTCCATTTTATAGCGTTGGAAATTATCGCAAGGCATTTATAGTATTACCTTTTTGCTATCTTGTTGCCTTTTTAGTTGGTAAGTTCCTGATACGCGAAACCCATTGCCAGCAACAACCTGATGTCACGAAGTAAAAGCAGTCAACGCTGGCTCAAGCAGCACTTTAATGATCCTTATGTAAAGCGAGCCCAAAAAGAGGGGCTACGTTCACGCTCAGCCTACAAATTATTAGAGATTCAAGAGAAGAGTAAGCTCATTAGGCCTGGCATGACAATAGTTGATCTGGGTGCTGCACCAGGAGGCTGGTCTCAATTAGTTGCGGGAATAGTAGGCCCTAAAGGGAAAGTCTATGCACTAGATATTTTGCCGATGGACAGCTTAGCTAATGTAGAGTTTCTGCAAGGTGATTTCAGAGAAGAATCTGTGATGCAAGAATTTTTACACCGTGTACAATCAAGCCCTATTGATGCCGTCATTTCGGATATGGCACCTAATTTCAGCGGCATGCGTAGCGTTGATCAACCGAGAGCCATGTACTTAGCCGAATTAGCCTTAGATTTTACTCAGCGAGTTTTAAGGCCAAAAGGATGTTTTATTATAAAAACCTTTCAAGGAGAAGGGTTCGAGGCTTTTTTGAAAGAATTAAGACGGTTATTTACTAAAGTTACCATTAAAAAACCATCTGCCTCCCGAGCAACCTCAGCGGAGGTTTATCTGGTCGCGGTAGCTTATAATCGGACAAAATAGGCTTTTGGAGGCGTTTTTTAGTGATCCTCTGTTAGCTTGAAGTACTAAAAAAAGCGCTAAAAATAATCGAAAGCGATGAAATTTAGTATATAATGGCCCTCTTTGTTAAGAATTATGAGGTAGACTAGCTTGAACGACATGCTGAAAAATCTATTTTTATGGTTAATTATTGCTGTCATCCTTATCTCGGTATTTAATAACCTGGAACCTCGCAATAATGGAGGCGAACGTTTAACCTATTCTGAATTTTTACATAATGTTCAGCAAGGGAATGTGCAATCTGTCACTATTCAAAGCAACCAAGTCATCAAGGGTCAGCTACAAAGCGACAAGTCTTTTACTAGCTATATGCCTATTCCTGATCAATATTTACTCCCTGAGTTGATGAAAAAAGGCGTTAATGTAAAAGGAGAACCACCGCAACAAGAAAGTTTCTTGATGCGTATATTTATTAACTGGTTCCCGATGCTATTGCTTATTGGCGTATGGATATTCTTTATGCGTCAAATGGGCGGCGCAGGAGGAAAAGGCGCTCTCTCATTTGGGCGAAGCCGTGCTCGCTTATTAGGTGAAGATCAAGTCAAAGTCACTTTTGCCGATGTCGCTGGCGCTGAAGAAGCCAAGGAAGAAGTCAGCGAATTAGTTGAGTTTTTAAAGGATCCGGCTAAGTTTCAAAAATTAGGCGGGAAGATTCCGCGTGGCGTGTTATTGATGGGCCCCCCAGGAACGGGTAAGACACTTTTGGCTCGCGCTGTTGCCGGTGAAGCAAAAGTTCCCTTTTTTACTATCTCAGGTTCTGATTTTGTCGAAATGTTTGTAGGGGTTGGCGCATCCCGTGTCAGAGATATGTTTGAACAAGCTAAAAAACAAGCTCCCTGCATTATTTTTATTGACGAAATCGATGCCGTCGGTCGTCACCGTGGCGCAGGCTTAGGCGGTGGTCACGACGAACGTGAGCAGACATTAAATCAATTACTGGTTGAAATGGATGGTTTTGAAGGAAACGAAGGCGTTATTGTCGTAGCGGCAACCAATCGTCCCGATGTATTAGATCCAGCTTTACTACGTCCCGGCCGTTTTGATCGGCAGGTCATTGTCGGACTACCTGATATCCGCGGACGAGAGCAAATTCTCAAGGTACATCTCAGAAAGGTTCCTTACGGTAAAGATGTAAAACCCGCTATCATTGCCAGAGGCACCCCAGGCTTCTCTGGTGCGGATTTAGCCAATCTTGTCAATGAAGCGGCTTTGTTTGCAGCGCGTGAAAACAAATCTTCTGTCGATATGATTGACTTAGAAAAAGCCAAAGATAAGGTCATGATGGGCAGTGAGCGACGTTCCATGGTCATGAACGAAAAAGAGAAAAAACTAACCGCTTACCATGAAGCAGGACATGCCATTGTAGGACGCTTAGTCGCAGAACATGATCCTGTTTATAAAGTTACTATTATTCCTCGCGGTAAAGCATTAGGTGTCACGATGTTTCTCCCAGAAGAAGATCGTTACAGCTACACTAAACAACGTCTAGAAAGTCAAATTGCCAGTTTATTTGGCGGACGAATTGCTGAAAATCTGATTTTTGGCCCTGAACAAGTAACCACCGGCGCTTCAAACGATATACAGCGTGCTACTGAAATTGCCAGAAATATGATCACCAAATGGGGCTTATCAGAACGCCTTGGACCACTGACTTATAGTCAAGAAAATGAAGAGGTATTTTTAGGACATCAAATTGCTAAGAACAATAAGTTCTCTGATGACACAGCACACTTAATTGACGAGGAAAGCCGCGCTATTATTGAGCGAAACTATAAGCTTGCTGAAACGCTCTTGCAAGATAATATCGAAAAATTACATCTGATGGCCGAAGCACTTATTAAATATGAAACCATTGATTCTAGCCAAATCAACGACATTATGGAGGGCAGACCTCCTCGAGAACCTAAAGGCTGGAGCGATAGCGGTCATAAAAAAGGCCCTCAAACTACACCTGAGGGAGACGCCTCCGAACCGACAACGGACCCAACAATCACTGGGACCGATCCGGCAGCAGATAGTCTGTAGCGGATCAAAAATTAAAACCTTGGATTTTCCTCATGACAAAAACCCGTAAATACTTTGGGACAGATGGTATTCGCGGCAAAGTGGGTGAATATCCTATTACGCCTGAATTCATCTTAAAACTAGGATGGGCTGTTGGTAGGGTTTTAGCGAATGGGCATCATAAGGTTTTAATTGGCAAGGACACACGTATTTCCGGCTATATGCTTGAATCTGCGTTAGAGGCGGGTCTATCCGCAGCAGGTGTAGATGTCTATTTGTTAGGCCCCGTCCCAACCCCTGCCATCGCTTTTTTAACGACTGATTTACGCGCACAAGCCGGTATCGTGATAAGTGCATCGCATAACCCCTACTATGACAACGGAATTAAATTTTTTTCTCATCAAGGCACTAAGTTAGCAGACGATATTGAACTACAGATAGAAGCCCAATTTAGTCAAGCCATGCATACCGTAGACTCGGCTAAATTAGGGAAAGCAATTCGAGTAGAAGATGCAAAAACGCGTTATGTTAACTTTTGCAAATCAACTATTGCCAAATCTTTTCATTTAAAGGGTCTGAAAATTGTTCTCGACTGTGCTAATGGCGCTACCTATCATATTGCCCCGCCTTTGTTTTCCGAATTAGGTGCCGATTTAACTGTGTTAGGGACAAAACCAGATGGTTTAAATATTAATAAACACTGTGGCTCTACTCACCTAGATAGTTTACAAAAAACTGTTTTATCAAAACAAGCTGATTTAGGAATTGCCTTCGATGGAGATGGTGATCGCGTCTTGATGGTAGATAGTCTAGGAGAAGTGGTAGATGGTGATGAATTACTGTTTCTGTTAGCTCAGCATGGTATTAAAACAGGGAATATCCAAGGTGGGATTGTAGGAACGGCCATGAGCAATTTAGGCTTAGAATTAGCTTTAAAAGAATTAGGCCTTGCGTTTATTCGCACATCAGTCGGCGATCGATACGTCAATGAAGCATTACAAGCTAAAGATTGGCAATTAGGCGGAGAAGCCTCGGGGCATATCATTTCACGTCGTGTTAGCAAGACAGGTGATGGAATTATTATTGCCTTGCAGGTATTAGAGGCGATTCAATCATCAGGTCTATCACTACATAATGCCAAAAAAGCCATGAGAAAATTTCCTCAAGTATTGATCAATATTCCTGCTGAAAACCCTTCCGTTATTATGGATGCACCTTCCATAAAAAAAGCGATACGCCTTGCAGAAAAAGTTTTAATGAATCGAGGGCGGGTATTATTGCGCCCATCCGGAACAGAACCCATTGTCCGCGTTATGGTAGAAGGTGATAATTTAGCTGAAGTAAAAAATATTGCCGATCAATTAGCCGAAACAGTTAAGCTCGCCATACACTAAATTGGCACTGGTTTTACTCCACCGTAACCGACTTAGCTAGATTACGCGGTTGATCGACATCGGTTCCTTTTAAAATAGCCACATGATAGGCTAAAAGTTGCAACGGCAATGCAAAAATTAGCGGGCTGATCATCTCACTAGTCCTTGGCAGTAGGATACTTTTAACGCCGTCATCGCCATCACACATATCTAACTTATCTTGTATCAATAAAATCAGTTGGCCACTACGCGCTCGCACTTCCTGGATATTCGATTTAAGTTTATCGATCAATGAATTGGATGGCACTAATACGACCACAGGCATACTGCTATCGACTAAAGCAAGTGGTCCATGCTTCAATTCGCCTGCCGGATAGGCTTCGGCATGAATATAAGAAATTTCCTTCAATTTAAGCGCCGCTTCTAAAGCAACCGGATAATGAATGCCCCTAGCAATAAATAAGGCATGTTCTTTATTGATGAACATTTTGGCCAGTTTTTTAATGTCCGGATCTAATTTTAAAGTCTGCTCTAAGAGTTTTGGTAAACTTTTTAACGCCGAAATACAAGCGGCTTCCTGCTTGGCATCCCAACCATGAGATAAGCCTAAAAAAGCCGTTAATAATAGTAAAACCGTTAATTGTGTCGTAAAGGTCTTAGTTGATGCTACGCCAATTTCAGGACCTGCTCGTGTTAACAAAACAAAATCAGACTCGCGCACCATCGTACTGCCGGGAACATTACAAATGCTTAATGTCACTGCGTAGTTTTCAGTTTTAGCCTGACGTAATGCTTCCAAAGTATCTGCAGTTTCACCCGATTGAGATAAAGCAATAAACAGCGTATCTGGCTTAATAATATGCGACTGGTAACGAAACTCACTGGCAATATCTACCCGACAAGGAATACCGACCCAATGTTCTAACCATTGAGCCGCAATTAAACCTGCATGATAGCTGGTACCACACGCTACTATCTGTACCTGTCGAATTTTAGCAAATCGCTGGATAGATTGAGGTCCACATAATTCATCCCAGACTTTAGCGTGCTCAATAAGCCGACCCTCTAAAGCCGCGCTAACTGCATCAGGCTGTTCAAAGATCTCTTTCTCCATAAAATGACGGTACTTTCCCTTGTTCACCACATCTTTAGGCAGATCAAGTAAATGCTTAGCACGGTGTGCAATAGCACCTTTGCTGTCATAAATGACTAGCTTTTCAGCACCAACCTCAGCAATATCACCCTCTTTTAAATAGATAAATTGTTGTGTAACCGGAAGCAATGCCAGATGATCAGAGGCAATAAAATTTTCACCGAATCCTAAACCTATCATCAAAGGACTACCCTTACGCACCGCAATTAAAGAGTCAGGTTTATCCCGACAAAGAAAAACAATCGCGAAAGCGCCTTCTAATCGCGCGATTGTTTTTTGCACAGCAGATAAGAAAATCTTATTTTCTTTCAATGCTTGATCGAATAAATGCGCAATAATTTCCGTATCTGTTTCAGATTCAAACGAATAACCTGCCTTTACCAATTCTTGACGTAAAGACAAATAATTTTCAATTATCCCATTATGAACCAACGCGATATGCGTGCCTGACATATGAGGATGTGCATTAGATGCACTAGGCTTGCCATGTGTCGCCCAACGTGTGTGAGCAATACCGATTGGTCCCGATAATGCTTCAGATCGTATGGCTTTTTCTAAGCTCGCTACTTTTCCTACGGTACGACAACGTTGTAAATGTTGATGCACATCGAGTACAGCAATACCTGCTGAATCATAGCCACGATATTCAAGCCGTTTTAACCCTTCAATAAGAATAGGGACTACGTTGCGTTGCGCTATACCGGCTACAATTCCACACATAGTTATACCTTAAAAAAATTACTCGAAGCCTAGTTTTTTAATTTAATATGGAAAATTTAAACATAATGAATCTCCTCTACTCAATTATAAGGGTATCTACCGCTCGTACATGAAGCTGCGAAGTTTTCGAATTCACAGCGAGCGGTATACCCTTTCACATGACGGGTCCTAAGCCAAGCTTAGTCTCAGTCATTCAAGAGGAGAATCGCGTTTCTCCTCTTGAAAATCTTTATCACGAGATGAAGGCACTTGAAAATGCAAAGCGCATTCTCAAGTACCTTGGGTATATTATGAGTTAATTAATAGTTTCAATCCACTTCTTTATCTTATCTTAAAAAAGAGTCTTAAATCATGGATATAGGTATCTTACTACAACAATTAAATACCCGACTTACTCACTGTTTTTTACCTTTTAACTGTATTTTATGCAGTGAAGAAACTGGGCGAACACTAGATTTGTGTATTGATTGTGAGAAACATTTACCTTGGCTAAAAAATATCTGCATTTATTGTGCAGCACCTTTGCCCTTCAAAACAGAGTCTCGTTGTGGGGCCTGCTTAAAAAAACCCTTACCCTTTCATAGAATTTGTATAATTTTTTCTTATACTCAAATAATAAAAAAATTGATCACTGCGCTTAAATTTCAAAAACGCCTAATTTATGCACATATTTTAGGTAATTTACTAGCAGAACAAATAAGCTTACAATACCAAAAAGATAACTTACCCGATTTAATTATTCCGGTACCACTACACAAAAGAAGACTTTACCAACGTGGCTTTAATCAAGCCATGGAAATTGCACGCCCTATTTCTAAGCGCTTAAATATACCGATTGATTATAAGGGGTGCACACGAGTGCGTCACACCGCGGCACAAAGCCAATTGCCTGCAAATCAACGTTCTACTAACGTAAAAAACGCGTTTGCTATACAAGAATATTTATCGTCTAGACAGCATATAGCGCTACTCGATGATGTAATGACCACAGGCCATACGCTCACCGAGTTAAGTCGCGCTTTATACTGTACAGGTGTAAAAAGAATAGATGTATGGTGCTGCGCCCGAACCTATTTAGACGGAACTTAGCCTACTACGCTCTACTTTTAAGTATCTGAAGCCTCAAACCTCTTAATACTGCTCTTCACGCTGTTCACGGCCACGATGATAACCACCGCCGTTACCGCCACCAGAACCACCCATGCCACCACGACCGCCGCCGCCTGTTCGACGCCCAGCGCCACCAGCGCCACCGCCTGTTCGACGTCCACCAGCACCGCCGCCTGCACTAGAGTCAGGTGGGTTAGCTTCAGAGACCGTAATAGTGCGTCTCTCATGGATACTGCCATTTAAAGCTTCAATAGCTTCTTTGGCTTCCTCAGGTGTAGACATTTCAACAAAACCAAAGCCTTTGCTACGGCCACTATGGAAGTCCCGAATAACTTTAACAAAGTTTACTGTCCCAAAAGGTGTAAAAAGCTCTCTTAGTCCATCGTCATCGACGCTATAGCTTAAACCACCCACATACAATCTTTTATTCACGCAAAACCTCCAAAAGGCTAAAAAAGGCCACTCCCAAGATATCATTCGCTTACACGTTTTCTAATCTGGCTGTGGCAGAGATAAACTAAACGTCCTCATAGTAACACAGGACCACCCTCTAGGGTATATAGCAGGGTTAGCAAGTTGCTAAAAGTTCTCTATTCTAGAAAACTACGCAACATCCATGCATTCTTCTCATGGACCTCCATACGCTCTGAAAGCAGGTCTACGCTGACTTGATCATCAGCTTCTTCGAGCTCAGGCAATAACTCCCGAGCCAAACGAACCATAATTTCTTGATCATGCTCTAACTGGCTAATCATCTCCTGAGCTTTAACAGGATGAACCCCAACTGCTTCTTTGATTTTACTTAATTTTGCAAAATCAGCGTAACTAGCAGGGACAAAAAACCCCAGCGCACGTACACGTTCGGCAATTCTATCACCTGCATTCCATAGGTCGATATATTGGGCTTCAAATACACCATGTAATGGTTGAAACATAGGGCCGACTACATTCCAATGAAAGTTATGTGTTTTTAAATATAACACGTAATTATTAGCTAATAAGTTGATCAAACCTTCCGCTGCTTTCTTTCTTTTAGCCTCAGTCAGCCCTACATTAATTGTCTCTTTCATAGCAAAACCTCCAAAGTTAATTAAAAAGTTAAACTATTTAGCTACAAAAATAATAAATGAAAACGACGTCTTAAGAAACTTATTCGACGATATCATCGTCATCTTCACTATCATCCGATGCTAAATTACTTTCCTGACGAATTACATAGTTTCTTCGCTGCAAATAAGCATTGCGTTGAAATACGTAAGGATCAAAAGAAGCTTGTTTAATAGCTTGATCAAAATCCAATAATTGCGCCCGCGCATTAATGAAACTAGCCCAAGTTAAACCATTACGCCATGCGATATCATTGATATAAAGATAAACAGACAAAACCCCGTAATTAATAGGCCAAGCAACAGCATCACGAACTGTCCTAGGACCTAAAATAGGCAACACTAAATAAGCCGATGAGGTGTATCCCCATTTCGCTAACGTTAAACCAAAATCCCTGTGATGTAAGGGTAAATCAATCTTACTAGCTACATCAATAAAACCTGCAATGCCTACCGTCGTATTGATTAATAAACGCCAGGTATCTGATGTGGCATCATAAAACTCACCTTGTAATAGATCGTTTATAATAGTGGGTACTTGCTCTAAATTACTAAAAAAATTACCAATACCCTTGGTAATAGGCCAAGGCAAAATAGTGTTATAGACTGTAGCGACCGGTTTAAAAAAAACTTTATCTAAGGTCTGATTGAGCTTAAAGGCATGGCGATTATAATTCTCATAGGGATCATTATTGGCATCATTGTCAGAATCCGTCGCAAAAACTGACGATGAAACCAATAATAGGCATAAACCTAGTAATCTGCTACCCATCAACACGCCTCATCTTAAATTTATAATTCTAATTAGCACACCCATCTAAATATTTTTCGGCATCTAACGCGGCCATGCAACCTGTACCTGCTGAAGTCACGGCCTGACGATAGACAGGATCAGCTACATCGCCTGCTGCAAAAACCCCTTTTACGCTGGTTGCTGTTGCCGAACCACGACTACCGCCCTGTACTAAAATATACCTATTTTCCATCTTCAATTGACCTTTGAATAAGTCCGTATTAGGTGCATGGCCAATTGCAATAAAAACACCTTGCACCTCTAACTGGCTCGGCGTACTCGTTTTAACATTTTTAATTTTTAAACCATTAACACCTTTTTCATCGCCTAAAATACTATCGACTACACTATCTAACACTAACGAGATCTTACCCAGCTTAACCTTTGCCATCAACTTGTCGATTAAAATCTTTTCGGAACGAAAAGCATCGCGCCTATGGACAAGAAAAACATGTTCGGCAATATTGGCCATATATAAGGCTTCTTCAACAGCGGTATTACCACCACCTACAACGGCAACCTTTTGCCCACGATAAAAAAATCCATCACAAGTAGCGCAAGCGGAAACCCCCTTGCCCATAAACTCTGTCTCAGAAGGCAGACCTAAATACATGGCCGATGCCCCTGTGGCAATAATCAACGCATCCGCGTGATAAACACTCTCATCTCCTTGTAAGGAAAAGGGCTTTTTAGATAAATCTACTTTGTTAATTTGGTCGAAGACCACTTTACTTTCAAACCGCTCGGCATGCTTTAGCATACGCTCCATTAAAGCAGGACCTTGCAAACCTTCCACGTCACCCGGCCAATTATCCACATCTGTAGTCGTCATTAATTGACCACCTTGCTGCAATCCAGTAATTATAAGTGGTTTAAGATTGGCCCTTGCCGCATAAATAGCCGCAGTATAACCTGCGGGCCCAGAACCTAAAATAATAAGCCGGTGCTTTTGAGTCTTATGCATAATATCCACTTTAGGGTAAAAACCCAGATAATAAAAATATTGTTATAATCAAAATAGCTAATAAAGTATAACAATATAACGTCATAAATAGTACCTATAGCCTTACTAGCTGGCTAAAAGGCCTTGTTAATGAGACACATCGTAAGGGGAGCACTCTTGAAACGAAACAGAAATGAAGAGATTTTACAGTTAAGCCTTAGGCAGCGTTTACTTGAAGGTTTACTCATTGTGAGCGGCGCCATGGCGCTATTTTTATTATTGGCGCTATGGACTTATCATCCAGGCATCCAGAGTAAAATCTCTATGAATATAGCCGGCCATTTAGGTGACCGGCTCGCTCATTTCTTCTTCAACAGCTTTGGCTCTCTCGCCTATTTATTTCCAGCATTGTTATTGTACAGCGGGTGGCAAGGTTTCAAAGGTCGTTTCACCAGCCTATCGCTTAATTACCCTTTTTTAGTTTTAAGAATTTTAGGTTTCATCACTATCTTTATCGCCGCTTGCGGGCTTGCGGCACTTCATAGTACACATACTGTGCATGGCTATACCCCAGGAGGGCAGCTAGGAAATATCGTTACCAAAAGCTTTATTGTGCAATTTAATGTAGGCGGCAGTACTTTATTTTTATTAGCCCTTTTATTAGCCAGTACCACCTTGGCAACTGGATTTTCTTGGCTAAATATTATCGATAGAATAACGAGTGGCATTGCACTAATCCCAGCTAGAATTTACCAGAAAGCAAAGAAAATATCACTCTATGTCATCAGCAAAAGAACAGCTGAAAAAATTAAATCGCGCACCAACGAGGTCAATAAATCCAGTTTAATACTAACGACCCCTAGTAACAAAAGAACTCCTTTATCGAGCTCTACAACAAACCTATCTTTACAAGATACTAAACTGATTCACCATCCATCACTTCCGATTAAACCCTATTGTGCACCGACGACCTCTCTTCCCTCGGTGAAAAAACCACTCGCTGGATCCCCTCTGCCCTCATTAACTTTATTAGATCCCGCTGAAAAATTAAGTAAAAAAGGCTATACACGCGAGGAGTTAGAGCAATTATCCCGAGACGTTGAACTGCGATTAAAAGATTTTGGCATACAAGTACAGGTTGTAGCGGTACACCCCGGACCTGTTGTAACGCGCTTTGAAATGCAGCCCGCCGCTGGAATTAAAGTGAGTCGTATTACCACACTTGCGAAAGACCTAGCGCGTTCCTTGTCGGTCGTGAGCGTTCGTATTGTGGAAGTTATTCCAGGAAAATCTGTCATTGGATTAGAAGTCCCCAATAAACACCGCGAAATAGTTCGATTAAGTGAAATATTAAGCTCGACAGCTTATCAACATGCACGCTCACCTCTTTCCCTCGCCTTAGGTAAAGATATTGCAGGCCACCCAGTTATTGTCGATTTGGGCAAAATGCCGCATCTACTCGTAGCCGGCACAACAGGTTCCGGAAAATCAGTAGGCCTCAATGCAATGTTGTTAAGTATTCTCTATAAAACAACGCCTGAGCAAGTTAGATTAATTATGATCGATCCGAAGATGTTAGAACTGGCTATTTATGAAGGAATTCCACATCTTTTAGCCCCTGTTGTAACAGATATGAAAGAAGCGGCCAATGCCTTACGTTGGTGCGTTGCAGAAATGGAGCGTCGTTATAAACTCATGGCGAATCTGGGAGTACGGAATCTAGCCGGCCATAATCAAAAAATACAAGAAGCAAACGATAAAGGACAAACACTTTACAATCCTTTTTGGAACCCGGAGCAAAGCGATAAAGCAGAACCTTTAGTACACCTTCCTTACATTATTGTATTGATTGACGAATTTGCTGATATGATAATGGTCGTTGGCAAAAAGGTTGAAGAGCTCATCGCAAGAATTGCGCAAAAAGCGCGTGCGGCAGGAATACATTTAATTTTAGCCACGCAAAGACCCTCTGTTGATGTCATAACGGGTTTGATCAAAGCGAATATACCCACGCGCATCTCGTTTCAAGTCTCTTCAAAAATTGACTCCCGAACTATTCTTGATCAGCAAGGCGCTGAACAATTATTAGGTCATGGCGACATGTTGTATTTAGCACCTGGAACGGGTGTCCCTATTCGAGTCCATGGAGCTTTCGTCGCCGATCAAGAAGTCCATCAGGTCGTAAACGCACTCAAACAATCTGGCGCGCCAGAATATAAGCTTGATCTTACGCAAGCGAATCTTAATGAAGGTACTGAGCTAGAGTTTTCGGAAGGTAACGGCGCAGAAAAAGATGCGCTTTATGACCAAGCGGTACAAATTGTGGTGGAAACGCGTCGTGCTTCTATTTCAAGCATCCAACGACGGCTTAAAATTGGTTATAACCGAGCAGCGCGGTTAATGGAGGATATGGAAAAAGCAGGCTTGGTCAGTGCGATGGAAAGCAATGGAAATCGAGAAATTCTTAT
>DALYCY010000007.1:39945-63768 GCA_031973495.1 Candidatus Aquirickettsiella sp. | reverse complement strand
TTAGTGTTGACAATGCGGACAATAAACCGTACTACGCTGTCCGATGCGAATTGATGCTAATATTGATTTGCATCGGACGCAGGGTAGTCCGGCACGAGCATAAACCTGTAATTTTTGACTAAAATAACCTGGCTTTCCTTCGCTATTTAGAAAATCTTTTAAACTGCTGCCGCCGTGCCAAATAGCGCGACGCAAAATAGATTTAGTCGCCTTCAGCAATCGTTTTAAATCGACTAAGGCTAAGGTTCTGGCGGATTTTAGCGGGTGAATACCAGCAATAAATAAAGCTTCTGTGGCGTAAATGTTACCCAATCCAACCACGATACATTGATCCATCAGCGCCGATTTAATCGCCAAGCGTTTATCTTGTAGCTGCCGTTTTAAATAATCAACGCAAAATTGACGACTGAGTGGCTCAACGCCTAGCTGCTTGAGCAGCGGATGTTGGTAAGGATCGGCCTCGCTGTATAATAAAGCGCCAAAACGACGTGGATCAGTAAAACGTAGCAGGTAGCCATTATCAAATATTATATCTACATGATCGTGTTTATCCGCTATAGCCGGTTTATCGAGTATTCGTAAACGTCCCGACATCCCCAAATGAATAATTATCGTCGCTAAATCTGTCGATAATAATAAATATTTACCACGTCGTTTTACCGCGGTAATCGATTGACCGACGAGTCGTTGCAAATCTGTCGTAGGAATAGGCCAACGTAAATTAGCGCGACGAAAAACCAGCTGAGCAATAACTTGATGCTGTATGAAAGGCTGTATGCCTCTTAGTGTCGTTTCTACTTCGGGTAATTCAGGCATGTCATTATTTAGCACGGCGATAAACGCGGTTGAATATTTTCTAAATCAGTACTCCAGTCTAATTGATCGCGCTTAGTGTTTTGAATACTATCTAATACCTGTATTATTTTATAAAATCCACTCGCATCATTTTTTAGCGCAGCCAAAAACTGCAAATAACTGGATAATGTATTTTCTGTTAGTAGTTTTTTAGTGAGTAATAACTCGACACCAAAACACCATAGACTCAGTAAACGTGAATTAACCATTAAACAAGCCTGGATAATTTCAAATACATATTCTAGTTGAAAATTAATTTGAGTGGGTATTATCAGGGTAAATATACGTATAATTTCATTCATTAGTGTTTTATCGGCGCATAAATCTATCCCTGTTAGCATTTCATGTAAAGAAGTTATCATCGCGCCATTAACCTCTTTTTGCTTTAAATCAAAAAATACTTTTTTTTGATTAAAGGATTTTTTAGCGGCAAATTGGATGGCTTTCTCCCACAAATGGTTTACCTCGACCCGATATCCTAGTGGCGTGATATCGTCTATAAAACGGACAAATGCTTCGGGCGTTTCTATTAATAACAGCTTTGATGTAAAAATTTTAAAATGTTGCGGAAGTAAGACGGTAATAGGGTAATTAAGCCTTGGATTGCTGGCAGGCGATCCGGCATCATCGTTATGATGTATACACTGTAAATAAAGGCCTTTATTTAAGGCATCGTTCATCTCATTAATTGTCTTTAAGGTTTGTCGGGTGATATTACCTAAATTGGGAATTTCTCTGCTATAAAAATCTTGCTTATTTTCAGCTAAATAAATTCTTTCTCGAGTAGAAAGTTTTCTTAAGCGTTTTTCATAGGTCACATCGGGATTAGGACGAATATTTTCTCCTCCAAAATCCTCCCAAGGATTAAAAATAGCCAGTAAATCAAAATCAGGGATAAACGGCCTTTTTAAGTGGATATCAGCCAATACTTGGAATGGTTTTTTTTCAGCGGTGTATATCGCATATTCGCTGGTTTCCGCTATCGCTTTGGCATAACATAACTTAAATTGGTCCTGCGCAGGGGTAGGACAGTAGAGCGCGATAAAATCATTTTCATCTTGCACTTGTGGAATAATGATTTTTTGTGTGATTAATTCTAGATAGCGTTTTTTAGTAATGCGTAAATTAGTTGCAATGGCATAGCCCTGCTTAATACAAGCTTGTACATGGGTATTATATTGTTGAATCTGCTCAATACTCGCCGAAGCGAGTTTACTATAAGCTTGGTCTACCGGGATAAAACCAGCCCAGGCCCCCCATGAAGAACTTTTTCCTTTAATATTAAAATCCTTAGTGGGGTATTTTCTTTCTTCATGTAAACTTTTTGCAATAAGCTCTACCGGCCTAAAAAGAATAATTATATTCTTTTCTTGTGCATAATTGGATAAAGAAATTAAATCTTGTTGGGGAATCCCTTGCTTTTTATGCACTAAACCGGGCGCCAATCCTAGCTCAAAAAAATTTTTTTTATTTTTCGTTTTAGAACTAAAAAATCCGCTAGGATGTATAATGTTACCCCCCCTGAAAATGCACTAGCACTTTTAAAATAACTTATTTTTAGTATAAATAGCTAATATTAAAATAATATTAAAAAGTATTTAAAATTGAATATTTTTTAATTGCTAGTATAATGCGGGATATTCTTACAGTAAGGGATTACTGGATTCAAATTTATGCCATTAGATTATAGTGAGGAAGACAAGCCGGTAGAGGATTTTACCAAGATGTTTGTTTTTTTTTTGAAGAAGCATTAACCAGCTATCACCGCAGCTTAGTCGAGCAAATCCCAAAATCTGGTAAGTGGGCCGATATGGTTAGCTGCATTATTCGCATCATCACCACCGGAACCTTGCTCAGTGCCACTGGCGCAACGGTGGGTGCTCCAGTAGGTGCCATCATTGGCGCTCCCACGGTTTCTTCATTGATGCTACCACTTATTTCTTTGACGGCATCTGACTTAGGCATTCACTATAATAGAAAAAAACTGATCAAAATCATAAATCTTTTAGTGATTTATCAAAAAGATAAAGGCAATAAAATGAAAATAAGAGAAAACCTGATTAGTGCAGGTATTAACCTCTTTAAAAGTTTTGAAATTAAATTTAAACAAGCTACTTTTCATAGCAACCATGAATTAGCCCTACTAAAGCTGGCGCATGATGCCGTCGATAGAATATTTAATTTCTTTAACGAAAATTCATCCGTATTAGAAGCGGAAGATTTCCTCACTGTATCTAATATCACCAAAGCGGTTATCTTAGGAAGATCAAAAAGGCATCGAAATATCTTTTCAATACCTAATCGACATTTAGGTTATTCCTTAGATAATGGCCTAACCAGCAAGCGCATCTATCAAGAAACACCGGTATTAAAAATAATCTCTGCCGATGAAAGTTATTGTTATAAAAAAAATAACGCGCGCGATATCGCTGATTTTCGACTGATTTTTGCATGGGAAGAAGAAGGTGAAGAACTGATAAAATGGGGGCTCGATGAGGAGATAGTACTTTCTGGAAACAGGCTCTATCAAAAAATAACCAGCACTCCAGAAACTAGTTTAGATAACTTAACGCTTATCCATTTAAGCCAAGAAGCGCTTGAAGAAAAAAAACAAAAGATATTTTTTGACTTAAGTAGTCAATATCAGGACATGCTTGGAGATGCCTTTAAACAGGAGTTCGAAGCGATAACAGGATACATGCGTAATGGGTTTAAAGAGGAAGCGAATAAGTTTAAACAAAATATTAGTGATCTTAACACGATTATTATCACCACGATGGAAAGCTTAACTAAACTTAAAGAAGGACAAGAAGATATTAAAAAGCAAGTTAAATATTTACAAGAAAGAAAGTTTACTCCCGAAGAAGAAGGAGGAAAAGAAGAAATTATCTCTATTTCTATAAATTCTATACTCAATCGTTTAAAAGAATACTTAGCCACTATAGTAGCGGCGCATGATCAAGGTTTTTATACGCCACTGAATGCGTATTATGATCTGACAACGTCCAATACTAGGGATCGATTTTCCTTGTTAGATAAAATTATTTCTTTTATCAAAAATCCCCAGCAAAAAAATATATTGATTTTAGGCGAGGCTGGCTCGGGTAAAACCAGCTTCTTAGTGCATTTAAGTCAATTTTTATTAAAAAATCCATTCTTCTCTACCAAAAATCAACATGTACTACCTTTTTATATTCGATTAGCCCGCATTAAAACCAAACAATTAAAAATGACGACCATTGAGCGTTTATTACAAGATTATTATCATTTTAATAGTGAAGAAGTAGAGTTTTTATTTAAAAATCAGCAGCAAGTTTTTTGTTTTATTTTGGACGATATGGATGAGCTAGATCAAGCGCTTAATCGTATCCTGATAGAGGATATTTATAATAAATTTCCTGCTAGTCATTGTATTTTTACCGCACATCCGGATAGCGTTAAACCAGCACAGATCACAACCGAACTATTTACATCTCTTAGCAGAGAAGAAATCGTAATAATAAATTTAGCGCCTTTTAATGAGCCGGCTAAAAAAGACTATATTAATAAATTTAAAGGAAAGAATTTACCCTTTGAATTAGCCGGTGAAGATGATGAAACGATTTACCGACGCATTAAAGCAATTCCGAGTTTAGATAACATTATTGATAAACCTATTTTCTTAAGGATGGCGATGGAGGTTCTTGTGCCACTGGAAAAAATTTATCAACACGAGGAAATAATGCCGGAACCTGAATGCATTCGAAAAGATTTATTTCACCTATATACGCATAGCCTTTATACCCAGATGGCTGAAAAATTTAAAACCAGTAAAGGGATAACACATATAGCTCAGCTAAGTATTTATGATTGCATTTTAACTTACAGTATAAACTTAGCCAAATTAATGCAAGAAACTAATATTCTAGAAATTGATGCCAGTCTACTCAATGAAAATTTCTTGCTTGCTGCAAGTAGTAGTGCGATGGATCAGTCTAATTTGACACTAACGCATGATCAATTTAATCACTATAAAAAATGCTTCACGACAAAATATAATCCCCAGGTTTTTAAGGATAATAACGATTATAAGCAACATAAATACGGTTATAAAGGCTGCCTATTCGTGCATACCTATGGGACAGCGGATAATATAAGTTATGCCTTTAGTCACAAAGAATTTTTAAATTATTTTTGTAGTTTTGATCCGATACGAAGAAAAAAAATTAAAGCGTTTATCGATCCTCCAGCACAAGGTAAAAACCCTATGCTATGGTCGCGTCAATCTTCGGTAAAAGAGAGAGCTTCGGTACGATCGCATCGCTCTTTCGATGAAGACTATTGTTCGTTTTCACGTCATGCTTCCGAGCAAGAAGAGGATTATCTGCGTTTACGTCATGCCTCTGATCAAGAAGGATTGTATCTAGAATCGCGCCGTTCATCAGCTAGCAGCGTAAAAGAAGAGGGCGCTACGGCACGATCACGCCATACTTCAGACCAAACTCACCAAACTGGCTTTTTTACCAATAGCGGCGGCCGAGGTAGAGTTAGTTATTTATCACATGTAGCGGGTCACGATACTTCGGCGGCGGAGCATACTATTGACTCGGTCACAGACAGTGTGCTCAATATTATCTAAAAGGCTAGTCAACGGATACGCTAAACTGGCTTAAATTTGATCGGTATAGCTTAAAATTGATAAAATGGCTAAAGTGAAGCTGTATTAAAAGTTCTTAACTTGCCCTATTTACAGGCAATGGAGGAGGGGTAATGTCAATAAAAGTACAAGGTTATGCGACTCAATCGGCGACTTCGCAACTGCAGCCATTTAACTTTCAGCGTCGTGATCCGCGTGCACAGGATGTCGTCATCGATATCCTTTTTTGTGGCATTTGCCATTCGGATATTCACTCTGCTCGTAACGAATGGGGTTTTGCGCATTATCCTCTAGTTCCAGGCCATGAAATTATCGGGCGCGTGAGCATCGCAGGCGCTGCAGTGAAAAACTTTAAGATAGGCGATTTGGTCGGCGTTGGTTGTTTTGTCGATAGTTGTAGGCATTGCCATTCCTGTCAGGATGGATTGGAACAGTATTGTGAGAATGGTTTTACGTCTACCTATAACGGCAAGGATCAGATCGGCGGCACAGCGCATGCCTTCACGCTAGGCGGTTATTCAAATAAAATTACCGTCGATGAGCGGTTTGTGCTCCGTATCCCGGAAAACCTCGATCCAGCCGCTGCTGCGCCATTACTCTGTGTCGGCATTACCACCTATTCACCGTTGAGGCATTGGAAGGTAGGTCCAGGACAAAAAGTTGGCATCATTGGCCTGGGTGGACTTGGCCATATGGGCGTGAAATTCGCTCATCGAATGGGCGCCGAAGTAACCATGATCACGACCTCGGCAGAAAAAGGCATAGACGCTAAAAAATTAGGTGCAAGCAACATATTGTTATCCACCGATGCCGCCGCCATGCTCGCTGCACAAAATAGCTTTGATTTTCTGCTTAACACCATTCCAGTCGGTCATGACGTCGATCCTTACATAGCGCTTCTTAAGCGTGATGCCACCATGGTTATTGTCGGTGCACTAGAGCCACTAAAACATGTCAATGCCGGACCGTTTATTTTCCGCCGGCGCAATATGGCTGGATCGCTAATCGGTGGCTTGATAGAAACACAGGAAATGCTCGATTTTTGCGGCAAACACAACATCACTTGTGATATTGAGAAAATAAACATTCAAGCGGTTAATGAAGCTTACGACCGTACGGTCAAAGGTGATGTGAAATATCGTTTCGTCATCGATATAGCGACGCTTGAAAGCGCATAAAACGACCTCTTTTCGCACCAAAACTAAAAATCCGATAATAAAGATTATCGGATTTAAGTCAGGGTGGGTACGTTCTAGCGTTAAATGCAACAAGCCCAAAAAATACTCATTTAATTAATGACTTACATCAGTTTGACATGACATTGCTATTACTATCAAGTAAATTATTAACCGTTCGTCTACGATAAAATATTTCACTCGGTGTGTTGTAACTTAAACATTTCATCGGCCTTTGATTCAGCAATTTTAATTTCGATCGGACTGTTCTTGGCGAAATTTCGTCAATCGGTGCGTTTTTAGGTAACCATTCTCTTAATTGTTTATTCCCATTTTCTATCGTCCCTTTTTGATAAGATTTATAAGGTTCACAAAAATAGGTCTTTATACCTAATTTTTTAGCTATTTCTTCATGCCTAGCAAACTCAAATCCATTATCAAACGTTATACTTGTTATGCGATGCTTACCTAGTCTATTAAAGGCTTCAACTATCTTTTTGGCGGTACTATCGGCTTGGCGGTTTTTATTTTTAATAGCCAACACATATCGACTTTTTCGTTCTCTCAACGTAATCAGATTGGTCTTGGTTTTCTTGCCAAACTGCATTAAATCACCTTCCCAATGGCCCAAGGATTCCCTGTATTTTATCTCTGTAGGTCTTTCTAAAATTGAAATCCGATTCGGAATATGTTTCATGCGAGTCTGACGACTTACTTTAGGATAACGAAATAATCTCTTGTCCCTTAAACAAAGATAATATCGATTACGTATCCCATAAGCACTGTAAAGGTAGGAATAAATAGTTTCGTGACAAATTAAGCTTTTTCCATTATTTTCTAGTTTTAATCGGCCTGCAATTTGCTCAGGTGACCAGCTTAACTGTAGCTTTTTAAATACATAATTTCTTAGTTGCTTATTGCTATCTAGCTTTAATCCTCTTTTTCGATTTCCTGCCAACTTTCGTTCCATAAGAAATGGCATATACCCTATTCGACTACTACGCCGCTCAATTTCTCTATAAATTGTTGAACGATGAAATCCTAGCTGTTCTGCAATTTTAGGTTTGCTGACTCCTATCTTTAATAAATGATTTATTACAATTCTATCTTCTCTTGTTATTTGATTAAAACATTTGCCCATTTCTACCCTCAAAATACGACTAGTTTAACTTCCTTGTCGCATTTGAGTTAGAACCTACAGGTATAAATCTAACCTACACTAAAACCCTACAAAGATGGCGATGAAAAACTAGTCGTCCCCGGTGCTATAGAGAAACTTTCGTATCTATCCTTACTATCTCTTCTCCAGAATGGGTGCAATAATGGAATCGTTTCTGGATCGCAAGTACTGTCTATTGTGGGTATATCATACATGGTTGATATTAATTTATTAACCGCGCGTCGTTCTTTCTGTAATTCTTTTAGTTTCACCAGCGCGCTGTTGCCATCACGCACTTCGCGATGAGGCAACCCAGGAGAAGTAAGATTAGTAGTCGTTGCCGTCATGATGTCTACCGAATTGGTTCGTGTCACACGGCGACTGACATTTGGTGATGATTCCTCGTCGAATGTAAATTGAGAGCGACACGATGAAACTCTTTTCGTTCGTACTCCCTGCCCTTGCCGAATTGTTTGCGAAGATGAACTTAAATTTGATACGGGACTTACTGGACTTGGCAAAGTATTATCAAGCGATATATACAAGGCTTGGGATGCGTTGTCATTTTTTAATTCTTGCTTTACTAAACGCACTTTTTCCTCTAATGCCACTTGTAAATTAGCAAGTATTTCACTTAATTGGTCTTTATCTGTGCTTTCTCGGATATTTAAGATAGATTTTAATCTATCTGCTTCCAAATCAGATAAGGATATTAGCAGCTTATCTGATTTCATTAATTGTATGCTGTTGCTAAGTTGACTAAAGGCGGCTGATAACTTAACAACTGTTTCCGCATCTTCGTCCTTGCCATATTGGCTAAACTTTCTCAGAACATTGCAGAAAAAATCTAACATGGCGGTAAATCCTAAAAAAGCAAGTCCGGTTTTAGCAAACTCCAGAAACGCAGGACGTAAGAACTCTAAATCACCTTTAAAATTATCATTGATTAATTCAGCCCCTGCTGCGTAGGAAAAAATGGATAAATACAGCGAAATAATAATCAATAAAATGGAAGTTTTAGGATAGAATTTAAACTCTTGAGGAATTTTAACCGCATCACTTTGCCATAAAGTCAAATAATCATAGGCATTTTGTAGAGAATTGCCGCCAAAAAAGGCTAATAATACACCGAGAAAATAAACCGACGGTGCTGAAATGCTAGCTCCTATCGCTGGGTTGCCGGTTAATTCAGTCAATTCATCGACTGGCGCAATTAAAAAACCGGCGCAACTCGACATGACCCAAAGTGCACCGGGAATATAAACTAATTTTCTTAATACTGTATTTATTTTGCTCGGTGAAGCAATAGGCCTCGCAGGAGACATGGCATGGATAAGATCCAGTAATTTTTGTAATAATATCAACGGCGATGGTTCCAGTTGGTACAACTCTTTAATTTGACCTCCGGCGCGATTGGTATAATTTAAATAGCTACTGTTAAACTTAAACCCATAAATAGCCAGAAGACTTTTACTTTGTTCCAAGTGCGAGACAAGACGTTGCTTAATGGCCAGATAGCCTTGATCTATTTGCTGTTGTAATTGATTTTTTTGCCGCTGTTCGGCACTTAGACAACAATCAGCTATTTTTTTGTAAATAAACTCCAGTGGTAAAATAGGCAATCGATACAGTGCATTTCGCAACGCCAACTTAATAGGAAGGAAATGTAATATGGTATTATCAAATTCGACAATAATGCTTTGTAGTATGATAACACCTGTTGGTAAACCTGGAATAGGATATATAAAACTAACCGCTGCCAAAGGAAAAGCCGAAATAGCCGAGCCTAGCGCTATAATGGTATTTTCCACTATTTTTTGCCAATAGGTATGAGGACTCACTAAATAATCCGTTAAGCTGGACGGAATATTTTCCGCGGCTCGCATAGCTAAAAAAAGCTCAGTGGAATTGTACAATACAACTAAGGCTGGCACACAGGTACTGATGATATAATTGAGCCGACCGGCTAGGCTAGACTGCGCCGAGCACGCATAGGCATCAGCGGGTACCGCATATAAACCTGCCCCAGAAACAGCAACCACCGATAAAAACATCTGCTGGAGCAGTTCTTTCTTTAAACTAAGGTGCCCTTCCCCATTCAAATAATATTTAACTACCTCTGTTAAAGGATCGCGTAAGGCTTGCTCTAATTTTTTTGAATTTATTATCAGTTGTTCAATATCTGAATTAAATTTTTCATTTTTAACAGGGAATCTTCCGATCTCTTCGACACCTGAGTGTTGTGGTGATATGGGCATATCTATCTCCTTATTTTTAAATTATTCTTTTTTATTTTTTTTATTCTTACAATTCATTAATGAGACGATTTTCACCGCAGCAAAAAATACTAATTTTTACACTAGCGCAAACGCAGGGATAATTTTATTTAAATAAAAAAACCTACAATCTTCTAAATAAAAAGCGTACCGAAAAGATTCAGACTAAATAATTAACTTAGCATAATTTATTTATTGGATTCAACTATTATTTTATTGCCTCATGGGCTATGGGCGGTATACTGTCTGGCAAAAATGGTAAGTGATGGACAAAAAAGCATGATATCAATTAATCGACTGAGTATGGCCTATGGTGAAAAACTTTTATTTTATGATGTAAATCTTATCTTAGCCAAACCAACTCGCTATGCCTTGGTCGGTGCTAATGCGGCGGGCAAATCAACTTTTTTACGACTACTCACTGGTGCACAAGAACCCATTGATGGCACTATTTCTATTCCCAAAACAGCTAGCGTAGGCTGGTTAAAGCAAGACCAATTTCGCTATGAAAATAGCCGTATTAGCGATATTGTTTTACAAGGAAAGCCAGCGCTATGGCAAGCGATGCAAGAGAAAGATAGATTGCTCAATAGTGATCATTCGAATGAAAAAATCATTAATCGCTTAGGCAGCTTGGAAGATGAAATTGCCCGCCTTAATGGGTATAGCGCTTATGCCTTAGCCGCCAAACTGCTCATGGGCTTAGGAATTAGTCTTGAATATCATCAAAAACCGTTAAGTAGTCTATCAGGTGGATTCAAGCTAAGGGTATTACTGGCGCAAGCCTTATTTCAGCAACCGGATATTTTGTTGTTAGACGAACCGACTAATCATTTAGATTTTATCTCCATATTATGGTTAGAAAAATATTTAAAAAATGAATTTACTGGCTTGCTGTTGTTTATCTCGCACGACGTTGCCTTTATCAACCGACTTGCAGATACCATACTCGATATTGATTATGCCGAGATACGTCCCTACAGTGGTAATTACACGCAATTTCTGGCTGAAAAACAATTAATTGCCGAGCAAAAATCCCAAGAAAAACGCAGTGCTGAGCTTAAAATAGCGACGATGCAAAGCTTTGTCGATAAATATCGCGCCAGTGCAGCGCGCGCTAAGCTGGCCCAATCACGCTTAAAAATGATAGCCAAAATGGAGATCCCTGATATTAAGCAATCATCGCGCTTATCGCCGAGCTTTCAATTCAAAATTATCCGCCCTTCTGGAAAACGCGTATTACGTGTTAACGATCTGGCGAAGAATTTTCAAGAGAAAAAATTATTTAAACAATTAAGCTTTGAAGTGAAACGCGGCGAAAAAATAGCGCTTATTGGTGAAAATGGTATTGGTAAATCAACCCTTATGAAAATTTTACTGGGTAAAATTCAGCCCGATCACGGCAGTTATGAATGGGGATATGAAACCGCTATCAGTTATTTTTCTCAAGATCACCATGATTTACTGAATAAAAATTCCAGCGTTTTAGCCTGGTTAGAAAGTCAAACCTCCGCTATCAGTGAGCAATTGATGCGTAAAACCTTGGCACAGGTGCTCTTTAACAAAGAGGATGTGGTAAAAGATATCTTATCCTTAAGCGGTGGTGAAGCAGCACGCTTATTGTTGGCTAAAATTTTATTAGAACCCTCCAATGTCTTGCTGTTAGATGAGCCGACCAATCACCTTGACATTGAGAGCACAGAAGCTCTGGCAGATGCGTTACGCCGTTATCCGGGCAGCTTGTTATTCGTCAGCCATGATAGGAATTTTATCAGTCAGATTGCTAATCGAATATTATTTATTTCTCGCGAAAAAAAGTTACAAGATGTCAAACAATTAGATGCGCTGATATTAGATTAATTTTATTTTTTCTACTATAGCGGTTTGATGGTACTCCAATTCCGGCACGCCGGACAAAGCCAATCGAGAATTTTACTGTTAAAACCACAACTCAAACAACGATATATCGGTTTGTTTTGCATTAATTTTTTAATCAGCTCTTTGAAGCTAGTTAAATTGGTTTTATCCACTTCAGAACAATTTTCTTGCGCTAAATGTAAATCGACTAAATGATATAAGCCGTGTAGAGAAGGCCTATCTTGTAATTGCTGAGTCAAAAATTGCAAGGCCTTATGATGATCTTTTTCTTGGATCAGCCTAACAATTGCCAGTGAAATGGGGGTTTGTGCATGTTCAGATAAGGTTTCATGTAAATAACTTAGCAAATCCATCGCGCCGGATTGACGTTGTAAATAACACTGGTTAAGAGGGATCAATGTTTCGGTAATATAATCGGGATCTTGTTTTTTTACCGCTTGATAGATTTCGATAGCTTTTTCCCATTCTTCTGATTCCAGTGCAAGCTTCCCTTTAATAAGATTAGCGCGTACACAATTTACGTCATATTTTAGCGCTTGATTTAATAATTTGCTGACTTCTTGTTTGTTAGAGGAGCTCTTTAGTAAATTGAGTGCCATTTCGCAATGATAATGGGCAATATTTTTAACCACCTGACTATCCCATTTGGCAATTTTTTTAGCTTGTTTAATCGCCACTTCCCAGCGCTTTTGTTGCTGATAAATTTCCAATAAATAACGTAAGGCGATCCTGGCATACTCTTTATCGTCACTATGAATTACTTCAAAGAATAAACGCTCTGCTCTATCTAATAAGCCAGCACAATAATAATCTCGTCCTAGCGCTAATAAAGCCTGTAGTTTTTGCGGAGGGGCTAGATTTGGCCTGGCAATTAAATTTTGATGGAGTCGGATAGCGCGGTCTATTTCACCACGACGCCTAAACAAAACACCTAGCGCTAAATGTGTTTCGACGGTTTCGGTATCGACCTCCAAAATCTTGATGAAGGTATCAACGGCCTTATCCGATTGTTCATTGAGCAAATAATTCAAACCGCGTAAATAGTCACGGTTACATGGATGTTTTTTTCCCGAATTAGAATGAGAAAGTGTACAATAAGCGGCATACCAGCCTGAGGCCGCGGCCAAAGGCAACAGTAAAAATAATAACTCCAGCATAGTTAGGTCGCCCTTGCACTTGAGTACTGATTTTAAGTGCCCATCTTGTCACGAAAACTTTTATCGCATTCCGCTTGTGCTAAACCTAGGCTCAAGCGCTCTGTTAATGTTGATCCTTAAATGGCAAAGCTCTTAAATTGGTGAGTTCTTTTTCAACTAAATTTAAACGGTGTCGTAAACGCCGATTGACATACTTTAGTTTAACATAAGTAATGAAAGCGGTTAGTAAACCTAATAAGCCGCCTAAAATAAAACTTAATATGATTAATAAAGAGAGTGGTAGTCGTTTAATGCCTAAGTAGTAATTAACGCTAACCAAATCGGCATTCAGACCAGCAAATATCAGCGCAAATACAACTAATAAAATAAGGAACAAATAAGT
Source organism: Candidatus Aquirickettsiella sp. (assembly GCA_031973495.1). Classification (GTDB taxonomy): domain Bacteria; phylum Pseudomonadota; class Gammaproteobacteria; order Diplorickettsiales; family Diplorickettsiaceae; genus Aquirickettsiella. Next base: position 50,250 of record DALYCY010000007.1, on the reverse strand, counting down.
GACGATACGCATAGACTTACCTACTAAATGGGAACTTAAGCGCGATTAGTTTTTAGGGAGGAGATTTAAGTTCCGGCTTTATCTTAAAGCAGAACTCCTCCCCTCCATAAATTCATCCTTTTAACTGCTTAGAACCCATGCTGATTATTTCTTTCAAAGAAACAAGCGACTATTTAGTAAGCGCTTTTTCTTCTAAAGAAAGGCAATAAAGCAATATGATGCGATTTTTTCGGTCAAGATTTAGAATTTTAGCTTCTATCTCTTGTCCTATTTCAAAGCTTTTCACTGCTTCACCTAACTCGGCATTTTTAATCTGGGCTTCTATATTATTACCTAAATCAACTTTCATTCCTTCTTCGTTAATTTCTGTTATTTTCCCGACAACTACCTGATCTTTAGTATATTTATCAAAAGGATGTGAAGATTCCGTATCCAATTGTTTGATCCCGAGTGAAATACGTTCACGTTCCGGATCAATCGATAGGATAATTGTTTCTAATTCATCGCCTTTTTTGTACTTACGTACTGCTTCTTCGCCGGACATATTCCATTCGACGTCTGACAAATGGACTAAACCATCGATACCACCGGATAAACCAACAAAGAGACCAAAGTCAGTAATCGATTTGATTTTACCGGTAATTCGCTCACCCTTAGCATGGTTATTAGCGAAGTCTTCCCAAGGGTTAGACTGACACTGTTTAATGCCCAGTGAAATACGACGTCGATCAGAATCGATATCTAATACGATAACCTCGATTTCCATACCTGCTTGCACTATTTTATTCGGGTTAATGTTCTTATTTGTCCAATCCATTTCAGAAACGTGCACTAAACCTTCTACACCTTCTTCAATCTCTACAAAGCAACCATAATCGGTCACATTAGTAACTTGGCCTTTCAAACGGGTACCCACTGGATAGCGTTTTACTAAATCAGACCAAGGATCTCCGGCCAATTGCTTGAGCCCTAACGAAACACGACCTCTATCGCGTTCAATTTTAAGTACCACAACCTTAATTTCATCACCGATAGTTAATACTTCACTCGGATGTTTGACCCGTTTCCAGGCAATATCTGTGACGTGGAGCAAGCCATCTATTCCACCTAAATCAATAAATGCACCGTAATCGGCTAAGTTCTTTACGATACCTTGAATAACCTGACCTTCCTCTAATTCGGTTAATAATTGCTCTCGACCTGCTTGGCCTTCCGATTCGAGTACAGCACGTCGTGATAAAACGATATTGTTACGCTTAGGATCAAGTTTGATGACCTTAAATTCGAGCTCTTTGCCTTCGATAATACTCGAATCGCGTACAGGCCGCACATCGACTAATGAACCCGGTAAGAAAGCGCGGACATTGCCTACTTCTACGGTAAAACCACCTTTCACTTTCCCGGTCACGATACCTTTAATGACGGAATTTGCATCATGTGCACGTTGTAGAGCGGTCCACATTTCAGCGCGTTTGGCTCTTTCACGCGATAAGCGGGTTTCACCAAAGCCATCTTCTAAAGATTCAATACTAACGTCAATCTCATCGCCGACTTTGACTTCTAACTCCCCGGCTTCGTTGTAAAATTGCTCAATCGGAATCAGACCTTCTGATTTTAAATTCGCATTAACAACAACACGGTCTTTTTCGATGCGGACTACGGTTCCGGTTATAATCATTCCGGTATGAAAAACACGATCGGAGAAACTCTCCTCCAGTAATTGTGCAAAACTCTCTGTCATATAGTTATATCACTTGTTCTTTTTTAGAGAACCATGGTTAAGGCGCAAAATGCGCGGTTAATATCCAGTCATTTTTCGCAAAAAATCTTGAGAAAAATGCCTCCTTTGGCTTAAAATTTAATTTTAGCCTCTTGCAGCTTGGCTTTAATGCGCTGCAATACGTCTTGAATACTTAAGTGGGTGGTGTCAATAATAGTCGCTCCTACCGGCGCTATTAATGGCGCAATAGGGCGTTGCCTATCCTTGCTATCCCGCCGCTCAAGCTCCGCTCGTACGGCGTTAAGGCTAACATGCTTCCCCTTCGCCTTCAACTGCAAATAGCGTCTTTTAGCGCGTTCTTCTAAGCTCGCTTCTAGAAAAATCTTAAGTGATGCATCGGGAAAAACTACGCTCCCCATATCCCTTCCATCGGCAACTAAACCGGGCGCTTTACGAAAAGCGCGCTGATAGGCGAGTAAGTCCTGTCTTACTTTGGGATAAGCGCCTAATTGAGAGGCTAAACGACCATATTCCTCACTACGGATTATCTCGCTAATATCGCGCTGTTCGCAGAATATTTGTAGCCTTTTATCACTAGGGTGTAAGCTGAAACTAAGCGCTAATTGTTGAATTAAAGGCAGCAGGCTTTCCTCTTCTAAAGGGGTCTTTGTCAGTAGGGCAAACCACGCCAGCGCACGATAAATAGCACCGCTATCTAGAAAATGCCAAGCCAGCTCTTGCGCCAATAAGCTACTAATCGTCCCTTTCCCAGAGCCACTAGGGCCATCAATCGTAATAACCGGTACTAAAGATGAACTTTCGTCGGTATTTAGCAGCATGATAAGTAGGCTTCCCAAGCCGATTTTCGATAAGCCCTTGCACTTGCCAGCGCATCTTTAGCCTGATAAATGCCGCGACCGACAATAATAATGTCAGTCGCATTTTGAATAATCGCCTGTTCAGGTGAGATATATTGCTGTCCTAAACCATCGCCACTTGTTGGAGCAAATTGTACGCCGGGGGTCATATGAATAAAACCTGGATTTTCAGTCAGTTGATGCTGTGAAATAAATCCCATGACAAAATCAGGATACTGCTGAGCCATTGCGATACTTGATTCAGTATAAGCTCCGGTTGCTAGTGTACCTGCAGAACTCATCTCAGCCAGTAATAATAAACCACGTTGTTTTACCAACCCTACCTCCCGCAAGCCCTGAATAATCCCTGGACCCGGAACGGTATGGGCATTGATAATATCTGCCCACTCTGCAATACGATAGATACCGCCGCCATACTGTTGTTTAACGGTATGACCAATATCAGCAAATTTACGGTCTTCAAAGATTAAAAATTGATGTTTATCCGCTAAATAGTTAAGTTGCGCTATGAAATCAGCTGTGAATTCACTCAGAGTATCCACGTGGGTTTTTAATAAGCAAATTTCAGCACCTACTTTATCTGCCAATAGAAGTAATTCATCGGCACAGTTTATATCCGCCGATAAGCAAAGATTACTTTGTTTATCGGCAACCAGTTGACATAACTTGCGCGCGCTGGCATTGGGACAATAATCAACGCGCTGCTGATAGCTTAATTTTTTAAATTTTTTTTGCATTTATTTAATAAGCAATGGGTCAAAGGGAACCACCTTGGTATCGAGATGCATTTCGGTATTGAGGCGCTCGGCTATTAATTTCATTTGCTCCGGTTTAACTTCAGGACCTACAAAAACACGCGTCAAAACCTGGGTTAAGCTATTGAATTGGCGACTATATGCTTTAAAACCTTTAAGTCGCAAACTCAGCACTAAAGCGTTCGCTTCAGCCGGATTTTTAAAGTCTGGTAATTCAATCACCCAAGCTTTAGCAGGCGCCAAAGGAAAACTCAGTAAACTTTGTATGTGATGCATACCGTGCATACGATGTTTGCTTGGGGTCATAGGCAGCAACTCTGGACTAGGTTGAGCCGGTAAATTAGGAATAACAAAAGACTGCAAGGTATCAGCGCGATAATCTTTTACAAATAAAGGCACGAAAATAATTAACAGTGCCAATGCAACGGTGATAGCAATAAAGCTCGAACGTCTAAATTGAATAGCCACTGTCTCTCTCAAGAAATCTATATTCTTGAAATTATACCTATAACATTTGAATTTGCGAACTTAGTGACTAAAATTGTTTTATGGGTAAAAAATAGCGCTTATTTTTGCTTATCCTGCCAACACGCCTTAATAGATTCAGGTCGATGGTAAAGCGCGGCTAAAATAGGACGCGTTACAACGAATCGTAACAGTCGTTTACTGTATTAATTTCGCCAGTTGTCCACTCGCCTTTTAACACGTTAAATCAAACTAAACCGAGTTAAAAACAGCCGTAAATGGCCGCTGCAGTATGAAACGAGCCGAAAACCAATAAACTGTCGTTTTCTTGCAGCTGCTGATAAGCGTATTGAAAAGCCAGCTCGGGCCTAGGAAACTCCCAAATAACCTGTATTCTCTCCTGCAGGCTCAATAAAGACTGTTTTAATTGCTGAGCACTGGCTCCGCGCGGAACAGTCAAATCGCTGACATACCAGTAATCGACCTGCCCCTGTAAAGGACGTAAAGTATTGAGTATATCCTTATCGGCTAACATCCCTACCAACGCATGGATCTTTCCGCAACAGGCCCTATTAGCCAGTCTTTTCGCTAAACAGCGCCCTCCGGCTGGATTATGCGCCACATCAATGATAATTTGACGTGAATTTTTCTCGAGACATTGAAATCGAGCGGGCAGAAAAACTTGTTTTAAACCTTGTTCTATGGCAGCCGATGTAATTAAAAATCGCTTGCTTAATAATTCTATCGCTTGCAATACCGTTGCGGCATTCTGCAAATCAATGCACGGTAGCGGCAAATCAACCAATGAGTGATTTTGATTGTGCCAAGACCAAAATGAACCTTGTCGTTTATAGTCAAACTCTATACCTTGCCGATACAGTGGACTGTGCAAGGATTGCGCCTGATCGAGGATAGATTGCGGTATGTCAAAATCGCCGCAGACACAGGGTTTATTCCAACGCAAAATACCAGCTTTTTCTTTTCCGATCGCCTCTCGCGTATCGCCTAAATACTCCCTATGATCGAAATCAATCATACTGATGATAGCCAGATCAGCATCAATGCAATTAACCGCATCCAAACGCCCGCCTAAACCGACTTCTAAAATAATCGCATCCAGCTGGGTTTGTTGTTTAAACAACAACAACGCCGCTAAGGTTGCAAATTCAAAATAAGTCAGTGAAACATCGGCACGTAAACGTTCAATCTGCGCAAAGGCATGGCATAAGGCGCTATCACTGACAGAGCAACCGGCTATTTGGATACGCTCATTATAATGGATAAGGTGCGGTGAAGTATAAGTGGCAACACGATAACCTGCCGCGGTTAAAATAGCTGCCGTTAAAGCCACATTAGAACCCTTACCATTGGTCCCTGCGACGGTAATAACCGGACAATCAAAACTTAAAACACCTAAACGTTGCGCCACTTGCGTGATGCGTTCAAGACCTAGATCGATGCTTTTGGCATGACAGGTTTCTAAATAAGCTAACCAGTCCTGCAGCGATGCTGTAGTGGCTAATGGTTCATTGGGCGACATCATTCTCATCAATAATAGCTGATAAAGAATAACGTCCCTGGTTAGCCGCCATTAATTTAGTTAATAAGGCCGCTATTTTATCTTTTAAGACGCGTCTATCGACAATCATATCGATGGCACCATGTTCTAGTAAAAACTCGCTGCGTTGAAAGCCTTCAGGTAATACTTGACGCACTGTTTGCTCAATAACACGAGGCCCGGCAAAGCCGATTAAGGCTTTCGGCTCTGCAATAATAATATCACCCAAATTAGCAAAACTTGCCGATACTCCCCCCATGGTGGGATCCGTGAGTACGGAAATAAACGGTAAACCTTTTTGCTTCAACTTAGCGAGTGCGGCACTGGTTTTAGCCATTTGCATTAATGAAAATAAACCTTCTTGCATGCGCGCCCCGCCACTTGCCGAGATACAAACAAAAGGGGTATCGGCTTCTATGGCGGCTAACACGCCACGTACAAAACGCTGACCTACCGCAGCGCCCATAGAGCCACCCATAAAATCGAACTCAAAAGCTACACAAACTAAAGGAATACCGTGCAATTTAGCGTGCATCACCAGCAAGGCTTCTTTTTCACCGCTTTTCTTCATCGCTTGGCTAAGACGATCCTTGTATTTAAACTGATCCTTAAACTTAAGCCTGTCAACGGCGACTACTTCATTGGCTATTTCATGACAGGTTTCGGGATCCAACAGTTGTTCTAAGCGTTTTCTGGCTTTGACGCGATGATGATGGCTACAAGTTGGACAAACCATCAGATTACGTTCAAATTCAGCCCGATAAAGAACCGCCTGACAAGACTCACACTTAACCCAGCTATTTTCAGGGACCCCAGTGCTACTACGAACAACCGTCTGAATTCCTTTAATAACTTTTTTTAACCAACTCATAAGATTTCCCGTTTAAAACCATCGACATAAAATGAAGCAATGTCAGCTAAAGACTTAGGCTTACCACCTAATAATGCGTGACTAACCGGCTATTTTCAACAATTCCCAATATTTTTGATAAATGCTTTCTGCCGCACCGACATCGGTTTGAACCACACTTCGCTGCAAGACCTTACTATCAGGATAGATGATAGGATTGTTTAAGATCGACTTTGACATCAATTTATAAGCAGCAAGATTAGGTGTGGCATAACCTGTGGCCAAACTAATCTTTTTCGCAATATCAGGCCTTAAGATAAAATTGATAAAAATATAGGCATTATTTAAGTGCGATGCCCCTATAGGAATGGCCATACTATCGATGGAAACAACAAAGCCTTCTTTCGGATAAATAAAATGTAATGCCGGATTCTCTTTAGATGCCTGATAAATATCGCCATTCCATGCCATTCCGATACTTAAATCTTCATCGATATAAAGTGCTTTAACACCATCATTATTAAATAATCGAACATTCGGCATTAATTGTTTTAATTTCAGATAAGCACGTCGAATATGCGCAGGATCCCTGTCATTGGGCGAATAACCTAAAACCAGCAAAGCCATTGAAAACACTTCATGCACATCATCTAATAAGAGCAATTGATTGTGCCAAACCGGATTCCAAAAGTCAGCCCAATATTGCAACTGATTCGCTGGATGTACACTTGTATTAACGACGATCCCGGTGGTGGTCCAAAAATAAGGGATACTGTAATGATTGCCTGGATCATAAGGCTTATTCAATAAAGCCGGATTCAGATTTTTAAAATTCGATAATTTCGATTTATCCAGTGCTTGCAACATGCCTTGTCGACGCATGCGATCGACAAAATAAGTCGATGGCACAATGACATCATAACCGGTATGCGGATTGGCTTTCAGCTTGGCGTAAAGTGTCTCGTTACTATCGTAAGTGGTGTAATTGACTTTGATACCCGTTTCCCGGGTAAATTCTTTTAATACCTCGGTGGAAATATAATTTGACCAATTATAAATATTGACAATATTTTCGTCGCCAAATGCTGCGCCCGCAAAGCTTAACAGCAGACACGCTATGAGGTAATAATAGATACGCATTACTTAACGGCCCACCTTTTTAGTCGGTAACATGAGTTGAAAAACAATCACGATAAAAAGCGTAATCATAAACATCACCGAGCACAACGCATTTAATTCAGGTTTTAAACCGATACGCACCAAGGAGTAAATATATAAAGGTAAAATTTGAAAATCAGGACCGGTCACAAAAAAACTGATGATGACATCATCCAATGACAAGGTAAAACTTAACAACCAGCCGGCTAAAATAGCTGGCCAGAGCATCGGAATAATAATTTGACGAAAACTCATAAAATCGCTAGCGCCTAAATCGCGTGCTGCTTCAAAAACATTTTTATCCAAACCGGTAAGCCGGCTATACACGGTAACGGCGACAAAAGGGATACAAAAAGTAATATGCGATAGTAATAAAGACCAAAACCCCAAACGCATATTAAGTAAAAAAAATAAAATTAATAATGAAATTCCCATCACGATATCAGGCGATACTATCAAAACAAACAATAAACCATGCAATAAATTTTTGCCAAAAAAACGATAGCGATACAAACAGGTAGCCGCGATAGTGCCAATAAAAGTCGCCAAGCTAGCGGCCAACACACCGACTTCTAATGAATGTAAAGCCACTACCGCCAGATCGGTATCATCACCCAATTGTTTATACCAATCTAAAGTAAAACCATGCCACAGTAAGGAATAGCTTGAATTATTAAATGAATAAATCACCAATAAGATAATAGGAAAATAAAAAAAGCAGTAAATTGCGGCTAAATAACTAAATTTCGCCAATCGGTTCATCATGGTATTGGCCTATTTTATTGGCACGTCGATACATTAATAATAACAAACCCATCGCTACGCTAAGGACCATACTCACGGCTGAGCCCAATGGCCAATTATGTGCCGCTAAAAACTCATTTTGGATCAGATTTCCAACTAACAACGACTTAGCCCCACCTAAAATATCCGGGATATAAAACATACTCATGGCCGGTAAAAATACTAAAATAATCCCGCCCATAATACCCGGGAACGTCAAAGGTAGAATCACCCGAGCAATAATCGTCATGCTACTGGCGCCCAGATCACGCGCCGCATCAATAAAACGGGTGTCTAATTTTTCGATATTGGCATACAAAGGTAATATCATAAAAGGCAATAAACTATAAACTAAACCTATCATCACCGCGGTACTGGTATATAAAATGGTCAGTGGCTGATGAATAATACCAAGCGATAACAAGAAGGTGTTTAACAAGCCTTTGGCTTTCAATATAGAGATAATCGCGTAGGTGCGAATCAATGAGCTGGTCCAAAAAGGAATGATCACTAAAAATAATAGTAAACTTTTGTACCTAGATTCTAGATGCGCCAAGAAATAAGCAAAAGGATAACTTAACAGTAAACAGATCAGGCTACATAATCCGGCAATGTAAAAAGAATGCCAAAATACAGTAAAATAAATAGGATTGAGTAAGGCAATATAGTTCTGTAGTGAAAAATGCCAACGAAAAAGATGAACCGCGTCATTTTCTAAAAAGCTCGTTATCAGCACCAATAGTGTTGGCAGTAACGCAAACAAAGACAACCAAAGCCAAACCGTCGCTATCGTCGTCGATTTAAAAAGGCGATCAGCTTTCATCCGGTAAAATAACCTCCCAACCGGGAATCCAATGCACCCATACCGATTCACCACTGTGAAAATCGAGTTTCTCATCATCTTCATTAAAAAACTGCGTCGCCGCTAACAAGTTTTGGCTCTCTAAGCGAACCATTAAATCGACCGTTGAACCCTTGTAAATAACCTGCTCGACAACACCCGGAAACATTTGCGAGGTATCAGTCACTTCGGTAGGTGACCAAACCTCGAGATCTTCGGGTCTAACTAAAGTATAAACCTTTTGATTCTTGGAAAAATGGCGGCGGTTTTTTAAAGTAAATTCTTTGCCTTCAATAACGGCGTGAAAGACATGCTCATCGACCGAGATAACCTGCGTTTCAAAAATATTCACTTCGCCGATAAAACGCGCAACACGTAAACTATGCGGTTCTTCATAGACTTCTCGCGGTGTACCTATCTGCTCAATACGGCCTTCGTGCATCACCACAACCCGATCCGACATCGATAAGGCTTCTTCTTGATCGTGGGTGACAAAGATAAACGTAATGCCTAACTGGGTTTGCAGTTGTTTTAACTCGAGCTGCATGGTTTTGCGCAGTCGATAATCTAAGGAGCTCAAAGGCTCATCCAATAAAAGAATACTGGGCTTATTCACTACCGCTCTGGCAATGGCAACACGTTGTTGCTGGCCTCCACTTAATTGATACGGTTTACGCTGACTTAAATGCGCCAACTTGACCATATTCAAGGCTTCTTCAACCTGTTGTTTGATATTTGCTCGTGCTAAACCCTTGCAACGTAATCCAAATGCAATGTTATCGAAAACATTTAAGTGTGGAAATAAAGCATAACTTTGAAAAACCGTATTAACATGTCGCTGTTGTGGCGATAAGCCTTTTACATTATGGCCATCAATGCAAATGACGCCGCTATCTGGCTCTTCAAAACCAGAAATTAAGCGCAATAGTGTTGTTTTTCCACAACCGCTCGGTCCCAGCAAGGTCAAAAATTCACCCTGTTTAACCTCGAAGTTAATATCCTCTAAAACTTCTTCGTCATGGAAGCGTTTAGTAACCCCTTTGAGTTCAAGGACATTCCCGTTCATTACACAGCTAACCTCACTTTCATGATGTAATGGTAAAATCGGAAGCGATTATGCAATAGACCTTGGGTAAAACCAAGTAATTTGTTGGTATCCTTCTAGCACAAGCAAAAAATTTAAGCTTCGCCCGGTTTAAATCATACTAAAAAAATCATTTCTTGGTTTAGCAATAGCAAATTTCTCAGGATATAACACTTCAACAAGATACAATCCATTCGGACGCGCCGTCGCAGC
>DALYCY010000007.1:27706-39935 GCA_031973495.1 Candidatus Aquirickettsiella sp. | reverse complement strand
TGATTTTGATAAAACTAAAGAAGGTTTTAACTCTTATAGTCTTCTTTCCGACCCTATAATAGACTTTTTACAAGGTTCTAAATATGATACTGATCAAAAAAAATTAGATTACATAAAAAACAATAAAATCTCTTTTGCCCAATGTATCGGTTTTTTACCGGCACCGATACACATTAAAACACCCGCCATATTGCGTACCATATGGTGTAAAAAAGCATTGGCCTGAATATCGATCAGGACATAATCGCGATAGCGTATCACTTTAAAATGTTGTACATGGCGAATCGCATTTTTAGCTTGACAACTGGCCGCTCGAAACGAACTAAAATCAAGCTCACCCATCAGGTCATTAGCCGCACTCTGCATACGCAATTCATCTAAGGGATAATAACAATGTGTACTGTGCTTATTCCATAAGGCGTGGTTTAACGGTTGATTGTAGATAATATAACGATAGCGACGTGCCAGCGCTGAAAAGCGCGCATGAAATTCTATCGGCACGCTCTGTACCCAATCAACCCGAATATCGGCTGGCAAGTGGCTATTACAGCCTAAAAGCCACGCAGCTTGAGACCGTTCGACACGACTATCAAAATGAACCACTTGACCTAAAGCATGCACCCCTTTATCCGTGCGCCCTGCACAAGTCAAGGAAACAGGATGATCGGCCAGCTTGGCAACCGCTTGTTCTAAACAGCTTTGTATACTGGCCAATCCAGTTTGCGTTTGCCAACCATGGTAGGCGCTACCCTGATAAGAAATTCCAAACGCAATTCTCATAACATCGTTATCTTTTATTGGATTTTTGGTGTTTCATTAATGCTCTAAAACGCTAATCGTAACTGGTGCGGCTAAACTTTATCTTTCGAAGGGAGATTAGCCGCCGAAGTCATTGCTTTAAATTGCTGCAGACGCGCTTGCGCCGCTTGAGCCACCTTAGAATCTGGATATTGTTGCACTATTTTTTCAAATGTCTCCGTTGCCATTTCTTTATTGCCCTTGGCAAAATACGCTAGACCTAATTGTAGCAAGGCATCGGGAACACGCGCATCTTGACCGTATCGGGTCGTAAAGCGCTTAAAAAAATTAATCGCGAGTTCGGGTTGACCTTGTAGTAAATAAAGTTGGCCCAAAAAGTAATCGGCATTCGCTACATTCAGATCCGCCGGATATTTTTTGACGAAGCTATCAAAACCTTCAATGGCTTCGTTATATTGTTTGTTTTTTAACAATTGAAACGCCGCTTGATAAGCGCGTTCACTGGCCGCCGTAGGAGCAGCGTTCGCATTACGGGGGACAGACTCTGACGAATCACTTAGAGATTCAAGCTTGCCGCTGGTATTGGCGATAGGCGCTGGTTTTTCCGTATAAGCATCACTAGTTAATCGTTGACCCAAACGCTTTTCTACTGCCAAATATTGACGACGCAATTGTTCCTCTAAGGTTTTGATCGAATGTTGTTGCGCTTCTATTTTTCCTTGTAAGGTTTGTAATTGTTGTTGCAAATCATCTATTTGCACTAATAGCGGATTTAGATTAGTGATCTGACGCTCTAAAATAGTGACGCGCTGCTCCAGTGAAAAGGAGGCGGCATTGCTAGGTATCGGCACATTAGATGTTCCCGGCAGGGCATTAGCTGGCGTCGCCGACGAGGTCGATGCCTCGTCATAAGCATCGACAACCGGCGCTATCGCGTACGCGAGTGAACTTAGCACTAAGCTGGCTAAAAATAAGCTTATTTTAATCAACCTTACTCGAAGCAATAAATTCAATCGCATAACTTTAATTTCCTAAACGCTTTAAGTTTTATCCGTAATGATAGGGGTTTGGTATTGTAAATTAGCACGTCTATTTTTGGCATAATCTGCCTCGCTATGGCCAAAAGCAACTGGCTTTTCGGCACCATAACTTACGGTGAGAATTTGTCGCTCACTGACCCCGTTGGCCACTAAAAACTGTTGCACACTTAATGCACGGCGTTGTCCTAAACCAATGTTGTATTCTCGACTACCTCGCTCATCCGTATTGCCAGCTATTAATATTTTAGCGTCAGGGTGACTAATCAGATAACGTGCTTGTACTTGCAATGACGCCATATCTTCACCGCGGATAAAACTTTTATCAAAGTCAAAATAATAGGTTTGATTCCCTACTTGCATCGGATGACAGTTATTTTCATCACCGTAATAAGCGTTTATGTCGCCTGCCCCTTGCATTAACGCGCTATCGGTCCTATCGGCATTCAAACTACCATCGGTTAATTCACTTTTTTCATCCGTTGAACAAGCCGCCAACATAAAACAGGCACTGGCAATCACACTGACTTTTAAAAATTTTTTTATTAACATAAACTATCCTCAATTAATAACGAGTTAACTTGATAAAAAAGGTGACCATATGGGATCTTGCACATCCCCTTCAGGCGTTGGCAGGCGACAATTGATTCTTCCATCAACGGATACCATGCCGAGCAAGCCACGTAGATTAGGTTTCGATTCATATAGCACCATTTGTCCATTAGGCGCAAAGCTAGGCGAAGCATCATAGCCAGAATGCGTAATACTGAGTAAAGTATCGTCGTCTAAATCTTGCACGGCTATATTATACATTCCTTGTTCACGATTGAGTACCACTATCATTTTTCCATCCGGCGAAAAAGAAGCTCTGGCATTATAACTACCCTCAAAAGTAATTCGTTGTAATCGATTATGGCGCCTGTCTAATTGATAAATCTGCGGCCCTCCACCTCTATCGGAGGTGAAGAGCAAAAATCGACCATCCGCCGACCACGTCGGTTCTGTGTCGATAGAACAACCAAAACTGACTTGACGCAAGCTTTTGCTCGCCAGATCCATTAAATAGATCTTCGGTGTCGCTGAATTTTTAGATAAGGCTAAAGCTAATGTTTTATCATCCGGTGACCAAGCCGGTGCCCCGTTAATACCCGGATAAGCACTCACCAATTGCCGCTGCCCACTATTAATATTTTGAATATAGATATGCGGCATCACTTTTTCAAAAGAAACATAAGCAATCCGCCTGCCATCATGTGACCAAGCCGGTGACATAATAGGCTGCATCGAGGTTAATAAGGGTTTCGCGTTATATCCATCCATATCCGCTACTTGTAAGCTGTAAACCCGTTTATTAGACTGACGCGTCACTAATATATAGGCTATTTTGGTAGAAAATACCCCTTTAACCCCGGTTAATTTTTCATAGATCAGATCGCTGATATGATGTGCTAAGCCGCGCAATTGCTGACTTGTGACGGTAAATTCACGCTGCACTAAAATTTGTTTTCGCCCCTGTGCGACATGCACCAAGCTAAAATAAGCGCGATATTTCCCCTGACCTAAGGATTGCAGTCTTCCAAACACCACATCATCCATGTGTTGGGCACGCCAATAAGCCACAGATACTTTATCGAACGTATCAGGTTGCGATAAAGCATTCGGTTTAGGCGTTATCACCTTAAATAAGCCGCTATGACTTAAATCGCTCGCTATCACCCTACTCACATCATTCTCTTGACTTAAACCTTCTAAGGCAGAAAAAGGAACAACGGCAATCGGTAATTGATTGGCCACCCCTTGGGTTAGTTCCAAATTAAGCGCTGCCGAAGCAAACGATGCACCCAGTAAACTATTTAGGGCTAAAAAATAAACGCCCGCTAAGCGAATTTTTTTACGCCAGTGATTGTTTTTACGCGATTGTAAATAGCTCATTTAGTATTCATCCGATTATTATTTTTAAACCTTAACTCCATTCTTATCAAGACATCATCTTTTAGAAAAAGATGATGATAAAAGACAGCGATGACATGTAACACAAAAAATAGAATCAGCAAATAAGCGGCTATTTGATGGCTTTTGGAAAAAAAATTCGCCACAGTATGATTATTTGCTAGCGCTGGAATAGTAAAAAGACCATAAAACGTAATGGCATGATTCGACAATGTAGCCGCAAAAAAACCCGTTATGGGCATGACAAACATCAATAGATACAACGCAATTATAGTCCAGTTAGCCGCATGTCGCTGCCAAATAGAGGTAGCTTGCGATAAGCCAGGTTGCACGTTAATAAAGCGCCACGCTAACCTTAAGGCTACCAACGCTAATAAAAGCAAACCGGTTGCCTTATGAAAAGCATAAAGCGAATTGCTCAAATTAGATTTAGAAAGGTTTATCATCGTATAGGCGACTAAATACATGCCTATCAGCAGCAACGCCATCAACCAATGAAAAAATTTAGCGATCTCCCCATACGTATTCCGCGTATTTCTCATCATAAGAGGCTACTCATTTTCGATGTAAATCTTAAATTAAATTTAAGCAACCCGCTGGCAATAAGTCTCTTTAATGCCACAAGCCACTAGCACCGCTAACAATAAACTAACGAGTAAAATCAATAAAGACGAACGAAAATTAGCATTAGAATAAAATGCCAAGCTATCCACCATGGTGCCGTCCCATTTTTTTTCTAATAACCAACCGATAAGCGGTTGAAATCCCGCTCCTATTATCACCGAGGCCATATTCGCGAAAGCTACCGAGGTTCCGGCAATAGATTGTGGATTAATCTCAGAGGCCACAGCATAAGCGGTGGCGACACCGGTATTGGCTAGACCGTATAAAAATAATAAACCAAACAAAATACTTAACGGTAGATTAGGCAGTAGGATAACAAGACTGGCAAATAACAAACTAAAGCACGCCGATAATATTAATATTATCTTGCGTCGTTTGATCTTATCTGAAATCCAGCCGGTTAATGGCCCACCGAGAGTCCAACCAATGAAAATCAAACCGATGCCCATCGCGGCTATCTGATTGCTTAAATGATAGGTTTGGCGAAAAAACTTAACCCCCCACAACTCAGCCAGTGCTGCGGTGGGAGCAAAAAGTAAACCGGCAAATAACGCATTCCACCAACTCTGCGGATTTTTTAAAACCTCCATAAGGCCTGAGCAAGGTGAACGCATTAAAGTTTTTTTAGCCATCGAAGTCATCGGCTTTACCCGATCACGCACCAATATTGCCACAAAGGCCGACAATAAAATCATTAAACTGGCGATAAGAAACAAGGTCTCGCGCCAACCTAAGTGAACCACTAAATAAGCCATCGGCATTTGCCCTACCGCGGCACCTAACATTCCTAAAGCCTGGGTCAAACCGGCCAATAAACCAAATTGCTGCGCCGGGAACCAAACTGCCGCAACTTTTAAGGCACTGACAAAAGCAAAGGCGGCGCCAAAGCCCATCATTAAACGCGCGAGTGCCGCTACACCAAGATGGGTAGTCGATGCAAAAATCAAGCACCCTAAGCCGCAGATAAAAATCATACTGGTTAACAACCAACGCAAACTAAAACGATCGACCAATATCCCCACCGGGATCTGCATACCGACATAGGCATAATAAAAAAAGGCCGACAAACTACCTAAAGCCAAGGCCTGCACTTTAAAATCACGCATTAATGAATCGATCATCACCCCAGGCGCAACGCGTGCAAAATACTCAATAAAAAAAGCACTTGCCGCTAGCCCCCACACTAACCAAGGATAATAAGGATGTTGTAAACATCTTGTTATAAAATTATTTTTTGACATTAGCGAACAACCTTTTAAACTAAATTTAAACCAGGGCATACAACGCTTGTATTGGCCATGGAACTTATCAACGCGATGTCTATATTAAACAGAGTAATTTTTTTTGTCTATGAACAAACCTGTCGCGCTAGTTTTCAAACTAGCGCTCAACACGTAGCTAAAAATAAGCTTAAAGACGCTGAATTATTAAATTAGCGCTTACTGGGTAATAACCCCTTCGGGTCGCACGGTCAGATTAATTTGTCGAAAATTGTTAAATAAACCGCCATTTTTAGGCACCGGTAATGGCGATGCCTTATAAACTGCTGTTTGTGCCGACCTATCTAATACCGGATTACCGCTACTCTTGACAATCAGCACTTCTAACACCATCCCACCTGGGGCCAGATGTACTGCTAATTTGGTTTCCAAGTGCTTATTCATCTCCGGTGGGATAATCCACTGTTGTGCAATCGATTGTAGAATTAAATGTCTATATTTATCGGTTGTTGCGGCATTTCGCGCTGCATTGATCGATGCTTTATTCAGTGTTGTCATCTCTTGTTCTAATAATTGTTTTACATTTTTTTGTACCATCTGTAATGATTTCAACGACACCTTAGAAGAATGGCTTTTTTCCTTTTTAAGTATTTTTTTGCTAGGCGTCGTAAGCTTGCTTTTTGAGGAGACTATTTTTTGCATCAATAACGATTTTTGCCGCACCGCTTTGACCGGATGTACTTTAGGCGTCAATAACTTCGCCAAGCCGTTGGCTTTGAGCGGTAAAACAAGCGGACTCTTTGTAATCAATATCGGCTTACTCACTTGAGCGTTAGTCGAAATCGGCTTTATCTTTTCAGCCTCAGTTGCTGGAGCTAGCATCTTATGCAATGAATTAACATCGATTGCCGTAGCATGGATAACTTGCAGCGGCTTAGATGCTAAAAATAACAATTTAGCCGTATGCCGTAAGGTAAAAAATAAGGCTAAAAATAACACGATATGAAATAAAGTCGCTAACAACAGCGAAGTACGATAATCTGTTTTACCAACTCCCATCATCCGGATGGCCACCCATTAAGTCGTTAGTTTCGGCGGTGACTCGGTTAGCAAACCTATATTAACCGCCCCGGCTTGTTGCAATAAAACCATTGCTCTGACGACCTTACCATAATCAACCTTTTTATCGCCTTTGACAAAGACTTGGCGCGGCATTTGTTTTTGTTGTGCCAACTGTAATTGTGTTGTGACTTCTTGGCTTAAGTGTTCGGCATCGAGTGACAACTCAGGATGCATGGCCGTATTCAGGTAATAGTGCCCCATTTCATCAATCGAAACGATAATCGGCTCTTGTGCCGGCGCAATTGTTTGTGCTTGCGCTTGTGGTAAATTAACTTTAATCCCTTGCGACAATAACGGAGTCGTGACCATAAAGATCACCAGCAGCACTAACATGACATCAATGTAGGGAACTACGTTGATTTCCGATAGTGGTCCTTTACGACGTTGATACGGCGAAAATTGATTAGGCAACATGACTTGCTGTACCACCATGGATTTGTCGGTATAAAATATTAGAAAATTCTTCCTGAAAACGATGATAACTGTGCAGTAAATGCTGATTTTGATTTGAATAACGATTATAAAAAATAACCGCTGGTATGGCAACAAACAGACCCATCGCCGTTGCCACTAAAGCCTCCGAAATACCGGGGGCGACCATAGCAATAGTGGCTGTCTGTTGTGAAGCCGACAAGGCTTGAAAAGAGGTCATAATACCCCAAACCGTACCAAATAATCCGATATAAGGACTGGTTGAACCTAAGGTGGCTAAAAAGTCTAAATGCTTCTCCAGCTGTTGATGTTGTTGCGAATAGGCAATACGCATAGCGCGTTGCACACCTTCCATAATAATGGCAGGGGCATCCCCTACCTGCTGATGTAAGCGCACAAATTCACCAAACCCAGCATGAAAAATACAAGCCAGCCCTTGTTGTTCATCTTCTCGACGATTTAAATCGGCATATAATTTACTCAAATCTATCCCTGACCAAAACCTTTTTTCAAATTCAGCTAGCAATTTTCGTGTGCGTCTTAATAAAAAGCCGCGCTGTAAAATCATCGACCAAGATAGTATTGAGCCAATCAGTAAAATGAACATCACACACTTAACGATTCCACTGGCGGCGGAAAAATAATTCCATAAAGATGGATCAATCGTTGGCATTGAGTATCCTCGCAGACTGCATTTTTAATGGTATGTATTCGCGAAACAGCTGACTATTTTTTTAATCGCGCATTTTTAACATGCAGCGCTCACATTAAAGACCTAGTTTATCTTATCAGAAAAATCGCCAATAAGTTGTTTCTGCGCATTTAAATGCGCCGGAAGCGTCAATGAAAAATGTAGATAGGTTTTTTTCGTCGCAATACGGCCACGCGGTGTACGCATAATAAACGCTTGCTGAATCAAATAAGGCTCTATGACCTCTTCAATGGTATCGCGTTCTTCACCAATGGCAGCCGCTAAGCTATCTAAACCAACCGGACCCCCGTCAAATTTTTCGATCAAGGTTAATAATAATTTTCGATCTTGCAGATCAAAACCTTCTCTATCGACTTCTAATAGATCTAACGCTTGCGAGGCTAATAGCGCATCTATCTTCCCATCGGCCTTTACCTCGGCAAAATCTCTGACCCGGCGTAATAAACGATTGGCAATACGCGGTGTGCCGCGCGCGCGTTTGGCAATCTCTAGCGCCCCTAAAGGGTCAATACTCACAGCTAAGATTCCAGCCGAACGGGTCACAATACGACACAGATCGGCTACCTGATAAAATTCTAAGCGCTGCACAATGCCAAAGCGATCCCGCAAAGGCGAGGTTAATAAGCCAGCGCGTGTGGTGGCACCAATTAAGGTAAAAGGGGGCAGATCTAATTTAATAGAGCGCGCAGCCGGCCCCTCACCTATCATGATATCCAGTTGGTAGTCCTCTAAAGCCGGATAAAGTATCTCCTCAATAACCGGACTTAACCTATGTATTTCATCAATAAACAATACCTCTCTGGCTTCAAGATGGGTTAATAAGGCGGCCAAATCACCAGCGCGCTCTAAAATAGGACCCGAGGTTTGTTTCAGTGCTACACCCATTTCATGGGCAATAATATGCGCTAAGGTCGTTTTTCCTAAACCCGGTGGACCGACAATTAACACATGATCTAAGGCTTCCGCTCTGGCACGCGCAGCGCGAATGAATAAGCCCATTTGCTCACAAACCGAGGTTTGCCCTAAATAGTCGGCTAAAGCTAAAGGACGTATACGTGGGAGCAACCTATCATCTTCAGATAGTTTTTTAGCCGCAATAAGCCTATCGGAGATTTGCATAAATAATTTAGTGAATGAAAGAAGATCTTTATTTAGTTGACAAGAAATAACTCAAAGCTCATTTATTATTAGCTAATTACGCTGTTTTTAGCAAGCGATGCTAAAACAGATCTGAACCCGGCAAATCCATATCAGCGTCGTATTCTTAATAAACCATGAAGTAATTATAAAATTTATTGACCTGCTATTGTCAGAAAAAAATTTGTATTTTAGAATAAGCTGCGTTAGCGTTTAAGCACTAATTTTTTAGTGGCCTATTGTTGCTTAGTTTTATTTTGATACAGGGAAGCTAGTTATGCCCACAGAAGGTCGTAAAACAATGGCGCAAGCCGCCAGATCTGATGATGTAAAAGGAATAAAAACCGCCATCACAGCACTCAGAAAATTTATAGTTCCACCCGCTCAAATGCCACATTATCCCCTCGATGAAGCGATTGCAAAAAATCAGCGCCGAGCACTGCATCTAGCTGCGCATCATGGCAGTCTTAGTATAATAAAATATTTGGTTAAACACGGCGCTGATATTGATATATTAGATTTAAATGGCAATACACCCGCCCATATTGCAGCGATAAGTCAGCAAAGAAATGCCTTACAATCATTATTTAACCACGGCGCCAATCGTTCAATTAAAAATGAAGCGGGCCTGATACCGGAAGCGGCCGGTTTTATCATTGAAGCATTGAAGGATATCTCCAGAGGTGATAGTAAATCACTAAAATATCGACTACAACCTGCTCACTACCTCTTTAGACGCAGAAATGATGCCGATAATGACGGTAATACCTTATTACATCATGCTGTTAAAAATAGATGTGGTAGCTGTATCGATGTGCTACTCGAGCGTAGAGCTAATCCTTTCATCAAGAACAAAATGGGTAAAACACCCGCTGAACTTGCCGCTAGTATGGAGTATTTTGAACTGCTGGAAAAATTATCTTCCCTACACGTACTAAAGGGCCTAGATGATCAAGATACCGAGGGTAACACTCCATTGCATCGTGCGGTAAAGAGCGGGCGTATTGACTGTACTGATGTGCTTCTTAAGCGTAAAGCCAATCCTTTCATCAAGAACAAAATGGGTAAAACACCCGGCGAACTTGCCGCTAATAGCGGTTACTTTGCACTGGCTAACAAACTACATTCTTCTTCCTTCCTTTCAGCAGGACGACTTTCCGTACAACTTAAAGCGGGATCCTTTAATCAACACTCTTTAAAGCTTGGCGGATCAATGACTCCAAAGAAAGGCTATTGTCCTTAACCTGCAACACCGCGCGATGGGCTTCTTGATTTTTATAACCTAAGGCCATCAAGGCGGCAATAGCGTCTTGTTGATAATTGGCGGCCAAATGATTGGCATTGCCGCCATCACGCCTATTAGTTAAGGGCATTCCCGTTAAACCTTGCAGACGATCACGCATTTCAATGATTAATCGTTCTGCGGTTTTTTTACCAATGCCAGGCACCGCTTGTAAAGCCATGACATTTTGTTGCTCGACACAAGCAATAAATTCCGAACAAGCTATTTTGGATAAAATACCTAAAGCAACCTTCGGTCCTACCCCGTTAACCTTTAGTAATTGACTAAATAATGCGCGCTCTTGTAGCGCACTAAAACCATATAGATAGTGTCCATCTTCACGCACAATAAACTGGGTGTAGAGTAAAACCGGCTGTCCTAGTTCTGGGAGCTGATAAAAGGTGTGCATCGACGCCTGCACCTCATAAGTAAACGCATCAGCCACCTCGATTAATAAATAAGGTGGCTGTTTTTCAATCAATATCCCTTTTAATCGACTAATCATCGTCTTCTTCCTCGTCGAAACCCTAATCTGACGCCACCTGATTGCCTCACTTGAGCATGGCAAACCGCAATAGCCAAGGCATCGGCTGCATCCGCTGTCGGGGTATGGCTTAAATTGAGTAACACGCGCACCATGTGTTGTACTTGCTGTTTATTGGCAGCGCCGTAACCTACCACCGATTGTTTGACTTGCCTGGCCGAATACTCACTCACTAACAATTTAGCACAGGCAACCGCCACTAAGGCAGCCCCCCTGGCCTGACCTAATTTCAGCGCTGCATTCGGATTAATATGAAAAAAAACCTGCTCTATTGCCGCCTCACTAGGCTGGTATTGCTTCAGCACATCTTGTATGCCGGTAAATATCTTTTCTAATCGCTGCGCAAAGGGACTGTTTGCGACTTTAATACAACCACTGTCTAGATAAGTTAATTGCGAGCTTTCAGTTTCGATAACCCCATAGCCGGTAATACAAGAACCGGGATCAATCCCTAAGATAATTGATTTTTTCGTCGCTAGAATCGGACTGTTGAGCACATAAGACGTCATTTAAGCTTGATTAGAATAGACATTTTGCACATCATCTAAATCTTCTAACATGTCGATAAGGTTTTCCAGCTTGATTTGATCCTCATCACCGAGCTCCACCTGCGTACTCGCTAACCAGGTCACTTCGCTATGGGCGATGGTTAAATTTTTAGCTTGATAAATTGTTTTTAATTTCGCCAGCTGGCTTTCGGTAACAAAGACATCAATACTTTGATCCGGGTACGTTATCACATCTTCTGCATTGGCTTCTAAAGCAATTTCTAAAATACGCTCTTCTTCAGAACCCGGCGGAAAGGTAATCAGTCCTTTTTTACTAAATAAATAAGCCACTGATCCTGTGGTGCCTAAATTCCCACCGCATTTGCTAAACGCATGTCTTATTTCAGCGACAGTCCGATTCCGATTATCGGTTAAGGTATCGACTAATACTGCAACACCTTTAGGTCCGTAACCTTCATAGCGTATCTCTTCCATTTGCGCACCATCTAAACCACCAGCACCACGTTTGGTCGCGCGCTCAATGGTTTCTCGGGTCATATTCGCTGCTAAGGCTTTATCTACCGCTAGGCGTAAACGCGGATTACTATTCAGATCACCACCACCGATACGCGCCGCAACCGTGATCTCGCGGATTAATTTAGTGAATAATTTACCTCGTTTAGCATCTTGTTTATTTTTTCGATGCTGAATATTCGCCCATTTACTATGTCCTGCCATAACATTCTCTTTTTATATTAGACTAAATGACCTTCACAAAAAATTTGATTATATTGAATAGCCGTGATTAGCGATACCATAGGCAGTAACCAAATCAAACCAATACCAAAGGTAACTAGCGTTAACACGACAAAAGCAAGACTAGTCAATACGTCCTTCACTCTAAAGTTACCCATTTGGCGAC
>DALYCY010000007.1:0-27696 GCA_031973495.1 Candidatus Aquirickettsiella sp. | reverse complement strand
CCGGATGTTGATTAATCGATTTAAAGGCAGTATTCAAACTATCTTTAAGTGGCATTTTTTGATCTAAAATCAATAAGATAGCCATAAAAACACCGACGGTAATATAGGTATACAGTAAAACAAATAAAACAAAACGTAAACCAAATCCAAGATAAAAAGCTGACGGGGTTAATTGATAATAATAGAGTAAAAAGTTACTTGCCGAGAGCACTAAAGAATCAAACAAATAAAGCAATAAGCCTATCAATACCAAAGGCCGCCATGCTTTACGAAATTCAAAAACCATCTCCACCTGAATCGATTTATGACGTAGTTGATTCAAGGCCAGATAAGCCAATGAAGCGGTTAATAATAAACGCAAAATCTCTAAAATACCGACTAAAACAAAGTTTAGTAGATTATAAAATGGATCTGCACCGAGCTGCGCACTCTCTAATGAGGAAATAATATTATGTGGATAGATCGCCAAAAAAACATATAACGCCACCACTAAGCTTAATAAGACACAAACAATAAATAACGTTAGGAAAAGTAAGGCAAAACCACCCCAAAAGGCTTTCTTCATCCCCTTGACGCAGTGCCAGGCTTCCCGAAATATCGACATAATGGGGATATGATAATCCCCGCTGCAGGCTTTGACTAAGTTGGCTGATAGAGAATATGTCATAAGTTAAGTGCTTACCCGAAAAAGATTTGATGATACGCAAACGCTGTTATCTGCGCTATGCGCTTAAAAAATAAAATTAAAATAATTTCCTTATTTTTTACGAATCTGTATCGATAACTCGCTTAATTGCCGCTCACTGACCGGACTCGGTGCGCGCGTTAAAGGACAGCTCGCCGTCTGTGTTTTAGGAAAGGCGATAACATCGCGAATCGACTTAGCTCCTGTCATCAACATAACGAGGCGATCTAAACCAAAGGCCATACCTCCGTGCGGCGGACAACCAAATTTAAGTGCTTCTAATAAAAAGCCAAATTTCTCTTTTTGTTCTTGCTCCCCCATATTTAATAGATCGAAAACGGCCGATTGTAAATGGCTATCGTGAATACGGATAGATCCACCGCCAATCTCACATCCATTTAAAACCATATCATAGGCTCGCGAGAGACACGTGGCAGGATTCGCTAGCAATTGCGCCACCTCATCGACCTTAGGTGCGGTAAAAGGATGGTGTAAAGCTTGCCAACGCTTTTCTTGTGCATCAAATTCAAACAAGGGAAAATCAACCACCCATAAAGGTGACCATTGGTTCTTAACACAATTAAAGTCATGCGCACATTTTACCCGCAAAGCGCCTAGAGACTCACTCACTATTTTAGCACTGCCGGCACCAAAGAATAAGATATCGCCTGTTTCTGCATCGACGCGTTGCAAAATAGCTTCGACTATCGCCTCTGGAATAAACTTCAATATCGGTGATTGCAAACCGGCTACACCGGCTTGGCGATCAGTCACTTTAATATACGCCAAACCCTTCGCCCCAAAAATAGCCACGTATTGGGTGTAATCCTCAATCGCCTTACGACTGAGATCAGCGCCTTGTGGGACACGCAAGACCGCCACCCGCCCTTGTGGATCCTGAGCGGGCGCGGAAAAAACCTTAAACTCGATCGCTTGGACTAAATCTGCGATATCAACTAACTGCCAAGAAATACGCAAATCCGGTTTATCACTGCCATAACGTTGCATCGCCTCTGCATAACTCAAACGTGGAAACGGTTTGGGTAAGGAAACATGTAATAACTCTTCGAATAAATAACGAATCAATGCCTCATTGAGGTCTTGAATATCAGACTCTTCACAAAACGACATCTCCATATCGAGTTGGGTAAACTCAGGCTGCCGATCGGCACGCAGATCTTCATCACGGAAACAACGCACAATTTGATAATAACGATCAAATCCTGACATCATCAGTAACTGCTTAAATAGCTGCGGCGATTGGGGTAGCGCATAAAACTCACCCGGATGAACACGACTCGGCAGCAAATAATCCCGCGCGCCTTCAGGGGTCGCTTTAGTCAGTACCGGCGTTTCGATATCCAAAAATCCTCGTTCATCAAAAAAACGGCGCATTCGTTGCACTACTTGGGCACGCAATAAAAAACGTTCTTGCATCTCGGCGCGACGCAAATCGAGATAACGATAACGCAATGCAACTTCTTCGCTGACCGGTGTATAGGCATCAATTGAAATGGGTAAAGGCGCCGATACATTTAAGATAAGCAATTGTGTGGCATGTAATTCTATTTGGCCCGATTTTAAATTGGTATTTTCAGTCCCGGCAGGACGTAAACAAACCTTTCCTGCAACTTGCAGCACATATTCATTGCGCAATGTTTCTGCTTGTTTAAAAAGCTTATCCTGCTCTGGGTTAAATACGATCTGTAACAATCCACTGCGATCACGCAAATCGATAAAAATAATACCGCCATGGTCACGTCGATGATGAACCCAACCACAAACTTGAACGGATTCATTCACCGCGTTTTTATTTAATTCATTACAATAATGTGTTCTTTGCATAATAATTCTTAAATTTAAGAGGATTTTTCGCCCGAGGTGTCGATCTTGTCGGTTTTTGCCACGGGTTTGCTTGCTGGGCTATCTTTTACTGGGACATCTTGAGTGCTTGTTTTCTCAGCTTCAGTTTCCTTTTTTACACTTGCTTCTTTATTATCGTTATTCTTTCCAGATTGATCGGTTTTAGCTTGCGCTGGATTCTTAAAGTCTGTCACATACCAACCGCTGCCCTTTAAATGGAAAGCTGATGCAGAAACTAATTTTTTAAGTGTGCGCTCCTTACAAACCGGACAATCGACTAAGGCTTGCTCCTTAAAGCTTTGAATGGCATCAAAAGTATGGCCGCAGGCCGCGCACTCGTATTCGTAAATAGGCATAGTGTTCCTCAATCTTTTCGCGTTGACTTGAATTTAGCGCAGACCGTACCGCCAGTTTACACCTATCTAGCACTGTAAACTTAAAACGAGCTGCATTAATCGGCATTTTAATGCAGTGTCTATAGTTTGGCCAGCTTAATTCGCATCTCATTTTAAGCACGTTTAAGATTCCACTCCATCGCTAATTCAGTCATTGCTGATTAGCCCGGTGTTTAATGAAACAAACTTATCAAATAAGGGTTGATAAATTTACCGTGGATGACTATTTGTATCAAATCGATTACTCTCATGGGGCATAGATTTATGGGGGGAACATCAAGTCTGACACTTGATAAAAAAAAATCGACTCATACTATAGTAATCTTTAGCCACGGTTACTTATAATTTTCAGGATTAATCCAATATGCGCAGCTCTCACTTCTATTTACCCACATTAAAAGAAGCCCCTGCCGATGCAGAGGTCAAAAGCCATCAACTGATGTTACGGGCCGGTATGATCCGTAAGCTGGCTTCAGGAATTTATACCTGGCTGCCTTTAGGTTTACGCGTACTACGCAAAGTAGAAACGATTATTCGCGAAGAAATGAACCGTATCAACGGACAAGAAATTCTCATGCCGAACCTTCAGCCAGCTGAACTCTGGCAAGAATCTGCACGTTGGGAGGCTTATGGACCTGAGTTGCTACGCATTACCGATAGACACCAACGCCTATTTTGCTTTGGCCCGACACATGAAGAGGTGATTACCCAATTACTGCGTAAAGAATTACGTAGTTATAAGCAGCTACCGATTATTTTTTACCAAATACAAACCAAGTTTCGCGATGAAATTCGTCCACGCTTTGGCGTCATGCGTGCACGAGAATTCATTATGAAAGACGCTTATTCATTTCATCGCGATAAAACCTCACTCAATGAAACCTATCATGCGATGTATGCTAGTTATTGCCGCATCTTCACCCGCTTAGGACTTAAATTCCGTGCTGTTTTAGCCGATACCGGCAACATTGGCGGTAGTCAATCACAAGAATTTCAAGTATTAGCGCAAACAGGAGAGGATCAAATATTCTATAGCGATCAAAGTGATTATGCCGCCAATGCCGAACTGGCTACCTCGTTAGTCCCCACCGATCGTCCAACGCCATCAGCCCCCTTAAGTAAAGAAAAAACACCCGGAAAAAAAACCATCGCAGCGGTGAGCGCCTATCTCAAAAAGGACCCGCAACATTGTCTTAAATTACTGCTGGTAAAAGGTAAAGAGCATCCGTTAATAGGCCTCATACTACGGGGAGACCATGAATTAAACGCCACGAAAGCAGAAAAATTAGCTGAAGTGGCCTCCCCTTTAAAATTGGCTGAAGAAGCCGAGATCGAAACGCTAACTGGTACGGCTATCGGCTATATCGGTCCTATTGGCTTATCTATCCCGCTTATCGTTGATCGATCAGCGGCGCTTGTGGCAGATTTTGTCTGTGGTGCCAATGAAGTAGATTTTCACTTTATAAACGTCAATTGGGAGCGCGATTGTCCGCTGCCTCAAGTTGCCGACTTACGCCAAGTGCAAGTAGGTGACTTAAGCCCTGATGGTCAAGGACGTTTAAAAATGCAGCGTGGCATAGAAGTTGGTCATATCTTCCAATTAGGGAATAAATACAGCTTAGCCATGAATGCACACATCACCGGCGAAGATGGCCAGCTGCAGCCTATGGAAATGGGCTGCTATGGGATTGGCGTATCACGGATAGTAGGAGCCGCTATCGAACAAAACCATGATGAACGCGGCATTATTTGGCCTTTGGCGATGGCACCATTCCAAGTCGTTATCGTGCCGATTGCCTACCACCGTTCGGCATTAGTCCAGCAAGCGTCGGATTCACTCTATCAACAGCTCACTGAACTAGGTTTTGAGGTATTATTAGACGATAGACCCGAGCGTCCCGGTTTATTATTTGCTGATAATGACCTGATTGGCATTCCGCATCGGCTTGTCATCAGTGAAAAAGGTTTATCCGAAAAAACCTTGGAATACAAAGGCCGAATTGAAAAAAGTGTACAAATCATTAAAATGGATGAAAGTGTGGGTTTTTTAAGTGAAAAGATTTCAATAGCAAATAGCTAAAAATCGCGCGCTAAGTGCTACAGGGATGTATTGAGGAATGTCTGGTGGTAATAAATCCTTATTCCAATTGTTGCAAAAATCTTTCCGCCAAACACCTGAAAAATTAACCGTATCAACCTAGTATTATTAACAGCTATTTTAGAGACAGCAATCCTATGAATCCTCGCTATTGGCTGATGAAATCTGAACCCAGTTGTTTTAGCATCGAAGATCTGGCTAAGCGGCCGCAACAAACCGAACCCTGGGACGGGGTACGTAATTACCAAGCACGCAATTTTTTATGCGCGATGCAAAAAGGAGATTTAGCTTTTTTTTACCATTCCAGTTGCCGTACCCCTGGCATCGTGGGTTTCACTAAAATAGTAAAAAGCGCTTATCCGGATAAAACCGCTTTTCAAGTCGATAATCATCACTACGATCCAAAAAGTGTAGTAACCAAGCCACGTTGGTATGCCGTCGATGTGCAACTTATCAAGATATTTAAATCCATCATTTCTTTAGAGCAACTCAAAAAGCAGCCGTCACTTAAAAATATGCGTTTATTGCAAAAAGGAAATCGTTTATCCGTTATGCCGCTGACTCAAATTGAATGGCAAACTATTATGGCCAGCATCAATAATGTCGATTCCTATCCCGCTTGCGCGGAAAGCCTTTAAAATACCTACCTAAACATCTAATGCAACGATAGGTTAATGCAACAATAGCTATATTTTAAGCATTAGACTTATAGTTAAATACGACAAAATTCAATATAATGACTTATCCCAAAAAATAATAAATTGAGCTTATGGAAAAGTGACTATGTCTATCAATGATTGGCCTGAAATGGAGCGCCCACGTGAAAAATTACTAGCACAGGGGGCGGCAGGCTTATCTGATGCGGAGTTGCTTGCCGTATTCGTTCGTACCGGTGTGCGTGGGAAAACTGCCTTAGATATTAGCCGAGACCTGTTACTTCAATTTGGTAGCTTACGTCACATCGTAGCCGCTAATTTGGAGCAATTTACCAAAACACTCGGTTTAGGTTTGGCAAAATATGTCCAGATACAAGCCGCTAAGGAACTTGCGACGCGCTGCTTGCAAGAAAGCATCCAACGAGACGGTGCACTAGAGAGCCCACAAGACGTTTATCATTACTTAACGCACAAGCTAAGACCCTACCCTTATGAAGTCTTTAGCTGCTTATTTTTAGATAATGCGCATCGTTTTATTCACTTTGAGGAATTATTTCATGGCAGCATTAATGAAGCGGCCATCTATCCGCGTGAACTAATAAGGCAGGTATACCGACATAATGCCGCCGCGGTAATTTTGGCCCATAATCACCCTTCGGGCATTGCCGAACCAAGTGAAGCAGACAAACGGATTACCCAAGAAATTAAATCGATTTTATCGGCAATCGAGGTCCGCTTATTAGACCATATCATCATTGGTGAAGGTGCAATGACCTCTTTTGCCAGTCAGGGATTATTGTAAATCTTTTGACAGTCTGTCGCATTTTTGGTATAAAAGCGGACATTAATCTGTAGTAAATGATCTGTGTTGGGGACTATTATGGCTAGGGTCTGTCAAGTAACGGGTAAACACCCGATGGTGGGGCACAATGTATCCCATTCTAACCGAAAAACTAAACGTCGTTTCTTACCTAATTTACAGGTTCGTCGCCTTTGGGTGGCTACCGAAAAACGCTTTGTTAAACTAAGGTTGAGTGCGCACGGCTTACGTATTATCGATAAACAAGGTATTGATAAAGTACTTACTATGCTACGTCAGCGTGGCGAAAAAATTTAAATCAGGAAAGCAACATCATGCGTGATAAAATTAAATTAAAATCTACCGCGAGCGCTTATTACTATACAACCAATAAAAACAAAAAGGCTACGCCGAATAAATTAAAATTTAAAAAATACGATCCTATTACACGTAAACACGAATTGTTTGAAGAAGATAAAATCAAATAAATTCTGACTCGCTCGAATCACTAAACCGCTTAAATTATCTAATGATTTAAGCGGTTTTTTTATGCACTATATAAAATGCAAAAAATAGATAGCGCGGCTCTTGCGCGCCCTTATTCGAGTTCGTTGTGTGATTCAGCGGGACGCATTAACGGAAATAAAATAACGTCACGAATCGAAGCCGAATCGGTAAAGAGCATCGCTAAGCGATCAATCCCTATTCCCTCCCCAGCTGTCGGCGGTAAACCATATTCGAGTGCGACAATATAGTCCTCATCATAAGGCATCGCCTCTAAATCTCCGGCTGACTTCGCTAAGCTCTGCGCCTTAAAACGATTCGCTTGATCCTCTGGATCATTTAATTCAGAAAAACCATTGGCTAATTCACGGCCACCGATATAGAGTTCAAAGCGATCGGCCAAATTCGGATCCTTGTCATTACGTCTTGCCAACGGGGAGACATCGATAGGATATTCGGTAATAAAAGTTGGCTGTTTTAATTGATGCTCTACCGTTTCTTCAAAAAGTGCAAATTGCAATTTACCAATAGACTCACTGGATGGAATTTTCAAACTAGCGGCAATTTTTTGCAGGGCATTTAAATCGCTTAAATCCTTTATACTCCACTGTGGATTAAACTCAAGAATAGCCTTTAGCACGCTTAAACGCTTAAACGGTTTCGAGAGATCATAGCTATCGCCCTGATAACTCAGATTTAAAGTGGCTAAAATAGTTTGTGCTAATTCACGTATTAAGCATTCGGTTAAGTCCATCAAATCATGATAATCGGCATAGGCTTGATAAAACTCGAGCATACTAAATTCCGGGTTATGCCGCGTCGAGAGACCTTCGTTACGAAAATTACGGTTAATTTCAAAAACTTTTTCCAAACCACCTACCACTAAGCGCTTCAGATGCAGTTCTGGGGCAACGCGAAGAAATAATTCCATATCTAAGGCATTATGGTGGGTCTTAAAAGGACGTGCTAAAGCGCCACCGGGTATCGCATGCATCATTGGCGTCTCAACCTCTACAAACCCACGTTGCGTTAAAAAATGGCGAATACCACTGATTAATTGGGATCGTATTTGAAAGGTTTTTCGAGTTTTTTCGCAGGTCATCAGATCAAGATAACGTTGCCGATAACGTAGTTCTTTATCGGATTCTGAAAGACCATGAAACTTATCCGGCAACGGCCGCAAAGATTTACAGAGTAAATAAATTTTTTCGGCTTTAATTGAAAGCTGATTGGTTTTGGTCCTAAATAATAAGCCCACGACGCCAATAATATCGCCTAAATCTAAACATTTGACGGCATCAAATTGTTCTAATCCAAGCTGATCCTGTTTGACATAAATCTGTATTTTTCCTGACATATCCTGAATATCGAGAAATAAGCTTTTGCCCATATCACGTTTTAATAAGATGCGTCCGGCAAGGCTAAACGGCTGATCTTTTGCCGCTAATGTCGCTATATCGGCTTGTGCATATTCGTTAAGTAAATCAGCGGCTAAGTTAGTACGGCGAAAATCATTCGGATAAGGATTCGTGATGCGCCGTAAATCGTCTAATTTGGCGCGACGTTGCAAAAATAGATCGTCAGAATTACTACGGGTTACATTTTCATTATGCATTTTCAATTTTCCACGCTGAATTATGTTTTTAAAATTGAGTGTTTAGCCGATGAGTATAAGAAAAAAACAGTGAGTACGCCACATCGCTACAATCCTGCTTTTAAACTGGCTAATAAAAAAAGATCGATGTGTCCATTGAGTACCGCTTGGGTATTTCCTGTTTCAACCCCAGTGCGTAAATCCTTAATACGTGCATCATCCAAGACATAAGAACGTATCTGGCTACCCCAAGTAATATCACGCTTTAACGATTCTTGGTTCTGTTTTTCATCGGCACGTTTGCGCAACTCCAGTTCATATAATTTGGCACGTAATTGTCGCATAGCTTGATCACGATTTTTATGTTGCGAACGATCGCTTTGTGATTGCACCACAACACCGCTTGGAATATGAGTAATTCGCACCGCAGAATCGGTACGATTGACATGTTGTCCTCCGGCACCGCTGGCACGATAGGTATCGACACGCAAATCAGACGGATTGATATCAATATCGATGCTTTCATCCACTTCGGGTGAAACGAACACTGCGGCAAAGGAAGTATGACGCCTTTTATTGGCATCAAAGGGTGATAAGCGCACTAAACGGTGCACACCGGTTTCAGTGCGCAACCAACCGTAAGCATATTCACCGTCTAACTTAAGTGTTGCACTTTTGATACCCGCCACTTCACCGGCAGAGGCTTCTATCAATTCTACTTTAAAATGATGTTGCTCGCCCCAACGTAGATACATCCGCAACAGCATCTCGGCCCAATCTTGTGCTTCAGTGCCGCCCGATCCTGATTGTATTTCCAGATAAGCTGAATGAGCATCTAGCTCGCGAGGAAACATGCGCTTAAATTCAAGTTTTTCCAGCTGTGATTCTATTTCTTGTAATTCAACCGGCAGACTTGCTAACAAATCTTCAGCCGCTTCGTTGACCGCTAAATCATAGATCTCTTTTATATTAATCAGCGCTTTTTCTAATTGATCAATAGTATCGACAATATGCTGCAACTGAGCACGTTCTTTGGCTAAGCGCTGCGCTTTTTCAGGATGATCCCAAATGGTCGGGTTTTGCAGTTCTAATTCCAGCTCTTGTAATCGTTCAGATTTAGCCGGATAGTCAAAGATACCCCCGTAATTCAAGCTTACGGCCTTCTAACTCTTTGATTTTCTGCACAATCGGTGCCGTTTCAAACATAGCTTAAGATTTATGCCTATATTTTTAAGTATTTTTTAATGAAGTCTTTTTAACAAGGCTTAGCACATAACTGCGTTAAGCCCCCACTGTCATCTTATCTTAACTTAATTTTTTCTGGGTTGAAAATCCTGCTAAATTAGCGGCAAATTTCCGCAGTGCAAAAACACCGGTTGCTTCGGCTTGCTTACACCAATCTTGTAACGCCTCTAATAATTCACGTTGCGTGGCGGTAGTACGCCCCCAAATCGCCTGTAACTTAAGACGATATTGATACACCAAAGCCAATACCTGATGCTTATCAATCACTTCGGCAATCTGCTGTTTCCCTTCTTCATTTAATAAAGACTCGGTACGGATCAAAGATAGCTTGGCCCGTTCTAATAAAGCTTTACTGGCAAGATTAGCTTTTAGCTTTTCTTCTTGTAAAACAGGTATTAGCACTTCGCGACTATAACGCGCCAAGACTTGAAAACGATTAGTAATCAGTGCCGCTAAGGTATCCGAATCAACGCTCGATTTACCGGGAATATTAGCAAGTTTAGGTGATACACGCTTGACCTTCGATAAACCTAAGGCTTGCAATAAGCGAATATAAACCCAACCCAAATCAAACTCCCACCACTGCACCGAAAACTTAGCCGAGGTTGGAAAAGTATGGTGATTATTATGCAATTCTTCACCGCCAATAAAGGCACCTAGGGATATAATGTTACGTGAGGCATCAGGACATTCAAAATTACGATAACCCCAATAATGACCTATGCCATTGACCACACCGGCGGCAAATAAAGGAATCCACAACATTTGTAACGCCCAAATGGTAATACCCGGAATACCGAATAGAACGATATCAATTACAAACATAAGCGCGATACCCGCTGCACTATGCTTGGTATAAACATGCCGCTCCAACCAATCATCCGGTGTTCCCTGACCATAACGGGTCATCGTATCTTGATTTTTAGCTTCTGCGCGATAAAGTTCGGCGCCTTCAAAGAATACTTTTTTGATACCTCGGGTTTGAGGACTGTGTGGATCTTCGTCGGTTTCACACTTGGCATGATGTTTACGATGGATAGATACCCACTTTCTGGTTTCCATCCCCGTTGTTAACCATATCCAAAAACGGAAAAAATGACTTACCAAAGGATGCAACTCTAAAGCGCGATGCGCCTGGGCACGATGGAGATAAACTGTAACGCCGATGATGGTAATATGCGTTAATACTAATAACGCAATGACGTAACCCCAAAATGATAAATTGAGTAACCCGTATAATAATGTATCCACAATTAACCTCTTATATTTTATAGCTATCCTAGCGTTTTTAATTCCATCAAGCTAGCTTATTTTAAGCACAACCCGAAAGGATAAAATCCCTATCTGTTCTAACACCTAATTTATTCTTCTCTACATTCGATCAATTTAACAACCTTTTTAACTCCGGCAGATTCTCTGGCAATTGATACCGCCAACTTAGCTTGTTTTGGCGTTGCCGTACCGAGGATAAAAACAACACCATCTTCGGTGACCACCTTGAAATTATTCGATTTCAGATTTCGACTCGCAAACATCTTGGTTTTAACCGCTGAAGTTATCGCCACATCCTGAGCACGTCTGTATACCGTAGTCGGAATACCTAAAGTAATTTCATTAAATACGCGTTTGACGCCGGGTATTCCTTTGGCATATCGACCGGCCATATTCTTTAATTCTTCATCATAAGCCTGACCGGTTAACAAAATAACCTCGTTATAGCTGACCGCTGAAATATGTGTTTCAGCGGCTAAAACAGGGTCATTGGCTAATTTTCGGTTTATCTTAAAGTTGATTTCCTCGTCATTTTTAATCGTATCAATAGAGCGTGGATCGGTTATCAAGCTACCCGTTGTGGCACTACCCGCTACAAATGCACCGGCAAGACAGCCTTGCAAACCTAAGGATAAGAGTAAAATAGTAAAGATTTTTTTCATTTCTATCGCCTAACCTCTAATAAACAGGATGATTAATGGTAAAAAATGCCGCTTGTGCCAGCTCTATTAATTGACTAGGAAATAAACCTAGAACGAGTAGTAGTATAGCATTAATACTCAGGGCAAGGTAGGCATCTGGCGCTACAATTAAGTGGGGTAATGTGGGTTCAGGCTCCTCAAAATACATCACTTTTATAACATTAAGGTAATAATAAGCCCCGATAATGGCAAAAATGATAGCTAAAGTGGCCATCCACAGCTGACCTACCCCAATTAGGGCTAATAAGATACCTAATTTAGCAAAAAAGCCTACTGTCGGTGGAATACCGGCCATAGAAAACATCGCCAAAAGCATTATCAGCGCTAGCCAAGGGCTTCTGGCATTAAGCCCTCTTAAGTCATTGATGGCTTCTACCTGGCCCGACTTACTGAGTACGACCAACAGGCCAAAGGCGGTTAGCGCCATCAGACCATAAGCCAGTAGGTAAAATAGACTCATCGCATAAGCGACCGAAGTACCGGCACTTAGGCCTAATAAGCCATAGCCAATATGCGCTATGGCCGAATACGCCAACATACGCTTGAGATTCTCTTGTGCAATAGCGACTAAATTACCTAAGCTAAATGATAAAATGGCAATGATCCCTATCAAGGGTTGCCAATAGCTATGTAGGCTAGGTAACGCATCTATCAACAGACGTATCGCCAAAGCGAGTGCAGCTATTTTCGGCGCAGCACTGATAAACAAAGTGACCGGGGTTGGCGCGCCTTGATACACATCGGGCACCCAGAGCTGAAAAGGCGCTGCGCCTAATTTAAAGGCAATACCGGCGACGATAAAAATAAGGCTTGTCGTTAACAGTAAGGGGGATTGCCCGCCTAGGAGTAATACCTGGTGAATCGTGGGAATAATTAAAGAATGGGTCGCGCCATACAATAAAGAGAGACCGTATAAAAACAAGCCCGATGCCAGTGCACCTAAAATGAAATACTTCATAGCCGCTTCAGCCGCATCACCGGGTTGGCGTTGTAACGCCACTAAAGCATAGAGTGGAAAGGATAACAGCTCTAAACCCAGATAAAGGGTTAATAAACTATTCGCCGAGGTCAAAACCAACATCCCCAAAATCGAAAACAAGCCTAATAAATAATATTCCCCTGAATTAATATGCAGGTGTTTGAGTGCATCGCGGGCATACACAAAGGCAAAAATACTGAAAAAAAGAATACTCAACTTAATAAAATAGGCCACCAGATCCCAGATATAATGTTGATGAAAAAATAATTGCGACGGAACCTTATATAAATGCGCAACCAATGCCAAACTAATCAGTAAACTTAATTGGCTGGCAGTATAGGTCAGTAAACTATTTTTTTGCTTAACGAAAAGTTCCAACAACAAGATGACACAGGTCATAAACAGTAGAGCGATTTCGGCAACAGCTGGAGAATTAAGTAATTGTTGTAGTGTCATCATAATTTAGTCTGCAAACTCCAATGTAAAATTGAGTCTATAGAAGCGTGCATTATCGTCAATAAGGGTGCAGGATAAACACCGATCAGAATAATCGCTAAGGCTAATAAAATAAAAACCAGCTTTTCAAATCCATGGATATCGCCACTGGCTTCCACCAAAGGATTGGTAATCTGACCAAAAAAGACGCGTTTATACAAATAAAGCGTATAGGCAACACTAAGAATTAATGTACTGGCGGCAATGGTGGTAATCCAAAAACTGGCTTGCATGGCACTCAGGATAATCATAAATTCGCCGACAAAACCGGACGTGCCGGGCAAACCGACATTTGACATCGCAAACAACATAAAAAAAGAAGCTAACAACGGCATGCGTGTTGCAATGCCACCATAATCTTTAATCAAACGACTGCGAAAACGATACGTCAACATCCCTACCGCTAAAAACATAGCGCCGGAACTAAACGCGTGCGAAATCATTTGTACCATCGCCCCTTCTAAACTCATATAAGCCATTAAGGTATTGTGACTATGTTCCATGATGGCAAATAACATAAAACAACCCAGTACCACGAAGCCCATGTGTGCAATGGAGGAATAGGCAATCAAACGTTTCATATCCACTTGCGCTAAAGCCACCAGACCAATATAAACAATAGCAATTAAGGCCAGTGCTATCATAAAGCCATCGAGTAAACGACTGGCATCTGGAACGATAGGTAAGCTAAAGCGCAGAAAACCATATCCACCCAGTTTTAACATTAGCGCTGCTAACACCACCGAACCGCCGGCTGGTGCTTCGGTATGAGCATCAGGAAGCCAGGTATGTAAAGGCCACATCGGAATCTTGACCGCAAAAGCAATTAAAAAAGCCGCAAAGATCCACAGTTGTTCTGGCATACTGAGTTTTAACGGATAAAAACTGGCAATCAAAAAGTCTTGCTGTGGACTATGCACGCCTAAATACAGTAAGGCGATCAACATTAACGCCGAACCAAAAAAGGTATATAAGAAAAATTTAATCGACGCATAAGAGCGATTATCGCTTCCCCACACCCCGATACTAAGGTACATAGGAATCAATATCGCTTCCCAAAAAACATAAAATAAAATTGAATCGGTAGCGGCAAAGGTTCCCACCATCATTCCTTGCATCATTAAAAAGGCCGCCATGTATTGTGCAACGCGCAGTGTGACACTACGCCAAGCGGCCAAAATAACTAATAAGGTGGTAAAGATGGTTAACAAGATCAAAGGTAGCGAAATGCCATCGATACCTAACGAATAACTAATATTATACGCGCTGATCCAAGGGATATTTTCTTGAAATTGCATACTGCTTAAGCTGGAATTAAAACCCAAACAAAGCGGTATACATAAAACCAATGTCACTAAGGAGGTTATTAAAGCGGTGATGCGTGCACGTTGTGGATAGCGATCACCGTCGATCGCTACAGCAACCACACCACCTAAAACAGGCAACCAAATCAGTAAACTCAATAAATGATTTTTTAATAACAAGGTGACATGATCAAGTAAAGTTAACAACATTTTCTTAGATTACAATTAATTTATAAGGAAAAAACCAACAAAAAAATAATGACACTCAGTACCATCAAGAAGGCATATTGATAAATGAGCCCTGATTGCAGACGGCGTAATACACTAGAGAGCCAACTAATGCGCCTTCCGGAGCCATCAATCAGCTTATCATCTAATACATTCGCATCTACGCTAAAAAATAATTCTGCTAAGCGTCGCCCGCCATTGGCAAATACGCGCTGATTAAAAGCATCAAAGCCATATTTATCAACTAAGATACGGTAAATCCAAGAAAAATGTCCTTGTACCCAGGAAGGCAATGTCGGAATTTTCAGGTAACATAAATAAGCTAAAAAAATACCCGCTAATGCAAAAAGTGTCGCTAAACTGAATAAACTTTCAGTGAATGCGGCATGATGACTCGGTAACACAAAGAGGCTCGCTCTGAGCAAACCAGCCCCTGAGGCATTTAAAAACTGCGGTGCCAATAAGAAACCGGCCAGCAACGAAGGAATCGCTAAGGCAATTAAGCTTAACTTAACCAGATTGGAGGTCTTCTGACAATATTTCGCTTGAGCAGCATTGCTGCGTGGCTGGGTATGAAAAACCAGAAAAAAAATACGAAAAATATAAAATGCCGTTACCAAAGCGCCGATTAAGACACAATAATAGGCATAAGGCGCAGCCGCTAAATGCGAAGCCCGCACCGCCTCAATGACCGCATCTTTGGAATAAAAACCCGAAAAAGGTGGTAGTGCTGCTAAGGCGAGTGCGCCGACTAAAAAACAAACATAGGTGATGGGCATGACCTTGGCCAAACCACCCATCTTGCGGATATCCTGCTCATGGTGCAACGCCAAGATCACCGAACCGGCGGCTAAAAACAATAGGGCTTTGAAAAAAGCATGTGTCACTAAGTGAAAAACACCCGCCGCATACGCCGAGGCACCTAAAGCTACCATCATATAGCCGAGTTGCGATAAAGTTGAATAGGCAATCACGCGTTTAATATCATTTTGCACGATAGCAACAAACCCCATGAATAAAGCCGTGGTTCCACCTAAAATCAAGATAAGATTCATCACGCTGGGTGCATACTCATAAAGCGGCGACAAACGTGCCACCAAATAAACACCGGCGGTCACCATGGTTGCCGCATGGATCAACGCTGAAATAGGTGTAGGACCTTCCATCGACTCCGGCAGCCAAACATGTAAAGGCATCTGCGCCGATTTACCCATAGCCCCTATAAATAATAGAAAACAGATGACAGCAATGACCGAAAAAGAACTGTGCGGAAAAATACTCATAGTCGCGTTTTTTAGCAGTGGTGCTTGATGAAATACTTGCAGATAATCCAAACTACCGACGTAATTAAACAACAAGGCAATACCGAGAAAAAATCCAAAATCGCCGATGCGATTGACTAAAAAAGCTTTAAAGCTACCGGCATTAGCCGATTCACGTTTAAACCAAAAACCAATTAATAGATAAGAAACCAAACCGACGCCTTCCCAGGCAAAAAATAACTGCAGAAAATTGTTCGCACTGACTAACATCAGCATCGCAAAGGTAAACGCCGACATATAACTAAAAAAACGCTTATAACCCGGATCACCTGCCATGTAAGTAATGCTATAAATATGCACTATTAAGGAAACAAAGCTAACGATAAGAAACATCACCACCGTCAACGGATCAATCAAAAAGCCGATGTTAAAGCGGAATTTACCGGTAAAATCCCAAAGATAAAGGTTGGCATCGTAAGCGGTGCTGTGCCAATAAAATAATTGAAAAGCAAAATAAAGTGATAAGACAAAAGAAAATAAAACGCTTAAAATAGTGACGCGATGCGCCATGCAACAACTAACCGCTCTACCGCCTAAGCCGGCGATTAATGCACCCACTAAAGGAGAAAATACCAGTAACAGGCTAATTAACTGAAAATGCTTCATTAACCATCTACCCCTTTAAGCGCGTTAATGCATCGACTTGAATCGTATGCCGAGTACGAAATAACACAATGAGTATTGCTAAACCGATTGCCGCTTCCACCGCGGCCACCGCCAAAACGAAAAACACAAAGATCTGGCCGGCTAAATCGGCAAAATAATGCGAAAATGCAATGAAATTCATATTCACCGCTAATAATAATAATTCCACACACATCAGTAAAATAATGACATTTCTACGGTTAATCAGCAAACCCAATAAGCCTACGCTAAATACGCTAGCACTGAGTATTAAATAATAATTCAATGGAATCATTTTTTCTTCCCCGACTTCATTTTTATAATTCGCAGCCTATCTGCAGGTTTCACAGCCAACTGCTGTTCTGTCGAAATGGCTTTATTCAGACGTTTTTCTCGAAAACCCAACGCAATACTGGCAATAATGCCGACTAATAATAAAACACCGGTAATTTCAAAAGGATAAGCATATTGAGTATAAAGTATATCGCCTAAGGCTTGTGTGTTACTTGTATCTATTGAAGCAGGGTTCAGATTAGCCACCCCCGATATCGGAAACACGGTATAAATCAATAACACCAACAGCAGCAATATACTGAACACGACATAGGGAAGATAAAGCACAAAAGCGGATTTTTTTTCAGCCACATCAACGTTTAAGGTCATAATAACAAATAAAAATAAGGTCATGACGGCGCCGACGTAGACTAAAATCAATATTAAACCGAGAAATTCTGCTTCTAACAAAATCCATAATGCCGCCGCGGCAAAAAAAGCCAGTACTAAAAATAAGGCACAACGGACCGGGTTACGCAAAAGAACCGTCATCAACGAAGCGGTAATTAACAGCCCAGCAAATATAAAAAAAGCACATTGTTGCAGAGGGAATATCATAAAAATACTTTTACAGGGGTTTTATCGATAAGGCGCATCTTCGGCTTTCTCCTCAGTAATCTGTTTTTCATACCGATCACCGATAGCTAATAATTTTTCTTTAGTCAGGATTTGTTCGCCCCGATTTTCAAAATGATAATGCGGTATATTGGTTTCAACAATCGCATCGACAGGACAAGACTCTTCACAAAATCCACAATAAATACACTTAAATAAATCAATTTCATACAAGGTGGTACGGCGCGAACCATCATCGCGCGGTGCCGCTTCAATCGTAATCGCCAGCGCCGGACAAACCGCTTCGCATAACTTACAAGCAATACAACGTTCTTCGCCGTTAGGATAGCGACGTAAGGCATGTAGACCACGAAATCTAACCGAGCGCGGTGTTTCTTCTTCTGGAAACTGTATCGTTACTTTTTTCTTAAAAAAACCTCGGCCGGTAACACCCAGTCCTTTTAAAAGTTCCCACAGTGTAAAGGTTTTTATCAGTTGTCGTGTTTTTTTCAATAAGTTCATGTGTTAAACCAAGGCGCA
Source organism: Candidatus Aquirickettsiella sp. (assembly GCA_031973495.1). Lineage (GTDB taxonomy): Bacteria > Pseudomonadota > Gammaproteobacteria > Diplorickettsiales > Diplorickettsiaceae > Aquirickettsiella. The sequence continues at coordinate 9,504 of DALYCY010000007.1, read as the reverse complement.
CATTTAAATTGCACAGCTAAGGCAATTAAGGATATCCACAGCAAAGTCACTGGAATTAATACCTTCCAACCCAAACGCATCAGCTGATCGTATCGATAACGTGGAAAAGTAGCGCGTGACCAAATAAAGAGTCCCAAAAAAGCCGACATTTTTATAAAAAACCAAATGATACCAGGAACCCAGGCAAATGCGGATGCTAAAAATGCAATTCCTTGAAAAGGTGATAACCAACCGCCTAAAAAAAGCAAACTGGCAATCGCCGCTATCAAGATCATATTCATGTATTCGGCAAGAAAAAATAACGCAAAACTAACACCGGAATATTCGACGTGGAAACCCGCCACAATTTCAGATTCCCCTTCCGCCAAATCAAAAGGAGCGCGATTAGTTTCAGCAATACCTGAAATCCAGTAACACACAAACAATGGTAGCAATGGCAAGCAATACCAATGCCAAATTCCACCTTGTTGTCGACTGACAATCTCAGCAAGGTTCATACTACCGGCGGCTAATAAAACACCGACAAAACAAAAACCCATGGCAATTTCATAAGAAATAGTCTGTGCCGCCGCACGCAAAGATCCGAGCAAGGCATATTTAGAATTAGTTGCCCAACCGGCCACTAAAATGCCATACACCCCTAAAGAAGTAATAGTAAAAAGATAAAGTACCGCGGCATTAATTTGCGTTAAGGCTAAACCTTGACTAAACGGGATCACCGCCCAAGCGGCTAATGCAGGCGCAATGGTGATAACCGGGGCTAAGATAAATAAATAACGATTAGCGGCCGTCGGCACGATAATCTCTTTAGTGAGCAGTTTAACCACATCAGCAATCGGTTGCAGCAAACCTAACGGCCCGACTCGATTCGGCCCAATTCTAACTTGCATGTAGCCGATGCCTTTACGCTCAATAAAGGTCAAATAAGCCACGGTCAGTAATAACGGAATCGTAATGACGACGATCTTAATCAAGATCCAAATTAACAATAATAAATCATTCAGCATAGATTTCGACAACTCCAAATGATTCGCCTAAAGCAGCTGTTTCTTCATAACCGGCCGGTACATAAACACAGTAATCGGGCACGCGTTCATCAATCCGTAACGCCAATACCGCCTTCCCCTCCCCTTGCTGAAGGCGCACTAACTGATCAGCGCTAAAGCTTAACTCGCTTGCCAATGCCGAATTCATCAACACCGCAACCGGTTGATTAGTGGCTGAAGCTTGCAGCGCGGGGGAGCGACGTACCAGACTATCGATACGATAAATCGGCCATTCAGTGATCCGGGTGATTATTTTTTCAGCGCTAGAGTGAGTAAGTTCCGAAACAGAATCAATATCCGCGTGTAGAAATTCTGTATCAGCAATAAAATCCAGTGACTGATTGGATTTGGCCCGATATTCATTCAGCGTAGGTTCCAGCGCTGCGCGGATAAAGGCATGACAGGAATGATTAAAATCCGCCAATTCTAATAAATTGCCTAAGCTTTGCAATACTTGCCAAGCCGCGCGCGATTCTCCCAACACCGGGATTGCCGCAACAAACGGCTGCCAACAGCCGGCCATGTTGACGAAGCTGCCTTCGATTTCCGCCGTAGTGGCGATGGGTAATATCACATTGGCTTTATCGAGTAAGGATTTGGCTTTAAAGGGCGATAAAGCCAGCACGAAATCGGCTTGCTGCAACGCTTTGGTAACTATTTGCGGATTGGCACAATCTACGCTGGGCTCGATATTTAGCAGCAGATAAGCGCGTAGATCGGCTTTAAACATCTCGGCAGCGGATAAACCCGGTTCAACCATGTTTACTCCAGCGGGTAAACGATGCGGAATAGCACCGGCTAGCCAAGCTCCAGCACTGTTAGCACCTTCGCTTAAAGAAACCCATTGAGCACCACTTTGTTGCGCAATAAATTGCGTCCATTGCCGAATCAACGCCGCTTGCGGATGATTATGCGCTAATGCCCCTAAAATAATCAGCGGATTTTCAGCGGATTTTAATTGCGCTGCCAATGCCACTTGTGCTGGCGTCGGTGTTATTGCCGCTAAAAATGCAGACGGTGCGTCATTCACTAAGGCTTTAGCAACACCGACTAAAGTAGCGACAAATTCATTCGGACTAACAATGATCTTTTCCGCCAAAGAAAAAGGAAACACCGTATCTAAACAATGAATGCTGGCTATTTGTGCACCGGCTAAATTCGCTTTACGTAAACGATGTGCAGCTAAAGCTTGCTCATAACGAATATCAGAACCGACCAAGAGCACAAAAGACGCTTGTTCCAATTCACCCAGGGTTAATCCGAGCGGACAAAGCGGTGCGCGCGCTTGGTCGGAGACATCGCTTTGATGTAGACGATGATCGATATGTGGCGAACCTAAACTACGCCATAATTTTTGCAAATAATAAAATTCTTCGGTGGTACTACTCGGTGAGGCCAAAGCCCCCATCGTATGAGGTCCGTGCTGCTGCAAAATTTTTTTAAATTCAACCAGCACTTTCTCCAGTGCGGTATCCCAATCAACCATAAACCACTGTCCATTTTCTTTGATATGCGGTTTTGTTAAGCGTTCTTTACTGTGAATACCCAAATAACTATAGCGATCTCGATCAGATAACCAGGTTTCGTTAATCGCTTCATTTTCACGCGGCACCGCGCGCATTACCTCGCCGCGGCGGGTATGCCAATAAATATTAGAACCTAGACAATCATGCGGCGCAATAGAAGGTGATTGCATTAACTCCCAAGCACGTGCACGAAAACGAAACGGTTTCGAAGTCAGTGCCCCCACAGGACAAAGATCAATGATATTTCCAGATAGCTCAGATTCCAAACTATGTTCAACATAGGTGCTAATTTGTAGATCTTCACCGCGATTTAACAGACCTAGTTCTTTAATTCCAGCAATTTCCTGACCAAAGCGCACACAACGTGTACATTGGATGCAACGCGTCATCTCCGTTGCAATCAAAGGTCCTAAGTTATCGTCTTTTACCGAACGTTTCCCTTCGGTAAAACGTGCATTCGATTGGCCATACGCTAAGGAAATATCTTGTAATTCACATTCACCACCTTGATCGCAAATAGGACAATCTAATGGATGATTAATCAGTAAAAATTCCATCACCGAACGTTGTGCTTCTTTTGCTGTATGCGATGTAGTAAAAACCTTCATACCAGCGGTTACCGGTGTCGCACAAGCGGGTAAGGGTTTACCGGATTTTTCAACCTCGACCAAACACATACGGCAATTGGCGACGATAGAAAGCTTTTTGTGGTAGCAAAATCGCGGAATATAAATACCCGCTTTATCCGCCGCTTCAATGATCGTGGTATTTTGTTCAACCTGTAAAGTACGACCGTCTATTTCAATATCTATCATTGTTTCGCCCCCATTTCTCGCCTAGCTTGTTATTAACAGGTGTTTGAAATAGACGTTTTTCTTCATCGCGACGAGGGGTGACGCGCAAGCTAATTCCGCAGTTCTTTTTTTGAAAATAACGCCAGGATGCCGAAAGCGGCAGGACCCCGAGGCATTGCAAAAAAGAAAAACTCCTATGCGATGAAAAACTACGATTCATGCAAATCACCGACTGGACAACGCTTAAGTTCAATGTGTTGAATAAAATCATCACGAAAGTGTTTAATAAAACTTTGCACCGGCATCGCCGCCGCTTCACCAAAAGCGCAAATAGTACGCCCAATAATCTTTCCGGCAACACTGGTTAACAACTCTAAATCGGATAAATCACCCTGACCCTGTTCAATACGATGAAGTATGCGCCACATCCAACCGGTTCCTTCACGACAGGGCGTACATTGCCCGCAGGATTCTTCTTTGTAAAAATGTGCAATACGCGTCAGAACCTTCAGCATACACGTGGTTTCATCCATGACGATCACAGCCCCTGAACCTAACATAGAGCCCGCTTTAAGAATCGAATCATAATCCATATCGGTGTTTAACATCACCTCGGCAGGTAATACCGGCATCGACGAACCACCTGGAATAACTGCTTTCAATCGTTTACCGTGACTGACACCCCCCGCTAAAGCTAATAATTCTTTAAAGGGTGTGCCTAAAGGCACTTCATAATTGCCGGGTTTATTCACATGGCCTGTCACACTAAATAATTTACAACCACCATTATTCGGCTTACCTAAATTTAAAAACCACTGTCCGCCGTTTTGTAATATGACCGGAACAGAAGCCAAGGTTTCTGTATTATTGATCGTGGTCGGACAACCATATAAACCATAATTAGCCGGAAAAGGCGGTTTAAAACGCGGAAAACCTTTTTTTCCCTCTAAAGATTCCATTAAAGCGGTTTCTTCACCGCAAATATAAGCACCAGCACCCATGTGGTTATACAACTGCAGCGCAAATCCTGAATCTAAAATATTAGTGCCTAACAAACCCGCCGCATACGCTTCTTCTAAAGCGGCCTCACAACGCTCAAACGGTTCATGGTATTCGCCACGAATATAGTTATAGCCAACGCTCGCACCCATCACGTAAGCGGCAATCGCTAAACCTTCAATTAATTGATGGGGATTAAAACGCAATATATCCCTATCTTTACAGGTTCCGGGCTCTCCTTCGTCAGAATTACACAGTATATATTTTTGCCCCGGCGCAGCGCGGGAAATAAAACTCCATTTTAATCCGGTTGGAAAACCAGCCCCACCACGGCCACGTAAACAAGACAGTTTCAACTCAGCGATAATTTGTTCCGGGGCAATTTTTTCCTTTAAGATTTTTTCCCACACTTGATATCCACCTACGCTACGGTAACTGGCCAAGCTCCACGGCGGATCCAGATGTAAAGTACGGAAACAAATATCATTCGCCATCTAAATTATCCAAAATTTTATCTATTTTTTCAGGAGTTAACTCTTCATAATAACGTTTGCCTATTTGCACAACCGGTGCATTCACACAAGCCCCTAAACATTCTACTTCGCGTAAAGTGAATTTTTTATCGGCACTGGTCTGGCCAAAATTAATTTCTAAGCGTCGTTTCAAATGCTTAACAATTTTGTCACAACCTTTGAGCATGCAAGAGATATTGGTACAAATCTCAATCTTGTGTCGACCGACCGGCTCTAATTCATAAAGGGTATAAAAAGTGGCAACCTCATAAGCGGTCACCCGTGACATACCTAAATAATCGGCCACGGCATTAATCAATGCCAGCGATAAATAACCCTGATTATGTTCTTGTACTAAGGTCAAGGCCGGTAACACAGCCGATTGTCTGCGCTCAGGGGGATATTTTTTAGCCCATTTTTCAATGGCGGCTTTTACATCAGTGGATAAATCTTGGCTTTTTTCAGGGCTTGTTTTGTTCATCTATCGATTTCACCAAATACGATATCAAGACTGGATAAGATAGCGACCAAATCGGCTATCATGTGTCCGGACACTAATTCATTTAACGCCGCTAAATGTGGAAAGCCGGCGGCGCGTATTTTAACCCGGTAAGGTTTATTCGCGCCATCGGACACCATGTAAATTCCAAACTCACCTTTAGGATGCTCAATTGCCGCATAGGCTTCTCCCGGCGGCACCGAATAACCTTCGCTAAATAATTTAAAGTGGTGAATTAGTGACTCCATATCACTTTTCATCTCCACACGAGAAGGTGGCACAATTTTATGTTCGGCTAAGGTCACAGGACCCGGGTTGGCTCGTAACCAACCGACGCATTGTTTGATCAGTGCATTAGACTGGCGCATTTCTTCAACACGGACCAGATAACGATCGTAACAGTCGCCTTGAGTCCCTATCGGGATATCAAAATCTAACTCCTGGTAAACCTCATACGGTTGCTTTTTTCGCAGATCCCAGGCCACACCTGAAGCACGCAAAATAGGACCGGTACATCCTAATTGTAAAGCGCGTTCCGGTGATAACACACCGATGCCTACCGTACGCTGTTTCCAAATACGATTATCGGTGAGTAAGGTTTCGTATTCATCGATAAGTTTAGGAAAACGCGTGCTAAAGTCTTCAATAAAATCGAGTAAACTACCCTCCCGATTGGCATTCAGTGCACGTGTTTCTTTTTCGTTATGCCATGCTGAGGATTTATAGTGTGGCATTTTATCCGGTAGATCACGGTAAACACCGCCCGGTCTATAGTAAGTCGCATGCATGCGCGATCCAGACACCGCCTCATAGCAATCGATTAAATCTTCCCGTTCACGAAAACAATATAAAAAAACTGTCATGGCGCCAATATCTAAGGCATGCGCGCCTAACCAAAGTAAATGATTCAGCAGGCGGGTAATTTCATCAAATAAAACCCGAATATATTGAGCACGCTTGGGTGGTGTGACCGCTAATAATTTTTCAATAGCCAACACATAAGCATGTTCATTACACATCATAGAAACATAATCTAAACGATCCATATAACCAATATTTTGGTTATATGGCTTAGATTCGGCTAATTTTTCGGTCGCACGATGTAACAAACCAATATGAGCATCTGCCGATTGTATCACCTCACCATCCAATTCTAGGATCAAACGCAACACACCGTGCGCGGCCGGATGCTGCGGACCAAAGTTTAAGGTGTAATTACGTATTTCTGGCATGCAACACTCACTCTGGTTTTTTATGAAAACAAGTCAAGGCACTTTCATTGGTGGTTTTACGAATCGTTTTCGGCACTAAGGTACGCGGCGTCACCGTCACCGGTTGATAAATAACGCGCGCTTGATCGGCGTCATAACGGACTTCGACCTTACCGATTAAGGGAAAATCCTTACGGAAAGGATGACCGACAAAACCATAATCGGTCAATAAACGACGTAGATCCGGATGACCAGTAAAGATAACCCCAAACAGATCAAAGGCTTCACGTTCATACCAATTGGCTGCTGGCCAAAGCGTAATAACGCTCGGCACTTGTGGCGGCTCACCGCAGGCAAAAACCCTTAAACGTAAACGCTGATTATGCCGTAGCGATAAAAGATGGTAGACCACCGCAAAGCGTGGTTTATGCCAAGGAATGGGACGCAACTCGTCACTCTCATCAACTCCGCGCTCAAAACCAGTCAAGCTAGCCTGTTCTGTCTTCCATTCGCTGATCCCATAATCGGAATAATCCACGACACACAGATCAACTAATAACTCAAATTTAAAATTCGCTTCATCGCGTAGCGCTAAAGCAACTTCATGTAATCGTTCTACAGAAATCTCTACACTTATTTCATCCAAGGCAATCGTCATCTCTTGGATAAGATCGGTAAAACGTTCACTGAGTTTTTGAAGTAGCGGAACAGAAGCTGACATGCTTAACGACGCTCAATAAAATGGGTTCGGTTAATTTTATTTTGTAGTTGTATCACGCCATAGACCAAGGCCTCGGCCGTCGGTGGACAACCCGGCACATACACATCTACCGGCACTATGCGATCACAACCACGCACTACGGAATAAGAATAATGATAGTAACCGCCTCCATTGGCACACGAGCCCATCGAGATAACCCAACGCGGCTCCGCCATTTGATCATAAACCTTGCGTAAAGCCGGTGCCATCTTATTACAGAGCGTCCCCGCCACTATCATGACATCCGATTGCCGGGGGCTTGGTCTGAAGACTACGCCAAATCTATCCAAGTCATAACGTGCAGCCGCCGAATGCATCATTTCTACCGCACAACAAGCCAAACCAAATGACATAGGCCATAAGGATCCGCTACGCGCCCACGCCAAAAGCTTATCGAGAGAAGTGGTAACAAAACCTTGTTGTTGTAGTAAGGGTTCTATTCCCATTGTAGTGCCCCTTTTTTCCACTCGTAAATAAAACCTATTAGTAATAATCCCAGAAAAATCCCCATTGCAATCAAGCCGGGTAAACCAATGCGTCGCAAAGAAACCGCCCACGGAAACAAAAACGCCGTTTCTAAGTCAAAAATAATAAATAAGATAGCCACCAAGTAATAGCGGATATCAAAAGGTAAACGTGCATCACCTATTCCGGGAAAACCGCATTCATAAGGAGAAAGCTTAGCCGCATCCGGATGTAGTGGCGCACTGAAACGCCCAATGAACAAAGCGGCCACACCTACAAAGAGACCAAAAGCAATAAAAACAAGGATAGGAAAATAAGCCTGTAACATAGTTCTTAGAATACCCTAAGCAATTTTGCCGCTAGTATACAACCTTCACCGGTCAAAATTCCATACTTAAACCTAACAATTTAGCACTTATTAGTGAACTACCCTTAAGTTAACTGATTTTAGTTAATTTTCAGAATAAATTTTTTAAGTTACTCGTCATTAACCCAGGAAAAAAGATTGAAATTTTAAAATTTTTTACGCAGCTTTAAGGATTGAGATATGCAAGCAGCAATGCTAGCATTAGAAGGTATTTAGTTAACACAATTTTAAGTTCAAGGAAAATAAGATGGAACGGAATATGTATTTTTTCTACCCAAAACTAAGGCAATCTTCACCAAATTTCGACAGGCAACTAGCCTTAGCATCGCAACTTTTAACGCTCGATGCCATGGATAAAAAACATGCTGCTCAAATAGCACAGATACTGATAGATTATCTTAATGACTGTCATATCGCCTTCTTAACCAGCGAACGCGTTCGCCACCTGTTATTATTCGGCCTCTTGCTCGTCGCCATCATCGCATTAATTAGTGTCACTTTTATACCCTTAGCCACGATCAGCATTAGCTTGATGGCGTTACTTGCCCTGACATTATTCGTCACCAATATCACCATGACATTCATGCAATCGCATCATCCGCAACCGTCACAAGATTGGGATCGATTAACAACGCTCTGTGAGTCATCGGAACCCCAACATCGATACGAAAAAGCCAATTTACACCAGCTATCGTCTACACCTGCATTAAGCGCTGAGAAAATACCGTTAGAGCAGCAACAATTTAAACCGCTGTTTACGCCGATAAGTAGCGATAAGCTGGCAGCTATCAACGAAGATAGCCACCAAGATGAAGCGGACACAGATGATTCAGTGCGTTTAAGCCGATGAAAGATGCCGTTGCTTGTTTTTTTAGCAGATTAAAATTTGGATTTAATCCTAAATAGATATTTTAATTGCGGCGTCATTTTAAATGCTCGCTTCTGCGCTTTACAAAACAAGACGGCTTAAAATAGACTTATGAGCTATTATCGGGTTTATTAACATAGGCCGCACTTACATGATGCCAAGAAATTTTGTCTTTTTTATATTGTTATTGATAACAGCACCCGCATTGAGTAAGCCCGATGACAACTGTCACCCTAAAGCCAATGCAAAATTAGCCCAATATATTATTGGCTATGGTTCACTGATGGAAACCGCCTCCAAAAAGGCAAGCGATGCTAGCAGCGGTGAAAACAAACCCGTGCTCATTGATCATTACCAACGCGGTTGGTTTGCTGAAGGTTTATCAACTGGATTTAGCACCACCTATTTAGGCGTTATAAAAAAACCTAACGCGCATTTTAATGGCAGCGTATTTAAA
>DALYCY010000006.1:17056-66425 GCA_031973495.1 Candidatus Aquirickettsiella sp. | reverse complement strand
CTTTTTATTTTTTACCCTACCCGTAATAGACCTTCTAAACGATTAGAAGATTTCTCAAAAGCAGTAAAGATAGTTAATAATCGTCTTCAAACTAATGGCGAAAAAAGACGCGTTTACGGTGTATTAACCACAAAATTTAGGCCAAGTACTCCTAATGAATTTCTTATATCCTTACCGACATTATCAGATCAACTTCTAGCAGCGGTTTATAAAAAAGCTATAGCCCTTCTTTTCACTTCAGAGAATGAAGGTAATTTTCCAACCCAAATTAACGAGGCATTCCATCTTGGTACACCGGTTATAGCAACTAATATCCCACAGATTACTGATGAACTCGGTGAACACAGTCATGCATTACAACTCATCCCTGTAGGCAATTGTATAAAATTTGCTGATGCGATCTTGTATACACTAGAGAATAAAGAAAAGGTTTTGCGTGCACAGAAAAAAGTATGCGAATATGCGATGCAAAATTTCAGTTATAACTGTTTTTCTAGCCGATTTTTAGCTATTTTTTCTAAAAACTTCATGGAATTGACTTAAGGAGAATAAACATTGACACGTTACAAAAAAATTGAACGCTGTAGAGTTTCCGGTGATAAGGATCTAATTAGTGTATTGCACTTAGGGGATCAAGCGCTAACCGGTGTTTTTCCAGCTAGCAAAACTGAAAATATTACCACCGCCCCTTTAGAGTTAGTATGGTGCCCGACCAGTGGTCTTTTACAATTAAACCATTCCTGTGACTCCAGTGAAATGTATGGCGATAATTATGGTTATCGCTCCGGACTTAATCAGTCGATGGTTGAACATTTAACACAGAAAGTACGTTACTTAGAACAGCTAAGTAACTTAAAATCGGGTGATACTGTGCTGGATATTGGGAGTAATGATTGCACCTTGCTCAACGCTTATTCAAGCTCGGAGATACAGCGCATTGGCATGGATCCAACGGGGAAAAAATTCGCTGCTTACTACCCCAAAGAGACTAAATTAGTTGCTGATTTTTTCAGTAGTACTAGTTACTTTTCGGCTACTGATAAGCCAGCTAATATTGTGACCTCTATTGCGATGTTTTATGATTTGGAGAGTCCTATTCAATTCGCCCGTGAAATTAAATCCATACTAGCAGATGATGGAATCTGGCACTTCGAACAAAGCTACATGCCATCGATGATTCGATTAAACGCTTATGACACCATTTGCCATGAACATTTGGAATATTATTCTTTGAGTGTCATACAAAAAATTCTAGACGCGGCAGGACTCAAACTACTTACCGTAAGCCTAAATAATACTAATGGTGGAAGTTTTAGTATTACCGCAACCAAAATTGACAACTATTCCATAAAACCTGATCTTGCTTTGATCAATTGGTTTTTAGAAGAAGAAGATCGTATGGGATTTTTAACGATTAAACCTTATCAGGTTTTTAAAGAGAATGTATTTGCGCACCGAGATAAGCTGAAACAACTTATCCAGCGACTCGTAGCAGATGGAAAAAAAATACTCGGTTATGGCGCCTCTACAAAAGGAAATGTATTACTACAATTATGTGGTTTTACTTCTACGGAGATCCCTGCTATTGCCGAGGTAAATGAAGAAAAATTTGGCCGATTCACACCGGGAACACATATTCCTATCATCTCCGATATAGAGGCTAGAGCCATGCAACCTGATTACTTTCTAGTGTTACCATGGCATTTCAAGGAAAACATCTTACGCAGAGAACAAGCCTATTTGGCACGCGGGGGAAGATTTATTTTTCCATTCCCTGCGATTGAGATTATATGAAAATAGTAAATTTATTATTAAGAAGACTTAAGATAATTGGCAAAAATATTTTCAAATACTGGATGTAGGGGCCAATCTCGGTCTAACCGCAATAGCCTTAGCGAGCCTTTGTAAAAAAGGTACGGTGGTAGCTATTGAACCCCCTACGATTTTTTAAATATAAATTATTTGTACTTGAAGGAGCTAAAGAAATTCTAAAACGCTTCAAACCAATGGTCTATCTTGATGCGTCGAACCAGTTTACCTAAACTTCGAGAACGTATGCTCGCGATGTTTGCCTATGTTTTTGCCGTTAAGGGTACTTCTTATTTAGATTTTAGCGGTGAAAAAAATTTCTTCGGTATTGCTCATGCATATTTTACGGGTAATGATCCTACAGCGTATTTAACTGATTATACTTCGCAATTCCCTCTTCCACTTCGCCAACATACAGAACTTTGCCTTTCTCTAATAAAACCACTTTATTACACAGTGTTTGTATTGTTTCATTGGAGTGTGAAGCTAGCACTAAAATACTCGATTGATCAATAAATTCATTCAGACGCTGCTCGGCCTTTTTTAAAAAGGCCGTATCCCCAACACCTATCATTTCATCCATCAGCAAAATATCAGGCTTAATGCAGGTAACGACCGCAAAGGCTAAACGTAGTTGCATCCCCGCCGAATAAGTGCGCACAGGCGCTAATAGATAATCGCCTAATTCAGTAAATTCGGCAATTGGATCGAGTTTTTTTTGAATCTCTTTACGCGTTAAACCTAATAATAATCCCCTCACGATAATATTTTCGTAACCGGTTGATTCGGGATTAATCCCTAACATAATATTCAGTAAAGGAGTCACTCTCCCCTCACAACGTATCGAACCCTCGACAGGTTCATAAATGCTGGCTAATACGCGTAACAAGGTACTTTTTCCAGCGCCATTATGGCCAATAAGACCGACACGATCGCCATGATTAAATGTCAGTGTCACATTATCTAAGGATCTAACAAAAACCAGCTTTTCTTGATCATTTAAAATACCACCTGTACTTAGCTGTAAAAATTTTTTTTTCAAGGAACGCGTGCCAAAATTATAGATAGGAAAATTAATAGACACAGAGTCGAGTTGTATGGAAGCCATGATAAACCCTAGGTTTACAACCAATAAGCAATTCTAGCGCGATAACGCGTAAATATTCGAAAAGAAATAATTAAACCAAGTAGCGTTATCGCACCGGTAAATAACAGTGTGTATTGAGAAGGAAGACTTCCCAATAAAGGGTTCCTAACCAGTTCCATAAATTGAGCAAACGGATTCAAGCGGATAATATAGTGGTATCGTTCGGGTAGTATGCTAGGCGACCATATAATGGGCGTTAGAAAAAACACCACTTGAACTAAGCTAACAATTAATTGGGCGATATCTCGAAATCGTGTTCCTAAAAGGGCTAATATAGTACCATAACTAACGCCATTTACCCAAATAATCGCTAAACTCAAGGGAAGAAATAGCGTATAAATACTAATCTTTACCTGAAACATAACAATTATCGGTACTAAAACTAAAATATTATGCAAAAAAATAATAAAACATTTACTCACCACTCGAAAAATAAACACCGAATAAGCTTGCTTCATCTGCTTAATAAAGGGTTCGGCTTCAACAAAGATACTGACCCCTTCGGTCAACAAAGAAGCAATAAGGCCCCAGGTTAAAATACCCGATGCTAAAAATGGATAATACTGCACTAGATCTATTTTAAATAATCGTCCATACAGTAAGCCCATGGTATAGATGGTGATCGCCATACTCAAGGTAATCCAAAACGGACCTAAGGTGGAACGCCGGTAACGAAGTTGAATATCCTGCCAAGCTAGCAAAAGCCAAATACGCCATTCTTTCAGGCCCACCAAAATATCGATTAAAGCAAGGCGGGTATTGGCATCAATAGCTAGGTTGAGAAATCTATCCGGTGTTGAAAAGATCGCTTGTTTTTCTTTTATTTGTTCCATTTATTTGCATCATCCCTTACTAGCTTGAAATCTATTCGGATACCTGTATGAAAATTTAAGTCGACGTGGCTTTAGTAGTGTTTAAACTTTGAAAATGTTGTAAGCGCGCCGCTTCAACAAAACCTACAAACAAAGGATGTCCATCACGGGGATTCGAGGTAAATTCAGGATGAAATTGACAAGCTATAAACCAGGGATGGTTTTCTAATTCGATCATTTCCACCAAGCTACCATCTTCTGAACGACCGGAGATAATTAATCCTAATTTTTCCAATGCCGGCAATAATTGCGCATTGACTTCGTAGCGGTGCCGATGACGTTCGGTAATGCGGTCACGATCATAAAGCGCCCTTGCCTTGGTTCCTTGCTTTAAGCAGCAAATTTGCCCTCCCAAACGCATGGTGCCGCCTAAGTCTGAATCTTTGTCACGTTTTTCCAGTTGGCCGTCGGGGCTAATCCATTCCGTCACTAAAGCCACCACTGGATAGGGTGTTTTCGCATCAAACTCGGTACTATGTGCACCCGCTAGCCCCGCCACATGGCGAGCAAATTCTATCAGCGCCGTTTGCATGCCTAAACAAATCCCCAAATAAGGCTTAGCATGTTCGCGTGCGTATTGTGCCGCTAAAATCTTGCCGGCTATTCCTCGCTTGCCAAAACCACCTGGAACCAAAATCGCATCTAAGGGCTCCAATAACTTGACCCCTTGCTGCTCTAGGGCTTCTGCATCAATATAGACGACATTAACATGGGTATGCGTTTTAATCCCTGCATGCACCAAGGCTTCACTCAAGGATTTATAAGAGTCAGCCAGGCCCATGTATTTACCGACCATGCCAATTTTAACTTCAGCGGTTGGATTTTCCCTTGCGGCTACCACTTCTGACCAGGCTTTTAAATCCGCTGGCGGATAATCTTTCAAACCAAAACGTTGTAATACCCGCTCGTCGACGCTTTGTTGATGTAATAACAAGGGGACACGGTAAATGTTATTAACATCTGGTAAGGATATAACACCGGATAATTCAACATTGGTAAATAAGGCAATTTTTTCTCGCGCCTGTTCAGGAATTTCTTCCTTTGAACGGCAAATCAGCATATCTGCTTGTATACCGATCGATCGTAATTCTTTAGTAGAATGTTGCGTGGGCTTGGTTTTGATTTCACCGGCAGTACTAATATACGGCACTAAGGTTAGATGAATAAATAAAGTATGTTGACTGCCTAATTCGATACGTAATTGACGAATCGCCTCTAAAAATGGTAATGATTCAATATCACCGACCGTTCCACCTATTTCAACCAAGGCAATATCGGCTGCCTGCGCTCCTTTTAAGATGGCCTGTTTAATCTCATCGGTCACATGAGGAATCACTTGAACGGTACCACCTAAATAATCACCGCGGCGTTCTTTGCGTAGTACGCGGGCATAAATCTGACCGGCGGTAAAATTATTATTTCGGGTCATTTTAGCGCGTACAAAGCGTTCGTAATGACCGAGATCTAAATCGGTTTCAGCCCCATCTTCTGTGACAAAAACCTCACCATGTTGGTAAGGGCTCATCGTCCCTGGATCGAGATTTAAATAAGGGTCTAATTTCAGCAAGCTGACATTAAGACCTCGAGACTCTAAAATAGCCCCTAAAGAAGCGGCCGCAATGCCTTTTCCTAAAGAGGAGACTACGCCACCTGTAATAAATATATATCGTGTCGCCATTTAAGGAATATAAACCTCCGAAAATAGATGATCATTTAACCAACGCGCTAATAAGTTGGCAACCCATGCCGCCGCTTGGGTTTCACCGGTAAAGCCTTTCTCATAAACGGCCGCGCAAACATCGGCAAAGCAAGTGCCGGCTTGTAATGCTGTTAAGGTAACCGCTTCCGCCTCGGTTAAAGTTAGCGCATAAGACTGTAACTCTTTACGCCAAACCACACAATAGCCCGCTTCAAGTTGCGGATCCGGCACCGGCTTTTCCTTGACTAAGGCTTGCCAAATGGCAAAACTATTCCATGCCAACGAAAAACACTGTACTGAAGGATGACATTTGAAACACAAAGAAGGCCAATTTTGTGCCGGAATTGTTTGCAATGCTGCATGACTTAAAATAGGCGCATCCGCCGCTTCTAAGCTAACAATTAACGCCTTGATCAATCGAACTATTTCACTTAAGTGAGCTTGTTGCGCATAAGGCGGGTGTTCGGATAAAAATTGCACTAAGGGCTTACTAAAGTCAGCAATAGAATAAAATTGCGAAGGATAGGCATCAATAAAGGCCTCTGCTAGCTCGACAAAGGCTTCCTCGCCTAGCAGCTTAGTGAGTAAGCCATACTCTTTATCTAAAGCGTCTATTAGCCGCCAATCATAAGCATTCGCATAGACGGCTAAACGCTCGTGTATCGTCCCTTGTACAGGATTCAATAATTTATCTAAAACTTGCTCATCACCTACTAATAAGTGAGTTTGCAATGCTTCTTGCAAATTAGCTAATGCAGACATGTTCTTCCCAATTCGTTTTGGCTAACTCTTTAGCCGCTTGTAATTCCGCGTATAAAACCGCAAATTCAGGAATATTATCATCTCGCTCTATCATGGTTGATATTTTACCAAACCTTCGTACAGCGGCGGCATAAAGCGACCAAACGGCATCGATTATTGCCGCATCGTGCGTATCAATAATATAATTGCCACAATTTTTGTGGCCGGCCAAATGAAACTGACGCACGCGATGTACGGGTATCGCTTTTAAGTAGTCTAATGGATCAAAATGATGATTTACAGCGCTTACATAGATATTATTAATATCTAATAAGATGAAACAGTCTGCTTGCTCGGCTATAGCGGTTAAAAACTCCCATTCTTTCATCTGAGAGTCGCGGTATTCGATATAACTGGAAACATTTTCTAATAGAATTTGCCGGCCTAGAAAATCCTGAACCTGTTTAACCCGTGCAACGACATGCTTTAAGGCCTCTTCTGTATAAGGCAATGGCAGCAAATCGTGCATATTTAAACCATTAACCCCGGTCCAACACAAATGATCTGAGATCCAAGCTGGTTGTATCTGCTCGGCCAGTGCTTTTACTTTTCTTAAATAATCTTTATTAAGCGGATCACAGCTGCCTATCGATAAGGAAACACCGTGCATAACCAGCGCATAATGCGCACGTATACGATTAAGATAATAAAGCGGTTTACCGCCTGCGACTAAATAATCTTCTGTAATCGCTTCAAACCAATCTACTTGGGGTCGATGTTGTAAAATATACGTGTAATGTTGTGGACGCAAACCAAGACCAAAACCAAGAAAAGCATTATCCATTGTAATGGTATTAACCTGTAAAAAATCTTTTAATGCAAAAAAAAGCCGCGTACTAATACGCGGCTTTATTGTACCGAATCATCTCGCTAATGAATAGTCATTAATTCGTAAGAAAATGACTATTGCTCTCCCATTTAGCTCGTTTGAGCGGTTTGGTTTGTTGCATTTTCAGCGGTTCTGCAACGATGACGATGACGGCGCATTTTATGTTTGGTATGGCACATTTGTTTACATTGGCTCATACATTTACATGTATTTTGTGCCGCACAAGGTGTTTCACAGATTGGCATATTTTCTGGCATGTTGCGCGCACTGGTAGCACAACCTGACAAAAATATAGCTGCTGCGGCTGCCGCAATCACTAAACCTGACTTTTTCATGATCATGATCATCTATCCCCTGTAATAAAAATGGATAAGAAAAATTTTTCTGTCACTAATCCTATGTTCAAAACATAAGCTATAGAACACTTAGTGACACTTAGTTTTTATACATAATTGTAAAAGAATGCAAGTATTTTTTAGTTTTTAGCACACAAATGCGCAAAAATTAAACTATTTTGATTTTTCTACCAAACAATTACGTAAATAATAGCTACTAAAAAAATAAATAACAAAAATAATTAGAAAGCTAGTAAACATAATACTCTCTTTTATCCGATAATTAAAAGCAATTAAACCGACCAAACCTAATACAAAATTGGCACCGGCTAATAGTAGGTTGATTTGAAATGGAGAAAAATTTAATGCCAACAATAAATGATGTCCATGTTGTCTGTCGGAGGCAATAAGCGAGTGCCCTTTTAAGAGTCTATGCAGCATAACTGTTGTGGTATCAAATAAAGGGATCGACATAATCCATAGCATAGTAACGGGCGTTACCGCCTGAAGCTTCGCTTGAGAAAGCTCAATTAAAAACCAAACTAAGGAAAAACCTAACAACATACTTCCCGCATCCCCCATAAATATTTGTGCATAAGGGCGACCTGGAAACGGAAAATTAAAACCTAAAAACGCTAAAACACTGGCTATCATCAAGAGCAGGATATTTGCGGCTAAGAATTGCTGCGTGTGGATGGCGCAATATATCAACAAGATTAATTCAACCAAAACTAAGCTAGCGGCTAAACCATCAACCCCATCGACCATATTAATCGCATTAATAATACCCAATCCGGCAATTATCGTAACCAATAAACTCGTATAATGGCCTAATAAAATATCCTTATAAAAAATAAGATTGCCAAAATGGCTAATTTGTACCTTGCCCCAAAATACCATCAAACAAACTGCCACTATTTGGGCGAAAAAACGACTCTTTGGTGATAATTCATGGAAATCATCTAATAAACCGATAAAAATTAACAACGCCGATCCGGCGATAAAGCTACGATAATGTTGTAGCGAAATGGGTAAGGTTAATAAACCGGCTAATACACCCATCATCATGGCTAAACCGCCAATTAATGGCACATTTCCTTGATGTTGTTTGCGGTTATTCGGTGCATCCATTAAGCCCAGACGCAGCGCTAATGGTTTTAATAAAAAAATACACAGGCAGCTAATCACAAAAACGACGGCAGCAGAAAATAAATCCAGCATCCTTAACTACCTATCCTTAAAGTTTTAATAAAATAATATAAGACTCAGTAAAAATAATTTTATTATCGCAACTAAATTATTTTTAGTGCATTTTCTGATATGGATAAACTAATCCCTAAATTGTAAGCTATAGAGTTTAGCGTAATAACCATCTTTTTTAAGTAATTCTTGATGCGTCCCTCTTTCGACAATACGACCTGCATCCATGACCAAAATTTGCTGCGCTCTTTCAACCGTTGAAAGCCTATGTGCAATTACCAAAGTGGTGCGGTTGTGCATCAATTCTGCTAATGCCGCTTGAATATGTCGCTCTGCTTCGGTATCGAGTGCAGAAGTGGCTTCATCTAAAATTAAAAAAGGTGAATTCTTAAGTAAAGCGCGTGCAATCGCAATTCGCTGTCTTTGCCCACCTGAGAGTAACACGCCATTTTCGCCGATTAAGGTGTTAAGTCCTTGTGGTAATTGCTCAATAAACTCCATCGCATGCGCCGCCTTGGCGGCACGAATGATCATCGATTCACTGACGCGACTCAATTGACCATAGGCAATATTATGGGCAATGGTATCGTTAAACAAAGTCACGTGTTGCGACACTAAAGCCAGTTGACTGCGTAAATCTTTGAGTTTTAATTCACGAATATCAATGCCATCGAGTAAAATTTCACCTAAATAATTATCATAAAAACGTGGCAATAAATTAACTAAGGTTGATTTTCCACTGCCGGAACGCCCTACCAAAGCAATGGTTTCTCCGGGGTTTATTTTAAAACTAATGTCGTGCAAAACCGCTTGCTCGGGAAGATAGGCAAAACTAACCTCTTTATATTCCAAGCCACCTTTAAGAACAGTGAAGGTATGCGTACCTTGATCCGGTTCTTGCTTTTCATCCAGTAAACTAAAAATACTTCCGGCCGCGGCAATGCCACGTTGAATAATGCTATTGACGGCGGCTAAATTACGCATCGGTTTTAACAACAGTAACATCGCCCCGACCATAGAAGCAAAACCTCCTGCAGTAATGTGGGTTAGGTGTGCAATGGCCAAATAAATGGTAATCACCGCAATTCCGCCCGCAATTAGCTGCACCCCTGAGCTGGCTAAAGCGTTCGTCACCACCACCTTTAACTCACGAAATCGATTCTTAGCTAATAAGGTTTTAAATTTTTTAATTTCATAATCCTCTCCGCCAAAAGTCCGAATGACTTTATAGCCATCGATCACTTCTTCTGCTATCTGGGTAATCTCGCTCATGGAATCTTGAACAGCTTTATTTAAATGACGCATGCGGCGACTGGAATAACGCGCAATCCAAATCATTGTCGGCACGGTAATAAAAAACAATAAACTTAATTGCCAACTTGCCATTAACATCACTGCAATCAAACCGAAAATAAAAAAACTTTCCTGCACTAAAGTAATTAAGGCGGTTGTACTGGCATTAGCCACCTGGTCGACATTATAAATAATGGTAGAGAGTAATTGACCTGAGGTGGTATTGTCGTAAAAGCTAGCCGGCAAACGTAATAACTGCACTAAAACATGCTGACGAATATCCATCACGATACTTCGGGCAACTCGAGCTAAGCAATAATTGGAAGAAAAATTAGCAATGCCGCGTAGCAAAAAAGCAAGGATTAAAATAAATGGTAAATAATTGATAAAATGAATATCTTTATCCACAAATCCTTTATTAAGTAAGGGTTTTAAAAACCAAATAAGTCCAGCATCGGTACTGGCGAGTAAAATAGTGCCGATAATACCGAATAAAAACCAACTCCAATACTGTTGTAAATAAAGTAGTAAGCGTCGATAACTATAAAAACCGGAGTGATAATCGGATGTGGGCTCGGTCATATTTTTTCTTAAATTAAATGGCGGTACCGCCTACGGTTAAGGTATCTATTTTTAAGGTAGCTTGGCCTACTCCAACAGGAACACTTTGGCCTTCTTTGCCACAGCTACCGATGCCACTATCTAACTTGAGATCATTGCCTATCATCGAAACCTGGGTTAAAACCTCTGGGCCATTGCCAATTAAACTAGCGCCTTTTACCGGTCGAGTCACTCGACCGTTTTCAATTAAATAAGCCTCGCAAGCAGAAAATACAAACTTTCCGGAGGTAATATCAACCTGACCGCCGGAAAAATTCACCGCATACAACCCCTTGTCAACACTGGCAATAATCTCTTCTGGGTTATAAGGCCCTGGCAACATATACGTATTGGTCATGCGCGGCATCGGCAGATGCGCAAAGGATTCTCGACGGCCATTACCGGTAGAGGTGGTTCCCATCAAGCGGGCATTTAATTTATCCATCATATAGGCTTTTAAGATCCCCTTCTCAATCAAAACAGTCCGTTGCGTAGGAGTTCCTTCATCATCTATCGTCAATGAGCCACGCCGATAGGGTAAGGTTCCATCATCAACTACCGTACAACCGGCTGAAGCCACCCGCTCACCAATGCGACCTGAAAAGGCTGAGCTTCCTTTGCGATTAAAATCACCTTCTAAACCATGACCTACTGCCTCATGTAACAAGACACCTGGCCAGCCCGGTCCTAATACAACCGGCATGCTACCAGCTGGTGCTTTGACCGCCTGTAAATTTAGCAGCGCTAAACGTACAGCCTCTTTGGCTAAATCTTCAGCAATATTATCTTTATTAAAATAGCTATAATCTGTTCTTGCCCCGCCACCAGCAAAACCCTGCTCCCGCAAACCCTTGTCTTCAGCTATAACACTGACATTCAAGCGCACTAACGGACGAATATCGGCAGCCATACAACCATCACTGTTCATAACTAATATGACTTCTTGGCTTCCTTGCAAACTTACATTGACCTGTTTAATGCGTGAATCACTGGCACGTGCTGTTTCATCGACTAAATGAAGCAAGCTTATTTTATCTTGTTCGCTCCAAGACGAAATAGGATCAATCGGTTGGTATAATGGCGTCAAAAGGGAATTTTTTTCAAAGGCATGCACCTGCCCCTGCTGTCCTGCACGTGCAATACTAGCGGCCATCGTAGCAGCTGACTCTAAAGCGGGCAAAATAATATCGTCTGAATAGGCAAAACCGGTCTTTTCGCCACTCACCGCGCGAATACCGACACCGCGCTCAATATCAAAACTTCCGTTCTTAATAATGCCATCTTCCAATATCCAGCTTTCTAATTGGGTGGCTTGAAAATAAAGATCCGCCATATCAACACTCGGATTTAATAGGCGCGCTAAAATCGCTCGTAACTGCTGCTCAGTCAATCCAGCTGGGTCTAACAGTGCCTTGCGGGCTAATATAAGGTTGTTTTTCATCATGTCGGTCATCCTATCTTAGCTAAGCATAGGATGCAATTTTGTCGCTATTTAGCATAAGTGCTTACTCTTTTTTTACCATCGCTTTAAGCTCTCTAATAATGACCATTAAGAAAAAACCTATTGTAGGTTATGCTATTATAATAGGGAGGCTCGAAAGCACAGGGTTGAAAAATCCCCTGCGCAATTAAGTGCGTATTTGTGGCCATCGTTGCCACTGGGTTTTGCTGAATTGCCAGTTGTTTTTTTAAATAAGCGTAGCTAGCATGGCCTATATCGATATAGACTCCCTGGTTATCGTGTTCCTGAATGATTCTGAGTACTTCGACTAATAAAGGTCTTTTAAATAGGGGTGGAATCTCTCTAACGCAACGTTCCAGTCGATCGTAACCGATGACCGCTCTAATAAAATCATTCGGGATATTCGCAAAATCAAAATTTTCAAATAAATAATGCAAGATATTCTCCGCTGTTTTATTTTTTCGAACATACACTGCAAAATTCTGTAAAAGTTGTGGAAAATACCATTGATCGCCGTCGTGATAATATTCGGTTTGATAAAAAAATGTTTTTAGTTTCCCTCGTTTTAATCTTGCTAAAAGTGTAGCAGGTGAGTTTTTTAACCAAATTGACAGAAATTTAACCGCATCAGAAAAGTCGCGATTCACATTAATACATTTCTTGAGTATAAAACTAAGCAATCGGTTAAATTCAGCCGATGAAATCTTTTCTAGCTCTATCAACAAGGGATTGACTATGCCTAGGCCAGAATTACAATCTAATTTATAAAGATAATTAATCCGTTTTCTCTGAGCAATTTCTTGACGAGATTTAGGTCTTGCAAAAAAATTTTTATTGGCTAATCCAATCATTCCATCCCTATAGATTTTTTTATCTAAAAAAATAATCTATAACACTTTCGTCATGGAAACAATTTTTTATTTTATCGCTATCCGCTAAAGTTAAGTCGAAGTTTTCACTACCTCCGGTTTACTCCATGTTCCGGTAATATGGTAAGAGGTTTCGGCAATTTTTTGTACCGTAGAGCCTAATATGGCATTCGCCGCCCAGGCGACAATACCGGCCACCGGTCCACCGGCCAAGCCCACTATCACCGGTAAACTCGAGGTAAAGTGAGGCACCACCTTAATAAAAAGATCATAATCTTTATCCACGATGCCAATTCGTCCGCTAATGGCAATAGCGGCAACAGCACCTTCTATATTGGTATCGCGCGTGATGGCATTACCATTTCGTAAACTAAAGTTACCTTGCAAACTGGTGAAATCAAAACCTTTCGCTTGTAGATCGCTAAAGTCAAGCTGTAGGCGCCGCGTTAAACTTTGTACACTTAAAAAAGTAAGTAATCGACCAAAACTTAGCTTGGCTTCCGCACTCGAACCAATATCAACAATTTGACCTTTTGTGGCATTAAAGGAAAAATTACCACGCAACTGGCCAAGACTGGCGTTATAGGGTGCACCGGGCCAATTTAAATTAAATCGAATATGGGTTTGTTCGGCAATCAGGCTGGCTGGCAAACCTAAGCTACGTAAAAAATTGCTTAAATTAGGACTATCTAATTGCCCCATTAATTCCGTCGATTGTGTATCTTGGGTATGCCAAGCGCCACTGGCCATCAAATGATAGTTGGCATTCCCGGCTTGTAATTCTCTCACTAAAACGCCGCCTAATATAGGGCTTAATCTTAAATGCACCGCGCCAAAATTAATAGTCTGATAACGAACTTCTTTAGCATTGAGTTCTATCTTTGGAATCTGTTTTAGATTCCAAGTATTGGTATTATGCGACGAAATAGAGGAATCGAAGTAAATAGTATCAAAATTAGCTTGTAAAGCGCGCCGATTATCGTTTGGAATTAATACCGTTCCTTTGATATTTTTATTGTTAATACGAAACAGCCAAGCATTTTTCTCCGGCTGAAGATCGGTTTGCAATCCATTATAGTGGATAGTTAGTTGCGTAGTTGGCACGGAGCGAATAGCCAATTCGATGGGTTTTCCCCATAAAACCGCTGTTAATTTTGGCGCTGATATCCCATCTTGGGTAAAGGAGAAAGGTCCTTTTAGATCGTCGAGTTGAATATTATGCGTCGGTATCCTTGCTTTCGCATGCACTATATTAGCCTCACCCAGTAATTTTAATTTTTCTTTACCTGATTCCAAAGGGATACTCAATTGAAAGCTCAGTTGCAATGGCCCGGTTAGGACTAAACTCGACAATTGACTTAATACTCCTTTGGCTAAAGGAGTCACCATTAAAAATGCCCGCCCTGTTTCCAGACGCGTCTCAATGGTACTGGTTGCAATATGCAATACAGCCTGTAACTGCTTTTTAATCAGGGGAATACTTACCTTGATGTCTTTGAGTGTCGTTGCAAAAATCTGTACTGTATCTAGCAAAATTTGCATTTGACGACCGGAAAAAATAAGCTCACCATCGATTTGCTCGGCACTAGGCCAACCCGCTTGATAATTTAGCGTCGCATTTTTTATCTGCGTATCTATTAAAAAAGTACCGTTATTTTTATCAAAAGGAAATTGATTGATAGGACCTTGTAAAACCAGACTTCCTATCCCTGAACCCTGGATAATTGAATGACTGAGCCAATGAATCAGGTCCGGCCCTAATAAAGTTTGCGGTAAATAATAGCCTATCCTTTCAGGATGAAGTGTCTTTACACTGGCCAATAAACTAATCTGTGAATTTATTCGATCCGGTGGAATTAAAAACCCGGCTTGTGCATTAACAGAGGCATCTTGGTTATTGGCTTCAAATTTAGTGACTTGAATTGAATATTCGCCCCCTTTTTGTTGCCAATTTACCTCGCTTGATAAACTATCCAGATGCAGCGGCGCCCTAAATAATTTGGTAAAATCTAAGCTTAGATCCCGAGAGCGCGCTATTAAATTTCCTGATGCATTCGTCACATGCAAATAAGCATCTAAACCTTTAATGCCGGGTATTTTTTGCCAGGGCAAGCTACCAAAATCTTCGACGGTGGCATCGATAGTCCAGTTATTATTCGTCGCCACCTGCCAAAGTACATGCGTCATAAAAGGGGTAAACGTAATCGGCGCTTGCTCGCCAATCTTTAAGGAAAAAGCTTGTCGATTAGAGAATAAGCTTTGTATATGGGTAAAATGATCCTGCTGCCAATCTGCCCACACACTAAAATTAGTTCGTGCATTTTGCGTACTGATTGTCTGTTGCCATTGCGGCAACCATCTATCGAGTAACATATCGCGACCCTGCAAATAAATACGTCCCTTTAAGGATGCAGAGGGCGATCCGCTCAGGTCTGTTTTAACTATTAATTCCGAGGATCTGGCTTCTAAAAGTCGCAATGTAGCACTCAATCGATGTCGATCACCACTATTTTTGAGG
Organism: Candidatus Aquirickettsiella sp.; assembly: GCA_031973495.1. GTDB lineage: Bacteria > Pseudomonadota > Gammaproteobacteria > Diplorickettsiales > Diplorickettsiaceae > Aquirickettsiella. The sequence continues at coordinate 50,991 of DALYCY010000006.1, read as the reverse complement.
ATCAAATTGATTTGCATCAGCGGCCACTCAAGACCGGATTTTGGATAAAATTTTAAACTAATATTCTCCAAACTCAATTGCGACTCAGCTAATAACCAGGCCATTAACTCATTCGCACCATTCAGACCCGTTGTCGAAGATTGATTAAATAAGGTGCTAATTCCGGTAAAAATTAATTGATGATCATTGGTTTGATGTGCAATTAATGCCACCCCACTGACATTAATTTTTCCTAATTTAATCCCACCGGTCAGTAAGCTATTCAAGATATCAATGCCAATATTAAGTTGCTTGATATTTAATAAAGGGTGGGTGCGCGTATCATCCCAAATAATAACCTGGGAGCCCTGAAAAACAGGGGTTAAACCTTGCCAAACCACCGAAAATTGGTTAATTTGTACCGGCTTGTGTAATAAATTACCGGCGATATGCTCAATTGCTTGCGCTTGTTTATTTAAATAAGGTGTTAAAATTCGCCCAATAAGCACCACTAATGCAAAAAAAACGATACTGCTGGCTAAAAATACGATGAGCAAACGCGACAGAGAGGAAAGTAAGTATTTCATTCGGTGGATGCCAAGAAAAGTTACAGCTAATATCCCTTAACACCGCGCGCGATAGAATTATCGCGCGCGGTGTTAAGATAATTTAATAATGACCCATAGGCTTGTGATTCAATATATACTCATTATACGTTAATTACTTTAAAATTCTTTATTTTTCACGGCAAAAAACGGATAGCGCAAAAAAAGGTATTTTTATGTTATCGAAATCATCACCTGGCATCTCTGTGATAGTCACAAGCTATAACCGCCCTGACGCCTTACGTTTGGTTTTATTGGCTTTAGAGCAACAAAGCCAATTACCTAGTGAAGTGATAGTGGCCGATGATGGTTCAACAGAAGCAACTCGACAGTTAATTACCCAATTAAAAACTCAGTTAAGTTATCCGCTGAAGCACATTTGGCAAATCGACGAAGGTTTTCAGGCGGCTAAAATCCGTAATAAAGCCGCTTTACTAGCCAGTAATCCTTACCTTATTTTCCTCGATGGTGATTGTGTCCCTTTCCCTGATTTTATCGCCCAACATGGTCAATTAGCCGAAAGCAATTGCTTTGTGTCGGGCCATCGTATTCTACTCAATAAAACACTGACACAAAAGATCCTGGAAGAATTTCAGCCTATTTATAAAAATTCCAGTCTGCAGTGGCTACTACATTATTTGCATCGAGATAGCAATCGCCTCTTCCCTCTATTACGTATCGATTTAAACAAATTACGAAAATTACATCCTAAACGTTGGCAAGGGGCCAAAAGTTGCAATCTGGCTTTATGGAAAAAAGATTTCCTCACCGTCAATGGTTTTGATGAAAGTTTTATAGGTTGGGGCTATGAGGACTCAGATTTAGTGATCCGTTTAATTCGCTCAGGCACTTTTCGTAAATCAGGAAAATTAGCCGTGCCGGTTATTCACTTGTGGCACCAACAAAACCACCGCACTCAAGAAGCAATTAATCTTAAATTATTAAAAGAAATACAACGAAGTACACGTACCCGCGCCAAAATTGGCATCGATGATCTCGTAGCATAATTTTTTTTAGTATATCTTGCGCTGATCGGGTTGAGACAAATTAGCCAACAGCAAAGCGCTAAAAAAAACATAAAAACAGCCCTGACTGACATCCATTAGCCAAGAATTAAATATCGAACCTACCACAATAGTTGTTAAAACAGCCTGTGCAAAACGCTGACGGATACCTATTAAACGAAAACTTTGCCGCCAATGTACTAAAAACATCGCCAACAAAGCAACAACACCGAGCAATCCAAATTGCACCGCGATATTAAGATATTCATTATGTGGATTTTGAGTGACAAATTGTTTCTCGGCAGCCACATCGCAATAATCGTGTGAAAAACTACCGGTACCGGTCCCTATCCAAGGATGTTGAGCTAATAATTTTAAACTATTTTTATAAAATTCTAAGCGCAATCCTACCGATGTATCGAAATTTCCATGATGGTATTGATTGATTTCACGATGCACTAGATTTAAACGATCTTTAAAATTAGCCGGTAAAAAAGATAAACCACTGAACAAAAGAATCGATACTAAAATACTTGCAAATAAACCTCGCCAAGAAAATTGTTGCCAAGCTAATAATAAGATTAAACTCAATAAAACCACATAGCCGGATCGGCCAAGATTAATAAATAAGACATCGTATACCGTCACTAAAAAAAGCAAGCTAAAAAACCAACGCCCGCCTTTTTTCATTGAAAACGCTAATAGCGCATAACAATAACTGCTAAAGGCCAATAAAAAACCGGTAAAAATATGATCCTTAAATACCCCGGAATCTGAAATAAATCGATGTAGCAGATCCCAATCGGCAAAAAATTTAAGCAAAGAAAATAATAAAGTAATGCCAGCAGAACACAAAAACGCCGCAAACGCATAAACAGCGGTTTTTTCATGCCGGAAGGTACTAAATAGAAAAAACCCGAGTAAGAATTTACTATATTTGATCAATGTATGTAAGGCTTCCGGTAACGGTACTGTGGTATAACTTAAGCCTACTAAAAATAGGCCAAAAAATAAAACAAACATCAATGCCAGCCGATTATGCCGTAAAATAAGATATTTTTCTTGCCAATCCCCGGCTAATAGCGTGCAAAATACTGTCGCTAAAAAAAAGCTCATTAAGGCTGCCGTTGAAAGGGGCAGCACCAATGCGGTCATAACTGCAAAAACTCGACTTAGATTTTTAAAAAAATTCTGGGCAGAAGACGTGTGTAACACTATCGACATAGCTTATCCCAACTGATAAAGATAGATTAATTTTACATAGCGGTAAAAAACACCTAAGGCATTGGAAATAGCTAATATAAACCCTTCTCGACCATCTAGAAAACCTAAACGTAATAAATAGCCACGCATAAAACACCAAACACCATGCCCAATAGCTTTGAACAAACTGGATTTTTTATGCTGCTGGTAGGCAAGTTGCGCCCCGTAGCTCGAATAACTTTCCAGCTTCATTAACACTTGACTCATATCTTTCATGGTATTATGAAAAATAACCTGTTTGAGCGTCGCAAGATGCTGGTAACCGGTTAAATGTTCATGGATCACCGCAGGGGTAAATCGAATAGTCGTAAGACGACGAAATAATCGTACCACTTTATCGCCGCTCCAATCGCCATAGCGTATCTTCTTTCCAGCAAAAAAGGATATTCTTTTTATCGCGTAAGCATCATTGACCCCATCAGCGCTGAAGATAATTTGTTTTATTTCGTTAATCAAACCAGGGCTCAATATTTCATCGGCATCGAGCGATAACACCCACTTCCCTTGTGCTTTGTCTAAAGCGCGATTCTTCTGCTCACCAAAACCGGGCCAATCGGTTGAAAAAATATTCTGGGTATATTGACGACAAATCGCTAAGGTATTATCGCAACTGCCTGAATCCAATATGATAATTTCATCCACCCACTGCACCGATTCTAAGCACGCTTGAATATCGCTTACCGCATCTTTTACAATTATAATCACACTTAAGGTTGTCATATTAAATTTATAAAAAGCTTAAAAAGGCTTTAGCAGAGTACACTATCTTTGCACGCAAACAAGTCTCTTAATGTATTATGCCGATCATAAAATGCATCAATAATAGAGGCTCCGCCTTTTATTAACTAGAATGGAACTGGTGATTATCGGCAGATTTAAGTAGTAGTGGATAAATCTAAAGGATTAATTAGCTGACTCATTTTATTAATTACTTGCTCGGCAGTTAAATCTTGTAAACAACGGCTATGACTTTTTATATGTTGGTCACAACCTTCATTAAAGCAAGGCACGCAAGCCCCTGCACCTTGCATTAAATAGACATTATTTTTATGTTGCGATCCGATGCGGCGAAATGGATTAGCAAGTCTCGTCCATGCTTTAGGCCAAGGACCCCATTTAACTGGATTGCTAGGCCCAAATAAGGCCATTGTCGGAACGCCCAACGCCGCCGCCATATGCGTTACAACGGTATCCGGGCCAATATAAAGTTGGGCATAACTTAATAAAAAACCCAGCTGATTTAAACTCAAACAGCCCACCAAATTAATCGCGGCGGTGGGTAATTTATCGGCCAGCTCCATCGCCATCTTTTTTTCCGACGCGGTTTCAGCGCCCGTCAAAATAACCGTATAACCGCTCTGTTGTAACCAATTTGCCAAGCTCAACCAACCCTCTTTAATCCATTCTTTGTAAGAAAATTTAGGACGCAGATGTAAAACCGCTAATTTTTTATTGATATCCACCCGCTGCGTAACAAGCTTAGCATCTTCTTCATGCCAAGAAAGCACGATTTCCGCATAAGGTGTTAATTGCAAAATTTCGGCTAAACGTAGATTCATCAAAACAGTATGGGTGGAAATATTATCAAACTCGACCATTTCTGAGAGTAAAAGACGTTTCCACCAACGACTCTTATCCGCACCCAACATCCCAACGCGATAATTGGCGGCCAAATAGGCATATAAAGTCGATTTATCCCCTGGCAATGTAGAGACCGCCATGTCATAGGCACGAAAAATTTTTTGGACTAAGCGGTAATGCCGCAGGTAGCCGGGACGCTCTTCTATAGTGAGGATATTTTCAATGTCAGGATTGGCGCTGAGTATCGCTTCTGTTCCTTTAAAAACCAAGAGATCAATCTTAGCCTCTGGCCAATGACGTTTAAAGGTTCGAATTAAAGGGGTAACCAGTAACACATCACCTATTCGACGAATACAAACAATTAAAAGCCTTCCTGGCGGTAATTTGTACATATCCTTTGCAAATATTTACGCTAAAAGCACAATATAGAAGAGAAAAACAATTTTTGACGCGAAAAATCAAAAATTTTTTGGTACCGCCAAATGCTCATCCACTGAGCATTTGCTAGCAACTTCTAGAGAAGATTGAGCTTATGTAGATTCTACAATATCCGCATCAGCGGTTTTTAGGGATTATTTTTAGATATATCGATTTTTACATCGCCAAAGCATTGTATATTATAAAATTCATCTTTTAAATCTTTAAACCATTTAACGCGCGAATCTATACCAATAATTTCACGAATAATCTGAAACATTTCGGCGTAATGATTATTGCATCCAAAATCATGCTCAAACTCTGTGCCATCCGATAAGGTAATCGTTACTTTACTCATATTTGGCCTTTTTAGGATAAGATTTCCCAAGCCTCTGCGAGGCCTGAGCGGTTGCTGAAGTGATATGTAATGCGACAATTGTACTTAGATTTTCAACCAACCAGGCATTTAAGTGGGTGTCTTCTCCGGTTACGCGCACATCAATAGGCCTTTGAATATGTGCGGCTATTTTGGGTGCAATACGCTTTTTAAACGCGGCATTCCCTGAATAGCTTAATAAACTTCGCTTATTACTAGCTTTACTAAACATAGATCCCCCCCTTGGAACCATTTTCCTTAGATCGCTATTCCTACTTTTAGACCGTAGCAAACTGTAAAATACGTTAGTAGGTCTGATTGCTATCATTTATTCAATTAATTATAGGGATAGCCGATATTTTATTTTAAGTAGGTAATCTAGGTACTCAATCGATACTCAATATGCTTTTAATAGCTTTTTTATCTTATTAAGTTATATTTTTGATATGGTATTATCTGCAATCAAGCACTTTTTATAAAATCTCGATGCATAATTTCTAAATCTATAATTACTAAATATAGTGTTAATATTTTTTTAAATAACTATATGTAGTGTACATGTGTTTTGCTTACGTTATTTTATACAAACACGTATAACAACTTTAGCAAAAGATTGCATTATCCACAAGTTTTCAAGCGCTTTTTCACAACTTATACAGCAAGTTACGCACTGATACGAAAAATATCGCTTGTAAAATATTTATCTGCAACCCGACAATAAAACTAAAGAAATTGCAGCGTAAAAAATTTTAGGCGTTAAGAAAAAATCGATAAGGAGCAGCGAAAGAATCTTGAACAAGCTTTTAAAAAACCGCTGTTGTCGATAATTTATGTTCACATTTAAATACAAATCTATCTAACAACCACTAATGACGCGCATCTAAAGGATTTATTCTCAGCACATTACCCATCAGCGGCCATACTAAAGCACTCACTAACAAAGAGATCCAAATCCAGCGTAGATCAACTGAAAAACCAAGCCACGCTTGTATCCAAATCAGTACGCCTTGGTAGATAGTTAACATCAGCAAAATAAATAATATTTGTTGGGGTAAGGGAAACATACGAAATTGCAAATGAAAGCGATACGCTAAAAAAGTAACGACACACAAAGCTAAGCTATGTTCGCCTAAGCAACTACCGTATAAAACATCAATCAATAATCCCAGTATCCAAGCTAAAGTAAGATGAATATGCTCAGGCAATACCATCACCCAGTAAATTAAAATCAACGGCAACCATAATGGATAAAACAATGCCAAAGTAGGTGGCAAGGGAATAATATTTAACACGATTGCTGAAAAAAAACTAACCGAAACCAAGCATAAAGTAGAAAAGTAAAGTGGTTTCACACGGCATATCCTAGTGTTTAACAGAATGAAGAGGAGTTTTAGTCGTTTTCTTTGCGGAGACTATTTTTTTGACCACTGGATTCACCGACCCAATTAACAAAACCGGTCGGTTTCTATTCAATTGCGCACTAGGATCTACTTCGATACTGGCAAATTGAGTCGCTACATTCGTATTCAGAACACTCACCACGCCCACCGGATAACCGGCCGGGTAACGTCCACCTAAACCTGAAGTCACTAATAGATCATTGACTTTGATATCGACCGTACTCGGAATATCTTTTAATATCAGCTTCGCGAGACGTCCTCGACCGACTAAAATACCTCGTGCATCGCTACGCACATCTTGCACCGGGATCGCACTGCGAAAATCGGTCAGTAAAAGCACGCGACTACTTAATAGGTTAACACTTATGACTTGACCCATCACGCCATTAGCATCTAGAACAGGCTGTCCTACTTGAACCCCATCCGATTGCCCTTTATCCAAGATAACTTCGTTAAGCAGCGGATCGGCATTAACCAATAATAACCGTGCTAACTGAAAACGCTGTTTTTTTAGGTGCTCAGTGGCCGCCAACAATTGACTCAATTGTCTATTTTCGCTCTCTAATGCGGCAAAGCGTTGTAATTTAGCCTGCAATAGTGCCTGCTGGGTACGCAGCATGGCATTCTCAGATTGTATTTTTTTCGTGTTAGCAGATTATCACTGATTTGATGAAATACATGTATCGGAGCATCTATGACATACTGCAAAGGTGCTACCACGTTATTTAAAAAACGACGTACTGAAGATAAATAATGGTGATAGTCTAATAGAATAAGCGCCAGCGATAAAATGATAAAAAAACCAAGACGTAAACCTAAAGAGGTTTTTCCACGGTTAAATAATAGTTTAATAGCGATTACCTACTAATCTTTGACTAGAAAATCCCCGCCCATTTCATCGATAATCTCCAGTGCACGGCCACCGCCTCTTGCAACGCAAGTGAGTGGATCCTCGGCAACCACGACTGGCATGCCGGTTTCTTCAGTAATCAAACGATCTAAATAAAGCACCGCCACCTGTTAAAACCATCCCGCGCTCGGAAATATCCGCCGCTAATTCGGGTGGCGTTTGTTCTAATCCGGTACGAATAGCCCCTATAATGTTCGATAAAGGTTCTTGCAAGGCCTCTAAGATTTCATTGCTATTTAACACAAAGGCTCGCGGAACACCTTCGGAAATATTACGTCCACGTACTTCTATCTCTCTGATTTCAGGGAGTGCAAAAGCGGTACCAATTTCATGTTTAACCCGCTCAGCAGTCGGCTCACCAATTAAGCTACCATAGCTACGTCGTACATAATTGACAATGGCCTCATCAAATCGATCGCCACCGATGCGCACCGATTGAGAATAAACCACACCGCCTAAGGAAATCACCGCCACCTCGGTTGTTCCTCCGCCAATATCAACCACTAGCGATCCGCGTGCTTCATCGACAGGCATGCCGGCACCAATGGCCGCTGCCATAGGCTCTTCAATTAAGTAGACTTCTCTTGCCCCAGCACCCAAAGCAGACTCGCGAATAGCGCGTCGCTCTACTTGGGTAGATCCACAAGGAACACACACGAGAATACGCGGCGCAGGACGCAAAAAACGATTTTGATGCACTTTGCTAATAAAATGCTGCAGCATTTTTTCCGTCACATAAAAATCAGCTATCACACCATCTTTTAAAGGACGAATGGCGCTAATATTACCCGGCGTACGTCCTAGCATACGTTTCGCTTCCCAGCCTACCGCTAATACACGACGTTGATTGCCATCCTCTAAACGAATAGCGACTACGGACGGTTCATTAAGAACAATTCCTTCGCCACGAACATAAATCAATGAATTTGCCGTGCCCAAATCAATGGAAATGTCTTTAGAAAATAAACCGCGAAATTTGCTTAGCATAAAGTTGACCACCTACGTATGAGCTTTTACCTACACAATATAGTGTGTACTTAAGCACTTTAGCAAATATGGAAGATTTTATGCAAGCAAGCTGACAAGATGTTAAAAATTTAAAATCGCACTTATACGATGCCTTAGTGTTATATTGCATACTCAGCATGCGGTAAGCTTATAGGCTAGCGCCTTAAGTGACACTCTCCTACTGAGTAAAACAAGAACGACTTAAATTTTCAGGTTCGCAAATTTAAGTCCAGATAGGTATAATGCGCAGCTTTTTAGTTGCTTTAAGATTTGGAGCTTTGTCAACTATGGTACTTACCCTTGAAGATGTCAATAAGATTGCTGATCTTGCTCGAATAAAAATCGATAGTGCCGAGGCAAAGCGCTATTTAAAAAGTTTACAGGATATTTTCCAGCTAGCCAGCCAAATGGATGCCGTAGAAACCAGCTCTATCCCAGCAGTCGCCCATCCTTTTGGCATCCCACAACGCTTACGTGCTGATAAAGTCACCGAGATAGTGCCAGGAAATGATCTACAGCGCCTCTCTCAACATACGCAGGCCGGTCTTTATTGTGTGCCCCCTGTTATAGAATAATCCTTAAAGAGGCTAACTAATATGCATAACTACACACTCACTGAGTTGTCTGGCGCGCTTAAAGCAAAAAAGCTATCTAGCACGGAATTAACCCAACACTTTTTAGATCGTATCACTAAATATGACACGCACTTAAATAGTTTTATTACCACCACGCCTACTTTAGCCTTAGAACAAGCAAAAAAAGCCGATCTAAAATATCAAAAAGCAACGGCTGGGCCTTTAACCGGCATTCCTTTTGCACATAAAGATATCTTTTGTACATTAGGCATTAAAACCAGCTGCGCCTCTAAGATGCTCGACAATTTTATAGCCCCCTACGATGCAACACTAGTGGAGCGTTTAAATCAAGCAGGAACCGTGTTGCTAGGTAAAACCAACATGGATGAGTTTGCGATGGGTTCATCCAATGAAAACAGTTTTTACGGTCCGGTCAAAAATCCCTGGGATACCGAGCGCGTACCCGGTGGCTCCTCCGGGGGTTCCAGTGCGGCGGTTGCAGCACGATTAACACCGGCGGCAACAGGAACTGACACTGGGGGTTCGATAAGGCAACCGGCTGCGTTTTGCAATCTGACCGGGCTCAAACCGACTTATGGTCGCATTTCACGCTTTGGCCTTATCGCATTTGCCTCCAGCTTAGATCAAGCCGGCCCAATGACGCAAACCGCTGAAGATGCCGCACTTTTAATGAATGTAATGGCCGGCTTTGATGAAAAAGACTCTACCAGCATTGATAAAGAGGTCCCTAACTACACACTGACCCTCAACGACTCGCTAGCTGGCTTAAAAATTGGTTTACCTGAAGAGTATTTTTCCCAAGACCTAGATCCCAAAGTGGCCGCCAACATACAAGCGGCAATTAAACTTTATGAAAAATTAGGTGCCAAAATAAGCAAGGTTAGTTTACCCAATTGCCATTTAGTGGTACCGCTTTATTACATTATTGCTTCCGCAGAATGCTCGTCCAATCTAGCACGCTATGATGGGGTACGATTTGGTTATCGTTGTAGCCACCCTACTGATTTAAAAGATTTATATGAAAGAACTCGCGGCGAAGGATTTGGCTGTGAAGTAAAACGTCGACTTTTGATGGGAACTTATGTTTTATCGGCTGGCTCTTATGATGCTTATTATGTTAAAGCACAGAAAATTCGCGCTTTATTAATTCAAGAGTTTAAAGATGCTTTTCGGCAGGTTGACATTTTATTAGGACCTACCACACCGACTACGGCATTCAAGCTAGGCGAAAAAATCAACGACCCTGTCAGCATGTATCTATCCGATATTTATACGATTGCTATCAATCTGGCCGGTTTACCCGCTATCTCGATTCCAACCGGCTTTATCGATGGGCTCCCTCTTGGCATGCAACTCATTGGTCGCCCTTTTACTGAAGCAAAATTACTCAATGCCGCGCATCGTTATCAGCAAATGACTGATTGGCATAAAAAATTACCAGAGGATTTCAAGTTATGACCTCGACTGTGTCTAAAAATTCAATACCAAACAGCCCAGTCGATCAATGGGAATCTGTCATAGGATTGGAAGTTCATGTGCAGCTATCAACCCAATCTAAACTTTTTTCTGGTGCGGCAACCGCCTATGGGGCAGCGCCTAATACACAAGCGTGTGCTATTGATTTAGCCTTGCCAGGTGTACTGCCGGTATTAAATGCCGAGGCGGTCAACATGGCAATTAAATTTGGCTTGAGTATTCAGGCCGACATTCCCCACTACTCTGTTTTTTCGCGTAAGAATTATTTTTATCCTGATCTACCGAAAGGTTATCAAATTAGTCAACATGAAAATCCGATTGTAGGACGTGGACACTTAACAATAGCGCTAGAAAGTGGCGAACAAAAAACAATTCATATCCTGCGTGCACATTTAGAGGAAGATGCCGGTAAATCACTGCACGAAGGACTCGAAAACATGAGTGGTATCGACCTTAATCGTGCCGGAACCCCTTTGCTGGAAATTGTTTCGGAACCCGATTTACGCTCGGCAAAAGAAGCGGTTACTTATCTGAAAACACTACATACGCTGGTTCGTTATTTGGCTATTTCAGATGGAAATTTACAAGAAGGCTCATTTCGTTGCGATGCAAATGTTTCGGTACGTAAAAAAGATCACCCACAGCTCGGAACCCGGGTAGAAATTAAAAATTTAAATTCATTTCGTTTTATTGAAAAAGCCATTGACTATGAAATTGAACGCCAAATTAACGTCTTAAGCGATGGTGGAACCATTCAGCAAGAAACACGCTTATATGATACCGACAAACAAGAAACACGCTCGATGCGCAGTAAAGAAAACGCCAATGATTATCGCTATTTTACTGATCCGGATCTGTGTCCTGTGGTCATAGACGTTGAGTTTGTCGAAAAAATCTATCAAACCTTACCGGAATTACCGCAAAAAAAACAAGCACGCTTTCAAGAAGTCTATAAACTCAGCGCTTATGATGCTAGCTTACTCACCAGTACACGCGATTTAGCGGATTATTTTGAATCGCTAGTCAAGGAAAAAGTTCCGACTAAATTAGCCGCCAATTGGATCATGGGAGAATTAGCGGCGGCTTTAAATAAATCCAATCGGACCATCACCGCCTCTCCTGTCAGCGCCAAACGACTCGCCGGCTTATTACAACGAATTGCAGATAACACTATTTCTAGCAAAATAGCCAAGGATGTATTTGAACGATTGTGGGATAGTGAAAAAACCTGCGATGAGATTATTCGTGAACAAAACCTCACCCAAGTGACTGATCAAGCTGCCATCATACGGATTATTGAAGAAGTATTGGTCAAATATCCGATTCAATTGGCCGATTATAAAGCAGGCAAAGATAAACTATTTGGTTTTTTTGTTGGTCAAGTCATGAAAGCCTCGGGCGGAAAAGTCAATCCACAACAATTGAATAGTTTGTTAAAAGAAAAACTCAATCATTAGAAAAAATTTATGTTACAAAAACTCTATATCGAAACGCATGGCTGCCAAATGAATGAATATGATTCAGCCAGCTTGCATAATCTTTTGTACCATTCGCATGGTTTGATCTTAACAGCAGATCCCACTGAGGCCGATGTGATTTTATTGAACACCTGCTCTATTCGCGAAAAAGCGCAAGAGAAGGTTTTTTCACAATTGGGTCAATGGCGTAAAATAAAAGCCCAGCGTCCAGGGGTTATTATTGGTGTCGGTGGTTGCGTTGCCAGTCAAGAAGGCGCAGGTATTCAACAACGTGCACCTTTTGTAGATATCGTATTTGGCCCACAAACCTTGCATCGACTCCCTGAGATGATCCAGCAAGTTTTAGCAGAAAAAAAACCGCTCATTGATATTTCCTTTCCAGAAATTGAAAAATTTGATCACCTCCCAACCCCACGTACAGAAGGGGTACGTGCTATGGTTTCTATCATGGAAGGCTGTAATAAATATTGTAGTTTTTGTGTCGTACCTTATACCCGTGGTGAAGAAATTAGCCGACCTTTAGATGATGTGCTGGCAGAAATTGTACAGCTTAGTCAACTAGGGGTACGCGAAATTACCTTGTTAGGTCAAAATGTTAACGATTATCAAGGCGCACGCCATGAAGGCGGCACGGCTGATCTGGCCGATCTTATTCGCTATATCGCCGCTTTAGAAGGAATAATACGCATTCGATTCACCACTTCCCATCCCTTGGCCTTTTCAGAACGTTTAATTCAGGCCTATGCCGATGTACCTAAGTTAGCAGACCATTTGCATTTGCCAGTACAAAGCGGCTCAGATCGCATCTTAGCCGCCATGAAACGTGGCTACACCGTACTAGAATTTAAATCTAAAATACGTAGATTGCGTAAAATACGGCCAAATATTGCTATCTCTTCGGACTTTATCGTTGGTTTTCCAGGAGAAACCGATGCCGACTTTCAATCTACACTCGATTTAGTGGAATCGATAGGCTTTGATAACTCATTTAGTTTTATTTATAGCCCTCGCCCCGGCACCCCAGCGGCAGAACTGGCCGATGAGGTATCACTTAGCCGAAAAAAACAACGTTTACAGATTCTACAAAATCTCCTAGTATTTCAAGGACAGGCCTTAAGTAAAAAAATGTGCGCTGGCACTCATCCAATCTTGGTTGAAGGTCCTTCGAAAAAAAATAAACAGGAGTTGCAAGGGCGTACTGAAAATAACCGTGTCGTTAACTTTAAAGGCGACGCACACTTAATAGGACAATTGGTTCCTATTACAATCACTGCGGTGTTAAGAAATTCTTTACGCGGAGAATTAATAATCAATTGAATACTCAAGCTTATACCTTTCAACTGATACCCGAAGATAATCACCGTTTAGCCAATCTCTGCGGTCCATTTGATCAGCATTTACGCCAAATTGAACAAAAATTGAATGTTTGTATCTACAATCGAGGTCATGATTTTCAAATTAATGGCCCTCCTCCGGCAGTAGAAGTCGCCGCCAAGGTATTACATCATCTTTATGCCGAAACAGGCACTAAAAAGGCCAACATTACCTCAACCAGTATCCATTTAGTATTACAAACAGTGCAAACCGATCCGAGCATGACGCTCGAAACATCCACAACGCCTGGAATCACCATCCCCACCAAACGTGGACTTATCAAACCTCACAGTCCAAATCAAGCACTTTATATCAATCGTATTTTAGCGCACGATATTAATTTTGGTTTAGGTCCAGCCGGAACCGGTAAAACTTATTTAGCCGTAGCCTGCGCCGTATCCGCCTTAGAAAAAGAGCAGATAAGTCGTGTTGTGCTGGTTAGACCCGCCGTTGAAGCCGGTGAAAAATTAGGTTTTCTACCCGGTGATTTCTCGCAAAAACTGGATCCTTATTTTCGCCCACTCTACGATGCCTTAAATGACATGCTAGGTTTTGAACTGGTCATGCAACTGGTAGAGCAGCATATTATTGAGGTGGTTCCTTTAGCTTATATGCGCGGTCGTACGCTAAACGATGCCTTTATTATTTTGGATGAAGCGCAAAATACCACCAAAGAACAAATGAAGATGTTTTTAACCCGAATTGGTTTTAACTCTAAAGTAGTTGTCAGTGGTGACACCACCCAAACCGATTTACCGCGCGGCCTAGAATCGGGTTTATGTCATTGTTTACATATTTTAAAAGCGGTAAAAGGCATCAGCTTTACTGAATTTGAAATGCAAGATATTGTAAGACATACTTTGGTACAAGCGATACTACAAGCCTATGCGCAACACGAAAATCACAAAAAAACGCCCTAAAATCACGATACAAGCAATAGTTAGTCATACTTTTATTCCAAGTCGTTATTTTTTTCAGCAATGGGTCAATAAAGCCTTATCCCGTCACAGCGCAATCAGTCAAGTCAATATTCGACTGGTTGATAAAAAAGAAAGTGCTGTATTGAATCATACTTACCGAGATAAAAAAGGTCCTACCAATATTCTATCCTTTTCCTTTGAAGCGCCACCGGGGGTTAATTCGCCCTTGTTAGGTGATTTAGTTATTTGTGCCCCACTCGTCAATCAAGAAGCAAAACAACAACAAAAAACCCACTTAGCGCATTGGGCACACCTGGTAATGCACGGTTGTTTGCACTTACTAGGCTATGATCATCACAATGATAAAGAGGCTAAGCGTATGGAAACACTCGAAATTCAATTATTAGAGGACTTAGGTTATGAAAACCCCTATATCTGACGGTAAAAATACCCTTAAAAAAAATCGTCAGCCCTGGTTAACACGTGCACACCGAGCTTTGCAACACCGACCTAAAAACAGAAAACAATTAATTGAATTATTACATGTGGCCCAACAACGTCATTTACTCAATACTCAAGCGCTCAAAATGCTAGAGGGGGTATTGCAAATTTCTGACATACACGTCAGAGATATTATGGTGCCTCATGCTAAAATAACAGTTATCTCTGAAAAGGCTAATTTAAGCGAACTGTTACCTATCGTTATAGAATCAGGTCACTCGCGCTTTCCGGTAATTAATGATCAGAGACGTGTGATTGGTTTATTACTGGCGAAAGATTTGCTCAGATACAATCCACTCGCCCATCAAAACACATTCGATATCCAAGATATTATACGGCCGGCGGTGTTTATCCCAGAGAGTAAACGCCTCGATAGTTTACTTGAGGAATTTCAACATAAGCATTATCACATGGCTATCGTGGTTGACGAATACGGCGCGGTATCCGGCCTGGTCACGATTGAAGACGTATTAGAAGAGATCGTAGGTGAGATCGAAGATGAATACGATGCCAACGATGAAGTTTTTGTACAAGAACAAAATCCCAATCAATTTATTGTAAAAGCGATGATGCCAATTGAAGCTTTTAATGTCTTTTTTAATTCGCAGTTAACCACCGAACAATTCGATACCATCGGCGGGGTTATCGCACATCGATTCGGTTACTTACCCAAACGCGGCGCAAGTATCACGCTGGCACCTTTTCGTTTTAAGGTATTGCGCGCCGATAATCGTCTGATTCGACTATTACAAGTCAATATTGAAAAATCTAATTAACGTATTTTATGGGGCTCACAGGATGAAATTAAAAAACCCCGCGCTTTTTCAACAAAGCTGTTATATCAATGCGCAATGGATCAATGCAAAAAAAACCATTGCCGTCAATAACCCGGCAACAGGCGCTCTCATTGGGACTGTTCCTAGCTTAGATCAAGAAAAAATCTTAACCGCCATTTCAGCCGCTCATCAAGCATGGCCGGCTTGGCAGGCAAAAACCGCGGCGGAGCGCGCTCAAATACTTTATCGCTGGTATGAACTTATTTTAGAAAATAGCGATGATCTAGCCAATTTATTAACCCGCGAGCAAGGCAAGCCGCTCACAGAAGCCACCGAAGAAATCCGTTATGGTGCTTCTTTTATCTTATGGTTTGCCGAAGAAGCCAAACGCATTTACGGTGACATCATCCCGGCGCAAGTGGCAGGACAACATTTATTTGTCAGCAAACAAGCTATTGGGGTGGTAGGCGCCATTACACCCTGGAATTTTCCTAACGCCATGATTACGCGTAAATGCGCACCTGCCTTAGCTGCCGGTTGCAGCGTTATCATCAAGCCTTCTTCGCTAACGCCTTTTTCGGCCTTGGCATTAGCTGCATTGGCTGAAAAAGCAGGTATTCCTGCCGGCGTATTTAATGTCATCACAGGTGATGCTAACTTAATTAGCACTACCTTTACAGAGAGCCTTTTGATTCGCAAACTTTCATTTACTGGTTCTACTTCGATCGGTAAATTACTCATGCAAAAAGCCGCCAATTCTGTACAAAAAATATCGTTAGAATTAGGAGGAAACGCCCCGTTTATTGTTTTCGACGATGCCAATATTGACCAGGCAATTAGTGGCGCTATAGCCTCAAAGTTCCGTAACTCAGGCCAAACCTGTGTCTGTACCAACCGCTTTTATATCCATGAGGCGATCTATGATAGCTTTAGCGAAAAATTAGCTAAAGCTATCCAACAATTAAAAGTAGGCAACGGATTAACAGCAGATGTTCAACAAGGGCCATTGATCCATCAAGCGGCGGTTAAAAAAGTAGAACAACATATTAGTAATGCCCTGCAACTAGGCGCTGAATTGGTCTGTGGGGGGAAAATACATGCGTTAGGTGGTAATTTTTTTGAACCGACACTTTTAAAAAATTGCACCGCCAATATGCAGATTGCCAACGAGGAAACCTTCGGGCCGGTAGCCGCCTTATTCAAATTCTCTAGCGAAAAAGAGGTTATTCGCCTAGCCAATGCCAGCGAATACGGACTTGCGGCTTATTTTTATTCGCAAAATATCAATCGCATTCTCCATCTGGCACAACAACTCGAATATGGCATAATCGGCATTAACACCGGCCGAACCTCTAATGCAGTCGCGCCTTTTGGTGGTTTTAAGCAATCGGGCATAGGCCGCGAAGGTTCTAAATATGGCATTGAAGACTATTTAGAAATTAAATATAT
The DNA here is from genome assembly GCA_031973495.1 of Candidatus Aquirickettsiella sp. Classification (GTDB taxonomy): domain Bacteria; phylum Pseudomonadota; class Gammaproteobacteria; order Diplorickettsiales; family Diplorickettsiaceae; genus Aquirickettsiella. The sequence continues at coordinate 33,878 of DALYCY010000006.1, read as the reverse complement.
CTGCTTACAAACCCAATGAGCAAGCTGATTATTGGACACCCGAATGGCCAAATCCACCTTCGCCACGCTGGGATTGGTTAAATGTCGTAACTAGCTCAAATTGGGTCCGTACAACCGGGACAAATACCAGTTGTGCAATTCTATCGCCTGGCTTAATGCTAAAATCCGACTGGCCTCGATTCCAACAAGAAATGAACAATTCACCTTGATAATCTGAATCAATAAGACCTATCAAATTTCCTAGCACGATGCCATGTTTATGACCGAGTCCGGAACGCGGCAAAATAACTGCGGCTAAATTTGGCTCAGCAATATGTATCGCTAATCCTGTTGAGATTAATTGTGTCTGACTGGGCGATAATTGTATAGTTTCTGGGACGCAGGCTCTCAAATCAAGACCCGCCGAGCCATCGGTTGCATAGCTTGGCAGTGGAAATAACGCACCTAAACGTGAATCGAGAATTTTTAACTGTATGTTTTTCATCCGTATGTCCTATGGAAAATAGCCTCCTAGTATAACCTAGCTTTATTGTACTAATTTTGAGCGATTTTATCCGTGGCAACTGGTATTTACCCCCCCTGCTGCCTATACTTTTCATATAACTAGAAATAAACAGTCTAAAAATTATTTCAATTTCCATGGGGTACTATATGAAAAAATTGAATTCACTCGTCCTAATTGGCGTTGTCTTAGTAGGACTTAGCGCATGTGATACGATGTCACCTGATCAAAGACGTGTCGCAGGGGGTTTAGGTGGTGCTGCAGTCGGTGGGATTGTCGGTAATCAGATCGGTAGCGGTGCCGGTAGAACCGTCGCCACTATCGCAGGCGCAGGTATTGGTGCCGTCGCAGGAAGCCAAATTGCCGGTAGCTCAGGTAACCGATACTAATAAATAAGTTTAGCTTAAATTAGCTTTAAGCCTAACGATACCCCGCTTTCTATGCGTTAAGACGGGTGCATCGTTAGGCTTTTTTATGTGTGTTTAATTATTTTTTACATTTGAAGGTATTTCGCAGTCAAACTTTTTCAATATTAGAATAAGGGTTTATTATCCATCAGACACGCATCAATACATCCCTGTAGTGCTTAGTGAACACCCTGTTCGACTTAAGGTCTTTCGGCCAATAAACCCTTATTTCACAAGTTTTTTTATTTATTCGCGAAACAGTTGATTTAAATCCTTGCCTATTTAGCGATTATTCGGCTAATTATTCTTTTATATTTACTATAAATGCTATACTTTCGCCTATATTAAATAGCGATTAATACCCTTATGCGCCTAGAAAGTATCAAACTAGCGGGTTTCAAATCCTTTGTTGACCCTACCACAGTGGCCTTCCCTAGCAATCTTACCGCGATTGTAGGGCCTAACGGCTGTGGAAAATCGAACATTATCGACGCGATCCGTTGGGTGATGGGCGAAAGCTCGGCGAAGCAACTACGCGGGCAATCGCTCGATGACGTTATATTTAACGGTTGCAAGACACGCCCAGCACTCGGCAAGGCTTCTATCGAACTCAACTTTGATAATTCCGATGGCAAGCTAGGCGGTCAATATAGCAGTTATACCCAGATCGCTATTCGACGTGAAATTACCCGAGAAGGTCAATCTATCTATTCGCTGAATGGCACACGCTGTCGAAGGCGCGATATACGCGACATCTTTTTAGGCACAGGTCTGGGGCCGCGCAGTTATGCCATTATCGAACAAGGTATGATTTCGCGCCTGGTAGAGGCCAAACCCGATGAATTACGTGCTTATATTGAAGAAGCAGCCGGTATCTCAAAATATAAGGAGCGACGGCGCGAAACAGAATTACGCTTAGAGCATACCCAGGAAAATTTAAATCGTTTAAATGATTTAAGAGAAGAGCTTAGCAAACAGCTTAAACATTTACAGCGACAAGCTAATACGGCAGAGCGCTATAAAATACTCAAACAAGAGGAGCGCTTACTCAAAGCGCAGCTACAGGCGCTACGCTATCGACTATTTGATGAACAATTGCAAACTCAATTAACACAAATAGAAGTGGCCGAAGAACAGCTTAAGCAATCGCAGCTGGAACAACAAAACTTACTAAAACAGATAGCCGCGGATCGTACGCAACAAAACCAGGCAAGGCTCAGCGCTGATCAGTATCAAACTCAGTATTATGAATTAGGTAATGAAATAACCCGCTTAACGGAGAATTTACGTAGTCAGACAAGGCAGCTTGAGCAAAATCAACTCGAACTCGCTGAGCTGGTCAAAAGCAAAATTGCTCTCAAACAAAAATACCATGCCAGCGAAACCAATCAATCACTGATCAATCAATCGCTTACTGAACTCAAAGAAAAACAGGCGACACTCAAAATAACCACCGAGCAAAGTCAATCGGCATTACAACAAGCAGAACTCGATTTTAAAAACTGGCAAGCCGAATGGGAAAAGCTACAAACCGCTTTGGCACAACTCAATCAACAACACCGCGTGGCGCAAACACAACATCAATATCTTTTGCAACAATCTGAAACCTTAAAGCAAGATATGGCGCGTTTACAACAAGAGCAAGATGAGCAACAGCAAATCTTAAACGCTCATGATGATGATCCTAGCGATCTAGACGCCGCACTGGCATTGACGGAAAAAGAGCAACTAGTATGCCAAACAGAGCAAGAAAAAATAACGCAACAGATTCGTGTACAACGCGCTAATTTGGAAGCCCTAATTAAAGAATTAGATTCCGCTAAAAGTCATCTGCAAATCACACAAGGAGAATATGCTTCTTTAATGGCCTTGCAACAAGAAGCTTTAGGCAAACGCGAACATACACAGCTTAAATGGTTTAAAGCACATCATTTAACCGAGCTGCCTCGGCTTGTGCAACTATTGAAGGTTGAAACCGGCTGGGAACGGGCTGTAGAAGTGGCTTTGAGCCAGCATATACAAGCGGTATGCCTAAGCGACAGGGATTCTTTAGACGATTTTTTAAACAACCCTCCTCCACATACAGTGAGTTTAATGACCCGATCAACGCCGTGCGAACAGCTGAGTAGCCATTTTTCCAGTCAGTTAACGCTATCACCACTTAGTAGTAAATTTACCGCTCCTTGGCCACTCGAACATTTATTAGCGGGAGTTTATGCCGCAGAAACTGGTGTAGAAGCGATAAAATATGTATCGCAATTGAAAAGTTATGAATCTATCATAACCCGCGAAGGAATTTGCTTAGGAAATCATTGGATTCGTTTAACAGCCGCCAATGACCATAAAGCCGGTTTATTACAGCGAGAAGGCGAAATAGCCGCTCTTAAAAAAAACCAATTAGCGATTCAAGTACAGCTTGATAAAAAGCAAAGCGAGTACTACCAACAACAACAACAACTAAAAGCGCTTGAAGCGCAACAAGTTAGCAAACAAAGCGAATTTACCCAATTAATTGCGCATCACTCTACTCTAAATACGCGCCAACAAGTACAAAAGCTTCGTTTAACTCAAGCCAAACAACGTATTCAAGCAATACAACAAGCGCTACAAAAAGCAAAACAGCATTACGACGCCAACCAAGAAAAATTACAGCAAACCGCACAAGCAGAAAAACTTAGCCAATCTGAATTACAGCAAATTGAACAACAAGGTCTTTTATTAATAGAAAATAAAACCGCTCTGCAGTTGCAACTCGATAAAGCCATAAGTCTTGCTAAAGCCTATGAAGCAGAATCTCATCAACAGGCATTAAACCTACAAGCAACAACGCATCAATTCGAAACCAATCACGCCACTTTAGCCACTTTAAAACAACAACAAGCGCAAGTCGAAAAACGACTTTATCAATTACAGCAAACACTCGATGTGGCTGAAGATCCGATTGAGTCGCTGCAACAAAATCTCACTATTCAGACGCAAGCACAAAGTAAACTTGGCATTCAGTTGAAAGAAAGTCAAACACAATTGACTGGCATTGAACAAGGGATTAAACACAGCGAACAGCGATTACAAACGCTGGAAACCAATCTCACCTTAGGTAGGGGTGCACTGGAACAGCAACGCTTACTATCCCAGGAATTACATATACGCGCTAAAACCTTGGAAGAGCAATTACATGAGCAAGGTTATGAATTGAAAACGCTTTTATTAGAAATACCGGACGAAAAAAAGGATATTGCAGCATATGAAATGCAACTTGCCAGCGTAACACAGCGTATTGAGCAAATAGGCGCGGTTAATCTTGCTGCCTTAGAAGAACAAAAAATTATCTCTGAACGTGAAAACTATTTAGAGACACAATATAAGGATTTAATAGAAGCCTTAGAAATCTTGCAAACAGCTATCCAAAAAATGGATAAAGAAACACGTAACCGTTTCAAGGAGACCTTTGATAAGGTCAACGAAAATTTTACCCGGTTATTTCCACATTTATTTTCCGGAGGCATCGCTTCACTGCAATTGCAAGATCCAGATTTACTCAGCAGTGGAATTTGCATTATGGCCCAACCGCCTGGAAAACGAAACAGTACCATCCATCTGCTTTCAGGCGGAGAAAAAGCACTCACCGCCATTGCCTTAGTTTTTTCATTTTTCCAATTAAACCCCGCCCCTTTTTGCATGCTAGATGAGGTAGACGCCCCTTTAGATGACACCAATGTACTAAGATTTTGTAAGTTAGTTCGGGAAATGTCGAAGGAGGTACAATTTATCTTTATCAGCCATAATAAAGTCGCTATCGAAATGGCGCAGCACTTAACGGGAATTACCATGCATGAACCCGGCGTATCACGCATGGTCGCTGTAGACCTAGAAAAAGCGATCGCCATTGCTAACGCTTAAAACCGAACATGAAAATCAGCCAGTTTACTTTTTTAGTCTTATTTCGTCGTATACTAGGTGACTAGGAGCCCGATATAAAAACCTTAATCGCTCATGTCGATTTATTGACTGCTAAAAAATCACATCCTTAAAGCAAGAGGTATCCCTGTAATGGACATTGATTACTTACTCGTTATTTTACCGAGTATTATTTTTCTCGGTGTTTTTGGCTTAGTTCTCATTATATGGCATGGAAATTTCCGCCGTAAAAGAGCAAAGGAAAAGCTGACTAGCCCTGGCGCAGAAAAAGAATCATCCAAAATAACCGTTAAAAATTCATCCTCATCGCGTCTGGAGCCAAGCCTGAACGATTTACCCGCCAGTGAAGTAAACACGCCGAAAGCGGCCCATCATGACATAAATGATTATATTATTTTGCAATTGATGGCACCCAAACAAAGACCTTATCAAGGCTATGAACTCATACAAACGCTCAGCAGTGCTGGATTTCATTATGGCAAAATGAATATCTTTCATTATTATGCCGATCCGCTCGAGAAAAAAGAACTTTTATTTAGTCTTGCGTCGGCCATTGAACCAGGAACCTTTGATCTAGACCATATCGGCGAAATTAATTGTCCTGGGCTGTGTTTATTTATGTCAATCCGTAAGGTTACTGAGGCACGCACTACATTTGAGCTGATGTTAGAAACCGCACAAATCCTCGCCCAAGATTTAGGTGGAACACTTTGCGATAAGCAACTACATCCTTTGGCCGCAGATGATCTCTGGCGCTACTATTCACAACTTCATACCTATGCCTAAACCATCACAAAGCCTGCTGAAAAAAATCAGTCAGCTGAAAAAAAAAATAAATGAACATAATTATCGTTATCATATTCTCGATGATCCACTCATTAGCGATGCGGCCTATGACAAACTTTTTCGCCAATTAGAGGATCTGGAAAAAAAATATCCTCAATTAATTAGTCAGAACTCACCTACCCAACGCGTAGGTAGCACCCCTTTAAGCGCTTTTCTCCAAGTCGAACATAAAGTACCAATGCTTTCTTTGGAAAATGCATTTTCGGATAAAGAAGTACTGGCATTTAATAAACGCATACAAGAGCGCCTAGGCACGCAACACGACATCGAATATGCCTGCGAACCCAAACTAGATGGTATTGCTGTTAGCTTAAGCTATCAAAAAGGGCAATTAATACGCGCGGCAACCCGCGGTGATGGAAATTATGGCGAGGATATCACCTTAAATGTTCGAACTATTTTGAGTATTCCCTTGCAACTTCGAGGTGAAGATTATCCAGACAACTTAGAGGTACGTGGTGAGGTTTACATTCCCAAACAAGCCTTTCAGCAACTCAATAATCGCCTAAAAGAAGCTGGCGAAAAAACATTTGTTAACCCAAGAAATGCCGCCGCAGGAAGTTTACGTCAATTAAATCCAAAGATAACGGCTCAACGTGCATTAGCTTTTTTCACGCATAGTGTCGGAGAGATTAAAAAAGGCGCCTTAGCAAAGACACACACGGCGATGCTCGATCAATTCAAAAAATGGGGCTTACCACGCTGTCCACAAACGCAAACGGTTGCCAATATTCAATCTTGTTTACAGTATTATCATCAAATAGAAAAACAACGCGCCGCTCTACCCTATGAAATTGATGGGGTTGTCTACAAGGTCAACTCGCTTTCTTTACAACAACAGCTTGGTTTTGTTTCGCGTGCGCCGCGTTGGGCGCTCGCCCACAAATTTCCGGCGCAAGAAGAATTCACTAAAATAGTCGCTATCGAATTTCAAGTCGGTCGCACTGGGGCCTTAACGCCAGTTGCACGATTAAAACCGGTCTTTGTAGGAGGGGCAACGCTGAGTAATGCAACCTTACACAATATGGATGAAGTAAAGCGCAAGGATATACGGGTAGGAGACACGGTAATTATTCGTAGAGCAGGCGATGTCATTCCAGAGGTAGTTCGTGTTATTGAAGCAAAACGCCCTCCTAATACGCATCCTTTACGACTTATTAAGCATTGCCCTGTTTGTGGTTCAGATGTTATTAAATTAGAAACCGAAGCGGCAGCCCGTTGTAGCGGTGCTTTATTTTGCCCCGCGCAACGCAAAGAAGTGATTAAACATTTTGCCTCTCGCAAAGCCATGAATATCGAAGGCTTAGGGGATAAGTTGGTGGAGCAATTAGTTGACCATCATTTAATTAAAAATGTATCCGAGCTCTATCATTTAACACCCGAGCAACTTACCCCGCTAGCGCGGATGGGTGAAAAATCGGCTAAAAAATTATGTGCTGCCATACTGGCCAGTAAAAAAACCAGCCTAGCACGTTTTTTATATGCACTGGGCATTCGGGATGTGGGGATTAGCACCGCTTTAAATCTCGCTCAGCATTTCCGAGGCCTACAAGCCATCATGGAGGCCGACCAAGCGCAGCTACAATCTATTTCGGATATCGGCCCTGTCGTTGCCGCACACATTAAGAAGTTTTTTAGTGAGCCGCACAATCTAAAAATCATTCAAAACTTACAAGATGCGGGTATCATTTGGCCAAAACCGACGGTCTATCCCTCGCCAAACTTATCGGCTTTAGCCGGAAAAAGCTTCGTTTTAACCGGTAGTTTATCGCAACTAAACCGTGATCAAGCCGCTCGTTTACTGCAAGAACTAGGCGCCATCGTCCATAGCAGTGTATCGCAAAAAACCGACTATGTGGTTGTGGGCAAAGACCCTGGCTCTAAATTAACCCGTGCCAAGGCATTAGGCCTTAAACTTTTAACTGAAAATCAATTTTTAGCCTTGTTAAAGAGGGCAAATTTATCGTAAAATTACCCTTTAGGTAATAATCGATAATAAGTCATCCTTTTCAATGGACCGCTCTATCTCGGCATGCTGGCTATAAATCGACCATTTTAATTGACATTTAACAAATTATACCGTTTATTAGCCCTAAATCGAAGGTAACCCCTTTACATAACCTAAGGTTATCCGCACCTGGTTATTTACAATTTTCGCATCTTGATAAGGCGAGCAGCGGACTATAAAAACAACAATAATGAGGCACACTATGCGCATTCTTTTAGTTGAGGACGATGGTTCTCTAGGCGACGGCATTTACAAAGGGCTTAAACAATATGGTTATACGGTAGATTGGCTCACCGACGGCCGAACCGCCTTAAGCTCCATCAAAACAGAAACATTTGATGTCATCCTACTTGACTTAAATCTACCCGGCCTACCTGGATTAAGTGTTTTACGTGAAATGCGCGCCGCAGGCATCACCGTCCCGGTACTCATCTTAACAGCCCGCCACGCCATTGAAGATAGAATAAAAGGCTTGGATAGTGGTGCTGATGATTACCTCACCAAGCCCTTTGACCTAGATGAGCTATCCGCCAGAATTCGGGCCCTACAACGACGTCACTCAAGCAATCGCGCCTCCCCTATTCTGACTTATCGTGATATCGAACTCGATCCGAGCTCCTTTTCGGTCACACTCAAAGGGCAGCTGATTAGTCTATCCCGTCGAGAATTTAGCTTGCTGCAAAAACTCTTAGAAAATGCCGGCCATGTCGTTTCACGCGATTCGCTAAATCAATGCCTCTACGGTTGGGATGATGAAATAGACAGTAATACGCTCGAAGTACATGTGCATAATTTACGCAAAAAACTCATCGAAACTAGTTTTATCCGCACCATACGCGGCGTAGGTTATATGGCAGAAAAGGAAAATCATTAATGTTCACCATCTTTTCAATTAGGCGCTTTTTATTATTTAATCTGCTATGTACTGTCGTCGCCACGATCATCATTACGGCCTTTGCTAACTATTACATTGACTCCCGAGCGATTAATAAAGGCTTGGATAACTTGTTAGTCGAAACCGGTTCACTGCTGAAAACCATTACTAATAACCCACATTCTTTATCGCCGGCTACACTGAAAGTAATCCAATCACAATTAAATATTAATAATCTGATCCGCAAAAATTGGGCCCAGCATACTGACTTAAAAATCACTAATATCCCTACAAAAGAATTACGTTATAAATTTCAATTATGGGACGGTGATGGAAAGCTGTTATTAAGTTCAGAAAAAAACCCGGCTGTTCCATTAATCGGCAAACCGGGACTGAGCGATAAAATCATCAATGGCCAAAGATGGCGAACCTTTACCCGTTACGATACTAAACAAGGTGTGATACTTGTTCTGGCCGAACAATATGCCGCTCGCTATACCTTAATTAATGACATGCTGCTGCATGATACCTACCTTACCCTCCTCATTTATCCCGTATCCGGCATTTTTATCTGGCTCATTATTGGCAGCGGATTAAAAAGTATCCGTTTTTTCGCCAAAGAAATGGCCGAACGTGCCGCCGATCATCTTGATCCGGTTGACTTAAATAAAGTTCCTATTGAAATCAGCCCCTTGGTTGATGAGCTGAATAAACTCTTTTCCCGTTTGCAACAAGCTTTTGAGCGCGAACAACGTTTTGCCGCTGATGCCGCGCATGAATTACATACCCCTTTAGCGGCCCTAAAAACCCAAGCGCAGGTATCACTCAAAACCACCGATCCCAAAGAATGTCATTTGCATTTAAAGCAGGTCATTGCCAGCGTCGATCGCTGTTCGCATGTCATCCAACAATTATTAACCCTGTGTCGCTTAAGCCCTGAGACTATCCGACCAGAACATTTTACAGCGCTTAATTTAGCGCATATCGCCGCTGAGGTTATTGCACAATTAGCGCCGGTGGCTATCGTAAAACAGATTGAAATTGAACTGATTGCAAAGGATGCTGAATATACCTTATTAGGGAATGCCACCGGCTTGCAGGTATTAATCCGTAATTTGGTGGACAATGCGATTCGTTATACGCCCAGAGAGGGTGTTATTAAGGTGTTTATTATTAATAAACCTGAGGCCATCCTATTACAGGTAATCGATAATGGGCCTGGCATCCCGGTTAAACTGCGCGCTCGGGTATTCGAACGCTTTTTCCGTGTATTAGGAACCAATGCTCAAGGAAGTGGTTTAGGCTTAGCGATAGTCGAACAAATTGCAAAGCTGCATAAAGGATCCATCATGTTAGCATCACCTGAGCAGGGAACTGGACTCAAAGTTGAGATTCGTTTTCCGAAAAAAATGTAACTTTAATATGAAATATCGATAAAAAAGGTAAAGAAAGTAACTTTGACAAAAATAGTACATTGTTATATTTTTAAGGGATGCAAGGAAAAAAATCACATTATGAATTTTCAGCTGAAAAAAATCAGCAACTCATCAGTGAACGAGGGATTAGTTTTGAAGAAATAATTTCCGCCATAGAGGAAGATTTAGTATTAGACGTAGTGCCTCATCCTAACCTAGCTAAGTACCCAAATCAAAAAATATATATAATCAATATTAATAACTACGTGTACTTAGTTCCTTTTGTTAGAAAGGATAAAGACACTGTCTTTTTAAAAACTATTTTTCCTCATCGTAAACTAAGCAAACGATATTTAAGAGGTGAAAACCATGAAAAAGAGAAAATCTAATATCCCTGTGATTAAGCTAGATAAAGAAGAACAAGCGATCAGCGATGCTATTGATAAGTCTATTGCTCAGAATCAATTAAAAAGCATTAACAATCTCAAAAAGGAAATGGCTTTTGCTAAAGCAGCCGCGGCAAATTTCTTACGTAAAGATGCGCGGGTGACACTTCGCCTTTCGAGTGGTGACTTAGAGCGTTTGAAACAAAAAGCAGCTTATAAGGGTTTGCCTTATCAAACCTTTATTGCCAGTGTATTACACGAATACGCATCGGGTCACTTCATAGAAGCCGCTTAAAAATATTTCAGCCGTTATGAATGAGAGTCACCTGAAAGAAGGAACGGGACTCAAAGTTGAGATTCGTTTTCCGAAAAAAATGTAACTTTAATATGAAATATCGATAAAAAAGGGCACTGTATCACAGTGCCCTGGATTTTTATAAACAGCTACTTTACTTAGCTTTATAAGAAAACTGTTCAACTCGTTCTTTAACGCTAAGAGAAGAATTCTCGGTTGGCTGTTTTTCATCCTTTTCAGGCGCCGATTCTTTATTTATCTTGAATAAGCAAGCATTACTGTGTTTTACACTTTCCTTTTCATTCAAAGTTTCTAACCCTTCTTCGCCAGGTAGAGAAGTATAACTTCCATGACCTGAGTCGGTTCTACCTAGCGTTCCTTGATTATCTGTTTCACTCGTAGCTTGTTCTAAATTATCTGCTATAGAAACGGAGCTAATCGCCTCCCACTCAGTGGTGTCAATAGAGCTAGTATCTGAAGAATCACTCACTATACGCTTACGCCTGACATCTAGAGTAGGCTCTATATCGGCATGTAGGCTATTTATAGTATTAAGCATAACTCCGGCAATACTACCCGCCTCTAGATTAACTTTATTATTTTGAGAAGACAAAGGTTTTAGTTTTTTAAGTTGATCTACCAGCGCCCCCGAATCTAAAGTAAACGCATCTTTTCCCTTACTAAGCGCAACATTACTTTCGCCATCTTTTTTACTAGCAGCCGTTTTATTGAATTGAATTGTCTTAGGCGGCAGTGGTAATGGGGGAGGAGTAGGAGGAGGAGGTGGCAATTCTGCCGAATTATTCGAAGAAAAGGAACTCGCTCTAGAGAAAGACCATCTAGCTTTTTCTTCTCTACGGCTGTTTGCAGATAATTCCTTGGATTGTTCTTCTAGCGCTAGATTAGCAATCGGCTCTACTCGACTGTGTGCTGGCTCTATGGAAAAGATTGTTCGTGTCAGCAATGACCCATCATCTTGGTTTAAGCTTTTATATCCTGCTAGATCTATCTTTTTCGGTAAACGCAAGGCTTGATAGGCACGTTCAAACTGGATAGCGGATGGATGCTGAGGATTTACCGCAAATCTTTCTCGCTTAAACCAATTAAATATCGCTTGTAACCAACGTATCACTATCCAGTTAGATCGCCTTGTTTTAAGCTTACTAATCAGATCTCCATTGTTATTCGGATCAGTACAAAGTGGTTGTACCAACTGTAAAAATTCATTCTTGCTATATTGGTTAATCGCCAATACGAGCAAACAACTAACTACCTGGAAATTAATAGCCGCCGCATCAATATTTCCCTGTTCAAGGTTTTTTAAATACGCGTTTAATTCCTCTTTGCCCAATTTATTTATTGCTGCAAAAAATTCTTTACTAATGGAATATATTAATGTAGATTTATGGATTGAATTACTACTGATATTATTAATTTCAGCTTCGAGTTTCTTTATTAAATTAACGGTCTTTTTCTTCATAAACGCCCTCGTACCTTTTATTATTATTTTTAAATAAATTATATTAAATATAAATTGATTGTCAGCCTACTTCTATACAACAAATTTGTCAATTAACTTAGATTAATATGGAAAAAAGACAAAACATTATGTTTTTATCTAAAAAATATATTTTAGTGCAGATCTTTCTTTAAAACCTTACCTAAAGCGGATTTAGGCAGCTTATTTAAAAATACAATTTGATGGGGTAATTTATAGCCTGTTAGCGCCCGACGACAATAACTTAATAATTCTTCGGCGCTTAAGCTTTTATCTTTACCCACTACAAATGCCTTGATCGCTTCGCCAGTCTTTTCAGACCGGACCCCTATTACCGCCACTTCCTTTACCTTAGGGTGTTGTTGGAGCAGATTTTCTATCTCTTCAGGATAGACATTAAAGCCTGAGACCAGAATTAATTCCTTTTTACGGCCGACGATAAAAACAAATCCTTGGCTATCGATACGGGCCAGATCGCCGGTTAATAACCACCCGTCAGCAGTTCGTGCATTTTTTACCTCAGCGGGCTGCATCCAATAGCTCTTTATGACCTGAGGGCCTTTAACCCATAGCTCACCCACCTCGCCTAACGCAACCTCCTGCTGCTTGTCATCACATAAGCGAATATCGGTATCAGGTAATGGTAACCCGACATGATCGCCGGCTACGACTAAATCCCACGGTGGCGCACAAACTACTGGTGAAGCTTCAGTCAACCCATAACCCTCTAATAATAATTTTCCGGTCACTTGCTTCCAATGCGACTTAAGCTGAGCTGGTAATGGCGCTCCACCCCCTAAGGCAACCTTTAAACTACTGAAATCCAATTTTAAAAAGGCCGTTTGGCTTAAAAGTGCCTTAAATAGTGTATTAACTCCCAGCAGCACACTAAATTGGCTAGTCTCAAGTAGCTGAATAACTTGCTTTAAGTTGCGTGCATCGGCAATCAAACAATTCTTGCCGCCCAAACGGAGACACATTAAGCCATTTACCATCAGCGAAAAAATATGATAGAGCGGCAAGGCGGTAATGAATGATTCTTGACCTTCTTTTAACACCGGTCGCACCCAAGTGATCAACTGTTCAATGTTAGCCAGCATGTTACCATGGCTTAACATCGCGCCTTTAGGAATCCCGGTTGTACCTCCGGTATATTGCAAAAACGCAAGATCCTCTTTGCCGACCGCAACAGGCTTTAGCCTTAGATTTCGACCTATTTTTAACGCCTGCAAAAAATCAATCGCTAACACGGTTTTATCTTTTTGCTGTTGATTTTTGATAACCCACCAGGCGGAAGCATTGACCAGCCACGATTGCAGCCAAGTCAACATATCGCCTAAATGGGTACTGATAACCTGCTTAATCTTCGTTTCCTTGATGACATGGACTATATTAGGCAAGTAATTACGTAATATAATTAACGCCTCTGCCTCTGAATGATTGGCTTGTTGGATAAATTCCGGCGCTGTGTAAAGTGGATTGATATTTGTCACCACCAAGCCTGCTTGAAGCACGGCAAAGATAGCTATCATATATTGCGGACAATTCGGTAGCATTAATGCGATCTTAGCGCCTTTTTTTAAGCCGAATTGTTGTTGTAAATAGGCGGCCAGACTTTGACTCAACTCAGCCCATTGCCGATAACTTATCGTGTGTTGAAAAAAACTTAGCGCCGGTAATGCGTGGAATTTTTGACACGCCTCTTTGAATAAGGCATTGAGTGAGGGATAAACATCCACATTAATCTCGGCCGGCACTTGCTGCTGATAGCGATGCAACCAAATCTTTTCCATCATTCACCCTACTATAAAATTACAGGAAAACGTTCCTTGTTAGGTTTTAGTATATAATGCCTACTTTATTTCGACATTCCATAGCGATTAGGTGGACTATTTATGCGCAGTTTGACGGAAACATCGCAAGAGGCCTTTAAATTAAAGGCGAGTTTATTCACATTAACCACCTTTCATTTATTAAATCCTGATCCAGAGACACTGCATCAACAATTAAAGCCGCTGATTGAACAAACCCCACGCTTTTTCCAACAGCTACCAATTATTTTGGATTTGTTTTCTTTATCAACAACAGCTGTCATTGATTTTTCGGCTATTATCAGTTGTCTGCGCTGTTATGGCCTAATTCCAGTAGGGATTCGCGGCGGAAGTGCCGAGCAACAAACCTTTGCGATGCAATCAGGACTGGCTATTTTAGCCAATGTCAAAACCGATACGACGGAAGCAACTTCCAAGCTTGCCGCCGCTAATCCGACCCTTAATTCGACCTTAATAACGCAACCGGTACGCTCTGGCCAACAAATCTACGCTAAAAATGGTGATTTAATCGTGATCGCCTCGGTAAGTCCGGGTGCTGAGCTACTAGCTGACGGGAACATCCATGTTTACGGTCGCTTAAAAGGTCGTGCACTTGCCGGGGTGACAGGAAACCAGAACGCCTGTATTTTTTGTCAAACCTTAGAAGCTGAATTAGTCGCTATTGCCGGTCATTATTGGTTAAGTGAGGATTTAAATGATCTGCAAGTAACGCCCAACGAAGCCAGTGTACGTATTTTTCTAGAGCAGGAGCGTTTACAAATTAAATCGTTGAGCTAAATCGCTATTTTTTCAGCTTAACTCATAAAAACTAGATTTCTTTGAGTGGATAAAAATAAATAGCCGGCCAGCGCTGCATGGTTAATTTTAAATTCACCTGGCTGGGAGCTAAATAAGTAAGGTTCTCTTTAGCATCCAGCGCCAAATGTAAGGAAAGTTTGTTTTGAAATTCCTCTAACTGTTTAGCATCATCGGCACTGACCCAGCGTGCAGCAACCACATTGATCGGTTCATAAGCACATTCAACACGATACTCGTGTTTTAATCGATACGCCACCACATCAAATTGTAGAACACCAATAGCGCCTAAAATTAACTCGCTGCTATTTAAAGGCCTGAAAATTTGTATCGCGCCTTCTTCAGACAACTGTATTAATCCTTTTAATAAAGCCTTAGATTTTAGTGGGTCCTTTAAACGCACGCGTTGAAATAACTCCGGCGAAAAAGAGGGAATTCCGGTAAACTTTAATGTTTCGCCCAGCGTGAAACTATCACCGATTTGGATCGTACCATGGTTATGTAAGCCAATAATATCACCTGGCCACGCCTGTTCTGTCTTAACACGATCACCGGCCATAAAAGTTAGTGCTTTGTTAAGTGCCATTTCGCGTTTCGTCCGTACTTGAAACACCTTCATGCCTGGGGTAAATTTTCCGGAACATAAGCGCAAAAAAGCAATTCTATCGCGGTGTGCCGGATCCATATTGGCCTGAATCTTAAAGACAAATCCGGTAAAATTGCTCTCTTCGGGGCTTACTCTGCGAACGTCAGTTTGTCTAGGTTGTGGGCAAGGCGCATATTTCACAAAAGCGGCTAATAATTCTTGCACACCGAAATTATTAATCGCCGAGCCAAAAAATACCGGTGTTAATTTTCCGGCCAGATACGCTTGCTGGTTAAAATCAGCACTGGCTCCTTTAATAAGCGCTAATTCCTCTTCAAGTTCATCAAATAGAAAACCCATTCGCTCCTTTACCTTACTATTATTTAAACCGACAAAGCATTCGCCTTCTTTACGTTTTAGATTACTCGAAGGCGCATAAAAATAAACCTTGTCTTCTTGGATATGATAAATGCCCTTAAATTGCTTCCCCATCCCTATCGGCCAGGTTATCGGGGCACACGCAATGCCTAAAGTCGATTCGATGTCATCTAATAACTCAATGGGGGTACGTGCTTCTCTATCCATTTTATTAATAAAGGTTAAAATAGGAATATTTCGCAAACGACAAATCTCTAATAATTTTTGCGTGCGCGGTTCCACCCCTTTGGCGGCATCAATTACCATCAAGGCTGAATCAACGGCGGTTAAAGTACGATAGGTATCTTCAGAAAAATCAGCATGGCCGGGTGTATCTAATAGATTAAAAATACAGTCCTGATAAGGAAACTGCATGACAGAGGTGGTGACAGAGATCCCTCGCTCTTTCTCTAACGCCATCCAATCCGAGGTAGCATGATGCGCGGCTTTACGAGCTTTAACAGTTCCGGCCAATTGTATAACGCCTCCCCACAACAAAAGCTTCTCTGTTAAAGTGGTCTTACCGGCATCTGGATGCGAGATAATCGCAAAAGTTCTTCTGGATAAAATTTCGGCGGGATAAGCGGAATCTGGCATGCGATAAGACCTATAGCTGAAGGAGATTAAAAACTAATTATTTTAAAATAATCGCTTATTGTATATGAAATCGGTGTAAACTTTTTGGCTTTATCATGACATTTGCTTTTTTAATCGCTGCAAACAACTGGCAAGTAAACAATTCTTAGTGGGTATCTGAAGAATTTAATCAAATAAAGACTCAAGCTAGCAAAACTTTTATCCTTACGTATGGTTAGATAGAAATGCTAATTGCCAAATTAGCCATTCTAGTTTAACCTGGCAGCTTTCTGGGAGAGGTGTCCGAGCGGCTTAAGGAGCACGCCTGGAAAGTGTGTGTAGGTTTATCCCTACCGCGGGTTCGAATCCCGCTCTCTCCGCCAATGGTGGTTATATCGGTCCCTTCGCAACGCAAAGCAGCGAACCCCGTCAGATCCGGAAGGAAGCAGCGGTAGTTGTAGAGGCGG